>NZ_JBCOIG010000019.1:5435-44495 GCF_040926405.1 Collinsella aerofaciens
GTTATAGGTCGACTGCAGGCCGACCAGCCCTTCCAGACGCTCAGCAGTCTTTTGAGCCTCGGAGAGCTCGGCAACCTTAGAGGTCAGCTCCTCATTTTGCTTCTTAAGCTCGTCAAGCGTGTCCTGCGACGCCGTAAGGTTAGAGAACACGTTGCCGATCGCATTGAAGGGAGCCGCCACAGCCGAACCCACAAAGCGCACCGGCGAGGTAATCGTCGTTACGCCCGAACGCACGGCATGAATCGGTCCTGCCTCGCCCTCGCGGATGTAAAACGTGAGCAGCAACACCGAAATCAGGCTGAAAACAATCAACGGGCGCATACCCGTTGATTGTCGCTTGGTATTCAGATTTGTGGAGAAACCCGAAGATCGTGCCAAATGGAATCCACCTTTTGGAAATTAAGCATTGGTCTGGACGAAGCCACCATCAAACGCATTGGCCTCGAGCACGCGGGCGCAGCCGTTAACGACGTTATCGAGCGCCGTAGGACTGACGTTGACCGAAACGCCGGTCTCATCGCGCAGGCGCACGTCGAGACCGCGCAGCAGCGCGCCGCCACCGGTCAGCAAAATGCCGTAGTACATAAGGTCCGAGGCAAGATCGGGCGGCGTGGCATCGAGTGCGTCCTTGACGGCCTTGGCCATCTCGTCAAGCGGCTTGTTGAGTGCGCGACGGATCTCCTCGCTCTCGATGCGCACGGTCTTGGGCAGACCGGTGATCACGTCGCGGCCGTTGACCTCGACGTCGAGCTCGTCCTTGAGCGGCACGGCGGAGCCGACCTTGATCTTGATGTCCTCTGCCGTACGCTCGCCGATGGCCAGGTTGTAGGCATCGCGAACGTGCGTGAGGATGGCCTGATCGAACTCGTCACCGGCAATACGGATGGACTGCGAGACGACGATGCCGCCCATAGCGATAACAGCGACCTCGGTGGTACCGCCACCGATGTCGATGACCATGGAGCCGGTGGGCTCCTCGACGGGCAGGTCGGCGCCGATAGCGGCGGCCATAGGCTCTTCGATCAGATAGGCCTGGCGAGCGCCGGCCTGAATCGTGGCCTCAAAGACGGCACGCTTCTCGACCGACGTGACGCCGGAGGGAACGCAGACGACAACGCGCGGACGCGGGGTCCACGGATAGCGCTTCTCGGAAGCCTTGTCGATAAAGTAGCGGAGCATGGCCTCGGTAACATCGAAGTCGGCGATGACGCCGTCCTTCAGGGGACGAACGGCCACGATGTTGCCGGGCGTACGGCCGAGCATGCGCTTTGCCTCGATACCGACCGCCAGGATGCGCTCGTCGTTCTTGTCGATGGCGACAACAGAGGGCTCGCGAATGACGATGCCCTTGCCGCGCACGGAGACAAGCGTATTTGCGGTGCCGAGGTCGATGGCAAGATCGCCCGCATAGCTACCGAAGAACATATCCATCAAAGAAAACAACGCAACTCCTGATGTGTTGGATGATTGCTGGAAAACTACTAGCTCATCATACTAGCGTAAGCCCGGCACCTCACTTGCGGTGAAGCGCCGGGCAAAGCTAAATCCCATAAGGTCACTACTGGTTGTCAGCAGCCGAGAAATCCATATCGAGCGAGGAAACGGCCCAGCCGATATGGTTGTCGGAACGCACGAATTTGACGGTGTACTCCTGCTCGCCGCCCTTGGACAGCGATGCCTTCACCTTGGCGGTCGTCTCGGTCATGGACTGATCCATGCCCTCGACAGACACGGTGGCACCCTGCGGAATCGAGGAGATGATCATCGACTTGGCGTCCTCGGACAGGCTCGAGGCCAGGCAAGACTCGGCCTTTGCGGTGTCACCGTCGCCGGCAGCCTGGAACAGATCGGTAACGACAGACTCCTGGGACGGGAAGCCAAAGCCGCGCGTGTAGGCAAAGCCCAGACCGCCCGCGGCGATCAAAATGAGCAGAAGCAGCACGATGAAGACTTTAAGACCCGTGTGGCGATGGCGACGACGGACCTTGGCCTGCTTACGATCCTGACGGTCCTGCTGGACCATCTCGGACTCGGACAGCGTAAAGAAGCCGGTGTCCGAGGGATCGGGCATAAACTGACCGGTCGCGCCCGTAGGATCGAGCGGATCGACGACAGGAGCGTCCATCGCGGGCGCCGGAGCCGTGGCCATAGCCGTCTGGGCAGACAGCGCGGCAAGCGAATCGTGCACGCGGGCAAGCTCATCGGCCTGCTCGGAGGTGAGCTGGTAGATGCCATCGGCAGTAGCGGCGTTAAAGGCGTCGAGTGCGTCGGAGGGACGGCCGGCGGCAGAAAGCGCCTGACCCATGCCAGCGTTGAGCGCGCGCGTGTCGTCGCGGGGACCGGCAAAGTCGATAGCCGTGCGGTAGGTCTCCACGGCATCCGCCGGACGGCCGAGCTTAATGAAGCAACGACCGAGCTCGCCGAGCGCGGCGGCAGGGGCCGGATTGGCGCCGTCGATGGCGGCCTGACGGAAGGCAGTACCCGCGTTGGCATAGTCGCCCGACTGGAACAGCGCGTTACCCAAGCCCAGATAGGCCTTGAACGGCGTGGCATAGGAAGCATCCTGCGTAGCAGCAGAGAACGCCTGAGCGGCCGTTGTGTAGTCGCCCACGGCGGCGAGTGCCTTGCCGCGGTTGGTGAGCAGCGCGCCGCGCTTGCCATAGGTGCCGTCGTTGAGGGCGGCGGCATAGGCCTCGGCGGCCTCGGCATACATGCCCAGGTGCATCAAGGCGTTGCCACGAAGATGATCGGCCTCGCCCATAATCTCATCGGGAGTTTTTGCCGCCCCAAGCATCTGGGCTGCAGCGGAAAAATCACCCGCGCGGTAAGCGGCGCGGCCCTGTTGGATCAGCTGGCTATTCAAGGAAGTCCCCTTTACTCGTGAACGATCTCGACATGGACGATCTCGTCGCCGGCACGCAGCTGCGAAATCACATCGAGACCCTCGACCGTGGTACCAAAGACGGTGTACCCGGAATCGAGGTTATGCTGGGCACCCAAGCAGAAGTAGAACTGCGAACCCGCGGAATCGGGGTCCATGGAGCGTGCCATGGCAAGGGCACCATCGACATGGCTGTTGCGCGGATTGGTGGCAAACTCGCCCTTGATGCAGTAGCCGGGGCCACCGGTACCGGGCATGCCGTCGGGGCCCTCAAGACCGGCAGCGACGTCAGCGCCGGACATATCGCGGGTATTGGGGTCGCCGCCCTGAATGACAAAACCGGGCACATAGCGATGGAATTTAAGGCCATCATAGAAACCCATCGTGGAAAGCTCGCAGAAGTTCGCGACATGAATGGGAGCGCCCTCACCGTCAAACTTGACCTTGATGGTACCCTTCGACGTCTCGATAACGGCGCACTCGTCGCCGGCAAGCTGATACTCGGGCGTGTAGAGCTTTTTCTTAAAACCAAACATGTGGTTCCTTCCTCGTGCGTTTAAAGCATATTTGTACGAATTGTAGCAATAAGCATGCGCTTACATCAATTGCGCACGTAGGTTATGCCGACTATGGCGAACTAATTTTAGGAACGCTGCTGCGGCTTCCAGGAGCCCACGTTGGCGTCGTACTGATTCAGCGCGCTGTTGCCGCCCTGTGCGATGGGCGCCAGGATCTCGCTTTGGTGGGAACTCATCGACTCGCCATCGGGAATGGCCAGCGAGATATCCCAGCTCTGGCAGATTACGTCGACGCGCTCATACATCCACTCGGCAAGCTGCTTTAAGTGGGCGATGTCATCCGCATAGACCGTATCGTCCTGATACTTAAGGTTGTTAAGCTCATCTTGCGTCTTTTTGATCTGGTCGCGCAGGGCGTAGGCACTCTGCGACAGCTCCTGACGGGTGGACAGCGGCGTTCGGAGATAACCGTTGTTAAAGGAATCGATGACCTCGCCGATCTGATCATTGTTGTACGACACAATGGTCTGATACAGGCTGTCGAGCTTGGTGTAGAGCTGGTCATCGGTCAGCACGGTATCTTCCTGGACCACCTCGGCAGAATCGTCCTGCTTGGTATCGTCCTCAGTCGCCTCGCCCTTTTGGCGCGTGGGGAAGGTCGTCTGCGCGGCCTGGCCAAACTGGTCATAGAAGCCAGGCATGACACCCATGGGATCGGCCGTCACGAACCAATACGCACCACCGCACACGACGGCAAGGACCGCGATGATAATAAGCGGCTTGGGGATATGACGCTTGTGCTTGTGATAGGCGTCCTCGTCGGGATGCACCTTGCGCTTGGGTTTTTGAGCATCGTCGTGCAGGGAAACCGGCGTGGGAATATCGACCTTGGGAATACCGAAATCCTTATCGAAAGCCGGCAGCACGCAGGTCTCATTGGGGTCGGCGGCGTCTGAGAGCACCGCAGCGGCAGAGGCCGGCGCATGAGGCACCTCGGTATCGATCTGCTCTTGCGTTAGGCGCGGAAAGCCCGCCGTGCGGCCCGCTGCCAGGTCGGATGCGGCCGCGTCCTCGGAGAGGATACCCGGAGCGGGGCGTCCGCATTTGGGGCACGTACGATCATGTGGAGAAAGACGGGCACCGCAGCCCTCACAGAACACGAACTCGGTGTGCTCGGGACCATCGCCCGGACCCACATAGGCGTTGCAGTAGGGGCAGAACGAGGCGCCGTCCTCGATAGTCTTAAGGCAATGCGGGCAGATCACGGCATCCTCTTTTCGAAGCAATTCAAACAATCGAGGTTAGAGCATAACATCGCCACGGCCCCACAGGAACAAGGCACCAATTCAACATCGCCAGGGCGCGTAGCTACTTCTTCTTTTTGCTTGGCATCGAGACTTTGATGCCTTGGGCGGACTTGGTCACGCGAGAGCGCTTGGCTCCGGTACTCTTCTTTTTCTTGGGCTGGGCCTGGGCCACGCCCTCAAGTGCGCGGGCCTCGGCCTCGCGAGCGGTGCGATCTTCGCGGCGCTGCGCCATGTCGGCGGCAACGCGCTTGGCAAAACGCTCGGCCGTCGAACCCGTCGAGCTCACCTTGCCGCCACCGCGACCCAGACGGACGCGCACACCGCGGCCAAAACCAGTTGCGGCATGACGACGACGCGGCTTGAGCGAATCCATCATCGTGGCGAGTTTAAAGAACACCGAGCAGGTAAAGACCACGATGACAGCCAAGATAACCATCTGGCCCATCGACAGGTTGGCAATGGACAGCAGCTCCGGGAATCCGATAACGCCCACCAAGATGCCGGCGACTACAAACACAAAGAGCACCACACGTAAGGGCGTGAGAGGCTGCGACATGCGCCAGATCAGGCTGACGCTCGCCGCGCACGACGTAAGCAAGCACATCGTAGACAGCGTGAGCTGGCTAAAGCCAAACACGCGCGCCACAAAGATATCGAGCGCCGCAGCCAAAATGACCGCAATCGACGCCGGCAGTGCACGCTTGAGTACGTTCGTCAAAAACGCACCCTTCACGCGAGCATTGTTGGGCTCCAGGCCCAACACAAAGCCCGGCGCGCCGATGCAGAAGAAGTTAATGAGCGTCATCTGGATGGGCTCGAAGGGGTACGGCGGAAGCGCGATGCACAGCGCCGCCAGGCCCATCGAGAACAGCGTCTTGGTCAGGAACAGCGACGCCGAACGCTGCAGGTTGTTGATGGAGCGACGGCCCTCGGCCACCACGGCGGGCATCGAGGCAAAGTCGTTGTCGACGAGTACGATCTCGGCCACGTTGCGCGCGGCATCGGAGCCAGCCGCCATGGCGACGGAGCAGTCGGCCTCCTTGAGCGCCAGCACGTCGTTGACGCCGTCGCCCGTCATGGCCACGGTGTGCTCGCGGCGCTTGAGCGCCTGCACGAGCTCGCGCTTCTGCTGCGGGGTCACACGACCAAAGACATGGTAGCGGTCCACTGCGGCATCGAGCTTGGCCGGCGTATCGAGCGTCGTGGCGTCCACATAAGCGTCCGCCCCCGGCACGCCCACCACGCGCGCGATCGACGACACCGTACGCGGGTCGTCGCCACTGATCACGTTGAGGGTCACGCCCTGCTCGTTAAAGTAGCCGATGGTTTCGGCCGCCGAAGTACGGATCTCGTCGCGGATGGTCACAAAGCCCACGGGCTCGGCCTCGCCCACCATATCGCCATCGGGCGAAAAGCCGTCCACGCGCGCCACCACGAGCACGCGGCAGGTATCGGCAAGCTCGGCGACACGGTTCTCGACCTGCGAAAACACACGATCGGAGAGCACAAACTGCGCCGCACCCATCACATAGGAGCCCTGCGCAAACGACGCGCCGCTCCACTTTTTGGAGGACGAGAACGGAATGACCGACAGCGGCTCAGACACCTCGACCGGGCGATCGGCGTAATAGTTAAGCAGCGCCTGGCAGGTCTCGTTGGCATCGGCCGAAGTCGCACGCGCCACGTTAGCCAGCGCAAAATCGAGTACCGTGGTATCGACGGGAACAGCCGCTTCGTCCGAGCCGGCGCCAAGGCTAACGCCCTCAACCGGCAGCGGATACGTGCCCTCGACCTCCATGCGGCCCGACGTGATGGTGCCCGTCTTATCCAGGCACAGCACGTCGACGCGAGCGAGCGTCTCGATGCAGTAGAGCTGCTGTGCCAGCACCTTGCGGCGGGCCAGACGCACCGTGGCGATGGCGAGCACCGACGAGGTCAGCAGTACCAGGCCTTGGGGGATCATGCCCAGCAGGGCGCCCACCGTGGACAGCAGCGCCGACGAAGGCACATGACCAGCCAACAACTCGGAGAAGCACCACGAAAGCGCACTATCACCCGGGGTTCCCGCGGCATCCCACAGCTCGCTCACACTCGAGGCAAACAACGCCAAACCGAGCGGGATCATGATGATGCTCGCAAAGCGCACGATGGCGTTAAGCGCGTTCATGATCTCGGAATTGACCTTTTTGACGTACTTGGCTTCGTTATTAATTTTGGCCACGTAGTTGTCGGCGCCGACATGGATCACGCGGGCGCGCAGCAGGCCCGAGTCGATAAAGCTGCCGCTCATGAGCTCGGAACCGGGCTGTTTCTTGATAAGGTCGCTCTCGCCCGTCAGCAAGCTCTCGTTCACGAGCGCCTCGCCCGAAACCACCACAGCGTCGGCGGGAATCTGGTCGCCGCGCCCCAGGCGGATGATGTCGTCGAGCACGATCTGGTCCAGGTCGAGCTCCACCTCGGCGCCGTCGCGCACCGCGATGGCCTTCTTGGAGGTCAGCAGCGTGAGCTTATCGACCATCTTCTTGGAACGCATGGACTGGATGACGCCAATAGCGGTATTGAGGAACACCACGAACAGGAACGTCAGATTCTTAAACGAACCGGTCAAAATGACCAGGAACGCCAAGATCACGTTGATCAAATTGAACAGCGTGCAGAGGTTCTCGATGATGAGCTCTTTGACCGACTTGGTCTTGAGCTCCATGTTGCGGTTGATCTTACCGGCGGCGATACGCTCCTCGACCTCGGCGGTCGAGAGTCCGCGCTCGATATCCGTTGCTGCCATACCACGTCCCATCACGTCGCGTCGGTATAAGAAAAACCGCCCGGACCATGCGAGGTTCGGACGGTCTTACGTTCGATGGTGCCCCATGTTGGATTCGAACCAACGGCCTTCTGCTCCGGAGGCAGACGCTCTAATCCCCTGAGCTAATAGGGCCAACGTTTGGCATTATACCCAAGTGCACCACGGCCTATCAAAATAAAAGAAAAAGCTTTGCAATTCCGTGGGAGACGAGGCGCAACGGCCCACTTTAGAAGGCAAAAGCGAGTCAGATAGTATAAACTCACATGCACCATATACACGGCTCGCGATGCGGGCCGTTTTTGCAAAAGTTATCCATCGAGGTGAGAGGCACACCATGATTGCAATTTTAAAGCAGAGCACCAGCGACGAGGCCGTAAGCCATATCGTCAGCTGGATTGAGAAAAAGGGTCTGAAGACCGATGTCTCGCGCGGCGAGAACGAGACGATCATCGGCCTGGTGGGCGATACGACCAAGATCGACCCGTTCCTGCTCGAGTCCATGGACGTCGTCGAGCGCGTGCAGCGCGTCTCCGAGCCTTTTAAGCGTGCCAACCGTAAGTTCCACCCCGAGGACTCCGTCATCGACTGCGGTCACGGCGTCAAGATCGGCGGCGACCAGTTCCAAGTCATCGCCGGCCCCTGCTCCGTCGAGGGCGAGAACCTCATTCGCATCGCACGCCGCGTGAAGGCCGCCGGCGCCACGATGCTGCGCGGCGGTGCCTACAAGCCCCGCACCTCCCCCTACGCCTACCAGGGCATGGGCCCCGCCGGCCTCGACCTGCTGTGCGAGGCGTCTGCCGAGCTCGACATGCCGATTGTCACCGAGATCATGGACCCACGCGACGTGCAGGTCTTCCTTGACAAGAAGATTGACGTCATGCAAATCGGCGCCCGCAACGCCCAGAACTTCCCCCTGCTCAAGGAGGTCGGCAAGACCCAGACCCCAATTCTGCTCAAGCGCGGCATGTCCGGCACGATCGACGAGCTGCTTATGGCAGCCGAGTACATCATGAGCGAGGGCAACGACAACGTCATCCTGTGCGAGCGCGGTATCCGCACCTTCGAGACCCGCACCCGCAATACCTTCGACCTCAACGCCGTGCCGGTTCTGCACCACCTGTCGCACCTGCCCGTCGTCGCCGACCCCAGCCACGCCACCGGCTACACCCGCTACGTTGAGCCCATGGCGCTCGCCGCGACCGCCTGCGGCGCCAACGGCCTGGAGATCGAGGTCCACGACGAGCCCAGCCGCGCATGGTCCGACGGCGCTCAGGCCCTCACCCCCGACCAGTTCGACGACACCATGCGCCGCATTCGCGCCATCCGCGAGGTCGTCTGCCAAGAGACCATGGAGTAGCCCATGGGTACGGTGAGAAACGCGCGCGTTAACCAGGGCGGCCCCAAATGCGCGGGCATCGTGGGCCTGGGCCTCATCGGCGGCAGCTTTGCCCGCTGCTATGCGCAGGCGGGCGTTCGCGTGCTGGCCTGGGACCCCGATGATGATGTCATGACGGCCGCCAGCATGGGCACTGTCGCCGGAGAGCTCAACGACGAGACACTCGGCGAATGCGACATCATCGTCCTTGCCTGCTACCCCGAGGCCTGCATCGAGTGGCTCGAGGCGCATGCCCGGGCACTCGCCGACGCCACCGACACCGAGGCCATCATGGGCCCCGTGGTGATCGACACGGTGGGCGTCAAGGGCATCGTGTGCGAGCGCGCCTTTGAGCTTGCCCGCGAGCACGGCTTTTACTTTGTGGGTGCGCACCCCATGGCGGGCACCCAGTTCTCGGGCTACGCGCACTCCCGCGCCGACCTGTTCCAGGGCGCCCCGCTCGTGCTCGTGCCACCCGCGGTGGACGATGCGCTCAAGCTGGAGCTTTTGGGCCAGGTGCGCGAGATGGTGCGCCCCCTGGGCTTTGGCAAGTTCAGCGTGACCAGCGCCGCCGAGCACGACCGCGTCATCGCCTTCACGAGCCAGCTTGCGCATGTGGTATCCAACGCCTACGTCAAGAGCCCCACCGCCCAGGTCCACCACGGCTTTTCGGCCGGTAGCTACCGCGATCTCACCCGCGTGGCGCACCTCAATCCTCAGATGTGGTCCGAGCTTATGATCGACGACGCCGATGCGCTCGCCTTCGAGATCGACCATCTTATCGAATCGCTCGGCGCCTACAGCCGCGCCCTTAAGGACCGCGACCAGCGCTATCTGGAGAATCTCCTTGCCGAGGGCGACCGCATTAAGCGCGCACTCGACGACGAAGCCTCCCACTAGACCACCTATCACGCCAGGTCGAAAGGACCGAAGCTTATGGCGATTACCATCGATATCGACACCGCACGCCCCTACCAGGTGCATGTTGGCACGTTTTTGCTGGAGCAGGCGGGACCGCTCGTGCGCGCCACTGCCGGCGGCGCCAAGGCCGTCATCGTGACGGACACCAACGTAGGCCCGCTCTACCAGATGCCCGTTAAGCAGAGCCTGGAGGCATCAGGCTACGAGGTGAGCATCTGCACCTTCGAGGCCGGCGAGGCCCATAAGCGCGCCGAAACCTATGTTGCCATTTTGGAGTTTGTGGCCGAGCACGAGCTTTCGCGCTCCGACGTGATCGTGGCACTCGGGGGCGGCGTCGTGGGCGATGTGGCGGGCTTTGTGGCCGCGACCTACATGCGCGGCTGCAAGTTTGTGCAGATCCCGACGAGCCTGCTCGCCATGGTGGATTCGTCGGTGGGCGGCAAGACCGCCATCGACCTGGCTGCCGGCAAGAACTTGGCCGGCGCCTTTTGGCAGCCGAGCGTGGTTATCGCCGACGTGGGGTGCCTGGCCACCCTCACGCCCGAGCAGTTCGCCGACGGCTGCGGCGAGGTCGTCAAGCACGCCGTGATCGCCGACCCGGAGCTTTTCGCCGAGCTGGAGAAGACCCCGCTCACGCTGGAGCTGCTCAACCGCGATGTGGCCCGCGTAGCACTCATCATCGCCCGCAACATCGACATCAAGCGCGCCGTGGTCGTCGCCGACGAGCACGAAACCAACCAGCGCAAGCTGCTCAACTTTGGACACAGCGCCGGACACGCCGTCGAGGCCTGCGAGCACTTTGAGCTCGGACACGGCAACTGCGTGTCGATCGGCATGGGCATCATCACGCGTGCCGCAGCCCTGCATGGCGTTTGCGATGCTGCACTGCCCGGCCGTATTGAGGAGCTCTGCGCCCGCCACGGCCTCAAGACCCGCTGCGACCTCAATGCCGATGCCGTCTTTGCCGAGGCGCTCCACGACAAGAAGCGCGCGGGTGACACCATCGACCTGGTGATTCCGCACGGCATTGGCCGCTGCAGCATCGACCGCACGCCGCTTTCCACTTTCCACGAACTCATTGCCGAGGGCCTCGGCCAGAAGGGAGACGCATCCGCATGCTAGCCCGCATCAACCCGTCCCCGCTTAAGGGCACCGTTCCCGCCATCGCGTCCAAGTCGATGGCGCATCGCCTGATCATCTGCGCCGCGCTTGCCAACGGCGAGACGCACGTTACCTGCAACACCACCTGCGCCGACATCGAGGCTACGGTGCGTTGCCTTACGGCACTGGGCGCTCGCATCGAGACCGTCGAGGATGGCTTCCAGGTCCATCCCACTATGAAGAGTATTGAGTTTGGCCTGCTCAAGGCCCTTGCCGGCGGAACGCTCGACTGCGGCGAAAGCGGCTCCACGCTCCGCTTTATGTTGCCCGTCGCCTGCGCGCTGGGCGCAGAAGCAACTTTTGTGGGTCAGGGACGCTTGGGCGCCCGCCCGCTGTCCCCGCTCTCGGACGAGATTATCGCCGCCGGCTGCGACCTGCAGGGTCTGGGCGGTTTTCCGCTCAAGACGAGCGGCCGCATGCGCCCGGGCACCTTTGTGCTGCCGGGCAACGTAAGCTCGCAGTACATCTCGGGCCTGCTGCTGGCAGCCCCGTTGCTCGCCCAGCCCTCCTGCGTGCAGGTGACCGGCCTCATTGAGAGCCGCCCCTACATCAACCTGACGATCCAGGCCATGAAGGCCTTTGGCGTTGAGGTCAACGTCGAGCGCATTCCCGCCAAGGACGGTCAGCCCGAGGTCACGAACTTCCGCGTGAGCAGTGGCTCGTATCGCACGCCCGGCAACGTGGCCGTCGAGGGCGACTGGTCCAACGCTGCCTTTTGGCTGTGCGCCGGCGCCATCGGCTCCGACCCCATCACCGTGGAGGGTGTGTCGCTGAGCTCCGCACAGGGCGACCGCAACGTGCTTGCTGCGCTTTCGCGCTTTGGCGCCCGCATCGTGCGCTCCACCAACGCCGCCACCGTGCAGTCCGACAAGCTCGCCGGCTTTGAGATGAGTGCCCACGACATTCCCGACCTGGTACCCGTTATCTCGGCCGTGGCCTCGCTGGCACAGGGCCGCACCTTTATCCGCGATTGCGCCCGTCTGCGTATCAAGGAATCCGACCGTCTGGCCACTACCACCCGCGAGCTCACCGCACTGGGCGCACAGGTGCGCATTGCCGGCGACGACCTCATCATCAAGGGTGTCGACGCCTTTACTGGCGGCGAGGTCGATTCGCACAACGACCACCGCATCGCCATGATGGCCGCCATCGCTGCGAGCCGCGCCACTGGCGAAGTTGTGATCCACGGCGCCGAGGCCGTCAACAAGTCCTATCCCGATTTCTTTGACCACTACCGCCTGCTGGGCGGCAAGGTCACGCTCGAGGAGGAATAGCATGTCCTCGACCTTTGGCAACGTCTTGCGCGTAAGCATCTTCGGCCAATCGCACTCCCCCGCCATCGGCTGCTCGCTCGATGGCATCCCGGCGGGCATCGCCGTGGACCAGGAGAAGCTGCAGGCCTTCCTCGACCGTCGCGCCCCCGGTCGCGACGAGACCGCGACCAAGCGCCGCGAGGCCGACGCCGCGCATATCATCGCCGGTGTGGTCGATGGACACACCACCGGCGCACCCATCGCAGCGATTATCGAGAACACCAACACGCGCTCCAAGGATTACTCCGAGCTGCGCCGCAAGCCCCGTCCCGGACATGCGGACTTCCCTGCGCGCGTGAAGTACCACAACATGCACGATGTCGCTGGTGGCGGGCATTTCTCCGGCCGCCTAACGGCCCCCTTATGCATCGCCGGCGGCATTGCGCTGCAGGCACTCGAGGCCCGCGGTATTCAGGTCATGGCGCACGTCGCGCAGATCGGCGGCATCTCCGACCTACCCATGGACGACATGGTCTATCATGAGACCGACCGCAAGGCGATCCTTACGAACGACCTGCCCTGCATTGACGCCGCCGCTGCCGGTCGCATGCGCGAGGAGATTCTGGCCGCGCGCGATGAACTCGACAGCGTCGGCGGCATCGTGGAGTGCGGCATTTACGGGCTTCCCGCGGGCATCGGCGACCCCATGTTCGACGGCATCGAGAACCGCATCGCGCAAATCGCGTTTGGCATTCCCGCCGTAAAGGGCGTGGAGTTTGGCATGGGCTTTGCCGTGGCCGCCATGCGCGGCAGCGAGAACAACGACCCGTATCGCATCGATGCAGAGTCGGGCGAGATCGAGGTTGAATCCAACAACGCCGGCGGCATCCTGGGCGGCATCTCCACCGGCGCGCCCGTCATGTGGCGCATGGCCGTAAAGCCGACGCCCTCGATTGGCCGCGAGCAGCAGACCGTAGACATGGACGCCATGGAAAATGCCGAGCTCTCGGTCCACGGTCGTCACGATCCCTGCATCGTCCCCCGAGCCGTCCCCGTAGCCGAAGCAGCCGCGGCGCTCGCCATCTGGGACGCCCTCCTCGAGGACGCCGCCCAGCTCTAAAAATCTCTGGGGGCCAACTCCGGCCCCCACGCCCACCCAGTGATTTTTCTGGGACGGGGATTAAAAAATCATTGTGTACCTAATGATTTTTTAATCCCCGTCCCAGAAAAATCACCGACACGTGAAAGGGGTCCCTATGGACCTTGCTGACATCCGCCAGGCCATCGATGGCATCGACACCACGCTCCTCAACAGCTTTGTCGAGCGTATGGACATTGCCACCGAGGTCGCCAAATCAAAGATCGAGATGGGCAAGGCCGTCTTCGACCCCGCCCGCGAGCGCTCCAAACTCAACAACCTCGCCAGTCGCGCGCCCGAGCGCTACGAGGCCCAAACCATCACCCTGTTCCGCCTCCTCATGAGCATGAGCAAGGCCGAGCAGCAGCGCTACATCAACGAGCTCAAGGGCATCACCGTCTCGCAAAAGGCCCACGCCACGGCTGCAGCCTCCGACACGCCCTTCCCTCAAACTGCCACCGTTGCCTGCCAGGGCGTGGAAGGTGCCTATAGCCAGATAGCCGCGTGCAAGCTCTTCGACGTGCCCGATATTGCGTTCTTTGAGACCTTTGAGGGCGTCATGCGAGCCGTGCGCGACGGGTTCTGCGAGTTTGGCGTGCTGCCCATCGAGAACTCAACTGCCGGATCGGTCAACGCCGTCTACGACCTGCTCGCCCAGTTCGATTTCCACATCGTGCGCTCGCTGCGACTCAAAATCGACCACAACTTGCTCGTCAAGCCCGGCACCAAGCTCGCCGACGTGTGCGAGGTCTACAGCCACGGCCAAGCCATTGCCCAGTGCGCCGGCTTTATCGAGAACCACGGCCTGCGCGCCACCAAGTACCCCAACACGGCCATGTCGGCTGAGATGGTCGCCAACTCCGAACGCACCGATGTTGCCGCCATCGCATCGCGCAGCTGTGCCACGCTGTATGGCCTCGAGGTGTTGGAGCCCAATATCCAAGACTCGGACAACAACTACACGCGCTTTGTCGTCATCAGCCGCGAGCCGCGCGTCTACCCCGGCGCCAACCGCACCTCGCTCATGATTACCACGGCCAACGAGCCGGGCGCACTCTATCGCGTACTCGAGCGCTTTTACGCGCTCAACATCAACCTCATCAAGCTCGAAAGCCGCCCCATCCCCGGGCACGACTTTGAGTTTATGTTCTACTTTGACCTGGACTGCCCCTTTGGCAGCAAGGCCCTCGACGACCTGCTCGATTCCATCGACGACGTGTGCGAGAGCTTCACCTACTTTGGCAGCTACACGGAGGTGCTCTAGATGCCAGATACCGCCGCAACCCGTCCCTACGGCGTACTGGGCCGCGTGTTGGGCCACAGCTACACCCCGACCATCTACAAGGAACTCGCGGGACTCGAGTACGTGCGTTTTGAGCGCGAGCCCGAGGACCTCGCGACCTTTATGACGGGCGACGAATGGGAGGGCGCCAACGTGACCATCCCCTACAAGCGCGCCGTCATGGAATACCTGGACGAGCTGAGTCCGCTGGCCGAGCGCATGGGCAACGTCAACACCATCACACGCCTACCTGACGGTCGTCTGCGCGGCGACAACACCGACTACTTTGGTTTTCAGTGCCTGGTCGAGGAGTTGGGCGTAGAGGTTGCCGGCAAGAAGGTCCTCGTGCTTGGCGCCACCGGTGGTGCCGGCACCACGGCCAGCATGGTGCTCGGCGACCTGGGCGCCACCGTGGTGTCCGTGGGCCGCACGAGCGAGGTCAACTACGGCAACAGCTCCCAGCAATCCGATGCCGCGCTGCTCGTCAACTGTACGCCTGCCGGTATGTTCCCCCACTGCCCCGACGCTCCCTGCACGCTCGAAGGCCTCGATGCGCTCGAGGGCGTCATCGACATCGTCTACAACCCCGCCCGCACGGGTCTAATGCTCGAGGCCGAGCGCCGCGGCATCCCCTGCGTCGGCGGCCTGCTTATGCTTGTTGCCCAGGCGGCACAGGCTGTCGAGCGCTACACCGGCCAAGTCACCCCGCGCGAGCGCATCTTGAACGTAACGGAGCGCCTGTCTCGCCGCGAGCAGAACATCGCCTTGATCGGTATGCCGGGTTCGGGCAAGACCCGCGTAGGCGAGCAGATCGCCCAGCTCACGGGTCGCGAGCACATCGACCTGGATCGCGCACTTGAGGAGCGTCTAGGCATGCCCTGCGCCGACTTTATCGTCGAGCGCGGCGAGGCGGCCTTCCGCGAGCGGGAGACGGCGGCGCTGGCCGACATCTCCAAGCGCAGCGGCCTGGTACTTTCCACGGGCGGCGGCGTGGTCACGCGCGACGAGAACTACCCACTGCTGCACCAGAACAGTCAGATCGTGATGCTCAACCGTAAGCTTGACGAGCTCGCCCACAAGGGACGCCCCATCACCGCCCGCGACGGCATCGATAAGCTCGCCGAGCAACGCATGCCGCGCTACCGCGCCTGGGCCGACTACATCATCGACTCACGCGACTGCGCAGCCAACACCGCCCGCGCCGTACTCGACACCCTCCCACCCGCTCTCTAACAAAAACCAACACAAAGGGGACAGGCACCTTTGTGGTGGTTTTTCATTCCGCCTCGCCAAATCGACCAACCGCAAAGGAAGCAACCATGAAAGCACTCGTCATCAACGGCCCCAACCTCAACTTGCTCGGCATTCGCGAGCCGGGTACCTACGGCAGCGACAACTACGACCGCCTGGTCCAGATCTGCCAGGAGGCAGGCGCCGCACAGGGCTTCGACGAGGTCGAGGTCTTCCAGTCTAACCACGAGGGCAGCATCGTCGACAAGATCCAGGAGGCCTACGGCAAGGTCGACGGCATCGTCATCAACCCGGCCGCCTACACGCATACGAGCGTGGCCATCCTGGACGCGCTCAAAGCCGTCGCAATCCCGGCTGTGGAGGTCCACATCAGCGCCGTCGAGACCCGCGAGGACTTCCGCCAGGTGAGCTACGCCCGCCTGGCCTGCTTCGCCACCATCACCGGTGAGGGCCTGCAGGGCTACGCACATGCGCTAGAGCTGTTGAGGGAACGACTCGAAAAGTAGTCTCGCGCGCAAATCCATCAACCCCGATTCGCACGCCAGTAATGCCAGTGCCGCCAGCAGCAACCTCGCTACTGGCGGCACTTTATTACTGGCATATAATCGTTGCAGCCACACAACGTCTGGAGACTCGCATGCTAAGCATCCATCTGGGAGATTACCCCGGTTCCATCTACGATACCGAGACCTACTTTAGGAACTCATACTTGGACTCATGGTTCGAAGACCCTATGGCCGCACAGATCATTAAAAGCGTGGACGGATCAGAGCTCATCGGCCCCCACAACATCGTAAGCAAGCAGCTGGGCTCGATCACCCCACTCGAACTGTCCGGCGGCGTTAAGACGCTGCTGCTGGTGCGCAATCTACCAAACATGGTGTTCAATGCATCCACTTGCGGAGATAACTGCGCCCGCTGGCTGCTCAAAATTGGCAAAGAGCAGGATGTGCTGGTGACCCTTTACCACATCATGAAATTTCCCTGGAAGCGTTTTGAGATTCGCATCAATAACGACGGCCGCATCGTCAGGAACATGCAGGAGTTCGTCGGTGCCACCAATGATTTTCTGGATGTTGATGAGTAATGAAAGGATCACACACCGTTGTCGTGGAGCGCGCAAAAGTCAAATACACGCTCACCTTTAAACGCAATATTTCCTTCATCCGCGGCAACAGCGGCACGGGCAAAACGACGCTCATCTCGATGATTCGCGACCACAACGACCGAGGACCGGAAAGCGGCGTTACACTCAGCTGCGACGTGCCTTGCGAAACGCTTTCCGGCAGACGCTGGGAACGCGAGCTGTCGATCATCGAAGATTCAATCGTCTTTCTAGATGAGGGCAACGAGTTTATCTACTCAAAGGACTTCGCCAAAGCCGTCAACGGCTCGTCCAACTATTATGTTCTGATATCTCGTCGCGATGCCAACGAGCTCCCCTACAGCGTTGATGAGATCCTGAAGCTAGTCAACACGACAAGTAAAACAATCAATGGCCGCAAGAGCGACAGGCGCTTCTACTCGGTGACCAAGCCGCTATATGACCACACGGCAAGTATGCTGTATCAGGATCTAAATGTTGGATTCGAGGTACCCGACGCCGTAGTTGTCGAGGATAGCAAATCTGGCTATCAATTCTACGACGCTCTTTGCAACCGGCTCAGGATCCCCTGCTATACCGCCACCGGCGTAGCAAATCTAAAGCGGACAATTCACGAATGCCCCGAGCAAAACGTTCTTGCCATTGGAGACGGCGCAGCGTTTGGTCCCTACATCGAAAAGGTGCTCGGACAGCGCGTTTACAAGAACGTTCGCTTGTTCCTCCCGGAATCATTTGAGTGGACACTTCTGCAATCTGGCCTCATCCCCAGTAACGACATTCCAAAAATCCTCAAGGATCCTTCGAGCTATATCGAAAGCCGAGACTACCTAAGCTGGGAGCGATTCTTCACCGACGTATTGATCAAGTACTCGACATGCACTCGCTACGCCTACAGAAAGGCGAAGCTCAACGAGCAGTACCTAAAGCCGCAGGCAATGAATGCCGTATCGAAAGTCTTACCGGAGTGTTTGAGGACGAATCAGCAGATTCTTTAAATCATCTAGAAACCGGGGCTATGCACATGAGCTGAAGCTGCTGAAAGAAAGCCTACAACGCGCCTGCTACACTAATCCTTGGAACAGAATTATCAGGTTTATTTGTCCCAAATCTTAAGTAACTGTTTGATTGCATACAAAGGAGCACATCCATGTCCCAGTACGATTACCTCGTCGTCGGCGCCGGCCTCTCGGGCGCCGTCTTCGCCAACGCCGCCAGGCGCGCCGGCAAGTCGGTCCTGGTCATCGACCGCCGCGACCACATCGCCGGCAACGTCTACACCGAGGACGTCGAGGGCATCCAGGTCCACCGCTACGGCGCGCATATCTTCCACACCTCCATGAAGGACGTCTGGGACTACGTCAACCGCTTCGCCGAGTTCAACAACTACGTCAACTCGCCGGTAGCCAACTTCCGCGGCAGCATGTACAACATGCCCTTCAACATGAACACCTTCGCCAAGATGTGGCCGGGCGTCGTCACGCCTGCCGACGCCAAGGCCAAGATCGCCGAGCAGGTGGCCGCCGAGAACATCGGCGAGCCGGCAAACCTCGAGGAGCAGGCGCTGTCGCTCGTCGGCCGTGACATCTTCGAGACGCTTGTGAAGGGTTACACCGAGAAGCAGTGGGGCCGCGACTGCAAGGACCTGCCCGCCAGCATCATCAAGCGCCTCCCCTGCCGCTTCACCTACGACAACAACTACTTCAACGACCGCTACCAGGGCATCCCCATGGGCGGCTACACCAAGATGGTCGCCAACATGCTCGAGGGCGTCGAGGTGCGCTGCGGCGTGGAGTACAAGGAGCTAATCGCCGCCGAGCCAGATATCGCCGCCAGGACGATCTACTGCGGCCCCATCGACGCGTTCTACGACTTTAAGCTGGGCACGCTCGAGTACCGCAGCCTGCGCTTCGAGACCGAGACGCTCGACGAGGCCGACCACCAGGGCGTGGCCGTGGTCAACTACACAGAGCGAGAGGTCCCCTATACCCGCATCATCGAGCACAAGCACTTCGAGTTCGGCACGCAGGACAAGACCGTCATCACGCGCGAGTACCCGGCGGACTGGAAGCCCGGCGACGAGCCCTACTACCCCATCAACGACGCCAGGAACGAGGCCCTGTACAGGCAGTACGAGGAGCTGGCGGCGCAGGAGGGCGACGTGGTCTTCGCCGGTCGCCTGGGCGGCTACAAGTACTACGACATGGACAAGGCCATCGCCGCCGCCTTCGAGCTCGTCCGCAACGAGCTGGGCGCGGAGCCGACGGAGGCGTAAAGGACAAGAGACCCCAAGTCACTACTAAATGACTCTATAGACTGGCGAAGATGTTACGACTTTACTAGCAAATCATCGCTCGGATTGTTCAAAAAGATAATTCCATTGAAAGGAGTATCCAATGCTCAACATTATCAAACAATTTTTGCCAGCATCATCCAGATCGCTTCACGCTATGCATGACGACATTAATAGGCTGCGAGAAGAGCTAGATAGAATTTATCATCGCATTGAAGTCGCCGACAGCGGCATCAACATGAACATCAACTACAAGTTCGACAATATGGCAATTCCAATTATTGAGTCGATTGCACAGAACCTCGATGCCCATGACGAGCATATGATAATTTTTGCGTGGGAAGAATATAAGCGACCGGAAGAAACTATCCAAGAGGCAAAGGAGCGTTTCTTTAAAGATCTCCCCAAGGCAACTGGCGGATTAAGACTTTTGCAGCTTGGATGCGGAAAACTGTTGGAGGAATTCAACACTCTCTGCAAAGAGAACGACATCAATTATTGGATTAATTTCGGAACACTTATCGGAGCCATTAGACATCAAGGATTCATTCCCTGGGACGATGATACCGACCTTGGAATCATGCGCGATGATTTAAATAAGCTATACAACATCGTTGAAGATGACAACCGCTATAGAATTTCAATTGCTTACGACCGTTTTGCCCACTGTCGACAAGTTAGATTTCTTTATAATGATGAAAATATACCCTGTTTTCTGGATTTGTTTATTTATGACTGGGCCACGTCAACTGACAACAAATTCGCCGAAGAACAGCGAAAACTCCGTGTTCAAATGGTCGAAGAAATGGAGTCCGACAGAGCACTGGCATTCTGGAATGACGAGCCTTATTACTCAGGCGAGAACAATAGCCTGATTCAGAAGCATTACGACCGATGCCTCGAAAAGTCCAAAGCGGCCCGAATCATATGCGAAAAGGAGCACGCCAAGGGCATCATATGGGCTATCGATAACCTTGATGATGGAAAGCAGAAACAATGGGTCTACCCCATTGCAGATCTCTTCCCCACTAAAGCCATAGCGTTTGAGGGAACCCAGCTCGAGGAGCCGAATAACCCCGATTTATTCCTCTGGAGCCGCTATGGAGATATCTACGAGCTTCCAAATGACATTAACAGCCACTTCCAACACGTCAATCATAACGAGCTGGAAAATGGGTCCTCAAATCTTGCCATGAAACGCCTGCTTGATTAATGGTAAAAAATCGCCCCGTGTTTACCATGCAATACACGGGGCGATTTTATTGAGCAAGCTTGCCCTTTACCTCAGTAGTTGAAATTCCAGGAGTTCGATTCAAGTAGACAACATCGCAAATATCTTTCAATGATTCAAAGCGAGGGTCGCCAGCCCAATCGCCTCCCATGCACACAACATCAGCGTGATACATCTTTATATCCCGAGGCTTTTGATCCCAATTGTCTTCTGGAATTACTAAGTCAACATAACGCAGCGCTTCGAGCATCTCACGTCGTACATCATAGGAATAGAAGCTCTTTTTCCCTTTTAGAGCATTGAATTCATCAGTTGAGAGCCCAACGATAAGATAGTCGCCGAGCTTAGATGCCTGTTGAAGAAGGCGAATGTGGCCATAATGAAGCAGATCAAACGTTCCGTACGTAAGTACTCGTTTTAAGGAATGGTGATCGTCTGCACCAGATAAACCGGTCTCAAGAAGATCGGAATTTGCCTCAATACGAACAGACGAAAATGTGCCCATCAGCAACTCCATAAAAGAAGAGCCGTCGGTTTGACGGCTCGATAAATACAGGTGCTCCATGGCGGATTCGAACCGTCGACCTTGGGATTAGAAGTCCCCTGCTCTATCCGACTGAGCTAATGGAGCATAAAGCCATGCAAGCACGCCAATAGCGTGTCTACACAGTAAAACAAATTATAACCTACTTAAACTGGTCGTGGTATGCCTTGCACACCTCATCGACGGGACCATCCATGCGCAGGTCGCCTTTCTCGATCCAAACCGCACGCTGGCAAATGCGTTCAACCTGCTCCATGGAGTGAGAAACAAACAACACAGTTACATCACCGCTCTCAATAAAATGCTGAATACGACGCTCGCATTTCTGCTGGAAGAACACGTCGCCAACAGAAAGCGTCTCATCAACAATAAGGATATCGGGCTCGGTAATAGTAGCGATAGCAAAGGCAATACGAGCAACCATGCCCGAAGAGAAGTTCTTGAGCGGCATGTCGACAAAGTCTTTAAGCTCGGCGAACTCGATGATGTCATCGAAGCTCGCGTCAATAAACTCCTTGGTATAACCAAGCAGAGCGCCGTTAAGGTAGATATTCTCGCGTGCTGTAAGCTCGGGATCAAAGCCGGCGCCCAGCTCGATGAGCGGGGCGATGTTGCCGTGAACCTTAACCTCGCCCTCACTGGGCTCCAGAACGCCAGCAATAATCTTAAGCATCGTAGACTTGCCGGAACCGTTGGTACCAACCAGACCGACAACCTCGCCACGATGAACATTAAAGGAGATGTGCTTAAGCGCGCGGAACTCTTCAAAGAAGAGCTCGTGCTTTGCAAGCTTAATAAAGTATTCCTTGAGGTTCGTCAAAGACTCAGACGCCATATTGAAGATCATAGTGACGTCTTTAACCTCAACAGCAAGAGGCTGCTTGCTGTAATCAACCGTAGTCGCAGACATAACAGCGCTCCTTAAATATAGAGAATAAACTTGTGCTCGGTCTTATGGAACACGGCGTAACCAACAACTAAAGCGAAAACGGCCCAGAACACGCAAAATCCTAGCGTTAACATGGAAGGCATCGTGTTAAACAAGAATATATCGCGCATGAACTGCAGGTAGTTGTACATGGGATTCACAACAACCAACACCTGAATCCAATGGGCCATCTGGCTAATGTAATCGGTGGTCCAGAAAATAGGCGTCAGATACATCCACGCGGTGATAACGACGGTCCACAGGTGCATAACATCACGGAAAAATACGGCAAGCGCCGAGAGCATCATGCCCAAGCCCATGCAAAAGCACATAAGCAAAAACAGGCAAACCGGCAGCAAGATTAAATGCCAGGTAGGAAGAACATGGAACCACAGCATAACCAGCGCGACGGCAACCAGAGAGAAGGCAAAGTTAACGAGCGAGAACAGCACCTTCTGAACCGGGAACACCCAGCGGTGAACCTTAACCTTTTTAAGCAAGGACGACGCCGCGATGATGGACATGAGTGCCTGGTTCGTCGACTCGGACATAACCGAGAACGTAATGTTGCCGACAATCAGGTACAGCGGATACATCTCGGGCGTTATGGAACCATTGCGGCTCTGACCAAAAATGGTCGAGAACACAATGGACATGACGACCATCATAAGAAGTGGATTGAGTACCGACCACGCAACACCCAAAACGCTGCGACGATACTTAATCTTAAAATCCTTAGTGACAAGCTGCCTCAGGATGTATTTGTCTTTTTCGAAATCATTTTTAGCGTGAGAGGCCGGCTTAGCCACCGCTTTCTGACTATCTACGCTGTCAGTCACGGACCATCTCCTTGTCTCGTAATTCATAACAGTGGAAAGTATAGCCTTCAAAGACGGCAACTAACCCAGCGATGCAAATCTGGAAAAGTACCCCATATCAAATACAGGCATCTGGCGACAGGTATACTAACAACCCGTAATAAGTTATGGGGGCATTCATCTTGGACTATACAAACACAGCGGTTATCATTCCCTGCTATAACGAGGCCGTCACCATAGGTAAAGTCATAGACGATTTCCACCGCGAACTCCCCGGAGCCACGGTCTACGTCTACGACAACAACTCAACCGATGGGACGTCCCAGATTGCCTTGGAGCACGGCGCCACGGTGCGACTCGAACCGCGCCAGGGAAAGGGCAACGTGTGCCGTCAGATGTTCCGCGACATCGACGCAGGCTGTTACCTCATGGTCGACGGCGACGACACGTATCCCGCCGAGGCAGCCCGAGCGCTCTGCGACCCTATCCTTGCGGGAGAGGCGGATATGACCGTGGGCGACCGCCTCTCCAACGGCACTTACACCGAGGAAAACAAGCGCGCCTTCCACGGTTTCGGGAACAACCTGGTCCGCGCCATGATCAAGTGGATCTACGGTTACAGCTTCGAAGACGTCATGACGGGGTACCGCGCCATGGGTCAGCCGTTCGTCAAGACGTTCCCCGTCCTGAGCGAGGGCTTCCAGAACGAGACCGAGCTCTCCATCCACGCCGTCGATCACCGTTGGCGAATTAAGGATGTCCCGGTGGAGTACCGGGACCGCCCCGCTGGTTCAGTGTCCAAGCTCGACACGGTCGGCGACGGCATCAAGGTCATCGCCATGATCGGCACGCTCTTCAAGGACTACCGACCGCTCAAATTCTTCAGCCTCATCGCCCTGATCTTCGCCGCCATCGGCCTCGCGCTCGGCATCCCCATCATCGTAGAGTATTTCCACACCGGGCTGGTTCCCCGCTTCCCAACTGCCATGCTCGCCGCGTGTTTCATGTTCCTGTGCGGCCTCAGCCTGGCAACGGGCTTCATCCTCGACTCGGTCGCCAAGGTCGAAAAGAAACAATGGGAGCTTCAGGTATACAAAACGCGCAATTCAATAGGTGAGTAGGCTTCAATGAACACTAATAAGCGCCTTACAAACTGGGATCTTCTAAGAGCCCTCTCAATGTTTTTAGTTGTTGTTGTTCACATCGCACCGCAACTGGGCAGTTTTCGCGGCATTAACGCTGGCGTGATAGTAGGCACAGGCGCCATTATTTGCGACCCGATATTCTTCTGCCTGTCGGGCTATTTCGCACTGAAACCTCTAAAGAAAAGCTACAAGGACTATCTCTTTGGAAAAGCCCTGTCGTTGCTGCTACCCATCTTTGTGTATGCTGGGCTTCTGTACACCTATAAAGTAGTGACTGGCTCACTTCAGGATACCAACTACATCCGATACACCAGTAGCCTTGTCCAAGGTGGCTGGTGGTTTGTTCCAGCGCTCATTCCATATATTATTATTGCGCCAGTATTGGCAAAAATGTTCGAAGCACTTGATGACCGTACCTGCAAAATTGCCCTGTTCGTAACCTTAGGAATCTACGCATGGGGCGGACTATCATGCGCAGCAAACTCTTTGCTCATAAACTCTCAGCATATAACCCTTGCAGCAGCCGTAAGCACGTTTCAGCGTATCATACCGCGATCGCTGCTTGGGGGAACGTATTTCACGTTCTTTTGCTTGGGGTATTTCGTTAAGCGTGTAACGCCATTATTAGACAGGCGGGAAACTAGGTTTATTAAGTCAATAGGTATTCTTTTTTTCATCTTCGATATTGTGAGCGCATATTTTGGTTTCGAAAGGTCCGATCCGAGTTTTAACTGGGTAATCGTGACCGTTGCAATATTTGTTGCGTTTAATGGCATCAAGCTACACTCGCAAACGTTCTCGAACATCATTGAGTGGACTGCAAAAAGATCCTATTCAATTTATCTCTTGCAATACGCAACGATTGAGCTTGCCACATCTGTTATCTATAACGGCGTACTAGATGGCGGATATTCGACGCTTTCATGGCCACTTAGGATAGCCACATAGATATTGGCGACAGCGCTGGCCTACGGACTGGCGCTAGCGGTGGCATCGGTCGTGGACCCCTTCATCATTGGGCCCATCCAGGTAAAGCTTAAACAGTATCGTCAGAATACCGCATGCTAGGCCGTTTAACAGTGAACAGAGTTTCATAGCAACTTACATGATAAAAGGGTGGTTGGGAGTAACATCCCGACCACCCTCCTTTAGAGCTTCAATAGCCGCAATTCGCGAACAGCACCATTACCATAAAACGAATTATGAGCGAGATTTAAGCGCCTCAATCGCCTCGGAGATAGAAGGCGCATCCTCAAATAAGCCATCCTTCATGTCCTCCGTGGACGAAACGCCGCAGGCGGTAAGAAGAAAAGATTTAGCTCGATCGATCAGCATAAACACCGCCGCCTTATATCCCTTTAGTTGAGCGACAAATGAATATACACTGGATGCACCAAACGAAACAGGACCGTCTTGGGCAAGTAGCTGTTGATAGAACTTTAGGATTCTATCGCTCGCCAGCAACTGTCCAATATCATCAATCGACAAATACTTCGAAAGTACGCGCTGCAACCCTTGCAGCAATTCCTCTCGATCTGTCTGATTCTTGATATTAAGCAGATCGAACACGAGGAAATCCGCAACAAAAAGCAACATAGAGCGGCCCGACTCGCCTTCGAATCTCCCCTGCTTATCCCAATCCGCCATGATGCAATCAACAACCTGCAGATGCTTCTGAAGGCGCAGCTTCTCATCTTGTGCCATCAAACACATTGCCGAATCCTTGCGGGACAGACGGTAGTCATACAACGAGTCAGAAAGCAGCTTTGTGCGAGAAGATCTTCCTAGCGTGGCAAAGGAAAACACCTGGTCCTCGCCAAGGGTCAGACCAACAGGAAAATAGAGCCCATGATCGCGCAAGAAAGAAAGACGATAAGCTCCATTCCACGGAAAAGGCCTAGTCTTAGCATAAAAGACAAGCTTATCGCTGTAGCCGGAATAGACTTCATCGTCCAATGTTAAGGTCGATGTAAGCCACGGATTGGCGAGCTCAGCCGGGAAGGGATCAGCAGAAAACTTAAGGATATCGACCAGTTGCTCATCATCAAACGCCTTGCAAATGACCTCACAGGCGCTGGGCTTTAGCAGATCGTCGGCATCCACAAAGAGGATAATCTCACCGTGCGCCTTATCGATACCATAATTTCTAGCAGCAGAAACCCCTCGGTTTATTTCATGATAGATGACGAATCGGGAATCGCGAGAAGCATACAGGTCGAGCAGCTCGCTCGAACCATCAGTAGATCCGTCATCAACACAAATGACCTCGATATTGTTGTATGACTGAACCGCAATCGAATCGAGGGTATCCAGCAGATAGCCACCGACGTTATAAACAGGGACAACGATTGACAGCAACGGACAATATAAATCAGACATATTAACGGCGGAGCTTTCTCTTCATCATACGAGCTACCATAGAGAAGCCGCCAGCTGCAAAATATTCGCAAATCGTATTGAGCTTACCGGAGCCCGTAAGCGAATACTGGACCTTAAGAAGATCAGCGTTCTCGGCAAAATCCTTTACACGAGCAAACTCACCAGGATTAAAGCCGTAGCGGTCAAACGGAGCTTCGGCACAAATAATGTTATTCACCTGCAACTCTTCAGCCATTTCATTCGAAAAGACGCTAATAAAATCGCGACGAAGTTCAGGCGCCAGCCTGTTAAGGTTCCAATCGTAGTTATAGAACTTCACTTTGGCACGAATGGGATCAAGCGCCGGCTTGAGATCAGGGCGGTCCTCATTTAGGAAGCGCGACATCTCATGATGCTCATCGCAAACACAAAACACCTTGCCCGGATTGTTCACCGAAGAATGCTCATTATCCTGACGATAGTGCAGGAACGCTTTTCCCGAATACATAGCGCGCTGTGCACAGGCAAGGACCTTAAAAGTGAAGCTCGTGTCCTGGAAGGACGCTCCTGGAGTAGGAAGAAACGAGATGTTATTGGAAGACAGAAAGTCCTTACGATACAGTGCAGACCAAATGGAAGGCTTGGCCCAGAATGCGTCGGGCGCATCGATGGGCTTATGTACGCCCATGCCGATCAGCTCTTGACTCATCGCGGGAAAATAGACGTCATGACGATTAAGCCTTGAACTATCGCGAGACGACCAATAGAGCCAGAAATTGCATTTAAAAAGATCGAGCTCGTTGTCCTCGGCCTGCTGAACCATAAACTCAAGCGCATCGGCATCCAAGAAATCGTCGGACTCAAGAATAGAAATATACTTACCCTTGGCGATTTCAAGACCACGATTCATGGAGTCGCCGTAGCCGGAATTTGGCTTATCAATAACAACGAATCGGGGGTCTTCAGACGCAAATCCATTGATGATCTCCAAGGAAGAATCCGTAGAGCCGTCATTGATGCAAATGATTTCAATATCCTTAAGTGTCTGATTCTGCAGAGAGCTGAGGCACTCGTCGAGATATTTCTCGACATTACAGATGGGCACGAGAACCGATACAAGTGGCTGGTTTTGCGACACAATGACTCCTATGCAAGCATGACACATATGATATGCAACTCAAATGAATTGATTATAACAAATGGCCTCGAACGAGACCGAATCCCCAAAGACTGCACCCTGCAAACAAGGAGACCGTAAGCTAAACTCAATACAAGCAGTTAAACATTTATGGAAATGCCCACGTTAACGGCGTGAACGGACAAGGACGTTCAAATAATTTCGATCCCCGATAAGGAGTATTCAGTGAAAAAAAGATATCCCGAGTTTGATGTCGCAAAAGCAATAGCACTTGCCGGTGTCATCATTGGCCACTCAACATATCTGGGGACACCAGACCGGCTTGCCTCCGCTTTCTACTCATTTGATATGCCTCTCTTCTTTATTGTCAGTGGATTCTTCAGCAAGCCCGAGGCTAAACTCACACCCGACTACGTTAGAAAGAATGCCAAATCGCTTCTGATGCCTTATCTGATTACTTGTATAGGCGTTATTGGATGCTCATTCTTAGGGGCAATCTTAACGGGGAAGACTAACCCGGCAGAGATAGCAAGCCACTGGTTTATGGCAGGTCTTTACGGATGCGGAGGAATCACACCCGCAACCCCGGCATTCGTATCCGCCATTGGTGCCCTTTGGTATCTCTTCGCGCTGTTCTTTGGCAAAATGCTCCTGGCAGTCGTAAACCAATTTCGCCATCCCGCGATTTTAGTTCTGGGTCTCTTCTTCTGCGGCAACGTTTTGGCCCAAATCATTTGGCTTCCCTGGAGTATCCTTCAGGCCTTGAGTGCAACGCTCTTTTTGTACATTGGACAGATTATTAAAAAGCATGCCCTGCTTGAAGAGAACTCGATTGAGCCCATCTGCTGGTTATTCATGGCGGGAATCTGGGGCTACTCAGCCCTACGCTTTGGAAAGCTCTACATGGTAACAAACACCTACGTTAACGGGACACAGGATGTCATCGGAGGCATTTTTGGCTCATTGGTAATACTCAAGCTATGTCAAACGGCTTGCAAGCATATTCCAAGCGTCACGAAACCCATTGCCTGGATCGGAAAGTACACACTCCCGCTCTTCTGCATGCACCTTATTGAGTTGAATGTGTTTCCTTATCAATACGTTTCTGGAATCGTCGAGAGCCTTCCACTAACGCCGTGGATCGGATATCTGATTGTCCGTTTCGCTATCATTGCACTGCTCACGAGCATCCTATACATGCTTCCACGCCCGATTTCAAAATGGTATTTCCAGTCAAGACAAAAGAGTCAAGCGGGACGATAAAACCTAAATACCCCCGCATTGAGGACAGCGCCTCTATTCAATTGAGTAGAGGCGCATATCTTTCTCGCTTAAAATAAGTGAGAAGCCGGGGGTGCAATCATTAACCGAATCAATGCCCGTCCAGCCAGACTTGTGATAGCCCGGCATATCTACGCCCTCACGACCGTTCTCGCCATAATCCAGAACAAGAAGATACTTAGCACCAGACTGTTTAACGTCGCGCGCAATCAGCGAATCATAAGAAATGCGGTCGAGTCCATGGCGGATTTGCTTGCTGACCGCCGTCTCGCCCTTGCCAAAGGAGCTGAACTTTCGATACATAAGATTAAGGTCGTTTGCGGCATATCCGTAGACACTGCCGTCAAAGGGATTGTTGATAATCAGCTCATCACCGGCCATTTGCTTGACCTCGCCAAGAAACGCCAACTCATCGGACGTCAGATTATTATCGACATCATAGATGCTATACATGTAATTAAGCACGCTTTTAGTAAATCCGACCGGGGAATAGTTGTTAATGGACGGGTTGACACTTTCGGGCCAAAACAAGCCGCAGGCAATCAGGACGATGCAGAGCGCCTGGGGGAGATACCTGGCAGAACGGTCCATCCCAACAGAAACGGAAAATGCGCTCTGAACTTTTCTCAAGATAAAGTCGAGACCAAGCGTCGAAAGCGGAATGCTAAACAGCGCGGTCATCGCAGCTACACGATATTGGTCCGTATACCAAAAGCCCGTAAGAAAATGTCTGATAAAGCCTTCCTGAGTAGCATCGACAACAAACAGCATTATCGAAAAAAGGTATACAAAGAAATAGCCTCGGTAGGACCTGTTGCCCAGCGCGCAAAAGCTACCAAGAACGACCAGGCACGCAAGAAGAATACATGGCGTACTTTCATTAAAGGAGAACGAGAATGCCCTCCATAAAGCATCAAAGATGTAAGTGAATGAAGGCCAGTGAAAGTTGATGACTCCCTGCAAAAAACTTGCTTTCGTCATTAAAAACCAGATGACAGCAACAGCCAAAAGCACAATGCCGCGTGACGCATAATAGGCAAACTTAACCGAGATCGATTGGATGCGAAGCAGCTGGCGTTCAAATAGGCCCCCCAAGCAAAGAACAATCGAAGGCACTAAAAGAATACCGAGCGTGAATAACGCATTCGGCTGCAAGGACACGAGAGACGCCAAACCAAAAAGCATGGCAACCAAGACGGGACGATCAGCCAAACAAACAGAACGACGCTCATCAAAGCCCTGCATAAACCAAATAAAAACGGAGGCAACAGCAGGAATAGTACAGAACACTGCGAAATTAGGGTAAACGGGGCCCCAGTAAAGCAGAGTCCAAGGAAAAGCAATCGCACCAAGTGTAACAACCGCGGCGCAAATGCCCTTTTGCACATCGCCCTTGGTAAGAACTGCAATTAAAGACTGGACACCTAAAGGCAATACGAAAGCAACAAACACAAAGTTAGTGAGATTAATTGACGCCATGACAGAAATATCAAAAGCACGCGCAACCAAAGCGGCAACAATATGCCAAGCGGCGGGATAAAAACCAGCACTTGCATTAGGGCTGAACACTTTGGAACCAGCCTCGAGATAGGACCCAATAGATAGAATCGAATAACTAGAGGCATGCTTCATACTCTGAACAACACTCAAATGAAACGAATTGTCATATACCTGAAGAAAGTTATCTGGCAAGCCAATACCGCGAACAAAAAGATAAACCGTCACAGGAACGGACAAGCCAAGGGCACACAGGTATGGCAGTAGAGTAAGGATATCGGTGTCAAAAAAGGCGCGTCGTCCGTGAAATCGAAAAAAACACGCCATGCCACTGACCGCAGCAAAAAAGAACAACGAAATCAATAAAGCAAAATAGCCCTCGGCAACGCCAATAAACCGGAGAGCGATGCCCATAAAGACCAAAAAGAAGACAGTGATTACAGGACCAAAGGAAAGAGATTGTTTAAAGGGAACACCAAATGCCCGCGAAGCCAACATGCCTGGCAAAATCAAAACAACGGCGACAACAAAAGCCTCGCCGAATAACATCGACCAACTCATGAAATACCTCACGAACGAAGTGAATAAACGATTCTAAAACTAATTCTATTTCAAATGGACAACGCCCGAGAGATCATATGCGAGAGATCATATGCTATACAAAGCAAAACAGCCATAAAGAGAAGCAAAAAGGATGAATGAGATGCCAAGACACCAAGAGAGTCTTAGCAAAAAATTAAGACACGTTAGGATACTCAATATAGTATCGAATAAACCAAACTGCTTCATTTCCTCTTTGCATCAAGCGCCACAGCCTGAACTAGCGAATTAAGGCGCTCTTCCTGCTTTGACAGTCGTAACGAAATTCTGAAATCACGAACCACTAGGACTGCTAAAACATATAGAAAGACAAGATTTGATGCAGACATAAATCCCAACAAGTTTGAAAAAAATGAGGCAATTTCCGGGAAAACGCCAAGCACCACGAAGCTCGTGCTAAATAAAAGCCAAAAAACAGAATCCAAAACCTGCATTCTGCATCTTTTGAGGTTGTGTACAACGAAAATAAAAACAATCACAGCGCAGGCAACAAGAAACACGCGCAAGGAAGTTGACATGCAATCACCTAAACCATTGAACAATAAGAAGCGTGACAAATACTCGAACCATGTATTGAATCGACCTAATTGGATTTAAATAGCTCTCTCCACCCTGCCGCTCGCGCATGGATACCTGTATTTCCGATACCTTATAACCTTGCTTGATAAAGAAGGCAATGGACTCGGGTTCAGGATTAAGCGCATCGTTGCAGGAATATTCTTTTAAAACGTCTCGGTTGAAAAGTCGAAATCCAGACGTAGGATCACTAATCCTTTTACCAGTTAACATTTTAATAAGGAAAGTAATCATTCTCGAACCAAACATGCGCATTGACATATCTTTACGCATCGACAAAAAACGAGAACCAATTACTATGTCAGCGTTGTCAAATTGAGCCTTCGAAACAAGCTCCGAAATATACTCAGGCCGATGTTGTCCATCCGCATCGAATTGAACCATGTAGTCGTAATCATTCTCCAGCGCATAACAAGCTGCCGTTTGAAATCCAACCGTCAAGCCGCAGTTAATTAGCATATTAATAACATTGCATCCCAAATTCGTACAAAGCTCGAGAGTGCAATCTCGAGAGCCGTCGTTAATGACGACGAAGTCAAAATCCGGGGCCACTCTCTTTAGTTCAAGAATAGTGCCCTCTATGCATTCCTCTTCGTTATAAGCAGGAATCGCAACAAGAACTTTTGGCAAATTCGTCACGTACGAACCGTCCTTTAATATCAACATGATGCTTTACGGCATCATCTAGGTGATTCTTTATACATTCGATAAACAAGATAGATGATAACTCTTAGTACGATAGCAAATTTACGGCTGTTTGCACTCCTAACAGCATCCATATCAGTCTTCAGATACCATAGGCACCTTAATAAAACTCAAAATGCGGCCAAGCCGTTGTCGGCAAGAATTACAAGTGCGACAGCTCGCTCGCGGAATCCAGCCAGTAAAAATCAGATGCACGCTGGAGTAAAAGCCCCAACAAGCCCTCCTAGTCTTAGCCTGACACAAAGAATGAATGGAATGGCCTTCGGTAGCGCGCCTCGGTGGCCTCCTTGGCCGGGCGCCACCAGGACTCGTTGGCGACGTACCAGTCGATCGTCTGCTTGAGCCCCTCGGCGAAGTCGGTGTGGGCCGGCCTCCAGCCCAGCTCGCGCTGGAGCTTCGTGCTGTCGATGGCGTAGCGGCGGTCGTGTCCGGGGCGGTCTGCGACCCAGTCGAAGTCCTCGGGGTCGCGGCCCATCGCCTCGAGGATCATGCGCAGCACGGTGATGTTGTTCTTCTCGCCGTCGGCTCCGATGAGGTAGGTCTCCCCCATGTGGCCCTTGGTGAGGATGTCCCAGACGGCGCTGGAGTGGTCCTCGCTGTGGATCCAGTCGCGGACGTTCTCGCCCTTCCCGTAGAGTTTCGGCTTGACCCCGTCGATGATGTTGGTGATCTGCCTGGGGATGAACTTCTCCACGTGCTGGTAGGGGCCGTAGTTGTTGGAGCAGTTGGAGATCGTGGTGCGAAGCCCGTAGGTGCGGGTCCATGCGCGCACGAGCATGTCGGAGGACGCCTTGGTGCTCGAGTACGGCGAGGACGGGTGGTACGGCGTCTCCTCGGTGAACTTGGCGGGGTCGTCCAGCGCCAGGTCGCCGTAGACCTCGTCGGTGGAGACGTGGTGGTAGCGGATGCCGTATTTCCTCACGGCCTCCAGCAGGCGGAAGGTGCCCTCGACGTTGGTGCGCAGGAAGGGCTCGGGGTCCGAGATGGAGTTGTCGTTGTGGGACTCCGCGGCGTAGTGCACGATGGCGTCGTGGCCCGGGACGAGCCTGTCCAGCAGCCCGGCGTCGCAGATGTCGCCCACGACGAGCTCCACGCGGTCGGAGGGCAGCCCCGCGATGTTCTCGGGGTTGCCGGCGTAGGTCAGCTTGTCCAGGACGGTAACATGTACGCCCGGGTGGTTGTCCACCACGTAGTGCACGAAGTTGCTGCCGATGAAGCCGCAGCCGCCCGTGACGATGATGTTCTTGAGAAGCAATGGTGACATGCGATCGTTTTACCCATTAGTTCCAGAAAGCACTTTTTCAACCAAAGACGCCGTCTTATCCCATGAACTCTCATTTTCAACCATGCGTCGACATAAACGAGACTGCTCAGCCAACTTATCAGGGTTTTTGACAAGCGAATAGATGGCCTGCTCAACATTATCGGAATCCATAGAGCTAATAATTGTTCCGAAATGCTCGTTTGGAAAAAGCTCTCGCGCCCCGCCCACATCCGTAACAACAGAAGGACACCCGCACGAAGAAGCCTCTAGCAAAGTTGTAGCAAAGCCCTCCGACCGTGTAGGGAGACACAGCAGATCGGACTGCTGAAGGAGTGAGGAGATGTCGGAAGATGAAAGCCGTCCAACCCATCTAAGCGATTCACCTTGAGCATCATCAACTTCTTTTGATAATGCACCATCACCCGCCAGAACAAAGACGACGCCAGCTTCGACAAGCCTATGACTTCTCGAAGCCTCAAGAATGGCCTTGATGCCTTTTTCAGGAATTAGCCGCCCTACAAAACAGACCAAGAAGGACTCAGCGCCTACACCAAGCTCATTACGAAAGTCTCGCCCCGACGACATCTCTCTGAATGACTTAGCATCGATTGAGTTGGGGATAACTCCCTTTGCTGCAATACCAAAAGACCTAAGCCACTCAACACTCTTGCTCGAAACGCCATAATAGTCTGGATGGAACCGCTTGCCCAAGGCCGTTATTAGGCGCTCATATGTACGGACCAAAGGATCAATCACCGGATTGCTAAATGAAAGAAAAGCAGAGCCGTGATCAAGAACAACAGGTGTTATCCTCAGACTCTTTGCAAACCTAATGCCGTCAAGCGAATGAATGTAGAAACGAGCATTTACGAGCACGCCATCGAGTTGCTGACACTCAATGCGCTTCCACAAATTACGTGACAAAGCATTTATTTTAGGAACGGGAAAACGTCCCGCAAAAAAGGGAAAACAGGGCAGGCGAAGAACACCTACCCCGTCTTCATCGGTAATACCGGCACCTAAACCATTTGTATCGTTCGTAACCACCAACACCTCATTGCCGCGATCAACGAGTGCGTGCGCCAAGTTATAGGTAAAGTTTTCAATGCCGCCCATATGAGGCGGATAAAGTGCGGAAAAAAGAACGTAGCGAGATCTCATACTATTTCTTGGACTCCCAAATCTCCCCATTCCCAAAGTCAATTAGAAGGGGTAAATGAGTATGGCGGTCTTCCTCTTTGGGAATGGCACGCCAATCCCCATACATCGTTGTAAGATACTTGTCGGTTAGCCTCGGAACCGGATAGAGTTCTCCCTCAAACTCCGCTTGGGCAAGAGGAAAAATGTCATCCACCGAAACAGGATTCATATTTGGCCAAGCAAGAGTTAAACACTCCCTGCCAACAGCGCCAACACTGCTATCAGGAATAGCGCGATTGAACTGGCGCTGATACTCAAGGGGGTCCTTATTGAACGCTCTCTCAATAAAATGCAGCGCCTTGCAACCAGCTTTTTCGATAAAGCCAAGGAAGCCTCGATGAGGAACAGTGATATTCCCAGAATGATATAGGTAAGAACGGCGCTGAGCATTCAAAGCAAGTTTGAGCTGACGAGATCTAATCTCAGGCTCCTCGTATAGATAGTCGTATGGAAAGACATCGACGAAGATACCCATAGCGGATCCGGAATCTCTCCCCTCCTGGTTCTCGAAGCGAGTGCCATCCTTATAGACTTTACAGAACATCGCCGCATAACCAGAAGAATTACGAGAATCATGGAAGGAATAGCCGTCAGGCAATTCAGTAGAAGCAATGCTGCAAAAACGATCGTAATCAGAACGCATCATCCCGATATCAATATCATCATCCCAAGGAATAAACCCCTTATGGCGCATGGCGCCAAGGCAAGTGCCCCCGTCAAGCCACCATTTAATTCCAAACTTATCGCAAAGAAAACCAACTGCATTCAGAATAGAAAGTTCAACAGCTTTAAGCTGGGTCAGCGCACTATCGTCTGTCATATCAACCTCAAAATAAAACCTTACAGTAGCAAGTCGCAGTTAATACCGCTTCACAGCATTATGGAATGGAAAGAGAAGAATAGCGCAAGTAACGAAATTAATCATAAGCCTCTCATAATAGAGCGTCCAATCATCCGCTACCCCGCTGTGCTCTGAATGAATGCAAGATATGCATCAAGATGCATCAAGAATATCCCCTTAAAATGCATCATGCTGCAGGTGAACTCTAATTTAAAGTTAGGTACTATTGTTAGCAACGCATACCATAATGACCGTGGAAAGACGTAGATGTATTTATCAATTATTATTCCAGTTTATAATTCAGCCGATTATCTTCGCCGCTGTCTTGATTCAGTCAAATATCAATCTTTCACAGACTATGAAGCCCTTCTTATAGATGATGGTTCCACGGATTCCTCTGAAATAATTTGCAAGGAATATGCTGAAAATGATGACCGATTCAAATATTACAGACGGCCTATGAACGGTGGGGCATCAGCCGCCCGCAACGACGGCATAAGGCTCTCATCGGGGTCATACATAATGTTTATAGACAACGACGATTGGATTGAAGGCTCCGATGCTTTTGCTGCATTGCAATCAACAATACAAAACAATAATGAGCCTGATATCGTCGCTTGGCCAATGGGTGAGTATATCGAAAACGTTGGCAAGTTGAATCTTCCGGTTGTTCCTATATCCAAATCAATTAATGAACTGGACTTTAAAACTGCCGTCCTCTCTCTACTGAAAGAGAATAATTATTATTCATCAGCCAGTGGCAAAATCGTGAAAAAGCAGCTGGTTGTCTCCAATAATTTAAAATTCGATGTAAACCTTAAGCATAATGAAGACAGTGATTGGTCGTTAAAACTACTTTACTATGCCAAATCAATCAAATGGATTGATTCAAGCTACTACGTCTACAGAAGAAACTCCGCATCATCCACAAGCAGTAAAGCTAACTGTGCGAATGTAGTGAATTCCATAGAATCCATTATCGATAAACATCTATCTGCAATCGAGACCCAACCAATTAGCTCGCATAATATTATAGTTGCGAATAATTTTGTTGCATATTTATTCGTGCTGTTAGTCGCAAATGTTTTCTCAATGCCCAAAATCGACCAGAACAGAATTAATTACATAGCGAAGCTGAGGAAAAATCTATGGATTCTGGAATATGATGCGCAGACGCGAGTTAAATTTGCAAGAATCATTTGCTCTTTATTTGGATTAAATATCCTCGGTGAGCTTCTCTCAAAAGCGCTAAATACCGAAAAACGTAGGCTCAAGCGGTAAGGCTAGGAAACATTGTCAAGCAAACTCAGTCTTAAGCAGAATATGTTGTGGAACTCCGTTGGATCCGTGATTCGACTTTGCTGCAATTATCTAATAACAATTGCTGTCGTCCGTTTTTCGCATGGGTTTGATGCTGCGGGCGGATTGGCATTAGCCATGTCAATTTCAAGCCTTGTTCAACCAGTTGCCGAGTTTAGATTGCGAACCATTCAGGTAACGGACGTCCAAAATGAATTAAAAACTGGCGAGTACCTTGGACTTCGTTTGGTAAGCACCACCTTAGCGTTTGCTTTAGGTATTGCTTATTCGCTTATAACGTGCAGCTTGCAATCACTGCCCGTTATTGTGCTTTATCTGATATATTCAATGGCGGTTAACCTAATTGAAGGATTCCATGCAATTGACCAAAAGCATCTGCGCATGGATTTCATCGGCATTTCTTACATTATTCAGGGTGTCAGCAGTCTTCTCTTGTTCATAATTACTCTTTCAGTTACCAATTCGCTTGAAGCTGCTGTCGGAGTCATAGCGATTGCAAACATCATGGTTTTATTTCTTTATGACAAAAAGAAGGCAAGCTTACTTGAGCTTATTAAGCTCAAATTAAATCTAAATAAATCTATTAAGGTGCTGTTGTCCTTAACCCCAATCGTGCTTGCCCAGATTTGCAGTAGCTCTGTTCTGACAATTCCAAAACAGGCTTTGGCGGCTTCATTTGGAGCAGCGGCATTGGGAATCTATTCTTCGGTAGCATCTCCGGCAACCATTGTTCAAATGGGAGCAGGCTATATATATAGTCCATTGCTTGGGGAATTTGCAGCCCGATTCAATGAAGATAGAAGGAAAGGGCTTCGGTTATTAAAGAAAGTAGTCGTGTATATATCCGCGGCTACTTTTGGCTTATCGGTGCTTTTGCTAGTTTTTACGCGCCCGATCCTGACGATTTTGTTCGGGTCAAAGATAATTGCGTACACAAACTTACTTGGTATGGTGTTAATTTGTACGTATTTCACCGCTTTTGCCTGGTTTTTTAACGATTTGCTTCTGTCAATTAGAGATTTTAGAGGAAGTTTTTTCGGCAACATTGCCGCGTCTGCAATGTCTATCCTCTTATCATTCATTCTTGTGCCTCAATTAGGAATGAATGGAGTGAGTTTAACCGGTGCACTTTCCTATGGGTTGGCATTAGTATTTATGCTAGCGTTTTTTGTTAACGATTATCATAAAATGCAACTGAGAGAATGAGATTATCGGTTGATTTCCGATTGCAGCCGAACATATTGAGCTGATAACTCACTTCTGCATTTACCGAACGCCCCCGAGCCCCCATCCGGGCCTCGGGGGCGCTGTTTTCCCAGCTGAAGAAACGGTGGAGATGTGTTTCGATGGGTCCCGGTGGCCATGCTCCGCCCGCTGCCCGGCACCTCTTCCCAGACTCAGCCGGACGGTCGGTCCGTCTATTCCGTTTTTCTTCCAGGCTAGGCCAGCAAGGCATCGCCCCTCTCTGCGCGCGCCCTCTCGATGAGCCCCGGCGTCAGGTCGAGGTCGCCGAGCGGCACGTCCCCCACGCCGTAGGCGTCCAGCAGCGCCGCCGCGTCCTCCCCGGGCATCGCCTTGAAGGCGCACGCGGGCGTCGCGAAGCCGAGCGCGCCGCGGGGCTCGGAGTTCACGTGCGACATGGCCAGCGCCAGATCGGCCGGGGCGAGCCGGTCGAACCTGATTCCGGCGCCCTTGTGAAGCAGCTTCCTGATCTCGACGTGGTTGCGCTCGCAGGCGCCCTTCTGGTCGCTGCGCCAGGGATCGCAGTAGAACAGCCTCGTCTCGCCCGGCCCCTCGCCGAGCAGCGCCGCGATCGCCGCCTCGTCGGAGAACTCGGCGCCGTTGTCGGTGAGGACGGCGCGAAACACGCGGCGCGTCCCGTCGGCGCCGAGGGCCTCCCTGATACCGCCCAGGGCGGCCGCGACGCGACCGGCGGTCTTCTGTTAGTGTCGAGAAAGTTGGTGTAGCGCCCGATCCGAAGCGAGTCGGCCCGGCGTCCTGGAATCTGGAACACGGTTGATATCCTATGCGGCCTCGACCCTGTCCGCAAGCTCGAGTCCGGACTCGAGCATCCCCCTGGCCTCCACCTCAAGCCGCGCCCAATCGACGGGACCGTCGATTCCCCTAGTGCGACCGTCGTCGTAGAGCTCGTTCATCCTCGCCTCCGAGAAGTACCTGGACTCCTGCCATATCTCGTCCAGCTCGCACATGACCGCGCCCGCGAGCCTCGCCAGCGAGCCCGTGGAGGGGGATCGCGTCGGAAATGTTGGTGTAAGCGCGCCGACGGCTGACCGCCAAACGCAAGCGGCCCCTGTCCTAGAATCTG
>NZ_JBCOIG010000020.1:0-41904 GCF_040926405.1 Collinsella aerofaciens
GAATTTAAACGGCTGAAAAAGGGGCATCGACCTGCGCCGATGCCCCCAACGTGGACACACATTTTGTCCTATAAGCCCCCTTTGTGGTGGTTTTAGGTGGCGTTGACGGTTAGGCCTGGAAGGTATCTCGGTCGGGGGCGAAGGACTGCATGGCCGCGATGGTGCGGTCAAAGAGCTCGGGGAGCTCCCAGCCCAACATCTCGGCGCCCTGCGAAATCACGTCGCGCGAGCAGCCGGCGGCAAAGCGTTTGTCCTTGAACTTCTTCTTGAGCGACTTAGTCGTAAAGTCCATAACGCTCTTGCTCGGGCGCATGATGACGGCAGCGCCGATCAGGCCGGTGAGCTCATCGCAGGCAAACAGGATCTTTTCCATCTGCAGCTCGGGCTTGGGCAGTGAGGTGTTGAAGTCCGACGTGTGCGTCTGGATGGCGCGAATGAGCTCGGGAGACGCACCTTCGCCCTCAAGAATCTCGGCAGCATAGATGGTGTGGTTAATGGGGTCGTCCTCATGCTCCTCCCAATCCAGGTCGTGCAGCAGACCGACGATGCCCCAAAACTCCTCGTTCTCGGGGTCGAACTCGCGCGCAAAGTAGCGCATAGTGCCCTCGACCGTCTCGCCATGGGTGATATGGAACGGGTCCTTGTTGTGCTCATTGAGCAGTTCGAACGCGCGGTCGCGGGTGATTCCGGCGGTAAGCGGCTCTGCCATAAGAGACTCCTTGTGCTCGTGGGTATCGATAAGAATGAATACTACTAGAACAAGAAAACCACCACAAAGGTGCCTGTTCCCTTTGTGGTGGTTTTTGGCGCGGATGGGTTAGTTGAGGGCGGCTTGGGCTAGGCGGGCTTCGGCGGCCTCCTCGGTGACGCCAAGGGCCACGGCGAACTCCTCGATGGAGCGGCGTTTGGCCTCCTTGAGTACGCGCATGTAGTAGGAGCTGGGTTTTTTATCAGCTTCCTCGGCCTGGCGAATGCGGTGCATCATGGTCTTTGCCACGCGGACCGTCTCGGGCGCGCCCAGCTTGAGCTGCTGCTTAAAGTGTGTCTCCTCAAGCGAGCTGTTGCGCTCGGTAAAGGTGTCGCACTCCAGCTCGTCATAGTGGCTCAGCAGGTGCTCGGCATCTTGCTGAGAGATGGCGGCGTGCAGACGGTCGGCCTGCGCCACGGGGTACATGAGGATCGTCTGCGCATGTCCCTGCTTGGTCTCGAGCAGCAGCATGGGCTGCGGTGTGTCGTCCCTAAAACCGACGACGGTGCAGACTCCCTGGCCCGGATGAATGACGTGTTGACCGATTGAGAACATGCTACCTCCAACTTATACGAATTTACGTATGTCTAGAATAACACGCTGACGTGCGCAAACCCGTACTTTATGCAGGAAAAGCACACAACTCTGATAGGTAAGAGTATTCGATAACAGACGCAGCTCATTCACACCTTTATGCATTTTCAACGCCTGCATAATCTGCAGGCAGACCGGCATCTTTGAGTGACTCCATACAAGCTGTAGTCATTTTTGTGCATATGCAATATCTATTAGCTTTACCCTGCGACAGTGCCCGTCGCTTGTGATAGAGTGCTACAAACTCTGGCTTTTGCCCTACGAGTGACCAAGAGCTCGGGGGCTTTAACACAAGGAGGATCTATGCCCGAGAAGATTGAAGAGCTGGTACGCGCTGCGCTTGCTGCGGCCCAGGAGGCCGGCGACCTTTCCGCATTTGAACTTGACGATTGCGCTATCGAGCGACCGGCTGACACTTCTCATGGCGAGTGGACCTCTACCATGGCCCTGAAGTCCGCCAAGCTGGCCCACTGCGCCCCGCGCAAGATCGCCGAGGCCATCGTTGCCCATATGCCCGAGGACCCCGCGATCGAGAAGGTCGAGATCGCAGGCCCCGGCTTCATCAACTTCTACCTCTCCGTTGCCGTCAAGAATGCCATCTTTGGCGAGGCTCGCGAGAAGGGTATGGACTTCGCTAAGTCCAACGTCGGTGGTGGCCTGAAGACCCAGGTCGAGTTCGTTTCCGCCAACCCCGTCGGCCCCATGCACATCGGCCACGGCCGCTGGGCCGCGCTGGGCGACTCGCTCTGCCGCGTTATGGATCACGCCGGTTACGACATCCAGCGTGAGTTCTACATCAACGACCACGGCTCTCAGATGAACACCTTCGGCAACTCCATCAGCACGCGCTATATGCAGCTTGCCGACATCATCGCCAAGCAGGGCGTGGATATCGACGAGGCTCACAAGCTGCTGATCGCCGACCGCGACGCCTTTGTTGCCGACGAGAACGACGAGCATCCCGAGACCCATCCGTATCAGGACAACTTTGCCGAGACCCTGGGCAAGGACTCCTACGGCGGCGACTACATCATCGACGAGGCCGCCGAGTTCTGGCGCACCGACGGCGATAAGTGGGTCAACGCCGATCCGCAGGAGCGCATGGAGAGCTTCCGCGAGCGCGGCTATGTAAAGATGGTCGATAACATGCGCGACCTTTGCCATGCCGTTAACTGCGACTTCGATCGTTGGTTCTCCGAGCGCTCGCTGTATGTGAAGGACACCGAGGGCGAGACCGCCGGCACCTCCGCCGTCGACCGCGCTTTTGAGAAGCTCGACAAGATGGGCTATCTCTACACCAAGGACGGCGCCCTGTGGTTCCGCTCCACCGACCTGGGCGATGACAAGGACCGCGTTCTGATCAAGTCCGACGGCGAGTACACCTACTTCGCCTCCGACGTCGCCTATCACTGGGATAAGTTCCAGCGCGTCGACCACGTCATCGACATCTGGGGCGCCGACCACCACGGCTACATCGAGCGCGTCCGCTGCGTCTGCGACGCTCTTGGCTATCCCGGCAAGTTTGAGGTTCTGCTGGGCCAGCTCGTCAACCTGCTGCGTAACGGCAAGCCCGTCCGTATGTCCAAGCGCAAGGGCACCATGGTGACCCTGCAGGAGCTTGTCGACGAGGTCGGCTCCGATGCCGCTCGCTACACGCTCATCTCCAAGAGCTCCAACCAGATGGTCGACTTCGATATTGAGGCCGTTAAGAAGCGCGATAACTCCAACCCGGTCTATTACGTGCAGTATGCTCACGCCCGCGTGTGCTCCATCCTGCGCCGTGCCGCCGACGTTACGCCCGAGCAGGCTGACGAGATGGGCATGAAGGCCGTCGCCGCCAAGGCCATCGGTGAGAACGTCGATTACTCGCTGCTGACCGACCCGACCGAGCTCGCCCTTTCGCGTAAGCTCAACGAGCTCACCGACCTGATTGCCAGCTGCGCTCGCGACCGCGCCCCGTTCCGTCTGACGCACTTTGCTGAGGAACTCGCCGGCGACTTCCACAGCTTCTACGCTGCCTGCCAGGTTCTGCCGAGCGAGGGCCGTCCCGTCGACCCCGAGCTTTCGCGCGCCCGTCTGGCCGCTTGCGACGCCGTTCGCGTGACGCTCGCCCTGGTGCTCACCCTCGTTGGCGTTTCCGCGCCCGAGCAGATGTAAGCTACGGATCATTTGACCGTGTAGGTTCGGCTTTGCTGAGCCCTATAAGCCCGATCTCCATGCGGAGGTCGGGTTTTTTGCGTTTGGTGAGACTATTTGGTTTGCTGGGAAATGCTACCAAATTGCAACTATACCGGTTTACGGGGCTGAATCGCCAACTGGCGACCATGGTGCCAATAGTGAAATTAAACCCGCAGGTAGATGGCTTATTGTTTCTTGATAATGCAGGGTATGGTTGGCTTGCAGCATCCTGGCCCCGTAATCCGGCGTAGTTTTGAAAATTGTCCCTTGGGGACGGAGGAAAACGGATCATTTTTGTCTCGAAGAGGGGTGGCGGGATACCGTCCGTCACGAATTGGGCTCATCTCCTACGTTTGGACGCATATCCCGAACCATGCCGAAAAGTACGATATTAAAACCGCAGGTAGCAGACTCGTTGTTTTTGAAAAAACAAGGGTATGGTCAGGGGCTCGGGGCAAACGTAGCAGATGGGCGCGATTCGTGGCGCGGCTATTCCAGGTGCCACGGCTTCACTCCTCTGGCGCGACATTTCAAGGCGCTTTTGAGGAGGAGTGTCCCTGATGACTGGGCGTTTAAGAACGTCCAATGACTAAGTTGCAGGTGGCGGCGGTTGTGTTACACTAAAGCTGCATATATGACGCAAATATCTCGATACAGATCAATGATGTCCGTCGGTATTTGACGGAGCTAGACTGTTTAGCCGCCCTGAAGGTTTATGCAGGGAGCATGTGATCACAGGGCTTGAAAAGAAAGTTGAGCAAACACTGTGTCTGATCAACAGCAAGAAAACGAAATAACGACGACGCAAGCCGCTCCCGCTGCACCGGTTGCGTCGGACCAGGTCGCGGCGCCCGCGCAAGCCTCGGCTCCTGAGACGCCTAAGGCTGCTTCGACGCCTACGCCTGTAGCGGCTGAGAAGGCCGTGTCTGCAACTGGTGAGGAGGCTGCTCCGGCAAAGCCCAAGCGTACGCGCCGCGCGGCCAAGCCTGCCGATGACGGCGAGGAGGTCACCAAGCCCAAGCGCCGTACCACGCGCACGACGCGCGCCAAGCGTACCGCTGCAGCTGACTCCTCGGCGCCGATTTCCGATGAGGTCGCGCAGGCACGTGCGTTGGCGCAGATTAGCGAGGCTCAGGTGGTGCGCGCCCGCCGTCGTGCTGCCGAGCGTGAGGCCGCGGCTCTGACCGAGCTTGCAGCTCCGTTTGTGCCCGAGACGCCTGCCGCCACCGAGACCCCTGTCGCCGACCAGCCAACCGAGAAGCCGGTACCGCGCACACGCCGTCGCACGGCTGCTAAGGCCGAGCAGGTTGCCGATCAGGTAACCCCCGAGCTCGCTGAGGCTTCGGTCCGTTCCGCGGCAGGGGAGGGCACATCGCCTGTTGAGCCCGCTGCGCCTGTCGAGGCCAGCGAAGTTCCCGTTGTCGATCCGGCTTTGCGCCCGCACCGTCGCGGTCGCAAGCCCAAGGCTTTCGTCGAGGCCGAGAAGGCCGCAGCCGCAGCCGCCGCCGCTCGGGATGCTGCGGCGACCGCCGAGCCTGCAACCGCTGCCGACGCGCCCGTCCAGGATGCTACGACTTCCGAGGCCGTTTCTGCCGATGTCGAGCCCGCCGACGTCCGTCCTGGTCGCAGCCATCGTACTGCTGCTAAGCGCACGTCCAAGGCCAAGGCTGCCAAGAAGGGTGCGTCCGAGGTTTCCGCCGAGACGACCGCCGATGCATCGACTGATGCCGCCGAGCCCCAAGACGTCGAACAGTCTGCGTCCGAGAAGCCCAAGCGCGGTCGCAAGAAGTCCGCTAAGGCCAAGGCCGTCGAGCAGCATGCCGAGGCCGAGCCGCAGGGCGATTCCAATGCCGAGGCCAGCGATGATGCTTCGGCTAACGAAGACGCCTCCGCAACCGATGGCACCGCCCCCGTCGAGACCGAAGAGAGCGCTCGCCCCAACCGCCGTCAGCACAAGCGCAACGACGAGCGTAATGACCGCAACGAGCGCAAGGACGAGCGTAACAACGATCGCCGCAACCGTCAGCGCGACCGCAAGCAGCGCAATAAGGAGCGCAATGCCGCTCCGACTGAGCCCACGCTTTCGCGCGAGGAGCTCGCGGCCATGAAGGTCGCCGAGCTGCGCGAGAAGGCCAAGGAGTTCGAGATCGAGACGACCGGCAAGAAGAAGGCCGAGCTCGTCGAGGAGATCTACACTACCGCCGCAAAGGCCGAGGGTTTCCGCGATATCAAGGGCATTCTGCAGATTCGCCCAGACAGCTCCGGCATCATCCACGCCCATGGCTACATGAAGTCCAACGACGACGCCTTCGTGCCCGCATACCTCATCCGTTCCGCGCGTCTGCGCACGGGCGATGTCATCGAGGGCTCGCTGCGTCCTTCGCGCGGCGGCGACAAGCGCGCCGGCCTCGCCAAGATCACGACCGTCAACGGCATGGATCCTGAGCAGATTCGCAATCGCCCCAAGTTCGGCGACCTCACCCCGGTCTATCCCAACGAGCCGCTGCGCATGGAGCATGGCAAGGATTCCATTACCGGTCGTGCCATCGACATCGTGTCGCCGATCGGCAAGGGTCAGCGTGGCCTGATTGTGTCCCCGCCTAAGGCCGGCAAGACGACGATCCTCAAGAAAATCTGCCAGTCTATCTCGATTAACAACCCCGAGGTGCACCTCATCTGCCTGCTCGTCGACGAGCGCCCCGAAGAGGTCACCGATATGCAGCGTTCCATCAAGGGCGAGGTTGTGGCGTCGACCTTCGATATGCCCGCCGACAACCACACTCGCGTGGCAGAGCTCGTCATCGAGCGCGCCAAGCGCATCGTGGAACTGGGCGGCGATGTTGTAGTTGTGCTCGACTCCATCACGCGTCTTGCCCGCGCCTACAACTTGGCGGCGCCCGCCTCAGGCCGCATCCTTTCGGGCGGCGTTGATTCGGCGGCACTGTATCCGCCCAAGCGTTTTCTGGGTGCAGCCCGCAATATCGAGAACGGTGGCTCGCTCACCATCCTGGCCTCCGCACTCATCGATACCGGTTCCAAGATGGACGAGGTCATCTTTGAGGAGTTCAAGGGTACCGGCAACATGGAGCTCAAGCTCGACCGCGACCTGGCCGATCGCCGCATTTTCCCGGCCATCGACCCTGTTGCCTCGGGTACGCGCAACGAGGACCTGCTGGTCGACGAGCAGATGCGCCCGTTTGTCTTTGGTCTGCGTCGCATCCTCGCCGGCATGAACAATACCGAGCGCGCGGCCGCATCGTTTATCAAGGGCCTCAAGGGCACCAACACCAACCAGGAGTTCCTGGTGCGTTCGGCCAAAAAGCATAGCGACTACGAGCAGACGTTCTAAGTCGTCAACCGCACGCGGCGTTATTGCCGGCGCGATGAAGGGTCGGGGCTTGCGCCTCGGCCCTTTTTATATCGCCACTCGGCGCCAGTTATCGACCATAAGACTGGCAAGCAGCAGGTTTCCCGTTTCAATCCGACATCGTCGCTTGCAATCGACAGGGCGGTTTCACATAATAGCTTTTAAGCTTCGCGACGGAAAACGCAGATGAAACGAACCATATACCGTTGCTTTGGGGCATAGCCCCGCTTCATCTTCTCTCGCGCAGCCAACTGAATGATGCGATTTGGGTGCTGGAAGATGGGGAGAGCTCATGGCTTCTTCTGATGCAACACAACGAGCAGTCCTTGCCGGACTTTCGTGCGGGATCGGCCTGGCCGCCCCCGTGGTTATGTATGCCGCGACGCTGCCGTTTTCGTCGGTGAACGAGACGGTCGTGGCGGGTGCGGTTCCCTTCGCCGTGGGCGCGGTGGCGGGCGTGGGTATCTATGCCGCCTCGCTGGGCATCTCCGAGTACCGTGCGCAGCGTGAAGAGCGTCTGTTCCAGCCCGATGCCATGGGCGGTGCTGCCAATCTCAATCAACATCAAAGTGAGTTCAAGACCGCCTCGATTCCGGCTCAGCAGCAGGATGCGACTCCTTACGCTGCGGCTTCTGCTTCTCAGGCTCAGGCGGAGCAGTCTACCTCGGCATACCTTTCCGGCCTGACTGGTGCGTTCCAGCGCCGTCATGCCGATGATGGTGTCCCTACCATCGCTCGAGCCGCAGATGCTATGGACGAGGCCGAGGCTTGGTCCATGATCGACAGTATGCTCGACGACGATTCGCCGGTGAGCTGCGACCCTGCACACTCGCGCGACGTCTATCAAGTCGCCATCGACGAGCTTACCAACGGCGGGCAGACCGGCTCCTTCAATCGTGACGACATCGCCGCCGCGGCGCGCGCCGTGTCGGGCTCCCAGGCCGCCCCTGCGGGCAGCACGGCGGCTTTCGTGGCACTCGTTGCCAACGCGGCAGCCAATAACGCCTACAACGCTACCTCGGGCGACGCGAACGCTTCTGCCGATTATTCGTACGTTGATGAAGCCATTACCGCGGACGAGGAGGCCGTTGCCGCCCGCCGTGCCGCCGAGAGCTCGCTTTGGGGCGCTCCTGCTCAGCAGCAGGCGGCTGAGGCTGCGCCGTACAACGCAAACCTCGCCAGCATGCCTATCATCTCCGGTGCCGCGGACATCGATCTTGACGACCTCGATGAACCTGCAGCCATCACCGCATCGATTGATGCCCAAGATCGCATCGACACCGGCGACCTTCCGGACGCCTCGCTCGAGGTCGATGTCCCCATGGCCGATTACTCGGGCCACGAGGACATGTGGGCCGCCGCCACCGCGATTCTGGATGAGATTGACGAGCCCGCTCCTGTTGCAGTCCCCACTCCCGTCGCTGCCCCTCAGCCTGCTGCTCCCGCCTATGTCGGCCGTCACAGCGCTGTGTTCCCCGAGGATACCGCCCGTATCTCGCGCGAGAGCATCGAGCGGGCCGAGGCTATTGCCGCCGGCATTATGGAAAATCGTCGTCACGAGCGCGTCAATCAGATCCTCGAGGAAGAGATCGAGCGCCTGCAGTCCTCTACCGCCAAGCGTACGGGCCGTGCCTATCTGAGCGTTATCGAGGGCGGTACCGCCAGCTTCGCGCCGCTCCGCGCGGAGGCATAACTTCTGCATGGTTAAGATGAATCGAAAATGGGCGGTCGTGACCTGCCTGATGGCGCTCTTGATCTGGGGCAATTCGCTGGTTCCCGGCTCGGGGTCGGGCTCGCTGAGCCTAACGGTCATGGAAGCTATCCGCGGTTTCCTGCACGGCGTGGGACTTCCATATGAATGGGTGACCAACTTTGTTGTTCGCAAGTGCGCGCATTTTACCGAGTATATGGTGCTCGGCATCCTGGCAACGCACGCTTTTGATTTTGAGGGCCGGCACACCTTTGACGTGCTGCTGCCCACGGCGGTGTTCCTGCTGCTGATTCCCTCGATCGACGAGACGATTCAGCTCTTTGTGCCGGGACGCGCCGGCATGATCACCGATGTGATGATCGACTGCTGTGGAGCGGCAATGGGCGTTGTGCTCCGATATCTCTTACGGTCGCTGATGTACGCCAAAAAGGCCGCCTAGGACGTATTGTTTGGTCCTAGGCGGCCTTTTTTATTTGAGGGCTTATATGAGGCGTGGTGGCGTCGTTCCATTGGTCGGATTTGCTGGGCGCGCCACGCCCCGTGGGTGCGTCTGTTACTGAAGCGCCTGTGCGCCCAGGGCAAGGCAACCCATGATGCCCTGCTTGCCCTCGAGGCTGTTGTTGACAATGTAGGTATCGATGTCGTTGACCTCGGGCGTGACGATATAGCCGTTGAGCATTTCGGCACATTTCTTGCGTGCGAGCGGCACGATGGGGGTGTGGTCGGCCACGCCGCCGCCGATGATGATCTTTTGCGGCGCGTAGCACAGCGTGTAGGTCATGAGCGCCTGTGCCAGATAGCCGGCGAGCAGGTCCATGGCCTCCGGGTCATCGGCCATGTCTCCGGCGCTCTTGCCATCCCAGCGCTTTTTAACGCCGGGGCCGGCGATGAGGCCCTCGAGACAGTTGTCGTGGAAGGGGCAGGCGCTGTGCTCGCCAATGGTGTCGCGCGGGTCGCGCGTGACCAGGATGTGGCCGGCCTCGGGATGCATCATGCCGTGCACGAGCTTACCGCCCGAGAGCACGCCGGCGCCCACGCCGGTGCCGATGGTCAGGTAGACCACGTCGGTGAGGCCCTTGGCGCAACCAAACGTGACCTCGCCCAGGCAGGCGACGTTGACGTCGGTATCGTAGCCGCAGGGGATATTGAGCTCGTTTTGGATAGTGCCCAGCAGGTCAAAGTAGCGCCATGCCGTTTTGGGCGTCTCCAGGATCTTGCCGTATTGGGGCGAGGCAGGGTTGACTGCGGTGGGGCCAAAGGCGCCGATGCCCAGCGCGGCGATGCCCTTGTCGGCAAACCATGCGTTGACGGCCTCAACGGTCTCCTGCGGGGTCGTGGTCGCGATCTGCTCGCGCTCTAGGACCGTACCGTCCGCATAGCCCGTGGCGCAGACCATCTTGGTGCCACCGGCCTCGAGCGCTCCGATAAGCTGCTGCTCTGCCATAGTATTCCTCTCTCTGGGACGAGTTGCTCCGTGACTAAAGTATAGAGCTCTAAACTATTTAAGAAAGCGCTATAGAAAGAAGCCTCGCAACGCGGCGGGCGGTGCGGGGCTTCTTTGGTTGCTTTAGTTGCCGGGCCGTCCTTACCCGCGCGGCTTGATTTTATCACGTAGCGACTTGAGGTTCTCCAGCGCCGCGTTAAGCGTCTCGTCTCGCTTGGCAAAGTGGAAACGAATCAGATGGTTGACGGGCTCGCGGAAGAAGCTCGAGCCGGGCACGGCGCCCACGCCCACCTTAGACGCGAGGTCCTCGCAGAATTCGAGGTCGCTGTCATAGCCAAACTCAGAGATGTCCATCATGACGTAGTAGGCGCCCTGCGGCACGTTGTGCGTGAGGCCGATGCTGCCGAGTCCCTGACAGAACAGGTCGCGCTTGGCGGTGTAGAGGTCGAGGACCTCCTGGTAATAGCTGTCGTCGAAGTTGAGGGCGGTGACGACAGCTTCCTGCAGGGGAGCGGCGGCACCCACGGTGAGGAAGTCGTGGACCTTCTTGATGCGCTCGGTGATCTGGGCCGGGGCAATGGTGTAGCCCAGACGCCAGCCGGTGATGGAGTACGTTTTGGACAGCGAGCTGCAGCTGATGGTTCGCTCGAACATGCCGGGCAGCGTGGCCATATAGACGTGCTCGTGGGGCGCGTAGACGATGTGCTCGTACACCTCGTCGGTGATGCAGTAGGTGTCGTACTTTTTGCAGAGGTCGGCGATAAAGGTGAGCTCCTCGCGCGTAAAGACCTTGCCGCAAGGGTTGGAAGGGTTGCACAGGACGATGGCCTTGGGGTCGTTGTCGCGGAAGGCCGCCTCGAGTGTCTCGCGGTCAAAGTCGAATGTGGGCGGGTTGAGCGGCACGTAGATAGGCTCGGCACCCGAAAGGATCGTGTCGGCGCCGTAGTTCTCGTAGAACGGCGAGAAGATGACGACCTTGTCTCCGGGGTTCGTAACCGTCATCATGGCGGCCATCATGGCCTCGGTGGAGCCGCAGGTGACTACGATATTCTCGTTGGGGTTTACCGACATGCCCATAAAATGCTCCTGCTTGGCGGCAAGCGCCTCACGCATGGCCTGGGAGCCCCAGGTGATGGAGTACTGGTGGTAAAGCGGCTTGGGGTCGGTGGCGATGGTGCTGAGGCTATCGAGCAGCTGCGCTGGGGGATCGAAGTCAGGGAAGCCCTGCGAGAGATTGACAGCGCCGTACTTATTGGAGATGCGTGTCATGCGGCGGATGACCGAATCGGTAAACGTTGCCGTGCGGTTGGAGAGTTCTTTCATGACGGTCCTTTCGAGCATTTGCAGTGGGGCAAGTTTACTCCTATGAAACCGGTGGGATTTGCTCGAAATGGTCTCGAAAAACTCTTTTCAAAATTCTTGAAAATTGGGGCTTGCATCGCGTGGCGTTCCTTGCAATAATAGTCGAGCGCGAAGCGCACAGGACACGGTGGGTGTAGCTCAGTTGGCTAGAGCGACGGGTTGTGGTCCCGTAGGTCGAGGGTTCGAGTCCCTTTACCCACCCCAGTTTTTGCTTCGTGTTGATATCGGGTCGTTAGCTCAGTTGGTAGAGCAGGGGACTCTTAATCCCAAGGTCCAGGGTTCGAACCCCTGACGGCCCACCACACGATATCTCCTCTAAAGTCCGCCACAACGGACTTTAGCTTTGGGTCGTTAGCTCAGTTGGTAGAGCAGGGGACTCTTAATCCCAAGGTCCAGGGTTCGACCCCCTGACGGCCCACCAAAGCAAGTTAAAGCGACTGGCTTCGGCTGGTCGCTTTTTTGTTGACCTCGCATGGGGTCGAACCCGAAAGGGCGCGGAGCCGCGAAGTCTGCACCGTGATTCCCTTAGGGAAAACACGGCAAAAGCCCCGTAAGCGTGTTCTCCTTAAGGGAATCATGCTTACGGGGCTCGATGCATGTTGAGAAATTGTGATCAAACTCAAAGTGAGAATCGACTTAGTCCGCTCGATAGTGCGACCCGAGACTTTCAGTTCGCTTACGCATGGCTTTGACCATTTCCTGTGCTAGTTGAATCTGCGATTGCAGGCGGGCGAGGGCTGCGACTTCGCTGTCCTGGGCTTTCTGTGTGCTCAAGGTCGTTGCCTCTGTCTTCAAGCCCTCAAGCTCGTGTAGTGCCTCGGATAGGCCCGTCTCGGTGCGGTTGATCATGCAGTAGCTACTCATCGTGTGCTTGAGGCTGCGAGCCAGACGCTCTGCATCTGCCTTGGCGAGGCCGCGCTGGGGGAGGGCGATATCCGTCTTCAAGGGCGTCTCAGGGGCGTCCAGCGCCGCCTGAGTCGCCGATGCACCCGCAATCCGTCCGAACACGATACCGTTGGCGCTTGACAGGCCGCCAATGCGGTCGGCGCCGTGCATGCCGCCCGTTGCCTCGCCACAGGCGTAGAGACCCGCAACGCCGGTCGCGGCTGCCTTGTCGATCTTGATTCCGCCGTTGGAGGCATGGGCGTACATCGCTACGCGCATCTCGTCAGTCGGAGCAATGCCGTGCTCGTCCTGGAGCCATGTGGCAAAGGTCTGGACAAACTCGGGGACGTCCTCACTGGGGAAGTCGTAATGCAGCGCTAGGCCCTCGGCGCCCGCTTGGTCGATGGCAAGGTCGATAGCACGTGAATCCAGGCGTGACGTGAAGGGGCCGTATCCGGAGCGCTGCTCAAGCAGCTTGTCCAGTTTGTCGTCGTCGATGTCAACCGACTGATCGAATTTGACGTAGCGCCAGGTCTTCTCGTTAAAGACGAGGTTGCGCTTGGGCTCAATGAAGCCGGGCATCATCTGCATGAACTCTATATTAGTAAGTGTTGCGCCGTGCGCCAGCGCGATGGCCTGCGAGGAACTGAGCACATCAGCCGACGTAAGGCTGCGCTCGAACAGGCCGCCTGTGCCACCGGCTGCGATGACCGTGGCCTTGGCAGCAAAGGGCACGATTCGATTTTCGGTAAGGTCGTAGAGTACGGTTCCGGTTATTCTGCCGTTCGTGTCCTCAACAAGGTCGATAAGCTCATGGCGGGGGAGCAGGCGAATGCCGAGCGACTCGATCCAGGTCGTCAGAGCGTCCTCAAGGGGCTTGCGGGTGAGGCCGCGCCACATGCGCGTCTTGTGGTCAAAGCAGGGGATAAATTGCTTTTGTTGAGCACTCTTGGCGCTTTGCGGACGCTGGAGCTCAACGCCCAGGTCTTGCTCGAGCCAGTCAATCGCTTGGGGAATGCCGTGGACGAACGCTTGGACGAGTTCGGGGTCGGCAACGCCGCCGCCGACGGCCAGGATGGTGTCGATGAGGTCCTGCTCGTCGTCTTCGTTAACGGGTCCGATAAGCCCTAGGCCCCAGGTTCCGGGGAAGAAGCTCGATCCACTCATAGTCTTGCCGGCGCTTGCCACAGTGACGGTTGCACCCGTGCGTGCCGCTTCGATGGCGGCGCAAAGGCCCGCAATGCCAGATCCAATTACCAGTACATCAGTCGATTCCATCGGATTCCTTTCTCGTCCGGCGCATTGTCGCACGGGTGATCGGCAATGGGGCCGCAAAGACTCGGCAAATCGGTAAAGGGCAAATATGGCAGGTGGGCGTCATGGACGCTCTGACGCTCCATCTCATCACATCTTGTATTTCGCCCCAACTGATATATCGGCATTAGCTACCCTGCGACAGCGCAAACAAAAAGAGCCGCTACCTGGGTGGGTAGTGGCTCCAAAGCTCAACTATATGAGCATCGCGCGGGCGCGATTAGGCCTTGAGGGCCTCCTCGACGGCGACAGCGCAGGCGACGGTGGCACCGACCATGGGGTTGTTGCCCATGCCGATGAGACCCATCATGTCAACGTGCGCAGGCACGGAGGAAGAACCGGCGAACTGGGCGTCGGAGTGCATACGGCCCATGGTGTCGGTCATGCCGTAAGAGGCAGGGCCGGCGCCCATGTTGTCCGGGTGCAGGGTACGACCAGTGCCGCCACCAGAAGCGACGGAGAAGTACTTCTTGCCAGCCTCGAGGCGCTCCTTCTTGTAGGTGCCAGCGACGGGGTGCTGGAAGCGCGTGGGGTTGGTGGAGTTACCGGTGATCGAGATGTCGACGTTCTCGTGCCACATGATGGCAACGCCCTCGCGGACGTCGTCGGCGCCGTAGCAGTTGACGGCGGCGCGGGGACCATCGGAGTAGGGGATGGTCTCGACGACCTTGAGCTCGCCCGTGAAGTAGTCGAACTGGGTCTTCACGTAGGTGAAGCCGTTGATGCGGGCGATGATCTGAGCAGCGTCCTTGCCCAGACCGTTGAGGATGACGCGCAGCGGCTTCTTGCGAGCCTTGTTGGCGTTTAGAGCCAGGCCGATAGCACCCTCAGCGGCAGCGAAGGACTCGTGACCGGCCAGGAAGGCGAAGCACTCGGTGTCGTCGGAGAGCAGCATAGCGCCCAGGTTGCCGTGGCCCAGACCGACCTTGCGGTCCTCGGCGACGGAGCCGGGAACGGTGAAGGCCTGGATGCCCTCGCCGATGATGGCGGCAGCCTCAGAAGCGGACTTGGCGCCACGCTTGACAGCGAGAGCGCAACCGAGGGTGTAGGCCCACTCGGCGTTCTGGAAGGCGATGGACTGGGTGTTGTTGACGATCTCACGCGGGTTGAAGCCCTTGTCGGTGCAGATCTGCAGAGCTTCCTCGAGGGAGGCGATGCCGTTGTCGGCGAGGCACTTGTTGATCTTGTCAGCGCGGCGCTCGTAACCTTCGAACGTAACAGTCATAGTTATTTCCCTCCCTTTCTACTCGTGAACCGGGAACACGCTGGCGACGGAGTGAGTCTCCTCGTCGGTGCGCGGGTCGATGTACTTGGCAGCGTTCTCCCACTGACCATAGTGGCCCATAGCGCCAGCGATGGCCTCCTCGGGGGTCTTGCCGGCCTTGACGGCGTCGGTGAACTTGCCGAGGTTCAGGAACTCGAATGCGATGATCTCGTTCTTGTCGTTGAGAGCCATGCGGGTGACGTAGCCCTGAGCGAGCTCGAGGTAACGAGCGCCCTTGGCCTTGGTGCCGAACATGGTGCCGACCTGAGAGCGAAGGCCCTTGCCGAGGTCGTCGAGGGAGGCGCCCACGGGCAGGCCGCCCTCGGAGAACGCGGTCTGGCTGCGGCCGTAAACGATCTGCAGGAAGATCTCGCGCATAGCAACGTTGATGGCGTCGCAGACGAGGTCGGTGTTGAGGGCCTCGAGGATGGTCTTACCGGGAAGGATCTCGGAAGCCATGGCGGCAGAGTGGGTCATACCCGAGCAGCCGATGGTCTCAACGAGGGCCTCCTCGATGATGCCGTCCTTGACGTTCAGCGTGAGCTTGCAGGCGCCCTGCTGAGGTGCGCACCAACCCACACCGTGCGTAAGACCGGAGATGTCGGAAATCTCCTTAGCCTGGACCCACTTGCCCTCCTCGGGGATGGGTGCGGGGCCGTGGTATGCACCCTTGGCAACGGGGCACATGTTCTCCACTTCCTGTGAGTACTGCATGCCTCTCCTCTCTATCGTGTTGGCGTCCCGTTTGGGGGTCGTGGCTGGCGATTGCCGGGCGACCCTTCGAAAGGGACATGACATGCAGCCCCTATAATACCGCGAAATGCACGGAATATTCGGCGAACGGCTCAGTTTTCGCATCGAGAAGTCCTGAAGTTTTAATTGAAACGGTTTAACTCTATGTTCTGTGGTCGTGAACTTCCGTAGAGGGGGTCCGTCTTGGGCAAGCTATTGGTCAGCTCTTGTAAGCATTGCGGGGGTTGACCTGTTGCAACGATGCCGTTCGCCGCCTGATTACTGCCTTTGGCCGCGCGAGTGTATTGTTTTGCGTGAATGTTTTGATGGCACGCTTCAATCGTGCTGTATTGGATGGCAAGCAGATCCCGGCGAAGGGAGCGCCATGCAGCGCGTTTGGAGAACGGTTACCGGCTTTTACCATGTCTGTGCCCGCGGTACGGGCAAGCAGCTCATCTTTGAGGGCGATGAAGACCGGTGGGAGTTCTTGGAGCTGATGCGTGAGTGCTGCCGCAAGGCGGGCGTGACGGTTATCGCCTGGTGCCTTATGGGCAATCACGTGCGTCTGGTGCTTGCAGATTACGAGGACGCGATGAGCGCGGCGATGCACCGGCTGCTTTTGACGTACGCGCGGCGGTTCAATAAACGCACGGGGCGCACAGGGCATCTGTTCCAGAACCGTTTTGACCGGCGCTCGCTCGATACCGACTGGCAGGTGATGGAGGCTATTCGCTCCGTTCACGCCGATCCGCAGGAGGCGGGCATGAGCCTAATCGAGCGTTACCCATGGAGCAGCTTTGCGGAGCATCTGCGCGCTTACGACAGTGATGCGGCAGATGCCGCGAGGGGATTTTCTGATCCTTCTTGCGTGCTTGAACTTTTTGGTTCTGCCGAGGGCTTTATTGCCTATTCGCTTTCGACGCCCGACGGTAGCGAGCCGGCGCTGTGCGATATGAAAGAGACAGAGTGGGAACGCCACGCCTTTGCCGACAAGATGGCGAAGAGCCTCGGGGTTCCGCTCCACGGGGTTAAAGCCGCGCCGTCGGCGCAGCGCAACATCGTCATTCTTGGATTGCACGATGCCGGTTTTACGGTGCGTCAGATTGAGCGATATACGGGGATTGGCAAAAGTACCGTTTCTCGTATCGTGCGTGCCTGTGCACGAACGGCGGTGCAGACTGGCCGAAACGTGGCGTAGGACTGCCTGTGCACCGCAGCTGGGGTCGCCCATATGCCACAACCATTGTTCTAAAAGCTTGGTACGGTAACTGCACTTCTTAATATGCATAGAACAATCGTCATCTTGCATAAAATAACAGCTCAGTCCGGGTTTGCCCGTGCCTACCCCCGTCTGCGCCGTGCAAAAAACGGAGTTTTCAGCATCGTGGTGCTGTCGGCACTGCCGCAATCTTGCAACATACAGGTTCCGAAGCTATTTATGCCTTCCGATGCGCCTCCGAAGCGCATGTATGTGATCCCTGAGACCGCGATGCTTGTTCTAAAACACAATATATATGCGCCTAAAGACGTTGATTAACGCTTTCGATGCGTATACACACAGCTTGGCGTGCTGAATACTCGCAAATATGCACGCCGCTCCCTATGGGACCCGTCTGCGGCAGGCGCGAAGCGAGTCGGAGCTTCGCAGAACGGGGCTTGGCGCATTGCTTGGCGGGCCCGGGGCCCTGCCGCAGGCCTTTGGTGCTGTGGAAAAAGCCCGTGCTCGCGTCTGGCTGTGTGGCAAATGTCAGACGGGGCGCCGGACGCGCGGACTTTGTGCGTTCGCGCTCATTAGGTAAAAACAGAGCCGCCCGTATCGGGCGGCTCGGCAATCAAAAACCTTGGATTCGGGGCATAAACTACTGGTTTGTTTGCCCCTCGAGCATGCCGTCGAGGGTGCGCCAGGCGAGCTCGGCGCACTTGACGCGGGCGGGCATGTGCGAGATGTCCTGGAGCTGGGCGGCTTCGTCCAGGTCTTCCAGGTCCTCCTCGGAGAGCTGCTCGCCGCGGATCATGGCGAGGAAGAGCTCTGCCAGGCGGTGAGCTTCCTCGACGGTCTCGCCGGTGATGAGGTCGGCCATGATGTCGGCACTGGCCTGACTGATGGCGCAGCCGTGGCCGGTAAAGGAGGCCTCCTCGATCACGCCGTTCTCGACGCGCAGCTGCAGGGTGAGCTCGTCGCCGCAGCTGGGGTTGATGCCGTCGTGCTCGTGCGTGGGAGCATCCATCTCGTACTTATAGTCGGGGTGCGAGTTGTGCTCCATAAATGTGGTGGAGGTGTACAGATTACCCATTGAACGTGCTCCAAACGTGATGCAGGCCGGCGATGAACTTGTCGATGTCGGCCTTGTCGTTGTAGAAGGCCACGCTGGCGCGGCAGCAGGCAAGGTTCTCGACGCCCAGCCAGGTAAGCAGCGGCTGCGCGCAGTGGTGGCCGGCGCGGATGCAGACGCCGTCCATGTCCATGATGCTCGCGACGTCGTGCGGGTGGATGCCCTTGACGTTAAAGCTCACAACGCCGTGGTGGTTGTCCCAATAGATGGAGCCGATGATCTGGACAAAGTCGAGCTGCATGAGTTCGCCCATCAGGTAGTGGACGAGTGCCTGCTCGCGGGCCTGGATGTTCTCGTAACCCACGGTGTTGACCAGGTAGTCGAGTGCCGCACCCGTGGCGAATATGCCGGCGGCGTCCTGCGTGCCGGCCTCGAACTTCTCGGGGACGGGCGCCCAGACGGCGTCCTGCTCGGTGACCGAATCGATCATCTCGCCGCCGGTGAGCATGGGCGGCATGGCGTTGAGCAGGTCCATCTTGCCCCACAGCACGCCGATGCCCATGGGGCCCATGGCCTTGTGCGCGCTAAAGGCAAAGAAGTCGGCGCCCAGGTCGGCCACATCGACCGGCATGTGCGGCAGCGACTGCGCACCGTCGACGACCAGGTAGCCGCCGTACTTGTGCACGAGTTTGCCGAGGTTCTTGACCGGGTTCTCGACGCCCAGCACGTTAGAAACCTGACCCACGGCCAGAATTTTGGTCTTGGGACCCACCTTGGCAAGAACCTCCTCGGTGGTGAGCTGGCCGGTCTTGGTGGGGTAGAGGTAGACGAGCTTGGCGCCGGTCTTGCGGCAGACCTGCTGCCACGGAATCAGGTTGGAGTGGTGCTCCATGATGGTGATGACGACCTCGTCGCCCGGTTTGAGCACTGTGGGCGCAAAGCTCTTGGCGACCAGGTTGAGCGACTCGCTCGTGTTGCGGGTGAAGACGACCTCGTTGGCCTGTGAGGCGCCGATGAGGTCGGCGATCTGCTGGCGGACCTTCGCGATGGTGTCGGTTGCCTCGACGGACAGCGAGTACAGGCCGCGCAGGGGGTTGGCGTTCATGCGCTGGTAGAAGTCGCGTTCGGCGTCAAGCACGCAGGCGGGGCGCTGCGCGGTGGCGGCGCTATCGAGGAAGGCGATCTCGGGGTGCTGCTGGAAAAGCGGGAATTGCGCCTTGTAGGGATTGGTCTCGATGTCGACGGTAGGCCAGCCGCGCGAGGCCTCGTCGCTGGCGTCGAGCTCCATAGGCTCCGGTGCGGTACAGGTGTCGCATTTAACGTGCTCGGTGTCGATCATGCGAGCTCCTCTTCAAAGTTGTCGATCAGGTTGTTGCCCAGGCGGACGATGCCGGCGCGGGTGCGCTCGTCGGTGGCGGAAAGCGCGGCGTCCTCCAGCTTGGCGCGGATGAACAGGTCCTCGGCGGCGTTTTGGTCAAGACCGCGGCAGGCGAGGTAGAACAGCTGCTCGTCGCGGACGTGACCGATGGTGGCGCCGTGGTTGCCGGCGACGTCGTCCTCGTCGCAGAGAATGACGGGAATGGTCTTGTTGTCGACGCCCTTGTTGGCCAAGAGCACCGTCTCGCGTTCGGTGCCGACGGCACCCTTGCAGCCGTGCACGAGGTCGATGGTGCCACGGTAGACCTTCTTGGACGTGCCGGTCAGCACGCCGTTGGCGTCGATCTCGCACTCGGTCTTGCGACCGCGGTGGCGCAGCTCGTAGTTAAAGTCGCGCACCTGCTCACGGGCGCCAAGGTAGTCAGTATCGATGGTGACCTTGGCGGTATCGCCCAGCAGGTCGCCGGCAAGGCCGGTGGCGCTGGCGCCGGCACCCAGGACGGTGTGTTGCACGTTGACGCGCGCGCCCTCGTCCAGGAACAGGCCGGTATCGTCGAGTGCGATCCAGCTATCGTCGAGCGTCTGCGTGCAGGCCACGTTGACGGTGGCGTACTCGTGGGCGCACACGCGCAGCACGGATCCCACGACGCCCTCGCCGGCAACGGGGGAGTCCAGGGCGATCTGCAGGTCGAGCGTTGCCTGCGGACGGACGACGACGTCGATGGCGGCGATGGCCGCGGCGGCATCGACACCGCTCACACGCACGGTAACCGTGGCGTGCTTGTATGCGGGCACATCGATGACGATGCGCTTGGTAGCGTGCTCGGCCAAGTAGGTGTAGGTAGCCTCGCCCATGCCAGTCTCGAAGGCCTCGGCAGGGGAGAGCTCCTCCTCGAGCTTGATGGCACCGGCCTGGTAGATGGAGGTGGCGGGCACGTCAAGCTCGGTCTCGGGCGTGATGCGGGCGCGGTCGGCGGCGTCGCCGGGGGCGGAGGCGCGGCGCTCGGGGAAGCGCTCGGCCATGGCGTCCATGGCGGCGTTAAATGCGTCGGCAGCGCCGCGGAACTGCTCGTCCAAGCCCTCGACCTTAACAGCCTCGGTGGGAGCGGCGGCAAGCTCGTCAGAGAGCTCGAGCTTGGTCTGGTTCATCTTCAGCCAACCCCAAGTGGCAGCTGGCATCGCATTGACCTGCTCAAGGGTGGTAGCAGCGGTGTTCGTGGTCTGGTTCATTATCCGATCGCTCCTTCCATCTCGAGCTTGATCAGGTTGTTCATCTCGACGGCGTACTCAAGCGGCAGCTCCTTGGAGACCGGGTTGGCAAAGCCGTTGACGATCATGGTGCGGGCCTCTTCCTCCGAGATGCCGCGGCTCATCAGGTAGAACACCTTGTCGTCGCCGATGCGGCCGATGGTGGCCTCGTGGCCGATGTCGACGTTCTTGGCGCGGATGTCCATGGCCGGAATAGTGTCGGAGCGGCTCTGGTCGTCGAGCATGAGCGACTGGCAGCTCACGGTTGCCTTGGAGCCCTCGGCCTTGGGCGTGGCCACGATAGAGCTACGGAAGGTCTGGATGCCGCCGCTCTTGGAGATGCCCTTGGTCTCGACGGTTGCCGAGGTCTCGGGCGCGTTGAGTACGACCTTACAGCCGGTATCGAGGTTCTGGCCGGCGCCGGCAAAGGTGATGCCGGTAAAGCTCGAGCGGGCGCCGCGGCCGTTGAGCACGCTCATGGGGTAGAGATAACCCACATGGCTGCCGAAGGAGCCACTGATCCACTCGATGTCGCCGTCCTCGTCCACGCGCGCACGCTTGGTGTTGAGGTTGTACATGTTCTTGGACCAGTTCTCGATGGTCGAGTAGCGCAGGTGTGCACGCTTGCCCACAAAGAGCTCGACAGCACCGGCGTGGAGGTTGGCCACGTTGTACTTGGGTGCGGAGCAGCCCTCGATAAAGTGCAGGTCGGCATCGTCCTCGACAATGATGAGCGTGTGCTCAAACTGGCCGGCGCCCTTGGCGTTAAGGCGGAAGTAGCTCTGCAGCGGGAAGTCCAACTTGGTGCCCTTGGGAACGTAGACAAACGAGCCGCCCGACCACACGGCGCCGTGCAGGGCCGCAAACTTGTGGTCGGTGGGCGGGATGAGCGTCATGAATTTCTCGTGGATGAGCGGCTCCCACTGCGGATCGTGCAGGGCTTCCTCAATACCGGAGTAGACGATGCCCATCTTGGACGCCGTGTCCTGCATGTTGTGGTAGACCAGCTCGGAGTCGTACTGCGCGCCGACGCCCGCCAGGTAGCTGCGCTCGGCCTCGGGGATGCCCAAGCGCTCAAAGGTGTTCTTGATGTCGTCGGGCACCGACTCCCAGTCGTGCTTTTGGTCGGTGTTGGGCTTGACGTAGGTGACGATGTTGTCCATGTCCAGGCCCTCGATGGAGGGGCCCCACGTCGGGTCGGGAAAACGATTGAAGATCTCGAGGGACTTGAGGCGCAGGTCGAGCATCCACTGCGGCTCGTCCTTTTTGGCGCTGATCTCGCGCACGATGTCGGGCGTGATGCCGGCGTCGAGGCGCTCGAATCCCTCCTCGCCATAGGTGAAGTCGTAGAGGCTGCGGTCGATGTCCGCGACCTCGGTGCGGTTCTTGGTCATTGCGTCGCCCCTTTACGCCTGCTGCTCGGCAGCGGCAGACTCGGCCTGGGCGCGCTGCTCGGCGGCCTCGCGCTCGAAGGTCTCAAAGCCGTTCTTGTCGATCCAGGGGATGAGCGAGGCGTCGTCCTCGCGCACGATGTGGCCCTTGACCATAACGTGGACGCGGTCGACATCCAGGTGCTCCAAAATGCGCGTGTTGTGCGTGATGATGAGCATGGAGCCGTCGCAGCTCTTGCGATACGCGTCCATGCCGTGGCTGACGGTGGACAGGGCGTCGACGTCCAGGCCGGAGTCAGTCTCGTCCAGGATGGCGAGCTTGGGCTGCAGCAGCAAAAGCTGGAGCATCTCGACCTTCTTCTTCTCGCCGCCCGAGAAGCCCACGCCCAGCTCACGGTTGAGGTAGGCGGTATCCATGTTGAGCTCGGCCGCGAGCTCCTTGACGCGGCGGCGGAACTCCTTACCCTTCATCTCCAGGCCGGGGCGGCCGGCGATGCTGGCGCGCAAAAAGCTCGACAGCGGCACGCCGGGGATCTCGACCGGTGCTTGGAAGCTCAGGAACAGGCCGGCGCGCGAGCGCTTGTCGGTGGTGAGCTCGGTGATGTCCTGGCCGTCAAAGACGATACGGCCGTCGTTGACCGTGTAGACGGGGTCGCCCATGACCAGGTGGCCGAGGGTGGACTTGCCGGCGCCGTTGGGACCCATCAACACGTGGGTCTCGCCGGCGGCGACGTTGAGGCTGACGTTGTGGAGGATGGTCTTCTCGTCCACGGAGGCGGTCAGACCTTCGATGGAAAGCAGCGGATTTGCGCTCATGCTGTCCCTCTCTGTATATGGTGTACTCATAGGTGTACTAAACCCTAGGAATCTTCTCGGAATAAAGTTACTATGGGTTCGGCGTTAGTCAAGGGAAAACCCGACTAATCCACTCGACTTTTCAAATTCTGGGACAAAATAACCTGTTGTGTTTGTCCCACTTACTTTAAATTTGGGACAAACAAACCTGGTTATGTTGTCCCAGATGCGATGGGAGGGTAGGTATGCTCATTTCTTCCAAGGGCCGCTATGCCCTCCGACTGATGATCTATATCGCGGCGCTGGGCGACGCCGAGGGCAAGATTGCCTTGCGCGAGGTTGCCGACCGCGAGCGCATTTCGCAGAAGTATCTGGAGCAGCTGGTGCGTCCGCTTATGAAGGCGGACCTGCTTAAGAGCGTGCGTGGCAAGGGCGGCGGCTACATGATGGGCAAGGACCCGGCCGAGGTGCGTGCCGGCGACATCTTGCGTGCCGTTGAGGGCAGCACGGCTCCGGTGGCGTGCGATGGCATCGACAACAGCTGCGCCCGCAGTGACTTGTGTTCCACCGTCAAGTTCTGGCGTGGTCTGGATGACGTGATCGAAAAGTACGTCGACGGCGTGACGTTGGCCGACCTGGCCGCCGTCCCCGAGATCAACTTTGACATTAAGCTGTAGGGCTGCAAATGGCATCTCTCGACAAGGTGTATAAGCAAATCGAAGTTTTTGCTCGGGAATGTGACGCCGAGACGGTCGTGTTGTTTGGTTCTCGTGCTCGAGGCGACAACTTGCCCAAGAGCGATATTGACATCGCCGTAGCAGGTTGCCGGGATTTCGGCCGTTTCTCATATTTGATCGAGGAACATCTTGATACTCTTTTAGATGTAGATGTCGTCAATCTCGATGAGCCCTTATCGCAGCAATTGCTCGATGAAATTGCCAGGGATGGTGTGATTCTGTATGAAAAAATATGAGAACTTTGCCAGCGCCTTGGCGAATCTTGAGGATGCGCCCAATCAGGATCTTAACAATGATTTTGTTCAGAGTGGATTGATTAATAAGTTCAATCTTCAATTTGAACTGAGCTGGAAGCTCCTTAAGCGTCTGCTCGAGTATGAGGGCGCCACGCTTGCCGCGTCGGGGTCTCCTCGTGCCATCTTGAAGGAGTCCTACCGATTCTACGACTTTATTGATGAGGCAGCCTGGCTGGATATGCTCAGAGACCGCAATACGAACGTCCATATCTACGACAACAAGCTCGCTCAAGATTTGATTCAGCGCATCTTGAACGTCTATATTCCCGCTTTCTGTCAGTTGAGAGACGGGCTGACGAAACGTTACGGCGAGCTTCTGTTGGCGCCCGACGACCAGTTTGTCTAATTCCTTAAGATTTCGCGGAGGGTTGTTGCCGTTTACCGAGGGGTTGTTGTGCAACAACGGGCGAGCTGCAATACTTATTTTTATCTTTGCAAACTGAACTTTAACTACACCAATGCAGGGAGGATCTTATGCAGCCCAAGCATTCTGCGATTGTCGCGGGTCTGACGCTGGCGCTTTCGTTTGGCGCCGTTTCCGCGCCGGCACCCGCCGCTGCCGAGGAGCCCACGCCGGGCGTTGCCTCGGATGCCACCGATATCGATAAGGGCCTTTACACCCAACAGTCCTTCTCGGGCGTGCTGAGGTCGGTCCAGGGCGTTTCGTTTGTCAACGTGACTCCCGAGATGAAGTACTTCACCAAATATGAGAGCCATGGCAACTATAACCAGGGCTTTTCGTATGGTGACGGCTACAACGCGCTGGGCTATTACCAGTTCGACCGCCGTTGGTCGCTCATTCCGTTTATGAAGCAGGTCTACAACTACAGCCCCGAAAAATACAGCATGCTCAAGGATGCGATTGATCGCGGCAGCGAGATTTCCAACGCGAACAATCCCATGTCCGAGAACGGTCAGCTCACCGAGCTGGGCCGTATCGCGCAGGAGGCTTTCCAGGGTGCTTACAACACCGATCCTGTTGAGTTCTCAGCACTTCAAGATGCCTATGCGTACAACTCGTACTATGCGGTGACCGAGGCGTGGCTCAAGAGCGGCCTGGGTATTGATATTTCGGGCCGCGCCGATTGCGTCAAGGGCATGGTGTGGAGCATTACCAACATGTGCGGCACTGGTGGCTGCAGGGACTTTTTCCGCTGGGCGAATCTTTCCAACGATATGTCCGACCGCGAGTTTGTGATGGCGCTCTCCAATAGCGTGGTCAACAATGTCGCCACCAAGTTTTCAAGTCAGCCCCAGTATCATGAGGGCTGGAAGAATCGTTATAAAAATGAGCTGAAGGACTGCTTGGTTTTTATCGCCGAGGATGAGGCTGCCGCTGCGACGCCCGTGCAGCCTGAGCCTACGCCGGCGCCCTCGCCGACACCTGATTCGAATGACGACTCGAGTGACGATGCCAACGATGACAGGATGGATGCGCCCTCGACCGATGCTGACGGTAATGGCTCTGCTGGTGGCACTACCAATGACGGCTCTACCTCGAACGGCTCCGATTCGAACGGCCCTGCTGCGGGCGATTCGTCTTCAAACTCTGCCGGCAATACGAACAGCGCCGCCTCTGGTTCGACCGACGCTGACTCCTCTAACTCATCCACCGGCTCGAGCGATTCGTCCGTTGGCATCGGCTCTAACAATGGCTCTGGCTCTGACGCAACCCCTGATTCCGATGCTTCCAAGGACGACTTGAATAAGGCACCGGACGCTCCCGTTGCTTCGCCGGACAAGAAGCCCTCTTTCTCCGTGCAGCTTGGTTCTACGCTGGGCTCTTCGCTGATGGCTGGCGTCAATAACGGTTCGACCCAGAACAAGGACAACTCTGATCAGGCTTCCACGGAAAAGACCGAAGCCTCAAAGGGCGACTCCAAGGACAAGGCTTCCGAGAAGACCGAATCCGATAAGGGTTCTAGCCCTGAGGAGAAGGACGACAAATTCGCTCAGAAGAAGGACGAGAGCAAGACCGAGGGCGAAAAGAAACAGTCCGAAGACGACGACAAGAGCGGTGCTGACAACCAAGTCCAGGAGCAAAATGACTCCAAAACGGTGACCACCACGACCACGACGACTACAACTACCAAGTCCTCGGGCGGCAACATGCCCAAGACGGGCGATCTGATTGTGATGGCGAGCCTTGCCAGCGCGAGCTTGGCCACACTGGGCGCTACGTCTATCGTAAGTGGTAAGCATAAGCTCGATCAGCAGAAGAAGGCTTCTGGGGAGGACGGCTCGGAGGAGTAGCCTCTCGGTTGCCAGATAACTAAAGAATCGGGACGGGGTCCGGTGCGAATGCGTCGGGCCCCGTTTTGTTGTGCAACGATTAGTTGTGCCCCCTCACACCTCTTGTGACTACCGTTGCCCGATATGTTCGCGCGGCGACATCGGTACATGCGATGCGGTCATTACAATTGGCATCGTGCTGCGATTTAGGGGGAACGTTTTGGTGTCTGAACAGGCAAATGTTGATTGTGCTGCTGGCTTTGGCGTGCGCTTGATCGGCTGTGCCGACGATGCGGTTTTGCCCATTGGCATACACGGCTATGCGGAGGCCCTTGGTTGCTGCGTGCTGGTTGACAAGACCATGTTTATTGCCGATGTGTTGGACTGCGACGCGTCCGTTGTGGTGTGCTGTCGACCCGAGGGTTTTGGCAAGAGCATGAACTTGTCGATGCTCAGGGCTTTTCTGGAGCGTCCTGCGGTCGGTCGCGCCGGTCGGAGCTCGTTTGCCGATGCTCAGATTTGGGATGCAGGCGGCGGGCGTTATCGGGATGAGTATGCTTGCTATCCGGTGATATCGCTGGACTTTTCTGGCGCTACGAGGCGTGGCCCCGCTGTTGCCGGTGTCGTGCGCGATGTCCTTTCGGGCGAGTGCGCTCGCTTGTTGGCGCTCTTGGGGGCTCCGGATTTAGCTCGAGATAAGGTGCGTCACATCGAACGCGTCGCGCGCGGCGTGGCGAGCGCGGACGAGGTTGACTCGGTGCTCGGTGTGCTCATAGAGCTGCTGGAGATGGCCTGCGATGAGCAGGTTGTATTGCTCGTTGATGGGTACGACGCGGCGTGGTTGGGCCGTGCGAGCGCGAGGGGCGCTTCCGGCGCCGATTCGGCGGATCTATTTGATCGCGTGCTTTTCGAGGCCATTGCCACTGCGGGCGATTCGTTGCGGCTGACGTGTCTGATGGGGGAGTGTCCCCGTCCTGCTGAAGCGGCGCTTTCTTTGCATGGCTGCTCGTATTGTCTGACGACGCCGCTTTCGACCTGGTGTGACCGTTGGTTCGGCTTTTCGGATGCCGAGGTTCAGGCTCTGTTGAATCATGCTGGGCGCGAGGAATACCTGGATGATGCGCGTGAATGGCTCGAGGGATATCGGTTTGGTAGGGTCTATTGCTCGAGTCCGGCGCGTGCGATCGGTTTTCTGGACCGAGGCTGCACGGCGCCTGTACGCGCCGATTTGTATGGGTATGCGGATTGCCTGAGTAGGGTAGTTGCCGGGTGGAATCTCGACCGCCTTTCGGTCTTGTTTGATTTGCTCGAGGCCCATGGGTGTGCTGAGGTCCCGCTTTGTTTGGGCACTGCAGAGCCAGATGTCTCGCCTGACGATAGCATGTGGACAGCGCTGTATCTGTCTGGTTTTCTCACGACGGATATGACTGAGGAGCCAGAGCATGGCGATCGTCTCCGTGCTTTGCGATTGCCCAATAAAGAGCTTCGCCAGGCCTTGCGTCTAGTGATTGTTGAGTGGTTTGAGTGCGCTGCCGAAGACATTCGAGACGTCGATGCGTTTCGCGACGGGCTGTGCCATGGGAACGAGGACACCGTGAGGCGGGCGCTAAGCCGCATCTTGGGAGATGCGGGAATCGGTGCGACCGACCCAGATACACCGCTGCCATATCACCTACTCTTGCAAGGACTCTGCTTTGGATTGCCGGGCTATGCCAATCCTGCTTCGAGGCGAAAGTGTGGCGCGGATCGCTGGGACATCCAGGTTTTTCCTACGGGCGCCGTGTTTGACATAGCCGATACGATCGGTATGCTCGATGAACGTCCGCTGATAACGATCAACATGATGTATGACCCCGATGTGGATGCGCTGGGGTTGGAATTGCTGGCCGTGCAGTCGCTACTCGACATAGAGCGCGACGGCATCGACGAAATCCGTGTACCACGCCCCGGCGTGGGTCGTATGCGCTGGGGGTTCGGTTTTGATGGGCAGCATGTGGCTACGGTGTGCCAGCGGCTTTAAGCGCCGAGGTGTTTCCGGCTTCCGTTACTCGGTGTCCTTCATGGGCGGCATGGGCTTCCAGTTGGGATCCTTGATGATCTTGCGGGCGTCCTTCATGCCTCGACGCAGCGCCGGAATGCCGGTCTTAAAGCACTTGTCGACCGCGGCCAGGCGAATGAATTCCTTGCAGAAGGTCGCGGCATTGCCCAGGCGGAACAGCATGGGGTGGTAGTCACCGTAGATCTGCATATAGCGAGCGAGGAAGCCTCGGTTGCGCATGATGTAGTAGCGGTTGGTGTCGCTCGTGGAGTTGAGCTGGCGCTTGCCGGCGATATCCCAGTTAGAGACGGCGCGGGCGCGCTTGAGCACCACGTCGGCAACAACGGCGGCGGGGAAGTGTTGGCTGGCCACGTAGCCGTAGCAGGCATCGTCGCCGTAGATAAAGAAGCGCGCATCGGGCAGGCCAATCTTGTCGACCACGCGGCGCGAGAACATGCCGCCCTCAAAGCACAGCTGGTTCATGGTGCGGTAGCCCTCGGGACCCAGATCCCACTTAGCGATGGGGTTAGGGATGCCAAGTGAAAGGATGAGCTGGTACTGCCAAAAGAAGGCGCCGCCGTCAAAGTCCAGGCGCGAACCCTGGATGACGTCGTAGCGGTCGGTCCACTTGGCCAAGCGCTCGATGCCTTCGGGGATGACGAGCACGTCGTCGTCCATGACCCAGAACCACTGGGCGCCCAGGTCGTAGGCGCATTTGGTGCCGGCGGAGAAGCCGCCCGCACCGCCGCCGTTTTCGAGCTGCGGGGCGTAGATGACACGGTCGGTGCCGCCCTGCGCGTCGGGCTGCTCGGTGTCGATGCCCCACAGGTTGGCCAGGCGCTCGTTGAATGCGGCGCACATGGCCTCGGTCTCGCGTGAATTCTCGTTATCGACAATCACGATGCGCCAAGGCGCGGCCGTGAGCTCGGTCATGGAGTCGAACAAGTTGGCCAGGAGTTCCTGGCGCTTGTACGTAACGACGACGATGGCGAGCTTGTCGATGGGGGCGGGAAGGGTTGAAGGCATGGGGCAATATATCCTTTCACGCGCGGCGGGCGAGCGCTGCACGGAAGCTATCGAATACGTCCTTGGGACTGTCCTATTGTAAAGGCTCGGCGCACCTTAGCGGCAAGCTTTGAATAAAACGCAGGAACCTGCCATGGGCCCGCCGCATGACGTGGGGCTGCTTTGCCCGCAAGAGGCTCCATAGATTATATAAACGCCCGCTGGCGCGCTGACCCTTTGATACCATGAAACGACAGGTATTTCCTAAGGAGCACATTTGTCTACTAACGCCTCTGACAGCCCTGTTCTGTCGCTGCTTATTCCCATTTACAATGTTCAGCGCTACCTGCGCGAGTGCCTCGATTCCGCCCTGGCGCAGACGCTCAAGGATATTGAGATCATCTGCATTAACGACGGGTCGACCGACAACTCGCCGGCGATTATCCGCGAGTATATGGAGCGCGATGGGCGCGTCAAGATGATCGACAAGGCCAACAGCGGCTACGGCGACTCGATGAACCACGGACTGGACATGGCACGTGGCAAGTACGTTGGCATCTTGGAGTCCGATGACTTTATGGCGCCCGACGCACTTGAAAAGCTTGTCTCGACCGCCGAAAGCAATAATTCCGACTTTGCGAAGGCGAACTTTGATTTCTACTGGTCTAAGCCCGAGGAGCGCCGTTCGCTGCACGAGATGTTTAAAGCCAAGGACTGCGGCAAGTCGGTACACCCGAGCGATACGACGCAGTTCTTTAAGCAAAAGCCGTCGATTTGGTCGGCCGTGTACCGTCGTGATTTTCTTGAGCGCAACGGCATTAAGTTCCTGCCGACTCCGGGGGCATCCTTTCAGGACACGTCATTCGCCTTTAAGGTGATCGCGTGCGCCGATAAGGCTGTTTACCTGCATGATGCCGTGTTGTCGTATCGCCAGGACAACGAGAATTCCTCGGTCAATTCTTCGGCTAAGGTCTTTTGCGTCAATACCGAGTATGCCGAGATTGAGCGTTGGATTCGAGAGGATTATGCCCACGACCACGCAAGCGTCGATGTCGCGCGCATGCTCAAGTTCAATCAGCTCATTAAGTACGATTCGTACATGTGGAACTACGTGCGCCTGGCGCCTAAGTTCTATAAGGAGTTCCTGGTGCAGATGGCCAAGGAATTTCAGGCGGCCTTGGACGCCGGGGACTTTTCGCTTGACGACCTCAAGCCGTGGAAGCGCGCAAATCTCGCTGCCATCCTCAAAGATCCTGAGGGCTGGGTTGACGAGCACCCGAGTTTTGCGACGGATGGTGCCTTGGGGCGTGCTAAGTATTACGCCTCGGTTGGAGGCCCAGGCGTGGTTGCTGCCTTCCTCATCGAATCGCTGAGGGGGTAGGTCGGCATGGGAGAGGCCTCGTGTCCTAAAGCTACCATTGTCGTCCCCGTTTACAACTCTGCGCACTCCATTCAGCGATGTCTCGATTCGCTGTTGGCCCAGTCCGAGCGCTCGATTCAGGTTGTCTGCGTCAACGACGGTTCGACTGATGATTCGTTGAACGTGTTGCGCCAGATCGCGCAGGCCGACGATCACGTACTGGTGATTGACCAGGAAAACGCGGGCGTCTCGTGTGCTCGAAATGCCGGTATCGATGCCGCCGTGGGCGAGACCGTCTTTTTTGTGGACGCCGACGATTACATCGATGCCCAGACGGTCGAGCGTGTGCTGCATGCCATGGAGTCTGCAGATGCCGAGGCTGCCGTTTTTGGCGGTGTCTGTGAACCCGTCGATGCTGCCCCCAAACGCGTCCAGCAACTCATGAGCCCCAAAGCCGGTACCTTCGGCGCCCGTGATCCCCAACTGCTGTTCCATTCGAATGCGCAGCCCTATGCCTGCCGTGCGGCTTTTTCGCGCGAGCTGCTCAATCGCGAAGGCATTCGCTTCGCCCCCGGTTTGGCTTTGGGCGAGGACGTCGTCTTCCAATTTGCGGCTTATGCGCTTGCCCGCAAGACCGTCGTCATGCCGGACAAGTTCTACCACTACGTGATGGAGAGTGAATCGGCGACGCACGAGTTCAACAGTGCCGATGCTCGCGCCAAAAAGCTTGACGCCCACATGAGGATGCTCGAGGAGGTCTTGGAGGACTGGGCGGCCTACGGTCTTTTGGACCTGTGCCCCGGCGAGCTGATAACTTGGTTTTTAGACCTAATTGTGTTCGACCTGGCGCGCTTGGATGCCGATGGTTTCCATCGCGTGGCGGCTCGCGTCAACATGGATCTCACGACGTTTTTGGGAACGGCGTGGGCGGATATGCCTGCTAAGGGCGCCGTTCGCCGTGTTGCCCACAAGCTCGTTGCGGCGACCTCGGGCGTTTCGATGGCAGACGCCACGCTGTTCTATCTTTCGACTCGCGGTCTCAAAGCCTGTCTGGAGCGCTTTATCTAATTCCAAGCGCTGCCGCCCGCCGCAACCCGGCTGCTAAAATAACCCTGTTACACGCTATTCAACAGGAGGTTCTCTTGCAGAACTCTGATACCCCTAAAGTTTCGCTGCTTGTCCCCATTTGCAATGTCGAGCGCTATCTGCGCGAGTGCCTCGATTCCGCCGTGGCGCAGACGCTCAAGGACATCGAGATCATCTGTATCAATGACGGTTCCACCGATAGCTCGCCGGATATCATCCGCGAGTACATGGAGCGCGACCCCCGTGTAAAGATGATCGACAAAGCCAACAGCGGCTACGGCGACTCGATGAACCGCGGTCTGGAGATGGCGCGCGGTGAGTACGTGGGCATTCTTGAGTCCGACGACTTTATGTTTGAGGATTCGCTCCAAAAGCTGGTCGCCAAGGCCGATGCTGAGCATGCCGATGTGGTAAAGGGCGACTTTTATCTGTATTGGTCCACGCCCAGCGAGCGCCGTGAGCTGTTTGGGATCATCGGCGAGTATATGACGGGCGCCGCGTATCGCCCCGTCGATCGCCCGGGCATCTTCTACCGCAAACCTTCCATTTGGTCGGCCATCTATCGGCGCGAGTTCCTCAACGACAATCAGATTCGGTTCCTTCCCACGCCGGGCGCCTCGTATCAGGACGCAGGCTTTAACTTTAAGGTTTGGGCATGCGCCGAGCGTGCAGCGTTTATCGCGGACCCCATTTTGTGCTATCGCCAAGACAACGAGAAGAGCTCAGTTAATTCGCCCAACAAGGTATTTTGCGTGTGCGACGAATACGCCGAGATGCAGCGCTTTTTGGATGAACGTCCCGAGCTCAAGGTTCAGCTCCAGGGCATTTTAATGCGCATGAAGGTCGATACGTATCGCTGGAATGACGAGCGTCTGGTCGATGAGCTGCGCGAGCAGTTTTGGGAGAAGGCTTCGCCCGAGCTCAAGGCCGATTGGGATGCCGGTCGCTTTGATCTGTCGCTGTTCGATCCGCGCGGCGAGACCGACTTGCGCCTGATGGTCAAGTCGCCCCGTGCTTATATCGATTCGCGCTTTGACTTTAAGAAGCCCGGCAAGCTCAATACGTTTAAGCACTACTTTAAGATTGGCGGCCTGCCGCTGGTCTGGCGCGTGCTGACGTATCAGCGCACCTACGGCGATAATCCGCATCCCGATGACGTGCCGGCCGCACAGTAGGAGCACTTGGCTATGACTACCCCCAAGATTTCCGTTGTCGTTCCCATCTATAAGGTGGAGGAGTGCCTGGCCTGGTGCCTGGACTCCCTGCTTGCGCAGGACATGCCCGATTGGGAGGGCGTGCTGGTCAACGATGGCTCGCCGGATGGTTCGCGCGATATTGCGGCTGCCTATTGCGAAAAGGACGCGCGCTTTACCCTGGTCGATAAGGAGAACGGCGGCCTGTCGAGCGCCCGTAATGCAGGCATTGCTGCGTCCACGGCGCCTATCGTCGCGTTTTTGGATTCCGATGATCGGTTCACGCCCGATGCATGCCGCGTGATCGTCGATGCCTTTGAGCGCGAGGACTGCGACGTTTTGACCTTTGGCGCGAATCCGTATCCGCTGGAGGCGGGGTATCCGTGGCTTAACCAGGTTTTGAGTCCACGGGACGTTTCTTTTCATGGATATAGTTTCGAATTATTGTTTAAAGAGAATTCGCGTCCCTTTGTGTGGCGGACTGCCTGCAGACGTGATTTTCTGGCGAATAACGCTATTCAGTTCGATGAATCTATCAGCTATGGTGAAGATCAAGTTTTCGAAATGGCGATATATGGTCGTTCGCGAAAAACAACGCTGATTTCGAATAAATTGTATGACTACCGTGTGGCGCGCAAGGGCTCGCTCATGGACACCATGCGCTACGATGACGAAACACGTCTGCTGGAGCACGTGAAGATTTACTCCGCGGTGTTAGCTGACTGGCATCGCGATGACCTTGACGCGCAGCATGCCGATGACCTGGCATACTTTCTATGTGATTTGGTGCTGTACGATGCAATCAGGTTGCTGGGTACGGGCTGCGGCAAAGTATTCGATGCTGTATCTACGGTGCTCGCTGGTTCCGCTGTGGGGAGCGATGCTGCGCTTGCGCAATGTGCTCCTTCTGTTGCTGCCATATTCCGCGCAGCGCTTGCCAACAAGGCGCCCAGCGCCCGTGCGTGCAGGAGGCTCATGTTCGATTACGACGTTTTGAGGTCTGGGTTCCTTCGGGCGTGCAAACGCCTGGCCGCGAATATCCTGGGAAAGAGAGATGTGTAGATCGGAGCGGCCATGTCTGTTGTCTAGTTAAACCATCGTCGTCGTTGCGTTTTGCTTGTTGCTGTGGCCTGCCCGCGCGTTTTGCTGGGTGGGCCTTCTTGTCTCGGGTAGAGCGGTGCCCTGTCTACATTTGAATGCGAATGCTAATGGGGCTAGTCAAATATATATTTCGGTCTCTGACTTTAAAACGCTTGAATTCACCAGTTGCTAGTTTAAAAATAACATATAGATTCCGCCGGATTCGTGGAAAGGATGTTCTATGAAAGACGTTCGAAGGAGATGGCGCGGGCTAAAGGCTTTCGGTTTGGCCGCATTTGCAACTGCCTGCCTTACTTGCGCTCCATTGACCGCAAAAGCAGGACTTATTGGCGGTGTTGGAGGGGGTAGCGCCTCGGTAGACGAGCCCACGGAATGGTGCGTTGGTGATAACCGTCCGATTTCTTACTGGGGATATGACGGTTGGAACGGCACTCAAAATGAACAGATGTCTGGCCCTCTTACGCGGTATAGCGTCGAGTGCAATGCCGGGGGGACTGCTCACAGAGATTTTCTAGTAGGCTTAAATTCTATCGATAAGAGCGCCTCGCGGACCGATCCTTCTGGAGTTATATCACGTCCCGCAGGTACATACTATTTCAACAAAGATGGTTTAATGCAGACCGGACTCGTTCGGTTCGAGGACGGCAACCTTCGCTATTTCGATCCCGAGACTGGCGCCATGGTCACGAACCAGTGGCATAAGGATTACGAAGCTGTCTGGTACTATTTTGATGCTGACGGGACCGCAGTTTCGGGCTGGCAGTCTATCGGTGGGGACAAGTACTACTTCTACCCCGAAAGCCATGATATGGCATACGGCCGAGTTCAGATTGACGGCAAGAACTACTTCCTGAACACCCCTGGTGCCAACGCCGATGGCCGCATGCAGCATAGTGGCTGGTTCTACGACTCCATCTACGGAAAGTGGTCCTATGCGACCTCCGACGGTGAGCTATTGACCGGTTGGCATAATCTCGGCGGGGCTTGGTACTATTTCAACGAATCTGGGGTCATGCTGACTGGCTGGATCAACGATTCGGGTACCTGGTACTACACTAATGCCTCCGGTGCGATGGTCACTGGCTGGCTCAACATCGGCGGTACGTGGTTCTACCTCGACGGCTCGGGCGCCATGGTCGCTAACAGCTGGCGCAGCCTCGGCGGCTCCTGGTACTGGTTCGGCGACTCCGGTACAATGGCCACTGGGTGGTTCTTGGCAGGCGGCTCTTGGTACTATGCGAGCGGTTCGGGCGCCATGGCAACCGGCTGGCTAAGCAATGGCGGCACGTGGTATTGGCTCGGAGGTTCGGGCGCTATGGCCTCTAACTCTTGGGCTAACGTTGGTGGAGTTTGGTACTGGTTCGACGATTCCGGCGCGATGGCCACCGGCTGGCGTCAGGTCGGCGGCGCCTGGTACTACTTTAGCGGTTCCGGCGCTATGGCCCACGACGCCTGGGTCGGCGACTACTACCTCCAGTCTTCCGGTGCCATGGCTACGAATGCCTGGGTTGGCTCCTACTATGTCGGCGAGGACGGCAAGTGGATTCCGGGCTACGGTTTAGTTTGGTACAAGAGCGGTAGCCATGTTTACCATACGCATAAGTGCCGTACCGTTGGCAAGGACGCAAAGGGCTATTCGCAGATCTCTATCCAGGAGGCCCAGAGGCGTGGCGCTTCACGAGAGTGCAAAAACTGCCAGCAAATTGGCTAGTACATTACTGAGCTAGTTTTGATTGAGGCCCCGTTGCCCTGAGGTGACGGGGTCGCTGCGTGATTGGATACCGTGCTGCTATGAAGAAATGCTCATTCGAGGTGCTGGTCTTTTCGGGCCTTGTTTCTTTGGGGCTCCTTTTGGGTTCGCCCTCGATGTTATACGCCCTTGATTTGAATAACACTGACGAAGGTCCCGCATCTAACGTTGCTATTGCTTCTGTCGAGTCAGGCGTTGATGCTCATCGCGAATCGACCTTTGCCGTCGAGCAGAACTCTCAGGTGGATAATGAGACCCCTTCTGAGGATTCAAATCAAATTATTTGGCATCAGGGGTGGATATCGCCCGAAGAGGGGGCTGGTTTTTGGCGTTGGGGCTTGTCTGACGGAACAATCGCTGTTTCTTCTTGGAGACATATAAACGGTAGCTGGTACTGGTTCGACGACGAAGGTCGAATGGCTCAGGATGGGTTGGTTCAAGTCGGGGGTGCGACGTATGCCTTCTCCTCTTCGGGCGCAATGCGTGTCGGCTGGTACCTAGATTCTACGGGCTCCACTTCTGCTTGGCGTTATTTCTCCGGTTCTGGCGCCATGGTAAAAGGCTGGCTTTCAGACGGCAGCAACTGGTATTGGCTGGATGATGAAGGCAAGATGGTCCACGACTCGATGCTGCAGATCGGGGGAGCCACGTATGGATTCTCTTCTTCTGGTGCGATGCTTATCGGATGGCATCTTGATGCTTTCGTTTGGCACTATTTCTCCGGCTCTGGCCCCCTGGTAAAAGGTTGGCTCTCGGATGGGGGTCGTTGGTACTGGCTTGATCCTGCAGACGGTTCTATGGCCACCGGGTTGAAAGAATGTAATGGCACCCCTTATATCTTTAACAGTTCAGGGGCCATGCTCTCCTCCCAGTGGGCGCTTATTGACAACAACTGGTATTACGCTGACTCCAACGGTTTGCTGCATGGAGGCTGGTTACTTCTGGGGAATTCTTGGTATTACCTGGATCCAGGAAGCCATGTTATGTCTACGGGCTTTGTTCAAGTGGGCTCGTCCACCTATTTCCTTACGAGCTCAGGTGCCATGGCAACAGGCTGGGCACTTGCTGATGGTACTTGGTATTACGCCGCATCAAGCGGAGCTATTCAACGAGGACGATGGATAAAGTCCGGAAGCGCCTGGTATTACCTTGATGACGTATCCGGCGCAATGCGCACTGGTGAATATACGGTAGGCGACACGCGCTATTATTCTTTTGGCTCCGGCGCGATGGCTTCTTCGTGTTGGATCAACTTGAGCGACGGGATGTCATGGGCGGATTCTTCTGGTGCGTTGAATGATCCATTGCCTATTGCACCCGACGGGTCCCCTGTGGCATCGGGCTGCGTCGACTCGTCTTCGTTGCCGGGTATCATTCATATTGGAGACTCGGTTTTCTATGCGGATGCGAATGGTGCCATTAACGTGGCGTCTGGTTGGATTTTGTCGAAAGACGCTTCTGGCGAAAGTGGCAATACTTGGTACTACGCATCTTCCAATGGTGTCCTTAAGTCTGGTTGGCAATATGTCAACGGTGCGTGGTATTGGATGGACCCTTCCACATTCAAGATGAAAACTGGATGGCTTAATGACGGCGGTACGTGGTACTGGCTCCAGCCTTCGGGCGCCATGTTTGCTAACGGGTGGCTGAAAATCGATGGTGTTGACTATTACTTCAATGCAAGTGGTGCATGGTTGAATACGTCTGGTTCTGTTTTAGGGGTTAATAGGTCCAGCCTGGTCAATTGGCTTATGAGCCACGAGAACGATGGCTATTACCGTGGAACACGCTATGATACGCATCTTAGCCAAGAAACATGCATGTATCCAAAGGGTGATCCTCGTTGGGACGGGTATACCGGTATGAACTGCGGCGGATTTGTATCGCATGCATATATGAAAGCGGGCGGGAATTTAGCTCCAATTGCCGCCGAGCAGAGCCATTCCCCTTGGAGTGGTGGTCCCGGAAGGGGCGGCTGCGTTAACGCTTATCGTTGGTACGGCTACGCTATCGATACGTGCGCAAACGTGACTTATTTCAACTCTATTGATGAGTTGCTACGTAGCGGTTTGGCTCGTAAGGGGGACATTGTGTTCTTCAATCCTTACAACCCATATGCGGACGATAGTCACATTGGCTTTTTCTGGGGCAATTCGCCGAGCGAAAACTTGTTTTGGCATAGTGACGGTTATGGAAACCGTATTTCTGGTTTGACTGCTTTGGGTCCATCGAAAGTAATATTGATTCGTTAGAATTCCGAGTTGTAGGGGACTCTCTGGGCTCCCTGCCTTTTTGACATCTGGTTTGAAAGCTAACTGATGTCGGCATTCTTTGGGCAAAGAGTAGGGACTAGGAGTCCTTGGTTTCACCCTGCTGGGAAGTTCTTGTTTACATTGTGGTATTGCGTGCAGTTATTTGTCGTCCTAGATGGCACCTTGTCCAGTTGGATGTTCGGGAATCTTTCACAGCCATGCTGTAAGCTAGACGCAAACAAGAACGAATGACGAGGTTTACATGAGCAAACATCTTAAGTTATTTTCGGCATTGTTGGTGCTGATTGTCCTTGCGCCCATTTCTGTGTTTGTTTTTCCCTCGAACGCGGAAGCTGCGCGGTCCCTAGTTGAGAATTCCTGGCGTTATGAGGATGGGCAATTGGTCGCAGAGGATGCTTCTTCCGATGAAGATGGAATAGCCTTATTGTCCATGGACATTCTTCCCGATGGGGCTACGGCGCAGGGTATCGATGTCAGTGAGCATCAAGGACGTATTGACTGGAATGCTGTTAAGGCTTCTGGTATCGATTTCGCTATTCTGCGTGTTGGATTTGGCGCTCCATCTTGGGGCGGTCGAGTTGACTATCAATTTAATCGAAATATTTCTGAGTGCGAGCGACTCGGAATTCCCTACGGCGTCTATATCTATTCATATGCTTTTGATAATCAGCAGGCAGCCGATGAGGCATCAATGGTGATCAATTGCCTTTCTGGGCATAATCCAAGATTGCCGGTGTATTACGATCTTGAGGATAACTCGATAATTGCAAATGGACGTCAAACCGGAATTGCATCGAGGGCGCAGGTTTTTTGTAATAGGATTTCTGCCGCAGGATATGAGCCTGGTATTTATGCAAATTTAAATTGGTTTAACAACATTTTGACTGACTCTGTTTTTAAGAGTAGCTCTTGGGATCATTGGATTGCTCAATATAACTCGCAATGTGACTATACCGGTAATTACAGTTTTTGGCAGTATAAGAGCAACGGAAAAATCCCTGGAATCAACGGCAACGTTGATATGAACTACGCGTATGTTGATGTCTCTCTTTATCATTGGCAACTAATTGACAGCACCTGGTATTATGCAGCCTCCAACGGCAAGGCGTATACCGGATGGTTGTTTCAGAGTGGCACGTGGTACTGGCTCGAGCCCGACGCGGGCGGCGCCATGGCTACCGGGCTCCACGAGTGCAACGGCTCCCTGTACTGGTTTAATTCGTCCGGCGCCATGGCGACCGGATGGGTCCTCGACGGCGGCACCTGGTACTACGCGACGGGCTCCGGCGCGCTGGCGCGCGGCCCCGTATCCGTCGGCGGCGTGCCCTACTGCTTCGACGCCCGGACGGGGGCCATGCTGACGGGCTACCAGACGGACGCGCGGGGCGTCCGCCGCTACTTCGGCAGCTGCGGCCCCCTTAACGGCTGGGGCCTCGTCGACGGCTCCTGGTACTGGTTTGCGAACGGCATCGCCTCGACCGGCTGGCTTTACACCGGCGGTTCCTGGTACTGGCTCGACCCCGACGCGGGCGGCGCCATGGCGACGGGCCTCCATGTGTGTAACGGCGCAGCGTACTGGTTCAACGCCTCCGGCGCCATGGCGACCGGCTGGGTGCTCGACGGCGGGACCTGGTACTACGCGACTGGCTCCGGCGCCCTCGCCTCCGGCTGGCTCAACCTAAACGGTACGTGGTACTGGCTCGACCCCTTGACGCGCGCCATGGCAACGGGCCTGCACGCATGCAACGGCTCTGCGTACTGGTTCAACGCCTCCGGAGCGATGGCGACCGGATGGTTGCTTGACAGCGGAACCTGGTACTACGCGACGGGCTCCGGCGCGCTGGCCTCCGGCTGGGCCTATCTCGGCGGCGCCTGGTACTGGCTTGACCCCTCGACGCACGCTATGACTACGGGTGTTCAAGAAATCGATGGGGTGAAATACTCTTTTGCTAATAATGGTGCTTGGCTCGGCTAGCAACTCTTCTTTAATTGCTTTTTTCTAATTACATATTGCTCTTAGCTATCCATTTGTAGACTATGTTTATGTAAAAATTGGTTACTACCGGGGGCTACGCATGGCAAAGAAAAAGCGAATTACATTAACCCTAATTATTCTTTTGACTCTACTGCTCGCTGGGCCCGGTGTGGTTGATATCGCGAATGCGGACTCCATAAGCTCATCCATCCCCGCTGTTTCTGAGCAGCGATCTGTCTCCTCGACTCTTAATTCTTCCGATTCAATCAATGATGGGTCTGCTCAAGAATCCGTTAAATGGAATCAGGGTTGGAATTCGTTTGACGGTAACTGGTTCTATGTGGATTCAGTTAATCCGGTCTCGCTGCATTCTGGCTGGCTCTATACCAATGGGGCCTGGTACTGGCTCGACCCCTCGACGCATGCCATGGCCATCGGGCTCCATGAGTGCAATGGCTCCGCGTACTGGTTTGACGGCTCCGGCGCGATGGCGACCGGGTGGGTGCTCGGCGGCGGCACCTGGTACTACGCGACGGGCTCCGGCGCCCTCGCCTCCGGCTGGCTCAACCTAAACGGTACGTGGTACTGGCTTGACCCCTCGACGCACGCCATGGTGACGGGCTTTCACGAGTGCAACGGCTCACTGTACTGGTTTAATGCGTCCGGTGCGATGGCTACCGGATGGCTCCTCGACGGCGGTACCTGGTACTACGCGACGGGCTCCGGCGCGCTGGCGCGCGGCCCCGTATCCGTCGGCGGCGTGCCCTACTGCTTCGACGCCCGGACGGGGGCCATGCTGACGGGCTACCAGACCGATGCGCAGGGCGTCCGCCGCTACTTCGGCAGCTGCGGCCCCCTTAACGGATGGGGCCTCGTCGACGGCTCCTGGTACTGGTTTGCGAACGGCATCGCCTCGACCGGCTGGCTTTACACCGGCGGTTCCTGGTACTGGCTCGACCCCGACGCGGGCGGCGCCATGGTGACGGGCCTTCACGCGTGCAACGACTCAGCGTACTGGTTCAGCGCCTCCGGCGCGATGGCGACCGGATGGGTGCTCGACGGCGGGACCTGGTACTACGCGACGGGCTCCGGTGCCCTCGCCTCCGGATGGCTCAGCCTAAGCGGTGCATGGTACTGGCTCGACCCCTCGACGCATGCTATGACCACGGGCGTTCAAACTATCGGATCATGTGAATACATATTTAATAGTACCGGCAAGATGGTGGCTAATTGCTGGTCAAATGGTGATGGGTCTTGGATGTATCATTCGTCATCCAGCGGCGCAATTGACCTTAAAGGCATCATGACCGATTCGGGAATCCAGCTGATTGACGATGACGGTAATGCCAGAACTGGTTGGATTGAGAGTCAGGGTGCTCGATATTATTGTTCTGCTAGTGGAGTAATTCTGACTGGGTGGCAGCAAATTGCTGGGTCTTGGTATTACTTTAACCCGGATGGTCGAATGGCGACCGGCTGGCTTAACGATGGCAGCAACTGGTACTGGCTGGATTCCGCTTCTGGCGCGATGAAAACGGGATGGCTTTCCCTTGGAGGCACATGGTATTACCTTGATGTCGCACGTGGGGGAGTAATGTTGAGTAACGGTTGGTATTGGATCGGCTCTACTGACTACAAGTTCAGTTCATCCGGCGCAATGGTTGGCGCTTGGGTCGATGTCCCTTGCTATTCGCAGTATCCGGAACTTCCTACTGGCTGTGAGTCGGTTGCCCTTACAAACTTGCTTAACTACTATGGTTTCGGTTTAGGTAAGACGATTATTGCGGATTATTACTTGCCCAAGGGAAGCAACGGCAACTTTGTTACCGCTTTTGATGGCAACCCGAGGCGTAGCAGCGGGGGTCTCATGGGATGTGTCGCCCCTGCGATTACTATTGCTGGAAATAATTTTCTGCGTGCTGCTGGAAGTGGCAAGCAGGCAAAAGACGTCTCTTTCTCGTCAATTTCTTCCATTAAGAACAGGCTGACCTGTGGTCAACCTGTTGAGATGTGGAATACCGAGTGGGGAAGTTGGCCAGGGGGCCGTTATGCTGCTCGTTGGTATAACGGGCATTCCTATGGTCTGTGGGGCGGTAATGATCGCGTCGGAAATGTTGGTGTAAGCGCGCCGACGGCTGACCGCCAAACGCAAGCGGCCCCTGTCCTAGAATCTGG
>NZ_JBCOIG010000021.1:0-31932 GCF_040926405.1 Collinsella aerofaciens
CAGATTCTAGGACAGGGGCCGCTTGCGTTTGGCGGTCAGCCGTCGGCGCGCTTACACCAACATTTCCGACGCGATCAGAAATGGGGCACCGACAACCATTGACGCCCCATACACATTCATGCAAATAGAATAGAAAACCAAAAGCCGGACTGAATTTAATAGAGTTTCGCTATGCCCGCGATCTACTAAAACGGCTAACAAATTTAGTAATCCACAATTGAACGCCCTCATTGATAATCTCGTGATAAGAGCTTCCCAGTTTCTTGCATAGGTACACAGGCCATTTCCAATTGTTATAGGCTAGCTGGGAAATTCCCTGGCCCAATATGATGCCCCAAGCCCCCATACCAAAAAGACCTGAAAACAGACACACAAGAGCACAGCCAATAATGGATGCAATAATATATCCCCACATATAAGGAATCTCGTTCATGCTGATAATGTAATTGCAAAAAATAGAATGCTGCTGAAGAAGCCCCACATACAAACACATTACAAGAAACAAAGCATAGTCAATATCGATGCCAGGCTTGAATAATGGCAAGAGAGGAAAAATAACAACACAGACCCCAGCGGTTCCAAGCATAAACAGCATCCAGTAACCTACAATCCCAGTCGATACAAATTTCCTCTGTTTACCAGATTCACCCTCAGCATAAGCTGACTGCATCGCAGGATAAAAAGACTTTGGATACGTAGATGCAAAATTATAAATTGCATTTGCAAACTGCAGCAGAATAGAATAGGTGCCCGTCTCGGATAGGCCAAGAAATATGGAACTCAAAATACTCATGGCTTGAGTGGAAGCATAAAGAGAAAGCTGAACCAAGCCATCACGCCATGCGACATGGAAAATGGTCGAAAAAATCTCCTGAATTGAAGAGAAGTTTACCGACAACTTATCCGAACGTCGTCCATCTTCGATCTCTCGATGTTGCCTAAGCATAATTAAGGCAGAAACCCTAAGAAGCACGGCATTCATAAGAAACCCAATAGATGCACCAACAAGCCCAAAGCCCGCAACGAGCAAAACGCCACTGATAAAGAGCTGTCCTACTCTACCAATTACGACCGCCTTATTTTCTCCAGCAATATCTCCGTATCCTCTTAATACCGTGATCGACCAAAGAAAATAGAGATTAAGGAAAATTGAAACACAGAAGAGTGCCCATGAAAGCCAAACGTCAGCAGGATTCATATTCGAAGCAACAAAGAAAATATAAGCTGAGCCAGCCGTAGAAAGCAGAAGCAACACAACGACCGCAAGAATCGCGTATATAACTTTGGAAGCCTTAATTACCGTGTTCAAAAGATGCCAATCGATGCCATCTTCAACTGATTCCTTATCACACCCCTTAACGGAAAGACGGCGGGCACCACTCACTACATATACGATATTTCGCGCAAAGGTTGGATTAAAACCAAACTCAAAGAGCATGGCGAAATTAGAGAGTGCAATGTAAACATACCAAAGACCCAATTCCTCATCAGAGAGATAGCGCATAAGCAGCGGAAGAAGGATGAAACCACTGGCCATCGAAACTATTGTCCCGATGTAATTCCATATAACATCGGCTTTGCGTGTCACGATACTACTCATGCGGTACTCCAATATAATTTTTGCGACTGGCTTCCCTGGTATTGATTTCAGAGGAAGAAAAAAGCAGATCGGCTCCAATCGCAAAAAGAAAATAATTACATTCGATTCGAACACCCAAAGTTTCGGTAAGACCATATACAGACATTAATACAATGCCGAACAAGAGTGAGTCCCATCGATTTTGGCGAAACAATTTAATTAAAAGTGAAAACAATCCAATAATAAATAAAGCAGTCGGGATAATTCCGTAACGCAAAATCAAATGGCAGTACGCATTATCAACGACAAAATGGTAGGATTTTCCATTCTCCCAATAGATTACAGGACAATCAATATAAGTAGTACCAAATAGCGAAAGACCCTTCATCTGATAATAGCCATGAGCCAATCTCAATCTACCAGATAAGAGAGTATTCAATACTGAATCTATTGAACGGGATGGGTTGAACCCGATCATGAAATAAAAGCTGACAAAAACAATTAAAGCAACGACAACAACAAAGCCTATTGAGATAATTCTTCTTAAACGTTTGTTTTTTACTTTGAAAAAAACAAGCAACAGTAATGCTTGAAAAATAGCGAGAACTGCTGTTGATCTTGAATCTGACACAACCATGATTAGATAAGCTGCAAAAAAAAGAATTATGGATTGGAACAGAGGATTTTTCCCAAAAGCAAGAACAGATATTGATGTACACGCGAGAATAACATACATGCCAAAATAATTAGGATGAGTAAAGCCCAGCGAATGACGAGCAACACCTGCGCGAATTAAAGTAAGTTCCTCAATCATACCCGAAACAGAAAACAATGGCGCAATCACCAGGATCATGATTGACAGAGCGAGAGAAATGCTCGCAAGTATATTCAGTTGGACGCCCTCAGAGCAGACAATAAAAAGAGCAAGCCAAAATAACCACCCCTCCTGCGAATTCCTCCAAGAAATAAAGCCAACGAGCACGAGACCCGTTGCCAATAGCCAGCCTTTAATAGAAGCTTTTTGAAGAACAAATTTAAATAACAGAAGACATAGGATTATCAGACTAATAATTCTAGATAAAAGTGGAACCGGAATAAAAAGAAATTCATCGAATGTCGTTCGATCGAGAATACAGCTGAAAAAATACAAGCCGTAAGCGAGATAGTATACAAACTCACCTATGCCCATACTGCCAATAATGGAGACAGTTCTGCCTGTTTTTTCTTTTATTCCAATATCAGTCATTAATGCATGTCCTTATCAATTAGGGCTTTTCCCGATAGGCCGTCTTTAACCACAGTTCTCAATCCCCAAAATAAAAAAGCAAAGCTAAAGAAACCTTTTTTACAAAGAATCGTGAACACTCGAAGCCAAGGAGAAAGACAGTAGCCTTCGAAACAATGCTCAGAAAAACACCCTTGATCGAAGGCAAGGGAAAGAAGCCGCACACTCGATATTTTTGCCCCAATCAGACCTGAGTTTTTCACAAAATTCTCAATACCTTGGGTGGTTAAAAAAGCACATCGTGAAATAAATGGCGCCTGTTCATCTTCTAAAGAACATGTTGACATGATTCCCGTAATGGAGCGCTCCCATGGGTCAAGCTCAATCGAATGAACAGCAGACCCCTGGTATTGGTAATACCAATACCAGACATTAGAAGCAATTGCCATCGATTTGCATTTCTCAATAAACCGGTAATTAAAGACCGTATCTTCACCGATGGGAATACCCTCATCAAAACGCAAGCTCTCAAGAATATCAGCACGATAAAGCTTTGCAACAGGTCCACGGCCCTTAAAATCAGGCAAAGATTCGAAGTTATACTTAACATTTCCAAGCATTTGAAGTTGTGCTGCCATTAATTCACGAGTCTCATCAAGGACGCAATAGTCAAGCACATCGCAGCCGTCGGTCGGAGAATCATCGAGATATAGAGAAGCGACGCCACCACAGACAAGATCGACATTCTCTCCCAATGCAATCTGGAGAGCCTGATTAATAAACAAAGGATTCAATTCATCGTCAGAATCAGAAAAAGCAACCCATTCGCCCTGAGCTTCGCGGATTCCGATATTTCTAGCGTGCGATACGCCTTTATGGCCTCCCTTAACAATTCGTGCTCGAGCCTCCGCCGATACAAGCCTCTGCTCAACAGCTAAACACTCATCATCGCTTCCATCATCAACGATAATGAATTCAACATTGGAGTAACTTTGATTAAATAACGACAAGAGACATCTCTCAAGCGCTTTAACCGGGGCATTAAAGACGGGAACAACAATAGAAACAAGAGGATCTTTGTCATCTCCATTTAGATTAGATTGTATATCGAGCTTTGCGCTCCTCATTCCGCCTCCAAGCTTTGAAGAACGCGAAGCGTCTCAGCCACACCATCTTCTATTCCCTTGGATGGGATCCATCCAAGTTCTCTCATTTTGCTACCATCCATGAGTGCAACCGAAGCTTTTGAGTACCCCGCCGCTTCCTCAGCATCTGGCAAATCAAAGACAACTTCAACGTCTCCGGCTGAAGCAACCATTATTGCCAGATCACGTAAGGTGACATCCGATGAAGGGTCAGCAAGGTTATATGCTTCGCCATCTACACCAAGTAGCAGCGCGTAAAGCAATCCGGAAACAGCATCTGCAACATGTAAATATGAATAGTGTTGAGTTCCGCTACTCTTAAGCACCACATTTTGGTGACAAAGCGCTTTATGCATAAACTGAGAGAGCGCCTTAGAATCATCGGGAAGTAGAGTTGGTCCGTATACTCGGGCTATGCGAGCAATAACAGTTTCAACAGATTTCTGTGAACGGTAAGCCTGGCACATAGTCTCGCCAAGACGTTTGGACTCTGTATAACAGGCACGAAGAGTATTGCAGTCAATATATCCACAATACCCCTCGTCAAATCGTTCAACATCTCCACGGTTTTCTCCATACACCTCAACAGAAGAGGCGAAGAGCAGTCTTGCACCGTGTTCCGAAGAATACTCAAGCAAATTATGAAGTCCGTCAACATTTGAGGAAATAGTGCCGACAGGATTACTCGCATATTGACGTGGATGCGTAGAGCTAGCAAGGTGGATAACAAAATCTGAAGGAGCTGACGGCTTTACCCCTCTTTCGGTAACATCCGCCTCCTCAAATTTAAATAAAGCACTATCAAAATAAGGCAACCTGGCACGAGCTTTCTCCTCACTTCTACCGATAGCAAGGATGCGGCAACCAAGGTGATTTATTCTATTTTTCCTCATAATAACGTCAATGAGAAATGAACCTATCATTCCAGTAGCGCCAGAAAGAGAAAGGGTCTTCCCTGCTAGTTTTTCCCATGGGAGATCTTGGCTACAAACAGAATCCAGCTCTGAGATGTATATGTTAGATTCGAGTCTATTCATCAGAAATACCCTACTTTTAATCCCTACATCCTGACGTGGCTAAATAAGCGCGGAAAGTGTCGAGGTTCTCAGGGGTAGTTAGCTTAATATTCTTATCCGAACCAGCAGCAAAATGCAGAGTTTCGCCAAGCTCAACCATCATCGTATTGGTGTAATGCGAACCGTAAATACCAATACCCTCAGCAAAAGCCTTCTTATAGGAATCCAATAAATTACCGTAGCGATATGCTTGCGGAGTAGAAACACGACGAAGAGTCTCTCTCGGAATAAATTTGTCTGTAGTTGATTCATCGTCTTGATTAACAACAAATATTTGTTCGTTATAAGGCAGGCTTGTAACAGCGTTACCATATTTTTGGCAAACACGAATCACATCGGTGATCACGTCCGAATCCAACATTGGTCTCACGCCATCGTGAATAATAGCAATGTCATCATTAGACAGAATTCCCTCGAGCCCATATACGCCATTGCGAATAGACTCCTGACCAGTCTTTCCACCTTTAACAACCCATTTTAATTTAGAAATACCAAACTGCTTTGCATATGCTTTGAGAATGTCTTCCCAGCCATCGATACAAACAACTTCAATGGCCTCGACCTGCGGATGCGCCTGGAATGCCTCAAGTGTATATATTAAAACAGGCTTATCGCGCACATTAATAAACTGCTTGGGGATTTGCTGGCCCATACGAGAACCGACGCCACCGGCTATTACAATTGCAACGTTCATTTTTACAAATCCTCACTCTCGATATTTGAGTACTTTCCTAAATCAAACTCATAAACAACATGTACCTCTCGGTCCTCTAAAGGCGGTGGCGTCATGTAATCGGGCCCATAAAGCGCTTCCATATAAACCTTGAAATCATTTGGCACTGGAAGCAGAAGCCCTTCAAACTCACCCGGCTCTGTTGGAAAAAACGCAACGCGACTGTATAGCTCACCAAAATAGTGTTTGCGTCCTGTCGGTATTGAAATGTACTTGCTGCTACTATTGCGATACTTGAAATTCCATCGATTCCAAAGCGCCACCCATTTTTCAGGGGTGTAGAAAGAAAACAACTTCCCGATCATTTCCTTACGCTTAAAGACTTTTAAGGCAGATTCGTTGCCGGCAACCAAAGAGTTATATAAATCTGCATGCGCCTCAAAGCGACAACACGAATAGCAGAACCCAAGAGCCATAGATATAAAGCCATGAATTCCACGACAAATACAATTATCTGGAACACTTTCGAGTAGAAAAATATCGATATAAGCACCGCAACTCGAACTAGGAAGACCGATATCATCTCTGTTTCGGACAACGGTTCCGTTAAGACGCATTCTCGCAAAGCCCAAATCATAACCATCGGTCAAACCAGGAATTTGAATGGTGTATTTACCTGGGAATAAAGAATTGATGGCATCAACAAACTTTGTCAAATCATCATGAATCAAATTAATGTCAATATCATCGTCCCATGGAATAAATCCATGATGGCGAAGAGACCCAAGGCAGGTACCGCCACTTAAGGTCCATCGAGCTTCAGCTTTATTTGCAGCAACCTGAAAATCTCGAAGCATCATTTTAAGAACATATTGGAGCGAGCATAGTGCATCTCCCGTCAACTCTATTGTTGAGCTTGTGTTCTTTATATGTTTAAACAATTCAAAAGTTGATAAACCCATTGTTAATTATCCGACCTAAAAACTACGTTTATATTTCTTGCCAAAAAACTTAGCTGCCAAAAAGCCGCTACCCTTAGCAATCCAGTCAACTGGTTCCGGGCTGATGGTAGGCATTTCTGCCAACTTGATGTCATTTGTCGACAACCAGGTATCTAGTAGCATCTCGCTGATGCGACCAGGCCATCGAGCATTGAACGCATCGTATTCTGTTGAGTCCAAAGAACTTTCTATTTTCTCGAGCACAAAGAAGAGCCACTCGCAATAAGCGTTAAATACATCACCTTCAGCAACGAACATGTTAAACATATGAGCTTTGGTGCCAGACATTTCACGTTCGAAAGCGGGAATATATTTGGGGCAATAACAATTAAGTGCCGCTCGCGTTGCATCTAGCTGTTCACCCGGAAGTGTATGACGATAGTGCGCCTCAACGGTGTCGATATAGTAGTTACGAGCCTTGGGAACAATTACCTGAGAATTTGTTGAGTCAAATACTTCCTTAAAATCCTCACTACACGCAATTAGATCGAAGGGATTTTTGGATTTTGCCTTTGACGAATCAATGGTTTTAAAATGCCGCCTGTAATGTACCAAGCCCTTATAAAAGGACCCACAATTCTTCCAAAGCCAGTACATCCCAGTAAGCTCAGAATAAGAAGCGTTTTTTTGAGAGATATTTTCCCCCAAGTTATCCTGCTGCATGTCCAAACAAACTTCCGGATGCAAATCTGCCCCAACGTGAAGGGGGAGATAACACTTATCATTCGGCATGCAATACGGCTTATGAGCTGCAACGGCAACCGTAATATCCTTCTGTGAAGACAATTGTCTACCTTCCACTTTTACGTTTTCCAAACATGGCGCCAAAAGTGCCAGCAAAGCATTTCCAGTCCATACGGAAGCAGCGATTCTGAACGTAGCGAAGTTCTATCTTTTGCCTCAGACCACTCTCAAAGGTCGCTTCATTGCGATCAGTCGCTTGCCAAAGTCCAGTAATTCCAGGCTGAACTGAGAGCAGCTCAGCCATTTCTTCATCCGAAAAATGTTGTTCAAGCTCATCTCTTGTAATGGGACGAGGACCAATGACAGAAAGGTCACCGTTCAGCACATTGAGAAACTGAGGTATCTCATCGATGGAACACTTGCGAATGAACTGACCGATCTTGGTAATGCGGGGGTCATCGTCAACCTTGCGCTCAACTTCCCACTGATAAAGCTGCTCAGGGCTCAAATACTTCTGCACATCACCCGCATCGGCGACCATGCTGCGAAGCTTAAAAATCTTGATTGTCTTTCCTCCCTTGCCGACGCGCTCTTGCGTATACAAAGGGCTGCCGGGCGATTCAAGGCAAATGAGTGCGCACACAATGGCGATGGGGATAAGCAGCAGTACACTCATCAAAAGACTGAACACCAGGTCAAACAGCCTCTTAATAAAGCGGTAGCCAAGCGTACCGCTCGGCTTAATCTCTTTAATAGCCAGTGCGTCCCCCACAGATACACAGCTCTCTGTTACTTCTTTAGCAGCCACAGTCAAACTTAGGTCCCCGTTCCCCAGGGATCCCCCAATCGGTAAATTCAAAAATTGCGAACGAACAGCCGGTGCAACGTCTCCCTTACGTTTTGCTGGGAACGTCCAGCGCAAGCAGCTCCCTAAAAGCGGAGTCGCCATCACCCACGTCCACCAGGCACCAGCGCTTATGACGGTCGATCTTTTTAACGCGAGCCTCTTGCCCCACCAAAGGACCCTGTTCTATATGCAACACGCCGTCTTCTATGCGCGCCACGCTGTTGCGCACCACGCCGTCGTCGTCCAGTACGCTGCGGTACCAGTCCTGTGCATCGTCCGGCATGGGCATGTACGCCCGCTCCCTACTGCCGGCGATGCGACAGCCAAAGCTCAACTGGGCCAAAGCCCTATCGAGCGCGGCTGCATCGTGCGTGGCGACGAAGAAATATTCCTTGTACATGGGTTTGGTTTGGAGCGACCATGCGCCGTCCCGCTTAAACCAGAACTCCTTTTGCATCACAAAAGCGTCCTGCATAAGGTTATGCGGGATAATACAGCGGACCTTTTCGCAGGTCTCGCGCTCTTTTCCATGGGGGGTGTGGACCAGATACCAGCGGACGCGGCCGTGCTGGCTGTTGGTGGTGGCGCCGTTAAATGCGCCCGGCAGCTGCTCTTGGCGCCGTGCCGTCTGTTCCATGTTCTCTCCCCCCCCCTCTTTTGGCTTTGCGATGCACGCAAATGCAGGGGCGTTTAGAACAGGCTTCTCGCTCGCAGCTAGGCGCAGTCGCAAAAGTACAGGTTTTTGTATCTTTCGATAAACGACATTATACGAGCAATTAATCAGCGTTTGCCCAGATTACACAAAATGTACTGCCAGTAGGTGCATCTCCATACCCCTCTACAAAAATCTGTACCTTTTTGTGCAACAAAAAAAGCCGCTCAACCAGCGGCTTTTCTTATTTGGGCATGAAAAAAGGCGACCGCCCTCTGTGGACGGTCGCCTTTGTAAATTGTTATACAGCTTGCCTTAGGCGCGGGTCTTGATCTCCTCGAGAACCTTGACAACAAACTCGTCGACGCTCATCTGAACGGTCTCGTTGGAGCGATCGCGGACGGAGATGTTGCCGGCCTCGACCTCCTTCTCGCCCAGGATGAGCATGTAGGGCACACGGTCGATGCTGCGGGCCTCGCGAATCTTGTAGCCGATCTTCTCGTCGCGGTCGTCGCAGACCACGCGGATGCCGGCCTCCTCCAGCTTGGCGCACACCTCGTGGGCGTAGTCGCGGCTCTTCTCAGAGACGGGAAGTGCCTTGACCTGCACGGGAGCCAGCCAGGTGGGGAACTTGCCCGCAAAGTGTTCAATCAGAATACCAATGAAGCGCTCGATGGAGCCAAAGCACACGCGATGCAGCATGATGGGGCGCTTCTTGGTGCCGTCGGCGTCCACGTACTCCAAGTCAAAGTTGAGCGGCATCTGGAAGTCGAGCTGGACGGTGCCGCACTGCCAGGTACGGCCGAGCGAGTCCTCCAGGTGGAAGTCGATCTTGGGACCGTAGAAGGCGCCGTCGCCCTCGTTGACCTCGTAGTCCATGCCCAGCTGCTCCAGAGCGGTGCGCAGGCCCTCCTCGGCGCGAGCCCAGTCCTCGTCGGAGCCCATGGAGTCCTCGGGGCGGGTGGAAAGCTCAACGTGGTACTTAAAGCCAAACTTTTGGTACACGGAGTCGATGAGGTTGACCACGCCCACGATCTCGTCGGTCAGCTGGTCGGGACGCACAAACAGGTGGGCGTCGTCCTGGTTAAAGCAGCGCACGCGGAACAGGCCGTGCAGGGCGCCGCGCAGCTCGTGGCGGTGCACCAGGCCAATCTCGCCGGCGCGAATGGGCAGCTCGCGGTAGGAGTGCGGCTTGGAGGCGTACACCAGCACGCCGCCCGGGCAGTTCATGGGCTTAATGCAGTACTCTTCGTCGTCGATGACGGTGGAGTACATGTTGTCCTTGTAGTGATCCCAGTGGCCCGAGGTCTTCCACAGCTGCTTGTTCATGATGAGCGGCGTGGAGATCTCCACGTAGCCGGCCTTGTGGTGGATCTCGCGCCAGTAGTCCAGCAGCGTGTTCTTAAGGATCATGCCGTTGGGCAGGAAGAACGGGAAGCCAGGGGCCTCGTCGCGCATCATAAAGAGGTCCATCTCGCGGCCGATCTTGCGGTGGTCGCGCTTCTTGGCCTCCTCCAGCATGTGCATGTGCTCATCGAGCTCTTCCTTGGTGGCAAAGGCGACGCCGTTGATGCGGGTGAGCATCTTGTTGTCCTTGTCGCCCTTCCAATATGCGCCCGAGACGCCGGTGAGCTTAAAGGCCTTCAGCGCCTTGGTGTAGCAGATGTGGGGGCCGACGCACATGTCGATGTAGTCGCCCTGCTGGTAGAAGGTGATGCGGGCGTCGTCGTCCAGGTCGCCGATGTGCTCGACCTTGTACTTCTCGCCGCGCTCCTCCATAAGGGCGATGGCCTCGGCGCGAGGCTTCTCGTACACGGTGAACTTGAGGTTCTCCTTGACGATCTTCTTCATCTCGGCCTCGATCGCGGGGAAGTCGTCCTCGCTGATCTTGACGCCCTCGGGCAGGTCGACGTCGTAGTAGAAGCCGTTGTCGGTCGCGGGGCCGTAGGCAAAGTCGGCCTCGGGATAGAGGCGCTTGATGGCCTGCGCCATGATGTGCGCGGCAGAGTGGCGGATGACGTGCGTGACCTCGTCCTGCGGGAGCTCGGCCACCGAACCGTCATTGTAGAGTGCCTTCATGGGTATGTTTTCTCCTCTCGGATGCCTGATGCAAGTGTGTGCGATGCGCTCGGCGTTTTTGACTTGCATCATTATAGGCAGGTTGCCTTGGTATACAAGCGCCCGCCGCACCTTAATGGCACGGCGGGCGATTTTCTACGCATGCTTCATCGTGTGGGCGCGGGGTGTGGGGCGCGCGTGGCTTGCGCGGGACGCGCGGTGCCCGTTGCTTGCGGCCAGCCCTGCGATGGATGCGTTACTGGATGCGAGTTCGGCAGTAGGGGCAGACCTTCCAGTGCGCATCGAGCGGGCGATGGCAGCTGGGGCAGACGTTGCGAACCTGGGTATCGCACACCGGGCAAACGACGAAGTCCTTCTCGATGGGCGCGCCGCACTGCGGGCAGGTGCCGTACTGGGCAAGCTGACGCTCGCGCAGGGCCATGTCCAGCTCCTGCTCCTCGCGGTCGGACGCGTAGGAGTGCGGACGCAGGACCAGGTAGGCGATGAGGCCCACAAACGGGATGAGGGCGATGATGCCCCATGCCACGTAGGCGCTGGCGCCGCGGCGGCGAGCGTCGATGAACACATAGACGACCGACAGCACATACAGGGCGATAATAAAGCCAACGAAGGCATAGACGACGCCCATAAGCTGCGGCGACATGAGCTCGGAGATGTACTTGGACATTGGGGTGTACCTTTCGGAATATTAACAGTCCGGTCAAGTTTACCACGGGGTTTGTTTATATGGGACCACGGCTAGAGGCGGGGCTGACGCGGACACAAACATCTCAATCTGTAACAACTGGGACCAAATTTCCCCTCTTACTGTTACAGATCGAGACAGAAGAATCTCTCCCCGACTTCAATCTCAATCTGTAACAACTGGAAGCCAAATCCTCAGCTTACTGTTACAGATCGAGACAAAACTTCAACGTGGTAGCCGGCAGACGAGGTTGTCGACATTGCTGGGTCTCCCCTCGCCTGCCGTTGGCGGGTGTTGCGAGGCTGTTCGCCGCATTGCCGCCGCACTGGGGGTGTGCGGACCGTAGGATAGTCGTATTGACGGCCTGTCAACTCGTCTGGGAGGCACTGTGACAGAAACGTTTGATATCGCAATTGTGGGCGCGGGCATCACCGGATGCGCCATCGCGCGGCAGCTCGCGCGATTTGACCTTTCCATTTGCGTGGTCGAGGCGGCTAACGATATTGCACTGGGCGCGTCGAAGGCCAACGGCGGCCTGGTGCACGCCGGCTACGATCCGGCGCCGGGCACGGTAAAGTCGCAGGTCAACGCCCGTGGCTGCGAGCTGTACGGTACGTGGGCGCAGGAGCTGGGCTTTCTGTTCTGCCGCACCGGGTCGATGGTGTTGGGCTTTAACGATGAGGACCGTGCACAACTGGAGCAGTTGCGCAGCAATGGCCTTGCCAACGGCGTGCCCGAGTTGTCGATTATCGACCCCGACAGCATCCACGAGCTGGAACCGCGTGCGAGTGCCCAGGCCACGTGCGCGCTGTGGTGCCCTTCGACCGGTTACGTTGACCCGTTTGAAGTAGCCATTGCTGCGCTGGAGAACGCGGTTGCCAACGGCGTGACGTTTATGCGATCCGCGGCGGTGGAAGCGATTGAAGTCGCGGGCTCGGGCGACGACGCGCGCTTTACGCTGGCGACCCCCGCTGGCAATGTGCGCTGCCGCTACCTGATCAACGCCGCGGGCAACGGCGCCGCCGACATCTCGCATATGGCGGGCGCCGAGGAGTTCCAGATGGTCTGGCGCCAGGGCAACATCGTGGTGCTGGACAAGGAGCCGAGCGTATGGAGCTTGTGATGCGTGAGGCGGGCGTGGAGCTGCACGAGCGGGCAGACTGGAACCCAATTCGCCGCGCGCCGGACGACTTTGACCGCGCACCGTTGGCGCACAAGGAGGAGCTCATTGAGTCCAATCCCGCGTGGGGTCAGATTGTCTGCCGCTGCGAGACAGTACCCGAGGCCGAGATCGTGGCCGCGATCCGACGCCAGCCGGGCGCGGTCTCGGTCGAGGGCGTCAAGCGCCGCTGCCGCGCCGGCATGGGTCGATGCCAGAGTGGTTTTTGCCAGAGCCGCGTGGTGGCGATTCTTGCCCGAGAGCTGGGCTGCGACCCCAGCGAGGTGCTGTTGGAGGATACCGGATCTTGGTTGGTTGAGGGACCGCTGAAGGGGGTGCGTTAGGATGGCGGAATTCAAATCGAGCGCGATTGATTGCGGCGTCATAGAAGCCGTACAAACGCAAGCCTTCGACGTGGTCGTTATCGGCGGCGGACCCGCCGGCATGGCGGCCGCGCTGGCCGCGCATAAGGCAGGGGCACGCGTGGCCATCGTGGAGCGCGAGCAGCACCTGGGCGGAATCCTCCGCCAGTGCATCCACCCTGGCTTTGGCCTGTCGCACTTTAAACAGGAGCTCACCGGTCCCGAGTACGCGCAGCGCTTTATCGACCAGGTGCACGCAACCGACATTGCGCTGTTCCTGGACAGCATGGTGATTGGGATTGATTCGGGCGAGCCTACGGAAGAAGCCGCGGTCCACACCGTCATGCTCATGAGCCCTGCCGGCATGCTGCAGCTCACCGGGCGCGCGGTCGTCCTTGCCATGGGTTGCCGCGAGCGCACCCGCAGCGAGATCAAGATTCCCGGTAGCCGTCCCGCCGGCGTGTTTACGGCCGGCTTGGCGCAGCGATACATCAATATCGAGAACCTCAAACCCGGCTCGCGCGCCGTCATTTTGGGTTCCGGCGACATCGGGCTGATCATGGCACGTCGCTGCACGCTCGAGGGGATTTCCGTCGAGGGCGTGTACGAGCTCATGCCGTACGCCAACGGCCTGCGCCGCAACGTCAACAACTGCCTGGACGATTTTGGCATTCCGCTACATCTGTCCACCACGGTCACGCGCGTGATTGGGCACGACCGCGTGGAAGCCGTCGAGGTAAGCCAGGTCGACGAGCACCTGGCGCCCATTCCGGGGACCGAGCGCATTGTTCCGTGCGACACACTGCTGCTTTCGGTGGGATTGATTCCCGAGAACGAGCTTTCGGTTGCCGCGGGCGTAGAGCTTGACCCGCGCACGCGCGGCGCCGTGGTTGATCAGAGCCTGCAGACGGGCGTGCCGGGCATCTTTGCCTGCGGAAACGTGCTGCACGTGCACGACCTGGCCGACAATGTGACGACCGAGTCCGAGCGCGCCGGTGTGGCAGCGGCGGCGTGGGCGTTGGGCGGCGCCGAGGCGTGCGCTGCGGGCACAGGCTGCGAGTTCACGGTCTCCCCCGCCGGCATCGCGGGCTACGCGCTGCCAGGACGCATTACGGCCGTGGCGCTCACCAAGCTGAACTTCCGCGTGCGCCGACCAGTCGATGCCGCCCGCGTGAGGATCTTGGCAAACGGCGAGGAACTGTTCGCCGGCAAGGTCCGCGCGTTTAAGCCGAGCGTTATGGAAAGCTTCCCACTGCCGGCAAAGGTCATCCAACAAGCGCTCGACCTGGGTGCCAGCGAGATTGTCCTATCCGTCGATCCCGTCGAGGAGGCATAAACTATGAGCGATAACGTGAGCGAAACGCTGCAGTTCAACTGCACGACCTGCCCATCCGAGTGCCTTCTGACCGTAGAGGTGGAGCGCGACGCCAATGGCGCCGTGGTGGAAGTGCGCTCCGTAACCGGCAACAACTGCCCGCGCGGCGATAAGTTCGCACATCAGGAGCTCACCTGCCCCATGCGCGTGCTCACGACGACCGTGGCCGTCTCCGGCGGCGACGAAGCCCTGCTCCCCGTGCGCACGGCCGAAGCCATCCCGCTGGCACTCCACGCCCAAGCCATGGCCCTCATCCGAGGTCTAGTCGTCAACGCCCCCATCCATATGGGCGACATCATCCTCCCCAACCTCCTAGACACCAACATCAACCTAATAGCCAGCATGGACATCGACCGAGCCTAAGTGGCTAATTAGGGACGGGGCTCTTTTAGCTACCCCGCCATCCACCCCACCCCTCCTCAATTGCGGTGAAATAGTTCCTGATTTCCGCCAAAACCCCGGCATCCAGGAACTATTCCACCGCAACTATCCTTGGAATCGGTATTCAGCTTGTGCCTACTTTAGCGCCATTTCAAAACTATGCCGGATTACGGGGCCGATTCGGAGACCCCCATCCATACCGGCAGTTTTCGATTTTTGATAAGCCATCTACCTGCGGTTTTAATTTCGCGATTTTACCCATGGTCAAGTAATACAGGTCCAGCCCCGTAATCCGCCATACTTTTGAAACCAGCCCATTTAGGACGGGCCTCTTATGACTCCTTTTTCCTGCACACTTGCCAGGCTGGCCATGCCAAGGAGTGTCCCGAAGTGCCGTCATAAAAGGAGCGTCCCTATGTGCCGGGCTTGGGATACCATGGTGGCACCCTAGCGAAAGGATGTTTCATGGCACATGTCGATGACCAGCGTGTGGCGCGCGTGCTCGATGCGCTCGAGGCTCAACACCCTGGCGCACAGCTGCTCGTAAACGACCCGTGGTCGATCTACTATCTGACCGGCTTTTATGCCGATATGTTCGAGCGTTTTTGTGGCGTGCTGCTCGCGCGCGACAGCGAGCCCGTGATCTTGGTCAACGCCCTGCATCAGCTGCCCGAGTACGACAATGCCCGCGTCGCCTATCACACCGATACCGACGTCGTGACCGACGCCATCGCACGCGAGGTCAATCCTGCCAAGCCCCTCGGCATCGATACCGTTATGCGCTCCGGCTTTTTGATGCCGCTCATGGAGCGCCACGCCGCGAGCGAGTTTTTCCTGGGCGACTTTGCCGTCACCGCCGCACGCTCCTGCAAGGATGCCGCCGAGCAGGAGCTTATGCGCGCGTCCTCTGCCGCCAACGACGCCGTGATGGCCGACGCCATCAAGCTCGTCCATGAAGGCGTGACGGAGCGCGAAATTGCCGATCAGATGCTCGGTCTGTACCGCAAGCACGGCTGCGAGGGCTTTAGCTTTCCGCCGATCGTGAGCTTTGGTGCCAACGCAGGCGACCCGCATCACGAACCCGACGACACCGCGCTCAAGAGCGGCGACGTGGTGCTATTCGACATTGGCGGACGCAATCGCAACTACTGCTCGGACATGACGCGCACGTTCTTTTGGGGCGAGCCGGACGAGGAGACGGCACGCATCTACGACATCGTGCGCCGCGCCAACGAGGCTGCCGAGGCGCTCATCGCACCGGGCGTGCGCATGTGCGACCTGGACCGTGCTGCGCGCGACGTGATTGAGAACGCTGGCTACGGCAAGTACTTTACGCATCGCCTGGGTCACTCGATCGGTCTGCAGGACCATGAACCGGGCGACGTATCGCTGGTCAACGAGCAAGTCGTGGAGCCGGGCATGACGTTCTCCATCGAACCGGGCATCTACCTCCCCGGCCGCACCGGCGTCCGCATCGAGGACCTGGCCTTGGTGGCCGAGAACGGCGTCGAGATTCTCAACGCCTACCCCCACGATCCGGTCCGCCTAGACTAGACAATGTGTCAAAGGGACAGCCCCGTTGACACATTCCGCTAACGTCGCGCCACGAAAACGGGCTATCTACTACGTTTAACCCGCATGGGTCGACCATGCGGGTCTTTTTTAAAAACCAGCAAGCCGTCTACCTGCGATTTTGATTTCACGATTTTCCGTGTGGTCAAGGGTAGTCGCCAAAACGTAGTAGATAGCCCCATTTCGTGGCGAGCAGTCCGCTCAAGGCAAAACCCCGTCCCAAATTAGCTGCCCTGCAGTCAAACGAAAGGCCTCCCGATTCCCCGACGAGAACCGGGAGGCCTTCTTGAGTCCTAGAGCCCTAAGGCTCTAAGCTCGCAGCCTTACTCCGCGCGATGGCGCAGCTTTTCGATCGCTGCGGCAATCAGCGCCAGCAGGCCGGTTCCGCCAAGCGCCGCGACAGTCACGGCAGTGTTGTCGCCCGTCTCAGCCAGGCTTCCCTTAGCGGCCTTCTTGCCATTCTTCTTGCCCGAAGGATCCTTGGCATCGGGCTTGGCACCGTTATCCTTGCCGCCGGTCGGTTCCTGTACAACAACAGGTTCAACAACCTCGACAGTCACCGAAGCCGTGAGCTGCTGAGGCGCCGGCGTCTCCGCAGCGCCATCCTCGGCAAGCGTCGCAATCGCCGCGGCGTCACCGTCAACGGGCATCGTCGCGGTAACGACGACGGTACCGTTCTTGAGGGCCTTGACCTTACCGTTCTCGACCGTAGCGATCGTCGGGTCGGACGAGGTCCACGTCACGTTACCACGCAGCAGCGCGCCATCGGCCGCATTGCTCGCCGCGGCAGCAAGGTCAATTTCCTTGCCGCGCTCGACCTTGAGCACGGTCTCGGAAGTCGTTGCCTTACCGTTTTGGTCAACGATAACGAGCCCCTTGGCTGCCGGGCGCGGCTTAACGCGTACCATGCAGCTGACCGTCAGATCCGTACCGCGAACCTTACCGTCCACGGTCACATCATCGGCACCCCAATCCAGTGCGGGGACATTCTCCCAATCGACATCGTAGTCTTCCTGGCTGTCGTCTTTCATCATCACGGAGACCTTCTTGGGCAGCGCCTTCAGCACATCGGCGGCAGAGCTTGCCTCGAACACCTCAACGGGAGCGAACGTCGCAGGCCTCACGGGAATCTCGCTTGCCGGCGTCTCGACGACCAGCTTGCAGGTCGCTTTGAGCGTCGTGCCCTCGACGGAGCCCTCAATCGTGTACTCGCCAACGGTGGCAAGATGCTTGTCCAGGCCATCCGTATTCCACGTGACCGCGGCCTCGTCCGTGTGGCCATCGGAGTACGTCACGGCAACCTTCTTGGGCAGCTGCCCCGTCACAGTGTCGGCCTTGGCATCGCGCTCAATTTTGATCTGCGGCACCTCGGCAACCTTGTTGATCGTCGTCGTGGAGGTAACAATGACCTCGACGGGCAGGTTGCCGTTCACCGTCACGCCCTTGGCAACGACGCTGTTGCCGTACGTGTCGGCCGCGGCAGGAACCTCGGTCCATGTGATCTCGGACTCCGCCGTCGTTTTGCCGTCCTTCATGCGAACGGTCGCCTTCACGCCCTTGAGTGCCTCGCGCACCGCATCGGCAGACGCGCCCTCGGGAACGGAAATTCCGGCAATAGGCTCAACGGACGCCGGAATCTCGGCATCGCTCTTCACGACCGTAATCGTGCACTTGGCCTTGACCGAAGAGCCCTCGACCGCGCCTTCAAGTGCGATGTCACCCAGCTTGCCCAAGGCATCTGTCGTGAGCGGTCTCTTATCCCACGTGACGGCAGCGGCCTTCGTCGAGCCATCAGACATGTTAAGCGTCACCTGGGTGGGCAGAGCAATGTCGTCGGCGGCAGTGTTGCGAGCAACCGAAAGCTTGATGTCAGCGACGCTCTCGACGACCGGCACCAGGTTGACCGTAGCCTTGACCTCAAAGCTACCAACCGCGGTTTTGCCCGTAACGACAACGCTCGTGCCATCATTCTTGATGGTGAGGTTCTCCTTGGGAGCGGTCCAGGCGATCTTCGAGTCGATCTCGGATCCGTCCTTCATCGCAACCTTCACGGTAGTAGGCAGCGCGGCCACAACAGCCTCGGGCTTTGCCCCGTCGTCGAGCGTCACAGGGTCAACCGTACCAGCCAGGTGATCAGGAATCTCACGAAGCGGTTTGACGACCTTGATGGTGCACTCCGCCTTCTGATCCGTGCCGGCAACCGTGCCCTTAACCGTAACTTCACCTTCCTTGGCAAAGTCCTTGTCGGAGAGATCATTGGTATTCCACGTTACGCCGGCTTCGGAATCGGTATCGTCAGAGTAGATCGCCGTGACCGTGGCAGGTAGCTTGGCCAAAGCATCAGCCGCCTTGGTATCGCGCTCGACCTCAATCTCGTCAACGTTATCAAAGCCAACGATATGCGCGGTTACCTTGACCTTCACCTTTACGGTCATACCGTTGTCCGTTAGACCCGTGACCTCAAACTCGGTGCCGGCACGGCCCAGGCTGTCGACCTGAGACCACTTAACGGGCGTCTCTTTCTTGGTCTTGCCGTCCTTCATGACAACCGTCACCTTGGACGGCAGTTTATCCATAAGGTCGCTGACCTTGGCATTGTCCACAATCTCAACAACATCGATCGGCTCGACGTAGTCGGGCGTCTGGGCCTTCTGATCCACCACGGTCACATTGCAGGTCACCTTGGCGCCGTTGAGCTTAACCGTACCCGTGATCTCCACGGTGCCGGTTCCGTTGAGCAGCTCGTCCGTGACGTTAGAAAGATCCCACACGTCAATGTCGAGCAGATCGGTCGAGCCATCGGAATAGGTCGCCACAACCTGCTTGGGCATCTGGGCGTACAGTTCCTGCTTGGACGTACCACTGGCAACGCTAAACGACTTGGCCTCGAGCTTGGTGATGGTTCGCGGCGCCTCGGAGACGTTGACGTACACGATGGCGTTGACGTTGTCGACATCCTTGAGCTTGCCGACGAGTTTATACGTACCCTTCTTGGCGAGCGGATTGGAGAGGTCGATGCCGTCGGTGTCGGTCCACTTTTCGATCTCGATGCCGCCTAAACTGCCCCGAGTATCCCGCGCTGAGCCATCCGAGTAATATACGGACACGGCATCGGGCAGCTCCAGCATCGATCCGACCGTGGTGTTGACCACGACCGCCTCGGGCTGCAGTGCAACCTTCTTTGCCTTCTTATCGGCAACCGTCACCTTGGCAGTCACGTTGCCGTTCTCATCCACACCGACCTTCTGGCCGTCATCGTCAAGCAGCGCCATAACAGCAGCGGCATTAAAGCCGACCACATGGCCCGTCGCATAGAACGTGCCAGGCCGCTCGTACTTCTCGGGCGCAATCGGATCCCAATCAATAGCCGCCGTCGAAACGGAGCCGTCGCTCATCTCGACCGCCATCTTGGAAGGCATGGCAGGCGCAGTGCCCGCCTTGGTGGTCACTGCGGTCTCGCCGTTATCGATTGCCTTCTCAACGCCTTGGATAACGATCTTGGTCTGAACAGTGAGACCGGTGTTAGTGCCGTCACCGTATCCGTCGAGGCCGCTTGCAAACAGCGTGCCAGACACTGTCGTGACCTGACCCGACTCTCCGGTATAAACCGAGGGACGAACGTAATCCCATTGAACCTGGGCATTATGAGTTTTGCCGTCACTCGTGGCAACCGAGACATTCCACGGCAGCTCGGGGAAAACACCGCTGGCCGTATTAATGCGCTCAGGAACGCTAACGGAAGTGACGGAACAGACGTCAACAGTGATTGTCGCCTCGGCACCACCTTGGAGCTTGCCCTTCACCTTAAACGAACCGTCCTTGGCATACGCGTCTTCGGCGACACGGTCCCATGTGACCTTTTCGCGCTGGGGCTCAGAAGACACATCGTTGTCGTATCGAACCTCAAGGTATTCCGGCAGCATCGGCTTGGTGCCGGGGACGGTCCATATGGTTCCGCCCTGAACCGAGGTTGCCTTACTCGCGATCTTAACGGTGGCAGTAATCGGAACGTCAACCGCCTGCATGCCGTACCCTGCATTAAAGCTAATTGTTGCAGTGCCGCGAACAACGCCACCCTGAGTCCAATCAAAACCTTTCGTGTTCCACTTGACCTCGGCGTATTTATGCGAATAGTCCGGATGTTCTGCCGCATCAGAACTGACAAGATCGACATAGCTGGGAAGCATAGCGGTACCGTCGCTGCCCTTGAGCACTGTAATGGTTTGTGGCTGAGCCTCCCAGTTTTTAGTCACGATGACGTGCACTTTCACGGGGATATTCGTTCCGACGACCGTTCCGGTAATCGTGCAGTCCTTCTGGGGGCACCTATCGTAGGTATCCCAGTTGACGCCGAGACTGTCAAAAGTCGTTCCATCCTGCAATACGCCGGACACGTAGAAGTAGTCCAGATTGACTTCCTCGCCGGGATAGATAACGCGCCAGTCCTCGTACGACTGTCCAAGCGTCACACCGTTATCGCTATAGTTGTTAACGCCCTTGACCTCGCCGCACGCCGCTGTCGCATGGATCTTTGCCAACGAGCCAGTGATAGTACCGGTAATTTCGTACTCGCCAGGCTTGCCGTCCAGCAGTTCTTGAGGAAACTCATCCCAGCTATAAGGCTGCCCCGACGAATACTGGGGATAGAACGAGCTGCCATCCGACAAATACAGCGTGGATGTGTAGCGCGGAGCCAGAAGTCCGGCGCCGGGAACATAAGCAATCTTGCCGATGTTGCTGTCCTCGAGATCGCAGACGTTGACCGTCGCCGTAGCCGGAATGTTAGAGCCGGTAAAGTATCCGCTAACCGTAATCTGGCCAAGGTTCTTTAGGGCGTCCTGACTAATCGTCGACCACTGAACGGGGAAATTGCCACGCGAGCCATTCCACATCGTGGCCTCGATTGAACCCGGCATATTGGGCTGGCAACCGATAAGCGTGCTTGTCGATGTCGAGGAAGGCATCTGCAGGGCGCGGACGGAGATGGTCGCCGTGACTCGGTTGCTGTCACCCAGTTCCACCTGAGTAGACGATGAAGATGAGGTATTGGTCCAATACGACAGCGAACCGGAAAGCTTAAACGACCCCTCACTTGCCACCTGCGTGTCCAAAATAGGGTCCCACGCAATGTTGCACTGCTTCTTTGTACCGTCGGTGAATGCAACCTCAACGCTGTAGGGAAGACCGCCGCCCGTTGTAGGACGTACGCCGACGGGCGTGTTAACGGGAGCAAGAGCGTCGATAGAGGCAACTTCTTTGACCTCGACCTGAGCAGTTACCTTTAGGCCATTAGCGGCTGAAGATTCATTATATGTCACAAGCGTGCCCGTGACCGTATAGGTGCCTGCCTTTTGAAATTGAGACACGTCGGCGTTGTCCCAATTAACCTGATAACCTTGGGTGTATGTAGTGTTATTTGACTGCGTAAACGGGAAATAGACATACGTGCTAAGAGGAGAAATGTCGCCGACCACGCGCTCGAACCTCAGAGAATTAAGATCGAGTACGTCCTTAGGATCTTTGACGGTAACGGTGCAGGTAACCTCACGGTAATCAAAACCGTTTAGTTTACCTTTAACCGTAAACGAGCCCACCTTAGAGTAAAGCGACGCGTCGAAAGAATCCCAAGACACCGGGATCTGCTCGGTGGCGCCGCTATCAAAGACAACCGAAGCAGAATACGGCAGAGACGGGACCTCACCAGTTAGGGTCGTACACGTCAACTCGGTCTGGACGCTCTTAACAGAGCGGACTGCGACCGTGCACTGTGCGAGCATAGAGGGATAGCTCTTCAAATGTCCCTCGACAACAAAGGTTCCTTCCTTTTGGTACTGATCAGCCGAGATCTCATTCCACTCAACAGGGCATGTATAAGATTGACCATTTGAATAATTGACCGAAATGCTGGACGGAAGCGCGGGAGCAATACCAGCTGCAGTCCATACCCATGAGCCATTACTGGTTGAACGGGGAACGTACACCTTGAGCACACCACTCACTTTGTACGGCTCCGCGAGCGTGATCCAGTTGTTGTTCACGCTAACGCCGGTAATCTGTCCGGTGATGGGGACTTCGGATTCCTCCGTCGCCGTATCAAATGCCGTCTGCGACTTTTCGTCCCAATCAACATACGCCGAGGTCTCGGTGCCATCCGACAGCTTTACCTTAACGCTCGAAGATTGGATCTGGCCGTAGTAATCGGCACCGACATATTTTTCCAGAATCGGGTTGGCGTCGATCGACTCGACCGTAATGCCACTTTCGTTGCTCGTCTCTGTGACATCAGGGGCGTTTACTGCCGCCGGATCTACCACTGCCGGGTCCGCCGTAACAGCTTCGACAACCACGCGCTGCTTGACCGTCTGCGTGGTGCCGTCGACGGTACCCTCAAACTCATACGAGCCGGCAGGCAGCTGCGCCAAGGTTGCCGGAGCATCGGCGCCGTTCAGCTTCCAGATGACGTTTTCCTGCTTGGTGGTACCGCTCTCGTAGGTTGCCGTTACAGTTTGGGGCAGCGTGACGTCGGATCCCTCGGCAACATGTAGCTCGTTCAGGCTGGCAAAAGAGGCGATCTTGTCTTCACTCTGGTCTTGCGAGGTTGCCTGACCGGTGTCCGCAGACGTGGCAGCCGCACCCGTCGCATCGCTTTGCTCGGCAACGACTTGGGTAGTATCACCCTGCATCATCTCGGCGAACGCCTGCGGCGGCACCGAGCCGACCGTCATCGTCAGAGCCAAACCCGCGGTAATGGCCGCGTTGACATGCCTTCTGTTCATGTTTCCTCCCGACACGCTCAACGGACCAAACAGCACTGGTCCGATTGGCAAGTTAAGTTGAGCGTATCCTTCGCCGATGGAGGTTTGCAATATGCTACAGGTTAAGCGGCATAAATGGCTTCGTAAACGGGCACCCCAGGGCAGCTAATTTGAGTTGCGGTGATATACGGACTGTTTGAGGCCTCTGGCTTGTAAAACAGTCCGTATTTCACCGCAACTGATGAGGGGATGGGTTAGCGGAGCAGACCGGCTACTTCGCCGGCTAGGGTGATGGTGCCGGCAGCTACGAAAGGCTCGTCTGCGGCATCGAAGGCCGCGAGGGCCTCGGACACGCTGGGGTACACGCCAACAAGCTTGTCAGCGTCCACAAGTGCGGCGAGCTCCTCCGCCGGCAGGGCGCGATCGGAATCGGTCTGGGTCACGACCACGCACGGGAAAGCCGGGATCAGCACGTCGACGATGCCCGCCACGTCCTTGTCGGCCAGCGCGGCGCACAGCAGCGTGGGGCGATTCTCCACGCACGGATCAATCTCGTCCAGCGCGCTCACAAAGTTCTCGCAGCTCTGGGGGTTATGACAGGCGTCAATCAGCTTAAGCGGATCGGTCCCCAGCACGTCAAAACGACCCGGTGTGGGGCAACCCATAAGCGATGCATCCAGCGCATCGTGGTCGAGCTCGCGACCCAGATACCCCTCGCAAAGCATAATCGCGCACGCGGCATTCTGCGGCTGATAGGCCGGCTTGACCATGCTCGACGTATAGATCGCACGTGGCGTGGTGCAGCTAAACTCAACCGTGTCGCCCACATGCACCGGCACCTTAGTCGTGGCATGCCTCACCACGAGCGGCACAATGCCGCACTCTCGACAACGGGCATCCATCACGCGCTGAACGCTCGCCTCATGCGTGCCCTCGCCCAGCACAACCAGGCGTCCGGGCTTAATGACCGCAGCCTTCTCCCCCGCAATGACCTCGAGCGTATCGCCCAAAATACGTGTGTGATCGAGCCCAATGCCTGTAATGGCCACGGCGACAGGATCGGTCGCACTCGTAGCATCCCAGCGTCCGCCCATGCCGACCTCAAGCACGGCCACGTCCACGCAAGCCTCGGCAAACACCACCAGTGCAGCAGCCGTCAGCAGGTCAAACGGCGTGATGGTATAGGCGCGCTCCCCCGCCGCCACACGACGGGCATTCACTCGATGCCCCGCCTCAACAGCGGCCGAAACGCCACGGGCAAACGCCTCATCGCTCACAACGCGCCCGTCAACCTCCATGCGCTCGGGATAGCGCACCAGCTGAGGCGACGTATACAGCGCGGTCTTGAGCCCCTCGCCGCGAAGAATAGCAGCCGAAAAACGCGTAGTCGAAGTCTTGCCATTGGTACCGGCAACCTGAATGCAATCAAAATACTCGTCCGGACGCCCCAACTCATCGAGCATATCGACAACCGTCTCGAGCAGAGGACCAGCATCCCCAGAAATCCGCCCCGTATCGGCAGCCAGCCCAACAGCCTCACCAAACGAAAGCAACTCAAACGAGAAAGGAACGACATACGACCCAGAACGCTTAGCCATAACCCAAAGTCCCCTCAACATAAAAAGAGGCCCGTAATAAACAACGAGCCCCTCCCATTCAAAATATCAGCCAAACACCGCTTGCAGCAGAATCAAGGCCACAACCAAGTGGCCCTACCAGGCAGCGGACGCCACCGTAACCGCTATGGGAGCGGTTTGGGGCTTTGCTCGATACAAGTTCCGCACGAGCCGAAGGCCACTTAATGTGGCCTTCGTGCGAGCAGGACTGTTCGCAGTAGCGAGCAATGCCCCAAACCGCGCCCCACAGTCCACCTTACGAGAAGTCAGCAACCTGAGCAGTCAGTGCCGCCAGGATCTCCTTGAGCTCTGCTGCACGGTCCCTCTTCTTCTGGACCACCGCGGGCGCGGCCTTGGCCACAAAGCCCTCGTTTGCAAGCGTCTTCTCGCAGCCGGCGAGCTCCTTCTGGGCCGCGGCGATCTCCTTCTCCAGGCGCGCCTTCTCGGCCGAAAGGTCAACCTTGCCCTCGAGCACCACAAAGACCTCGACGCCGCTGTCGACCACGGCGATGCTCGCAGCCGGCTTCTCAACGTCGGTGCCCATGACCAGAGAAGCAGTGTTCGCCAGCGGCTCAATCGTCGAGCGCAGGCTCTCGAGCTTCTCGATGTCCTCGGCACCGGCGCGCACGACCACGTCGAGCTCGGCCTTGGGGCTCAAGCGGTAACGCGAACGCGTGGCGCGGGCGGCGGAAACGACGGCGCGGCACAGCTCAAACGCGCGCTCGGCGTCCTCGTCAACATACTTAGCGTAGTCGGCGGGCTCGGGCCACTTGGCGATCATGAGCGCCTCGGCGCGGTTCACGTTGCCCTCGGCGTCCAGATCGAGCACACTCGCCGGCATGTTGTCCCAGATCTCCTCGGTGACAAACGGCATGAGCGGGTGCATCAGGCGAATGGAGGTGTCAAGCACAAAAATCAGGTTGCGCTGCGCCTGCAGACGGCCCTCGCCCTTCAAGCGGGCCTTGGTGACCTCGACGTACCAGTCGCAGACCTCGTTCCAGAAGAACTGCTGCACGCCGCGGGCCATGTCGCCAAAGGTGTAGTTCTCGATACCCTCGGTGACCATCTTCACGGCCTTGGCCAGGCGGCTGAACATCCAAGCGTCTGCCGGCGTCTCCACGACGGGCTCGCCGGGCGTGTAGCCCTCCATGTTCATGAGCAGGAAGCGGCTCGCGTTCCAGATCTTGGTCACAAACGACTTGGCCTGCTCGGTACGCGGACTGTCGATAAGCTTCTTAGTCTTCTTGTCGATGTTCGCGTCGAACTTGACGTCCTGATTGTTGGTGCACAGCGTGAGCAGGTTGTAGCGCATGGCGTCGGCGCCGTACATGCCAATGAGGTCCATGGGGTCAACGCCGTTGCCCTTGGACTTGGACATACGGCTTCCGTCCTTGGCAAGAATCGTCGGGTAGATGACGACGTCCTTAAACGGCACCTCGTCCAGGAAGTACAGCGAGCTCATGACCATGCGGGCGACCCACAGCGCGATGATGTCGCGGGCGGTGACGAGCGCCGTCGTGGGGTGATGTCCCTCGAGCAGCTCCGGCTTTTGCGGCCAGCCCTGCGTGGCGAAGGTCCACAGCTGCGAGCTGAACCAGGTGTCCAGCACGTTCTCGTCCTGATGCACATGATGGCCGCCGCACTTGGGGCACACATCGGTGTCCTCGGTAAGAGCGTCCTCCCAGCCGCAGTCCTCGCAGTAGAACACGGGGATGCGGTGGCCCCACCACAGCTGGCGGCTGATGCACCAGTCCTTAAGGTTCTCCATCCAGGTGGTGTAGGTCTGCGTCCAACGCGCGGGGTGGAAGGTGACCTTGCCAGAGTTGACGGCGTCGAGCGCCGGCCCTTTGAGCTTATCGACGGCGACGAACCACTGCTCGGACAGCCACGGCTCCAGTGCGGCGTCGCAACGGTAGCAGTGCATGACGGAGTGATCGAGGTCCTCGACGTGATCGAGCAGGTCGTGCTCCTCGAACCACTTGATGACGGCCTCGCGGCACTCGTCGCGGTTCATGCCGGTGAACTCGCCGTAGCCTTCGACGACCACCGCGTGCTCGTCGAAGATGTTGATCTGCGGCAGGTCGTGAGCCTGACCCATGGCGTAGTCGTTGGGGTCGTGGGCAGGGGTGACCTTAACGAAGCCGGAACCAAAGTTAGCGTCGACATGCCAATCCTCAAAGATGGGAATCTCGCGGTCGACGATGGGGAGCTTGACGGTCTTACCCACAAAGGCGGCCTTCTCGGGGTCCTTCGGGGAGACGGCGACGCCCGTGTCGCCGAGCATGGTCTCGGGGCGCGTGGTGGCAACGACGATGTAATCCTGGCCGTTGACCGGCTCGGTCAGCGGGTAGCGCAGGTGCCACAGGTGGCCCTTCTCGTCCTTATATTCGGCCTCGTCGTCCGAGATGGCGGTGGTGCAGTTGGGGCACCAGTTGACGATGCGCTTGCCGCGGTAGATCAGACCGTCGTGGTACCAGTCGCAAAAGACCTTGCGTACGGCCTGCGCGTAGTCCTCGTCCATGGTAAAGCGCTCGTTATCAAAGTCGACGGAGCAGCCCATACGCTTGATCTGCTCGACGATGATGCCGCCGTACTCGTGGGTCCAGTCCCAGCAGGCGTCGACAAACTTGTCGCGGCCAATCTCCAGGCGGCTAATGCCCTCGCTCTTGAGCTTCTTGTCGACCTTAGTCTGCGTGGCGATACCGGCGTGGTCGGTACCCAGCACCCAACGCGTGGACTTGCCGCGCATGCGGGCCATACGGATGATGGCGTCCTGGATGGAGTCGTCGGTGGCGTGACCCATGTGGAGCTTGCCGGTCACGTTGGGAGGCGGAATGGTGACGGTGCAGTCGCCCACGCCCTCACGGCGCTTGTAGTAGCCGCCGTCGAGCCACTTCTGCAGGATCGCCGGCTCGTTGGTCGACGGATCGTAGTTCTTGGGCATCTCTTCCATATATCTCTCCCTGTCCCGCCGGCGTGTCCGCCTGCTTGGTTTTCGCTCGGTCAGGTCCTGGCTCGCACGAAGAGCACATTAAGTGCTCTTCGGCTCGTGCGGAATCTACGAAAACCAAGCAGGCGGACACGCCTTAGGTATCGATTACTTCAGTCTGATATGACTTCGCTGAGGCTTAAACAAACACACAGAATAACACAGGTAGTTGGGGTTATTGCGTATATATAAAATAGCCTCCGACCGCGGGTGGTCGGAGGCTATTTGCAAGCACGTTTTTGGCTGGTTTACCCGTAGATGCGTTGGGGCTGCTCTTCGCCCTTTACGGAGGCTTCGGTCACGATGACCTTGGAAACACCCTCCTCGCTGGGGAGGTCGAACATCGTCTGCTGCAGCACGTCCTCGCAGATGGAGCGCAGGCCGCGGGCGCCGGTCTTGCGGGCAAGCGCCATGCGGGCGATCTCGTGCAGGGCGGCATCCTCAAACTCAAGCTCAACGTCCTCGAGCTGGAACATCTTGCGGTACTGACGCACCACGGCGTTCTTGGGCTCGGTCAGGATCGACACCAGGTCGTCCTCGTCGAGCGCCTGCGTCTGGGTGACGACGGGCGTACGTCCCACAAACTCGGGAATCATGCCAAAGGCGTTGAGGTCCTGCGGGAGCACCTGGCGCAGCAGGTCGTTCTCGTCGACCGAGGTAGGACCGGCGATCTCGGAGTTAAAGCCCACGCCCTTGTTGCCCACGCGATCGGCGATGATCTTGTCCAGACCCACAAAGGCACCACCGCAGATAAACAGGATGTTGGTCGTGTCGATCTGCAGCAGCTCCTGCTGGGGATGCTTGCGGCCGCCGGTGGGCGGAACGCTTGCCACCGTGCCCTCAAGAATCTTAAGCAGCGCCTGCTGAACGCCCTCGCCCGAAACATCGCGGGTGATGGAGAGGTTCTCGGCCTTGCGGGCGATCTTGTCGATCTCGTCCACGTAGATAATGCCAACCTGCGCGCGCTCAATATCGCCATCGGCGGCATTGATGAGCTTGAGCAGGATGTTCTCCACGTCCTCGCCCACGTAACCGGCCTCGGTGAGCGCGGTGGCGTCGGCGATGGCAAACGGCACCTCGAGGATGCGCGCGAGCGTCTGCGCCAGAAGCGTCTTACCGGTACCGGTGGGGCCGAGCAGCAGAATGTTGGACTTGGCGAGCTCCACCTCATCCATATCATCGTCGAGCTGCGAGTCCAAACCGTCGTCAAAGGCCGAAAGCGCAGCACCGCCCTCGATCACGCGGCGGTAATGGTTGTACACGGCAACCGACATGGCGCGCTTGGCGTCCTCCTGGCCCATGACATAGGCCGAAAGCTCGTCATAAATCTCGTGCGGCGTCGGCACATGCGTAATGACCTGACGGGCGTCGTCCTCGAGCTCAAAGCCCTCGGCCTCGGGGTCCACGGCGGGCTGAGATGCAGCCTGCCCGTGATCGTTGAGAAAGCCCGGCAGCTTGCCGTTGCGGGCAGCGTCCATAAAGTCCGAAGCCAGCGACTCCTCCAAGATCTCGGAGCAGGCGGCGACGCACTCGTCGCAGATAAAGATGTTGGTCGGACCCTTTACAAGGCGGCGAACCTGCCCCTGCTCTTTTCCGCAGAAGGAGCAGCGGATGGGGTTGCCGTTCTCGTCAAAGTTGTCCTGCATGTTACCGGCCATCCTAGGCGTCCTTCGCGGCAAGGTCGCGCGAGGTGACGATACGGTCGATCAGGCCGTAGTCGAGGGCCTCGGCAGCGGTCAGGTAGTTGTCGCGCTCGGTGTCGGCCTGGACCTTCTCGATGGGCTGGCCAGAGGCGTCGGACAGGATCTGGTTGAGCTCGCGGCGGGTCTTCTTGATCTCCTCGGCCACGATCTCGATCTCGGTCTGCTGGCCCTGGGCACCGCCGCTGGGCTGGTGAATCATAACCTTGGAGTGCGGCAGGCAGAAGCGCTTGCCCTTGGCGCCGGCCGAAAGCAGCACGGCGGCCATAGACGCGGCCATGCCCACACAGATGGTAGAAACCTGCGGCTTGATGAAGTTCATGGTGTCCAGAATCGCCAGGCCGGAGTAGACCTCGCCGCCGGGCGAATTGATGTAGAGCGAGATATCCTTCTCGGCATCCTGGCTCTCAAGATGCAGCAGCTGGGCAACGACCAGGTTGGCACTGACGGAGTTGATCTCCTCGCCCAAGAAGATGATGCGGTCGTTGAGCAGGCGCGAATAGATATCGTAGCTGCGCTCGCCGCGCGGCGTCTGCTCGATAACGTATGGCACGAGGGCGGAATCGAACTTAGCGATCATACGCATCTCCATTTCTCTCTTGCGGACCAAATTGGTTCTAGATAAACGTACGGTGCCCGCATGCTATGCATTGGCTGGCACCGTACGAAGCTACCGGATAACCGGTGTATAACTTTACCCCATCACGGGCGCACGCATGCGCTCGCGGGCAAGGTGGCGAGAATTATTCGGCGTCCTTGGCGGTCTCGTCGACCTCGGTCACCTTGGCGTTCTCGACCAGGTGGTCGACGGCCTTGGAGCGACGGATGGACTCGCGGACGGCAGGCATGCGGCCATCGGCGATGAACTCGGCCTTTGAAGCCTCGACGTCCTTGACGCCGGCCTTCTCGAACTCGGCGTTAATATCATCCTCGGTGACCTCAATCTTGAGCTCACGAGCGAGGGCGTCGAGCGCCAGGGACTCACGGGCAACGTCGCTGGCCTGCTTGTGCAGGTCGCCGATGAACTGCTCCATGGTCAGGCCGGAAGCGGGCAGCCAGGTGTCCAGCGTCATGCCGCGGGCAGCGAGGTTGGACAGGAAGTTCTGGCCAAGCTCCTCAAAGACGGACTGCTCGTAGTCGGCGTCCATCTCGTCGAGCTGCAGACGCTCGGCGAGAGCGGAGACGCAACGGTTCTCCTTCTCGGCCGGGAGGCGGGAAGCCTTGTCCTGCTCGATCTCGATCTTGATGGCGTCGCGCATGGCGTCGATGCTGTCAAAGCCAAAGTCGGACTTGACGAGCTCGTCGGTGAGCTCGGGGGTGTTGCGAACCTTGATGCCCTTGACGGTGACCTCGACGGTGTGGGTCTCGGCCTCCTCGCCCTCCTCGACCTCGTCGGTCCAGGTGACGGTCTTGACGTCGTCAACGTTGGCGCCGATCAGGGCCTCGTTGAACTCCTTGGGGTTGCTGTCGCTACCGGCGATGAGCATGCGGCCCTCGGCGGCAAAGTTGTCGGCGTTCTCGACGGCCTTGAGGTCGACGGTGACGTAGTCCTCGGCCTCGACGGCGCGACCCTCGACGTCCTCGAAAGTGGCACGGTAGTTGAGGAGCATCTCGACCTGGTTGTTGATCTCGGACTCGGTGACCTCCGCAGGGGGCATCTCGATCTCGACAGCGTCGAAGGAGGAGAGCTCAGCGGCAGGACGCAGGGAGAACTCGACGGTGTAGGTGTAGTCCTCGTGATCCTTGGCGAGGTCGAGGTCCTTGTAGTCACCGTTCTTGGTGGGGACGATGTCCAGCTCGTTGAGGACGGCGGGCTCGTTGGCGGCGATCAGGTCATTGGTGGCCTGGGCGAGGGTAGCCTCGGCGCCAAGAGCAGAGTCGATGACCGGACGGGGGGCCTTACCGGCGCGGAAACCCGGGAAGCGGTACTTCTTGGCGGTGTCCTTGTAGGCCTTCTTGATCGCGGCGTCGACGTCGGCGGCCGGGATGGTGACCGTAGCGGTGAGCTTGGCGTCCTTGACGTCAGAAGCGGTGATGTTCAACACGTTCCTCCTCATACTGCCCAGCTTATCTGAGGTGCTGGTACCTTTATGCAACAAGCGTCGCGAGGGCATAAGCCGACGCGGGTGCGTTGGTGCGGGCGAAAGGACTCGAACCTTCACGGGAATCCCACCAGAACCTAAATCTGGCGCGTCTACCAATTCCGCCACGCCCGCATGAGCGCACAGACTAGGAATGATAGCAGATACGAGCGGCAAGCGCACGCACACCTTTTACAGGCTCACGACCTCACCACGAGTGCCTTGATTATCGACTTTATCCGAACACCTCCCTCATTCATCCGCACATGTGCGGATGAATGTGGGAACCCGATACC
>NZ_JBCOIG010000022.1:0-4587 GCF_040926405.1 Collinsella aerofaciens
GGTCTCAAAGCCGGCCGGGTGAGCGCCCGTATCGGCCGCGGCGTGCTCAAAGAGCGCGTAGGCACCCTGCGCAAGCAAGCCTTGCTGAGCTAGGTTCTGTAGCAGCTCCTCGACCGGCTCAGCACCAAAAGCATAGGGCGGGTCGAGCAGAACCAGGTCAAAGGGACCGCCCGGCACGCGGCCGCGCGAAGCGCTTGCCAGCACGTCGCCCGTCACCACGCGCCAGCGTGCACGGTCGCGGCAGAGCGACTCGATATTCTTGGTAATCAGACGAGCAGCGTTGCGATCGATCTCGAACGTGGTGAGCGAGCGGGCACCACGCGAGAGCATCTCGATGCCCAAGGCGCCGGAGCCGCCAAAGGCATCCAGCACGCGGACCTCGTCCAGATCGAAGTCGAATGCCGACATGACCATAGATGCGCACGCCTCGCGCACGCGATCGGTCGTGGGGCGGGTGACATCGCGACCACGGGGCTCCTCGATCTTACGACCGCGCCATTCGCCGCCGATGATTCTCATCCTCCGCTGACCTCCTTAAAGATGTGTCGATACCGCATGGCGACCGCATCGCGCAGAGGACGCGTCGCCACGGAGTCAAGGTTGCAAGCATACCGCAAGAGCTCGACCGCGTCCAAATGGGCCCATTCGATCAATTCCTCGTCGGCATCGAGGTCAACAAAGCGCAAGGTCACGCCGCCATGCTGACGGTACCCCAGGATTTCACCCTCGTGGCGCAGACGCAGGTCCATCTGGGCGAGCGTAAAGCCGTCCGAGGTCTTTTCGAGCGACTGGAGACGGTCTTGTGCCGCCGATGCGCCGCCGTTGCCCTTGGAGTGCGTCATGACCAGGCACGTGCCCGACACGCCGCCACGGCCCACGCGGCCGCGCAGCTGGTGCAGGGCAGCCAAACCAAAGCGCTCGCCGTTCTCGATGACCATGACGGTGGCGTTGGGCACGTCAACGCCCACCTCGACCACCGTAGTCGAGACGAGCACGTCAATCTCGCCACGCTTGAAGGCATCGATAACCTGGTCCTTCTCCCCCGCTGGCATGCGGCCGTGGAGGCGCTCGATAGTGAGACCCGGCAGCGTCAGACGCAGGCGGTCGAGCTCGGTCGCCGTATCGTGCAGCGGCACGGGGACCGTCACGCGGCCCTCCTCGTCGCGGGCGATACCGGGCACGTCCTCCAACTCATCGGCCGAGTCACTCGGCTCCACGAGCGGGCAAATCACGTAGGCCTGCTGCCCCTTCTCGTGCGCCTCGCGAATGGCGCCATAGGCGAGGTCGCGGCTCGACTCGGTGAGCACGCGTGTCGACACGCCAGCGCCAGGGACGGGCCGATGGCGGATGATGCTCGTATCCAGATCGCCGTAGACCGAAAGCGCCAGCGTACGCGGGATGGGCGTTGCCGTCATAACGAGCAGATCGGCACCGGGGCCCTTCGCGCGTAGGGCGTTGCGCTGGCCAACGCCAAAGCGGTGCTGCTCGTCGATGACAACAAGCGACAGATGCTTGAACGCAACGTTATCCGAAAGCACCGCATGGGTGCCAAAGAGCACGTCAAGCTCGCCCGATTCCAGCTGGGCATGGATGCGCTCGCGCTCTGCGGCCGGCGTGGCGCCCGTCAGAAGCGCCCAGGACATGCCGGCCTGCGAGAGCAGAGGGCCGGTCTTATCGGCATATTGGCGCGCCAGCACGCCCGTGGGCGCCATAACGCAGGCCTGCGTGCCGCTATCGGCAGCCACAGCCAGCGCGCAGGCGGCAACGGCGGTCTTACCGGTACCGACATCGCCCAGCAGCAGACGGTTCATCACGCGCCCGCCATCGCACATGTCATGCAGGATGTCTTGGAATGCGGCCTCCTGCTCGTCGCTCAGCGAAAACGGAAGGGCCTGTTTAAGCGCGCCCAGATGCTCGCCCGCAGTGTGGGCATAGGGCACCACATCGACCAGGCCGCCGTCGTTGCGCAGACGCAGCGCCAGCTGCAGGTAGAGGCACTCCTCGTAGGCAAGACGCCGGCGTGCAATGTCGCGCTCAGCCATGCTCGAGGGAAAGTGGATCGAACGCAACGCGCGGGCATTGCTCATGAGCTTCCGCTTTGCGCGCAGCGGCGCGGGAATCGGATCGAACGGATTGCCGACGACCTCGAGCGCGCCGCTTACGATGCGGCGCATCCACGCCTGGCTCACGCCATCGCTCACGTAATGGACCGGCAGAATGGTGCCTGCGGCGCGCCCGTCCTCGAGCTTTTCAAAGTGGGGCGAGGCCATCTGCTTAAAGCCGTAGGCAAACTCAACCTTACCCATCACGGCCAGGCGATCGCCCCGCTTAAGCTGCTGGGCAATCCAGGGCTGGCGGAAAAAGGCGACCTGCAGCACGCCCGTGTCATCAACGAGCGATACCTCGGTCACCTGCATGCGCGGACGAGGCTGCTTTTGAACAATGCGATCAACCGTGGCAATGATGGTGCACACGGTACCGATGGGCGCCATCTCGATGGACCAAGAGCGGGTGAAGTCCAGATATCGATGTGGGATATGGAGAAGGAGGTCCCCCACCGTCCGAATTCCCAGACGACGAAGGGCCTCCTCACGTTTACCCGAAACATATTTGAGTCGCGCGATATCCTCGCCGAGCGCATTGCTCTGGGCAAAGCGCTCCGAGACGCGCGGCACGGAGCACAGCTCGGACATGGGCAGTTGCCTACTCGATCGAGAAGATCACGGGATAGAGCGGCTGCTCGCCACGGTGGGCATCAATCTCCAAGTCGGGCTGAGCTTCCTCGATGGCGTCGACAATCTCCTGGAAGGCCTCGTCGGACAGTTCCTCGCCGGCCAGAATCGTCAGCGCGTCGCCTTCCTCTTCCTCCTGCATACGGTTGATGCAGTCGAGGGTGACCTGTTTCACATCGGAGCCGACCACGTCGATGGAACCGGCGATGATGCCCATGACGTCACCGGAGTGAATCGGAGAGCCGTCCGAGGCGCTGGAATCGCGCACGGCGCGGGTGACCTCGCCATCACGGACCTCGCTGATGGCGTCGACCATAGCGGCGACGGCGTCCTCGAGCTCGGAATCGGGCAGGACGGCGAACAGCGCGGAGAACGCCTGGGGAACGGTCTTGGTGGGAACGACGGCGACCTTCTTATCGGTGCAGGCAGAGGCAGCGGCCTCGGCAGCCATGCGGATGTTACCGTTGTTGGGCAAGATGATGACCGAGGTCGCGTTGACCTGGTCGACGGCGCCCAGCAGATCGGCGGTCGAGGGGTTCATGGTCTGGCCACCCGAGACGATCACATCAACGCCGAGGGACTTGAGGATGTCGGCCTCGCCCGAACCGGCGGCAACGGCGACAAAGCCCAGCGCCTTGGCGGGCTCGGCAGCCTTCTCCTGGTCCTCATGAATCTTGGCGGTACGATCGTGGGCCTCCATCTCCATGTTGTGGATAAAGACCTCGTAGATCTGACCAAGCTGCAGCATGTGCTCGAGCACCAGGTTGGGGGTGTTGGAGTGCACGTGAATCTTGTAATCGGGGTAAGCGCCCACCAGCAGCTCGCAGTCGCCCATGGAGCCCAGGAACTTAAGGCACTCGTCCTCGTCAAACGGGGCGTCTGCCTTAAACAGGAACTCATTGCAGTAACGGAACTCCGAGCCCTCCCAGTCGTCATTGGCCTCGATCTCAACGCGGCCAAGAGCGGCATCGCGGGCAGAGCCGGCGGAGTCAAACGTAGCGGAGAAATCCTCGACAACGGTGCTGCGGCCAAGAGCGGCGGCAACAAAGTTCTCCAGGAAGATGGCAAAGCCAAAGGCGCCGGAGTCGACCACGCCGTTCTCCTTCAGAACGGGCAGCAGGTCGGGCGTGCGAGCAACGGACTGGTACGCCTCGACGACGATAGCATCGAGCGCATCCTCGGCCGAGAACTTCTTCTTCTCGCACTCATCGGCCTTGGTCGAGACATCGCGCAGGACCGTGAGGATCGTGCCCTCGATGGGCTTGCGGACAGCCTGGAAGGCAACCTTGACGGCGCGACGGAAGGCGAAGGCAATGTTGGCGGACGTAATAGGCTCGTCGGCAGAGACAAGACCCTCGGCCACGCCGCGAAGAATCTGCGAGGTAATAACGCCGGAGTTACCGCGAGCGCCCATGAGAGAGCCGTGGGTGATGGCACCGGCGATGGCCTCCATATCGGCATCGGCGGGAAGGGCAGAGAGCTCCTTGGTCACCGAGGCGAGCGTGAGCGACATGTTGGTGCCGGTATCGCCATCGGGTACGGGGAAGACGTTGAGCTTGTTGATCTCCTCGGCCTTGTCGGAAACGGCAGCCGCAGCGATCGGAAAACAGGTGCGAATGGTCTTTGCAATCATGGGTATTTGAATCTCCGTTTTCGGATGCTAGTTCAGACGGCTCTTGAGCGCGTCGATATGGATGCCGATCTTAAGGCTGGCGGGATCGATCTGGGCGATCTCCTGCAGGGTGAAGGCAACGGAGCTCGAAAGATTGTGGCAGACGGACTTCATGTTGACGCCGTTCTCGAGCACGACGTGAAGATCGACCGTAAGGCCGTTCTCGTCGGCGGAGACAAGCAC
>NZ_JBCOIG010000022.1:4741-5133 GCF_040926405.1 Collinsella aerofaciens
GGTCTCAGACACAAGAATCTCCTTATCTGGTGCTCGCGGCACCATGTCGTGGGAGCAATCATTGCAATATTCTACAACGACCGCGCCATGTTGAGGTGGTGGGTCGCGGGATTACATCCTCGACACGAAATGTTGATATGGCAACGTTCGAGTCAAGTGGTCGCGGCATGAAAAAACCCGCCGCATTGCGACGGGTTTTACAACCTGGCTCCCCGGGTAGGACTCGAACCTACAACAGCGCGGTTAACAGCCGCGTGCTCTACCATTGAGCTACCGAGGAATTTAAAGCCCAACAGAAAGGGCTGGAAAATTCTGGCTCCCCGGGTAGGACTCGAACCTACAACAGCGCGGTTAACAGCCGCGTGCTCTACCATTGAGCTACCGAGGAATAG
>NZ_JBCOIG010000022.1:5230-30919 GCF_040926405.1 Collinsella aerofaciens
TAGGTGCGTGCTCTCAAGCAACGAAGTTTATTATACGGACGAATCAGCTTAGGGCAAGAACTTTTTTAAGAAATTTTCCGACCTAGTCATTGGGGACGACCCAGTCATTGGGGACGTTCTTAAACGACTAGTCATTCAAGAACGTCCCCAACGACTACATGAAAGCGCCCTCAAGCGGATGTGCTTGAGGGCGCTTCTTGCTTGACTAGCTCTCGATGTAATCCTTCAGCTTGCTGCTGCGGCTCGGGTGGCGGAGCTTCGCCAGGGTCTTGGACTCGATCTGGCGGATGCGCTCGCGCGTGACGCCAAACTCGCGGCCGACTTCCTCGAGCGTACGGGGATGTCCGTCGACAAGGCCAAAGCGCAGCTCGATAACCTTGCGCTCACGATCGGCAAGCGAATCGAGCACCTGGGTGAGCTGCTCCTGCAGCATGGAGAAGCTGGCGGCATCGGGCGGAACGATGGCCTGGGAGTCCTCGATAAAGTCGCCCAGTTGGGAATCCTCTTCCTCGCCGATGGGGGTCTCGAGCGACACGGGCTCCTGCGAGATCTTCTGGATCTCGCGGACGCGGTCGGCACTCATGTCCATCTCGGCACCGATCTCCTCGGGGGTCGGGTCGCGACCCAGGTCCTGGAGAAGCTGACGCTGCACGCGGACGAGCTTGTTGATGGTCTCGACCATGTGCACGGGAATACGGATGGTACGGGCCTGGTCGGCGATAGCGCGCGTGATGGCCTGACGGATCCACCACGTGGCGTACGTGGAGAACTTAAAGCCCTTCTGGTAGTCGAACTTCTCGACGGCGCGGATCAGACCGAGGTTGCCCTCCTGAATCAGGTCCAGGAACAGCATGCCGCGGCCGACATAGCGCTTGGCGATGGAGACGACCAGACGCAGGTTTGCGCTGATGAGCGCCTGCTTGGCTTCGAGGCCCACGTTCTCAATGCGCGTAAGACGACGCATCTCGGCACGCGTGAGTTCGAGCTCACCAGCATCGGCAGCCTCGAGCTTCTCGGTGGCATCGAGACCGGCCTCGATCTTCATGGCCAGATCGACCTCTTCGGAGGCGGTCAGCAGGTCGACCTTGCCGATCTCCTTGAGGTACATACGGACCGGGTCGCCGGTCAGCATCACCGTGGAGGCATCGATGCCGCGCACGCGCGAACGCGAACGGGACGTGCGCACGGTGCGCTTCTTCTTGCTCTTGGAAGAACCCATCTCGGCGTCGGCCTGGCGGGCCATCTTGAGCTCGTGATCGTCGAGCGAGCCGGAATCGTGCTCGTCGTCGTCATCGAAATCGTCGGTATCGGTATCGTTATCGTCATCGTCGACGTCCATGGGGGCGTCGTCGTTACCGCTCGCGGAGATAATCTGGATGCCGCTGTTGCGCAGCGCGGAATACACCGCGGTGAGCTGCTCGTCAGAAACATCGATATCCTTCAGGGCGACCTGAATCTCGTCCTCGGTTACCGAAGTCCTGTTTGAGCCGTTGCCCATGAGCTTTGCAACGTAGGATTCCAGCCCAGTACCCGTGCTCTCAGTCTTTTTTGGCACAGATTCTCCCTTCATAGTCCACAGGACTCAATACTTTAGCACACACATTGACGTCTATACCCAAAAAGAAGACTGGATATAGGCGAGAATACGCTGGTTGACCACAACATCTAGGCTTGTTCGGTGCCCGCGGCCTCCAGGCCGATCAAACGGAACGGGTCCGCCACGCCGCCGATCGACTTTTGCAGTTCGCGTTGACGTTGCGAATCCTGCGCGGCCTGCACGGTCAGCGCGCGACGGGCCTCATCATCGAGTGAACGGTCCTGGCGCAGCTTGGCCTGTGCGGCACGCATGCGACGCTTGATGGTGTAGAGCTCAAGCGTATCAAGCATAAACACGATGTTCGTCTCGGTGGGGTGTTTGCTCGTCGCGGAGATGCGCCCGGCACTCACAAGCGTTGCCGCATCGGGACACACTGAGCGCGCCGCATCCATGCAGGCTGCAGGATCGGTTCCCGGCGGCGTTGCCAGAACGGCCCATGCAATGGACTCGTGACGCGGGTCAACCCACTCGATGGAGCAGATGCGGTCGGCATACGTGCGGAACAGGTCGGGGTAGCTCGTGAGCATCGTCAACAGCTCGCGCTCCCCTGCCAAGGACTTGCGCTCTAGATCGGTAAGAACCATCGGCGCCGCCGCAGCCGGTGCGCCCGAACCGTCAGCCACAGGCACAGCGCCCATACCATCAGGCACATCGATCGGCGGCAGGTCGTCGACGACCTCCACGGGCGCGGCGCCGTAGGCATCGAGCGGGACGTAGTCGTACGGCTCTTCTTCGACCGGTGCGGACACCGGCGGCGTCGCGCCCGATGCCCAAGCACCGCGACCGGCATCGCGAGAACCCGACGCCCGACCGCCCGCGCTACCGGACCGCTCAGTCTGTGCCCGCTGGCGCTCATAGTTCTGCTCACGACGTCGTTCCGCATCCTCGCGCTTGGCGACATCGCGAAACACACGACCCGAGCTCGCGCGCACCGTCTCCAGATCCAAACCCAGCAGATCGGCAATCTGGATAAAGTACGTGTCGATCATATAGCTATCGCGCAGCGGATAGATAAGCGTCAGCGCATCTTCCAGCGCCTTAGCGCGACCGCCCGGCGTGGTGATGTCACTCGACTCCTGCAGCGAACGGTAGACAAAGTCCATAAGCGGCTCGGCAGCGTCGATGCGCGTCTGCAGTGCCTCGCCACCATGTGCGGTGATGAACTCCATGGGGTCGTTGCCGTCGGGGAGCACCACGCAGCGCAGGTCCATGGAATCCTGCTCGATAAACTGAATCGCGCGACGGGCGGCCTTCTGGCCCGCTGCATCGCCGTCGAACATATACACGATGCGCTTGGCAAAGCGAGTGAGCGTCTTGACGTGATGCTCCGTGAGGGCGGTGCCCAGCGTGGCGACAACGTTTTTAATCCCCGCCTCCCAGCAGGCGATGCAATCGGTATAGCCCTCTACCACGATGGCGGTATCCTGCGCGACGATAAACTCCTTGGCCCAATTAAAGCCGTAGAGGTTTCGCTTTTTATGAAACACGCTCGTCTCGGCGGTGTTGAGATACTTAGGCTGGCCGTCGCCCATAATGCGACCGCCAAAGGCAATGTTGTGACCCTGCTCGTCAAAGATGGGGAACATCACGCGGTCGTAAAAGCGGTCGGCAAGCTGCCCGCGCCCGCGACTCACGGCAACGTTGGCGTCGATCATCTCCTGCGGGGTAAAACCCGCCTGGGACAGGTGCGACACCAGCGCGTTACGGCCCGGTGCAAAGCCCAGGCAGTAGCGGCGGCAGACGTCGCCGCCCAGGCCGCGGCTGGCAAAGTACTCGCGCGGACGGCCGTCCTTACCGCGCATGAGCATGGTGTGGTAGAACTGGGCGGTCTCGGCGCACAGATCGTAGATGCGGGCACGCTTGGTGCCGCGCTCGCGGCGATCTCCGGTGTCATGCAGCTCAATACCCGCGCGATCGGCCAAGTAACGGATTGACTCGGGAAAGCTCAGGTTCTCGCGCTTCATGATATACGTGAAGACGTCGCCGCCCTCGCCGCAACCAAAGCAATGCCACACCTGCGTGGCGGGGATAATGTGGAAGGACGGCGTCTTCTCGCCATGGAAGGGGCAGCATCCCCAAAACTCATGGCCGCGGGGCTTGAGCTCGACCGTTTCCTGCACGATAGCAACCAGGTCGGACGCAGCGCGTACCTGATCTTTTTCCTCATCGCTAATCACGAATGCTCACCCCCTGCTCACCCAAGTTGTGACGAATGTCCTCGATATTACCCTCGACGGTCGCAATCAACTCATCCAGCGAATCGAACACGCGCGAGGGACGCAGCCAGCGCGTAAACGCCAGCGAAACAGAAGCGCCGTACAGGTCTCCCGTATATCCAATTAAGTTAGCCTCGAGATGCGCAGATGCCGCATCGTCGGCATACGTTGGCGGCAGGCCGACGTTCACGGCAGCGGGCCACGCGGTGTCATCGACCAGCACCAGACCCTCATACACGCCATCGGCTGGCACCTGAATACCGTCGGGAACCTGCAGGTTTGCCGTGGGAAAGCCCATGCCAGAGCCCTCGTGACGGCCGCGAACAACACCGCCACGCACCATATACGGACGGCCGAGTAACTCAGCAGCAAGCTCCACATGGCCCTGTCCCAGCTCATGACGAATGCGGGTGGCGCAAATGGCCTCACCGCCCTCGCAAAGCAAGTCGTGACCATACACGCCAACGCCGTGCTCGGCACCCCAGGCGCGCATCTCGTCAACACCAGATGCACCGCCACGGCCCAGCCTAAAGTCGCTGCCAACGCGAATCGAGCGAATGTCGACCAGACGCGACACCAAGGAGAGAAAATCAACATGGTCAAGCGCCGCAACCTCAGGCGTAAAGGGAACGGCCACCACCGCATCGACCCCGGTTTGAGCCAGGGCATGCAGACGGTCGGCCGTCGTCATCAATTTTTGAGCGGGCGAAGGGCTCACCACGACGTCCGGGTCGGGATCGAAGGTAACCACGACCGCCTTACAGCCATGGGCACGGGCATCACGGACAAGCGCTTTAATGAGTTCCTGGTGTCCACGGTGAACTCCGTCGAACACGCCAATGGCGATCGATGCGGCACCCAAGCGCTCGCACTCATCAAACGTATCGGCAGTAACGATGCGAGCCTCGTCCGACTCGCCGGCGAAAAAGATACGCGCGAGCTCGCGAGCGGAAAACATCATCGAACACCGCCGATGGCCTGCGGAAACACGTGCTCCATGACAAAGCGGCCACTCTCAATGCGGGCGAGCGCCTTGAGTCCCCCATCGAGCACCAGCGCAAACGGCGCCTTCGAGGAATCGAAATCGGCAAGCGCACGCTCAACGGGAATGCGTCGGCCGCAGAGCAGGTCGTCGGCAAGATTGCCCGGCAAGTCAACACGCGTGGCGCCCAGGGCCGCAATGGGATCCAGGGCAAAGCCAGCGGCGGACTCGGGAGAAAGCTCCTCGACCGCATGACAGGCGCCAATGGAAACGACACCGGAGGCCGTGCGGCGCAGCGCGGAAATGTGCGCGGCGCTCTCGCAGGCGCGGCCCAGGTCGCGAGCGAGCGCACGAATGTAGGTGCCCTTGCTCACCGAGAACGCCACGGTCCACGCACACGTATCACCCTCGCCGCCCACGGCGATCAGGTCGGCGGCATAAACCTCGACGGGGCGCGGAGGTAGGTCCACCGCATTGCCCTCGCGAGCAGACTTGTAGGCGCGAACGCCATTGACCGAGATAGCCGAAAACGCCGGCGGCACCTGCATCTGCGGACCCAGCATGGCGGCCAAGTGCTCACGGGCATAGGCAGGATCGCGGAGCTCGTTGGCAACAGCCACTGTGCGGACCGCCTCGCCCTCCGCATCATCGGTATTGGTCTCGGCACCAAACGAAATGTCGGCGACATAGCTTTTGGTATCGAGGGTTAGCATACCCAGCAGACGGGTGGCCTGACCCACGCCCACAACCATGACACCCGATGCCATGGGGTCGAGCGTACCGGCATGGCCGACGCGCCGCTCATGGAGGGCGCGTCGGCATTGCGAGACCACGTCATGGGACGTGCAGCCCACCGGCTTATCGACGGCGAGTAGCATATTCAATTGAGAAGGCGTTCGACGAGCCATGTACCATCCAATTAGTTAGAGCTCGACGGTCACCGAAGCGGGATCCTCCCCCACCAGCTCGGCCAGCATGGGAAGTGCCACGGCGAGCGTCTCGCGAATCGTTCCGTTGTTGGAGAAACCGGCGGCAGCATGATGCCCGCCACCGCCAAAGTTGGCAGCAATCTCGGACACATCGAGGTCGCCCTTGGAGCGCAGGTTGCCACGCACCTTGGTATCGCCCTCAATGCCCTTTAAGAACATGCAAACCTCGACGCCCATCACCGAACGCACCACATCGACCAGGCCGTCGCACTCGTCCGAGGTGACACCGCAGGCCTCAAGGTCGCTCTGGTAGGCATAGCTATACGCCACGCGCCCATGCGCGACCGTCTTAATGCGACCCATGACAATGGACTTGAGGTGCAAAAACTCAACGCGCATGCTCTGATAGACCTCGAGCGCAACGCGCGCCGGATCGGCACCGTGCGCCACCAGGCGCGAGGCCGCATGGAACGCGGCGGCATCGGCGTTTTGGTACTGAAAACGGCCGGTATCGGTCACCAAGCCGCACAGCAAGCAGGTCGCGACGCCATCACGTGCGACAATGCCGCAATTGTCCAAGAAACGGTCGATGATCATGGCGCAGGCCGCGGCATCGACGCGCCTCAGACTGAGCTCGGCAAACTCCTCGCGCGCCGGATGATGATCGAAGCACACCACATGCTTGGAGCGACGAAGCACCTCGGCAGAATTATTGAGGCGCTCGACGACCGGTACGTCCACCGAGATGAACAGGTCAGGATTGCCGGCGTACGCAGATGCCGGCACCAGGCGATCGGAGCCTTCCATAAAGCGGTAGATACGCGGAACCGGGTCATCGTCTGCCAGCAGCAGCGCAATGTCCTTGTTGGGGAAAAACTTCATGAGCGAAAGGCCCAGACCCAATACGGAGCCCAAGGCGTCGCCATCGGGAGAAGTATGTCCCGAAATCGCAATGGAGGACGCACCCTCGATGAGCTCGAGGATGCGTCGCTGAATATCTGCAGACTCGCACGAGGCGAGGTCGGCGGAATTAGTCATCTAAAGCTGCCTCCTGGGCGGCATCCGCTATCGGATAGCCGTCCTCGTCCTTTTCGATCGCAAGCGTGGCGGGAACGTTTTCCAGCGCACGCGTGATGCGCTCGGCCTCATCGGTCGAGCGATCGATGCGAAAATCGAGCTCGGGCGTAACACGCCAATCGAGCGAGCGAGCCAACAGGCTGCGAATACGGCCCTTAGCGCTAGCGAGCGCCTCCATGACCTCGTCGTAGCGGCTCGCATCGCACGACACGTACACGCGCGCGAACGAACGGTCCACCGCGACTTCGACCGCGGTCAAAGTAACCAGGTCGAGACGCGGATCGGAAACCTCAAAGAGCAGGATATAACCGAGCTTCTCGCGAAGCTGCTCGCCCAGTCGGCGGGTTGCCTGCGTTTGCTTCATAGCGCTACCCCCTACTCGGTACGGGCAACCTGGTCGATACGGTAACCCTCGATCTGGTCACCGGGCTTGATGTCCTGGAAGTTCTCCAGGCCAATACCGCCCTCGGAACCGCTCTTGAGGCTCTTGGCCTCGTCCTTGTAGTGGCGCATCGAGGCGATCTTGCCGTTGAAGACCACGATGCCGTCGCGCACCAGACGCACGGAATCGGTCGCGGCGATCTCGCCCTCCTCGACGCGGACACCGGCGGCGATACCGACTTTGGGCACCTTGAAGGTGTCCAGGACGGTCGCGGTACCCGTGGCGACCTCGACCTCGGTGGGCTTGAGCATGCCGATACGGGCGGCGTCGAGCTCCTCGAGGCACTTGTAGATGACGTCGTAGCAACGGATCTCGACGCCCTCGCGCTCGGCGGCGGAGCGAGCCTTACCGTCGGGACGGACGCCAAAGCCGATGATGATGGCGTTGGAGGCGTCGGCCAGGACGACGTCGGTCTCGTTGATGGCGCCAACGGCGGAGTGGATCGTGTTGATACGAACCTCGGACTGATCCATCTTGTCGAGCGAGTCCTGAAGAGCTTCGATGGAACCCTGGACGTCGGCCTTGATGATCAGGTTGAGCTCCTTGACCTCGGCGTCGGCGATGGTCTCGAAGAGGTTCTCGAGCGTGACGTGCTTGACGCGGCTCTGCTCCTCGATACGGGCCTTCAGCGAACGCTCGTCGGCCAGGGCGCGTGCCTCGCGCTCGTCCTCGAACACGCGGAACTCGTCGCCGGCGTTGGGCACGGACTGCAGGCCCAAAATCTCGACAGCGTCGGAGGGACCGGCCTCGGTGACGGCGCGGCCCTTGGGGTCGAGCATGGCACGGACGCGGCCATAGGTAAGGCCGGCGACCAGCGTATCGCCCACGTGCAAGGTACCGCGGGTCACGAGCACGGTAGCGACCGAGCCACGGCCCTTGTCGAGCTTGGCCTCGAGGACGTTGCCGGAGGCAAAGGTGTCCGGGTTGGCCTTGAGCTCGAGCACGTCGGCCTGGAGCAGCACGGTCTCCAGAAGTTCGTCGATACCGATCTTCTGCTTGGCCGAGATGTTGACGAACATGTTCTGTCCGCCCCACTCCTCGGGGATGACTCCGTACTCGGTGAGCTCCTGACGCACACGGTCGGGGTTGGCGCCCGGCTTATCAATCTTGTTGACGGCAACGACGATGGGTACGCCGGCGGCCTTGGCGTGGTTGATCGACTCGACCGTCTGGGGCATGACGCCGTCGTCAGCGGCGACGATCAGGATGACGATGTCGGTCACCTTGGCGCCACGGGCACGCATAGCCGTAAAGGTGGCGTGACCCGGGGTATCGATAAAGGTGATCTTGCGGTCGTTGATCATGACCTGCGAAGCGCCGATGGCCTGCGTAATGCCGCCCGCCTCGCCGGCAGCAACGCCGGTGTGACGGATGGCGTCAAGCAGCGACGTCTTGCCGTGGTCGACGTGGCCCATGACGGTGACGACCGGGGCACGCGGCTTAAGGTCGGCGGGATCGTCGTAGAACGAGAAGGTGTTCTCCTCCTCGGGGGTGATAATCTTGATCTGACGGCCCAGGTCGTCGGCAACGAGCTCAACGAGGTCGTCGGACATGGACTGCGTCATGGTGAGCGGCGTACCCAGCAGGAACAGGCGCTTGATGATGTCGTTGGCCGGAACGTCGAGCGCCTCGGCAAGCTCCTGGACGGTAACGCCCTGGGAGACCTTGATGGCGTCGAGGTCCTCGGGGTTCACGCCCTGGGCCAGCGCCTCCTCTATCTTGCGCTCCTCCTGAGCCTTGGCAGCCTCGCGCTCGCGCTTCTCCTTGCGCTTCTTGCGGCGACCGGTGGACTCGCGAGAGGCCTCCTCGACGGCAGCACGAGCCTCCTCGAGCACCTTCTCGCGGCTGTACTCCTCGGCCTCGCGAGCCATGCGGCTGTAGTGGTCCTCTTCGTTGTTGTGACCGCCCTTGCGCTTCTTGCCCTTGCCCTGCTTATCGGGGTTGGGGAAGTCCATGCCGGCAGCGACGTTGTTGCTGGCGTTGGTGCGATGACTGTGCGGACGGCTCTCGGAGGCGTTGCGCTCGGAGTTGTTGTCGGAGGCGTTGCGATCGTTACGACGGCCACCGCGGCGGTCGTTGTTGCCGCCACGACGGTTACCGCGCTCGGCGGCGCGCTCGGCCTTGGCCTTGTCCTCGGCGTCCTTCTTCTCCTTGAGCACGGTCTCCTGTGCGGCGATCTGGTCGAGCAGCGAACGGAAACGCGAACCGGAGTCGGAAGCGGGAACGGCGCGGCGCTGGGCCTCGCGGGCAGCCTCCTCCTTCTCGCGGGCAAGGCGCTCCTGCTCGGCCTTCTTCTTGGCCTCGGCCTCGGCGCGGGCGGCCTCCTCGGCAGCCTGGGCCGCGGCGAACTGGCGGCGCTCCTCCTCGCGTGCCTTCTCGGCAGCGATGCGCTCGCGCTCGGCCTCGGCGGCACGCGCGGCCTCCTCGGCGGCAGCGGCCTGCTCCTCGGCCTGCTTGGCGGCCTCGACTTCCTGGGCGCGGGCCTCGATCACCGGGGCGAGCTGCTTGCGGACCATGGCGACGTAAGCGTCCTCCAGGGCGGAGGAAGCGGACTTAGCGGGAATCTTCATATCGGCGAGATGACCCATCAGTTCCTTGGAGGTCATGCCGAACTCTTTGGCCAGGGTGGACACACGGACTTTTGCCATATGACTTCACCTACCCTTTCTGGCACCTTGGTGCCTAGAGACTGAACGAGCGTGGGAGATGCGCCGGAACCCGTCCGGCGCGACCGCGCGCTAGATCAGGTCCTCCGCATCATCGAAGGCGTCGGTGTCGTGGACACCGCAGAAACGGGAGCCGGGACGGGCCTGGTTGCGGCACTGAATGCCGTCCTCGGACACGTACTCGCAGCGACGGACGTCGTCGTCCTCCTCGTCACCGATCAGGTCGGCGGCGGGCTCCTCGTGAACGGGGACGTTCTTAAGGATGTCGGCGGCAAGGGTCTCGGACTTAATGTCGATGTGCCAACCAGTCAGGCGAGCGGCGAGGCGGGCGTTCTGGCCCTCCTTGCCAATGGCGAGGGACAGCTGGTCGTCCGGCACGATGACGCCGGCGTAGGCCTTCTCCTCGTCGATGAGGACGCGGGTGACTTTGGCGGGCGACAGGGCGTTGGCAACGTAGACGGCCGGATCGGCATCCCACAGGATGACGTCGACACGCTCACCACGGAGCTCACCAACGACGGCGCGGACACGGCTGCCCTTGGGGCCGACGCAGGCGCCCACGGGATCCAGACGATCGTCGAGCGAATGGACGGCGACCTTGGAGCGCTGGCCCGGCTCGCGAGCGATCGACTTGATCTGGACGGTGCCCTCATAGATCTCGGGCACCTCCTGCTCAAACAGACGACGCATGAGCTCGGGGTGGGTACGGGAGATGACAATCGGCGGACGGCTGTGCTCGCCACGAACCGGCTGCAGGTTGGAGTTGGGGTCGCGAACGTCGATGATCACGGCCTTGATGTGCTGGTTGTGCAGGTAGCGCTCGCCCATCGGACGCTCGTTGCGCTCGTTCTCGTAACGGCGCTGGTCGAAGTGCGGAAGCTCGGCCTCGACGCCCTCGCGGATCTTGACGATTGTGAAGTCGGGCGTGGACTGCAGCACGGTACCGCTGATGAGGTCACCGATGCGGCCGGAGAACTCCTCGTAAATCTGCTCGCGGGCGGAGTTGCGCACGATGGCGTTGATCTCGGCCTTGGCGTGCTGGGCAGCGATGCGGCTCGTGTTCTTGGGAGTGACGTCGATCTCCTCGAACTCGGTGAAGTTGCCCTCCTCGTCCATAGAATCGTCGATCGGCTCCAGGCGGTAGACGTAGATCTTGCCGGTGGTGCGGTCGATGGTCACCTTGGCGCCCCACTCAAGATGCAGGATCTCGGCATAGCTCTTGGCGAGCGACTGCTCCAGGCGGTCGATCAGGTAGAGCTGGTCGATGTGCTTCTCCTGGCAAAGCTCCATCAGGGCGGACATCATGTCGGATGCTGCCATCTTACTTTCCTTCCTTCGCGGCCTTGAAGTCGTAGGTGGGCTTCAACTTGCACTTTTTAACATCAGAGAAATCGAGGGTGACGGACTCGCCGTCCTCGAGCTCGAGGGTCACGTTCGTCTCGGTGGCGGAGGCAATCTTGCCGGCGTACTTGCGACGGCCCTCGGTGGCGGTGGAGGTGAGCTCGCAGTTCTCGCCCACAAAGCGGGCAAAGTCGCACGGGCGGCGCAGCGGGCGCGCCATACCCGGGCTCGACACCTCAAGCGTATAGCTCGAAGAGATGGGGTCGAGCTCCTCAATCACATCGCCGACCCACTTGGTGTTGGCCGTGACGTCGTTGAGCGACAGGCTCTGACCCTCGGCACCCTCGATACGCACGCGCACGCAGGGGGCCTTGGTGGCACCCACGAGCTCAACGTCGACGATGTCGATATCGTGCTGGGGAGCGACGGCCTCGAGCGCGTCGATGATCGCCTGCTCGGTCTTGGTCTTGACCATTGCGGCACCTCCATCCATACAAAAAAGAAGCGGGGCCGAAACCCCACTTCTTTCAATTACAACTTCATTTGCAAGCAAACTATACCAATACCTGCACAAACGTGCAACCACAACACAAACCCGCAGGTCAGCCTGAGCACAGGTTCTCCACAAGAAATGGATAATTGGGTGTTGTCGCAAGTATCCATAACCAAGACGAGGGGCGACTCCCTGCGGAATCGTCCCTCGCTTTTTATGTCAACTATGCGCGCAGCGCTTACTTGACCACCAGGTTAACCAGCTTGCCAGGCACGCAGATGGCCTTGACGACCGTCTTGCCCTCAAGCCACTTGGCAACGGCTTCCTCGGCGGCAGCCTGCATATCCTCATTGGAGGCATCGCGGGCAACGTCGATGCGGCCACGGACCTTACCGAGCACCTGGACGACGATCTGCACCGTGTCCTCAACGGACTCGGCCAGGTCGAACTCGGGCCAGGCGGCGGTGTAGGCGTTGCCCTCACAGCCGAGGGCCTCATGCCACAGCTCGTCGGCCCAGAACGGGCAGATGGGGGCAAGGACGCTCACGATATCCTTGGCCACGCCGTAGCACAGGGCCTTGTCGCGGTCAGCGCCCTCGATGGCGTTGAGATAGGCGCTCGCCGCGTTGACGAGCTCCATGACGGCCGAAATCGCGGTGTTGAACTGGCCGCGATCGAAGTCCTCGGTGCACTTGGCGATGGTGCGGTGACGCTCGCGGTAGAGCTTCATCGCGGTCTCGTCGAGCGCGGACTTGTCGAAGGTCACGTTGGCGTCACCGGACTGAACGAGCTGCCACACGATACGCCAGGCGCGCTTGATGAAGCGGTTGGCGCCCTCGACGGCCTTGGGATCCCAGTTGAAGTCCTTCTCGGGCGGGGCGATAAACAGGATCGCCAAACGCATGGTGTCGGCACCGTAGGGCTCGATGACCGAGCTCGGGGGCACGACATTGCCCTTGGACTTGGACATGGTGTCGCCGTTCTCGTCCTTGACCATGCCCTGGCACAGCAGGTTGGTGAAGGGCTCGTCCACGCTCAGCAGGCCCAGGTCGCGCAGGGCCTTGGTAAAGAAGCGACTGTAGAGCAGGTGCAGAATGGCATGCTCGATGCCACCGATGTAGTTATCGACGGGCATCCAACGGTCGGCGGCTTCCTTGGAGAAGGGCAGCTCGGTGTTGTGCGGGTCGGTATAGCGCAGGTAATACCAGCTGGAGCAGGTGAAGGTGTCCATGGTATCGGTCTCGCGCTTGGCCGGACGACCGCAGACCGGGCAGGTGGTCTCGTAGAACTCCTTGCACTCGGCGAGGGTCTCGCCTGCACCCAGGTCCAGGTTCTCGGGCAGCGTCACCGGCAGCTGATCCTCGGGCACGGGCACGATGCCGCAGTGCTCGCAGTGGATGGCCGGGATGGGGTTGCCCCAATAGCGCTGACGGGAAATGAGCCAGTCGCGCAGACGGAACTCGACCTTGCGACGACCACAGCCCATGGCCTCGAGGTCGGCCACGATTGCAGCCTCGCCCTCGGAGTGCTTACCGCCGCGCATGCCGGTGTACTTGCCTGACTGGACGAGCGTGCCCTCGGCAGCGTGAGCGCAATCCCAGTCGACGGTCTCGGCATGGAAGGTATCGATGGTCTCGCCGCTGGCCTCGACGGCAGCGCGATCGTCATCGTCCAGGATGATCGGCACGATCGGCAGGTCGTACTTACGGGCAAACTCAAAGTCGCGCTGGTCGCCACAGGGAACGGCCATGACGGCGCCGGTGCCGTAGTCGGCAACGACATAATCGGCAACCCACACGGGGACCTTCTCGCCGTTGACGGGGTTTACCACATAGCGGCCTGTGAAGGCACCGTGCTTCTCGAGGGTGCCCTGGGCACGCTCGACGGCAGAGATATGCTTGGAGTCCTCAACGATCTTGGTGACGGCCTCCTCGTACTCCGTGCCCTCGACGAGCTCGTGCAGGCCGGCGTACTCGGGAGCCAGGACAAAGAAGGAGACGCCAAAAAGGGTATCGGCACGCGTAGTGAAGACGGTGATCTTGCCCTCATCGCCCTCAATGGGCTCGCCATCCTGGTCGCACAGGGTAAAGTCGACCTCGGCGCCCTCGGAGCGACCGATCCAGTTGGCCTGCATCTGCTTGACGCGCTCGGGCCAGCCGGGGAGCTTCTCCAGATCGTCGAGCAGCTCCTGAGAGTACTCGGTAATCTTGTAGTACCACTGCTCAAGGTCGCGCTTCTCGGGCTCGGTGCCGCAACGCCAGCACTTGCCCTCGGTCACCTGCTCGTTAGCCAGAACGGTCTTGCAGTTAGGGCACCAGTTGACCGGGTTCTTCTTGCGGTAGACCAGGCCCTTTTCCCACATCTTCTCAAAGATCCACTGACCCCAACGGTAGTAGTCGGGACTGCAGGTCTTGACCATGCGATCCAGATCGTAGGAGAAGCCCATACGCTTCATCGTGGCGAGCGCCTGGTCCATATTCTTATACGTCCAGGCGGCAGCCTGCGTATTGTGCTTAATAGCGGCGTTCTCGGCAGGCAGGCCAAAGGCGTCAAAGCCGATGGGGTGCAACACGTCGTAGCCGCGCATGCGGGCCTGACGGGCCATGGCATCGCCGATGGTATAGTTGCGCGCGTGGCCCATGTGCAGGTCGCCCGACGGATACGGGAACATCTCGAGCACGTACTTCTTGGGCTTGCTGGCGTCGGTGTCGACGGCAAAAAGGTTGGAGTCCTCCCAAGACTTCATCCACTTGGACTCAATGGCCTGCGCGTCGTAGGCAGGGATCTCGTCCTTATGATCTGTGCAATCGCACATATCAGCTCCTTTGTTAGCTGGGTTGGGGCGGGGCGTTCTTACCTTTACTCGCTGCTGCGGACAGTCCTGCTCGCACGAAGAGCACATTAAGTGCTCTTCGGCTCGTGCGGAACTTGCAGCGAGCAAAGGTAAGAACGCCCCGCCACATCGTTAACTCGCATGATGATAGCAAATACAACAAGCGAGATGCCTGCAACTTGCAGGCATCTCGCTTTATCTTAATAACGTGGTTGTGAATCAACCGCTAATTGTTACCAGCCCAAGCATGGTCGGGTTTTCCAAGTGCCGCAGATTGCCGTGAAAGAGGAGCGACGCGTACTTTGGTACGCGAGCGACGGTTTGAACGGCAAGGTGCGGTGCCTGGGAAAGCCGCTTATCGATAGGAAACGCTCTGCTGGGAATCCTTGACGACTACGTCGTGGGCGCCGCCTTCGACGATGGAGGTGGAGCTGACCAGCGTTAGGCGCGCCTTTTCCTGGAGCTCGGGGATTGAGAGGGCGCCGCAGTTGCACATCGTGGACTTGACCTTGTAGAGCGTGCCGCCCACGCCGTCCTTGAGGGAGCCGGCATAGGGAACGTAGGAGTCGACGCCCTCGACGAAGCTGAGCTTCGCGGCACCACCCAGGTCGTAGCGCTGCCAGTTGCGAGCACGCGCAGAACCCTCGCCCCAGTACTCCTTCATGTACTGGCCGTTGACGTTGACGCGCTCAGTCGGGCTCTCGTCAAAGCGGGCGAAGTAACGGCCCAGCATCATAAAGTCGGCACCCATGGCAAGGGCGAGCGTCATGTGGTAGTCGTAGACAATGCCGCCGTCGGAGCACACGGGCACGTAGACACCGGTCTCCTCGTAGTACTCGTCACGGGCTCGGCAGACGTCGATCAGCGCGGTGGCCTGGCCACGGCCGATACCCTTGGTCTCGCGGGTAATGCAGATGGACCCACCGCCGATACCGACCTTGATGAAGTCGGCACCGCAGTCGGCCAAAAAGCGGAAGCCCTCGGCGTCGACGACGTTACCGGCACCGACCTTGACGTCCTCGCCGTAGTTGGCGCGGATCCACTCGATGGTGCGCTTCTGCCACTCGCTGAAGCCCTCGGAAGAATCGATGCACAAGACATCGGCACCGGCCTCGATGAGCAGCGGCACGCGCTCGGCATAGTCGCGGGTGTTGATACCGGCGCCGACCATGTAGCGCTTGTCGCCGTCGAGCAGCTCGTTGGGGTTGGTCTTGTGGCTGTCGTAGTCCTTGCGGAAGACGATGCCCATGAGGTGATCGTTATCGTCGACGATGGGCAGGGCGTTGAGCTTGTTGTCCCAGATGACGTCGTTGGCAACCTTGAGGCTGATGTTCTTGTCGCCCACGATGAGCTGCTCACGCGGGGTCATGAACTCGGAGACCTTCGTCTGGTGGTCATCACGACTGGGGCGATAGTCACGGCTGGTGACGATGCCCAGGAGCTTACCCTTGGGAGTGCCGTCGTCGGTAACCGGCATGGTGGAATGACCGGTCTTCTCCTTGAGCTCGATGACCTGCTCCATGGTCATGTCGGGGGTCAGCGTGGAATCGGACTGAACAAAGCCGGCCTTGTGATCCTTGACGGCCTTGACCATAGCGGCCTCGGACTCGGCGCTCTGGGAACCGTAAATGAAGGACAGGCCACCCTCGGTAGCGAGCGCGACACCCATGTCGACGCCCGAGACGGACTGCATGATGGCGGAAACCATGGGGATGTTCAGGGTGATTGCCGGCTTCTCACCGCGCTTAAAGCGGGTTAGCGGCGTCTTAAGAGAGACGTTGTTGGGGATGCACTGCGAGGACGAGTAACCAGGGACCAGCAGATACTCCGAAAACGTGTGGGACTCACCGGGAAAGAACGTAGCCATGTTTCTCCTTTTTCCATGCGACCGGTCGGCTGCAGGCCTCGTGGGACCCAGCCCAACCTTGGGCGCCCAATACTGGGGAAGTATCTTAACGCACTTTGACTGCTACAATGCATGATTTAAGAAGAGCACACGAGGGTTTGACGCAGGCTTTGCGTTTGCCCAGCAAACACTTTAGCGGGGAGACGTGGAGCACATGGAGTACAAGACGACGGCAAAGTTGGTCATTCAAGCGTGCGATAAGGATCTGCCGGGCGTGTTCGGCCACGGCTGCGTCTTGCTGCTGCAGGGCATCGCCCGCGAGCACTCGCTCAACCGCGCCGCCAAGAGCATGGGCATGGCCTATTCCAAAGCGTGGCGTATTGTAAACGAGGCCGAAGGCCAGCTAGGCTGCAAGCTCATCAAACGCGACGGCGCCCGCGGATCCACGCTCACCCCCGCTGGAGAGCGAGCCATAGCGGTCTACGAGGAGCTGCAGACCGACATCAACAACGTCATCGCCACCAAAGCCAACGATCTCATCGCCAGCATCAAAGAGTAGCCCATTTGGGACGGGGCCTTATAGCCACGCAACCCCTTCTCATAAGTTGCGGTGAAATAGGGACTGTTTATGCGGTTAAAGCCGTAAATCAATCCCTATTTCACCGCAACTTATGAAGTCGAGGATGATTTAGCTAGTTGCGGAGGGCGTTGTCTAGGGTGGCGGCCACGATCAAGGGGTCGTCGGTGCCGGCGAAGAGGCGGATGGTGTTCCCCTGCTTGCCGCGTGGGGCCGAAAGGCGCGTCGTTGCACCGCCGGCGGGCGATGCGCGGAACTCCTCAGGCAAAGCATCAAAAAGCTTGCCCGCGCTACGCTCGATAAGGTCAAATTCAACTGCCGGGCCAAAGCCGTGCTCGAGGATTCCCGTTGCAACCGCATGGTCGGGATGCGAACTCAGCCCGGGATAGCGCACGTTGCGCACCATCTCGTTGGCGGCCAGATACTCGGCCAGCGCACGGGCGCGGTCGAAGTGTGCCTGCATGCGGGTATCGAGCGAGTCCAGCCCGCGCTCCAGCACACCAGCCTCGTCAGTAGGCAAACCAAGCTTGCCCAAGCCACAGCCCTCAAACAGGACGTGCACGCACTCAGCCGCGGCATCCACACGATGGCGCTTGAACTGCGAGCGCGCGACCGATACGGCAACCAACTTGCGTGAAGCGTTACCGGCGCACACACGGTCGAGCGCTTCGAGCGACAGCACGGCACCCAAGCGCAACGGATCGCAGCCAAAGACGTCAGCCACGGTGTTGTCCACAACCAGCAGCGCATGGGCCTCGCGAGCCGCTCGACCCAGCGTACGCAGATCGGGCACGCGCAGTCCAAACCCGCCGATGGAGTTGACGAACCACCACAGGTGCGGCCCCTCGGCATCAAACGAAGCATCAAAGACCTCGGACGCGGCGGTAAACGCATCGGCGGACGGCGAGCCCGCCAGCGCAACATCGCGGCCATCAAAGCCGTGCGCAAATGCTTCGGTAAAGTCATCCGCAAAGGCCACCAGGCGGTCACCGGGACGCACAATCCCCAACAGAGACAGCGCCGCCGGAACATGCGAAGCCGCAAGCAACCGCGCCTCACGCGCGCCGGTCCTCAAAGCCCAGGCCTCTTCTAGCCGCTGTACGCCCATACGGCAACCTCCTTTCATTAACAAAAACCCACGAAGCGGATGTTCCCGCATCGTGGGCAACGGCTGCAGTATAGCGCCGATATGCGACGAATCTCCTAGATATTGAGCGCGTGATAGGTCACGCTCGCACCCGGAGCGTCAACGGTCACGCCATAGGCCTCGGGATAGATGCGCGTCGAAAACACGAGCGCACCATCGTTCACAAACACCTCGACCGACGAGGCATCGCCAACAATGCGCACGTTACGAACCTCGTCGACGGACTCCCAGCGCACAGTACGACCGCAACCGGCAGAAGCGCGGCCCTCATCGGTAAATCGCATCTCAAAGCGCGCGGGCAGTTCGCCCTCGGCGGGCACAAACGCCAGCTTCAGCTCGCCATCAACGGTCGCGGTGAACGCACCGTCAACACCGTCGACAACAACGTCAAAGCAGGTATCGCCGGCAACCTCCAACGAGCCCTCCCCTACACGCACCGAGGCATAATGGTGCTCAATCTCGCGCGCCGGCTGCTGCAGTACCACGCCGCCGTCACCGGCCGTAAGCTCGCGCGGCACCGTCATGCAGTGCTGCCAGCCGCACACCACGGTCGGTGCGTTGCCATAGGTCGGCTCATCGGGAATGCCCATCCAGCCGATTAGAATATGGCGACCGTCCTCGGCCGTGAACTCCTGCGGAGCATAGAAGTCAAAACCAGCGTCCCACAGGCGGAATTCGCCCAGTTCATAGGCACCGTCACCACCGGTGATGTCGCCCGTTACGGGCATGTAGCCAGCAGCGTATACGTTGCCGCGGTTCCAACGACCGCCCTCGAGCCCCTGGGGAGAGAAAGACAGAAACCTTGCCGGTACACCGCCATCCGCCTCGAGCTCAAGGTATCCCGGGCACTCCCACATAAAGCCAAAACGCTCGGGCGTAGACACGCGGCTCTCGAGCTCCCAACTCAGCATATCGGCCGAGCCATACACCAGGATCTCGCCCACATCGCGCCCGGCACCCTCGCCGTGCATGACGCAAAATCGACTATCGACATGCGGCCCGTCCACGCGACGACGCGCGCCCAGCACCATGTGGTAACGCCCATCATCATCGCGCCACACCTTGGGGTCACGCACGTGGCAGGTCAAATCCTCGGGATATTCCTCGGAAGCCAGCACCACGCGCTTTTGGCTGAACTCCCGACCGGCAAGGCCATCAACGCTCTCGACATAAACAGTATCGGCGCGGCGGCCGGTATTGACGTAGTCGTACGTCCCGTCCGAATCGGAAAGCTTAACGTTGCCCGTATAAAGTACGCGAATGCGACCGTCCTCGGCAAGCGCGGAGCCCGAATACACGCCGTGGCAATCGAACGGCTCGTCGGGCAGCAGCGGGGCGCCAACGTAGTCCCACGTCATAAGATCGCGACTCGTCGCATGGCCCCAGGCCTTAACGCCGCCCTCGACATCAAACGGCGCATACTGAAAATAGGCATGGAACACGCCACCCGCCTGGCAAAGACCGTTGGGGTCGTTGAGCCAACCCGCCGGCGGCATAATATGGAAGCGTTGGCCATACGCGCCATGACCGCACTCAGAGGCGGCGGCGTCAACAGCGGCGACCAGCTTTGCAAGGTCGCGACCAAGTGCATTAGACATATCAAAGTCCTAACGGATCGAAAGTTACAAGGCGCCAGAGATCGACACCGGATACGGGAAACGCCCGCGAGCATACAACCCGCGGGCACCCTTCAATCAAAAGCTCTTAGGCCTGCTCGGAAGCCTTGGGCTCGTCCTTGTACAGGACAAACGAGACGCCAAAGGAAACCAGCGCGGCGACCGCAAACATGATCGCGTACTGCACGGGCTGGGCCAGGCACAGCAGGATACCGAAGATACCCGTAACGCCCGTACCGGAAGCGGCGAGCGAGGTGAGCGCGCAGACCAGGGCGCCGCAGCCGCCGCCGATGCAGCCAGCGATGAAGGGCTTAAAGAAGCGCAGGTTCACACCAAAGATGGCAGGCTCGGTAATACCCATGAAGGCGGACAGAGCCGAAGGAAGCGCTAGGCCCTTGATCTTGGCATCGTGGGTCTTAAAGGCAACTGCAAGCGCGGCGCCGCCCTGGGCGATGTTGGCGGCACTGGCAATGGGCAGCCAATAGGTCACGCCGTACTGGGCAAGCTGGCCCAGGTCGATGGCGGTGTACATCTGGTGAATACCGGTGACGACCGTGGGGGCATAGAACAGGCCGACGATAAAGGAACCGATGCCAAAGGGCAGGGTGAGCAGAGCCTGGATCAGACCGAGGACGGCATTCTCGGCCCACACAAAGACGGGACCGACGGCGATAAGCGTCACGAGCACGGTCACGAACACGGAGACAAGCGGGGTTACAAAGAGGTCGAACATCTCGGGAACGATCTTGTGCAGACGCTTCTCGAGGAAGGCAAGGATCGCGCAAGCGATGACGATGGGGATGACGTGGCCCTGATAGCCAACCCACTCAAAGCTGTACACGCCGGGGATGACGGTGACCATGGTCTGCACGCCCTCGGAGGCGACCGTGTAGGCGCTCTGCAGCGAGGAGTTGATGAACGCGCCGCCGACGACGGCGCCCAGGTACGGATTAGCGCCGAAAGCCTTGGCCGCGGAGTAGCCAATCAGGATCTGCAGGATGCCAAAGGACGTACCCGAGACCAGGTCGGCAATCTTGTAGATAAAGTTATTGGTGTCGAGCGCGATAAAGCCGTTGGAGGCCATAAAGTTGAGGGCGCTCATAATGCCCAGCAGCAGACCCGAAGCCACGATGGCGGGGATGATGGGGACAAAGACGTCGCCGAGCACCTTAATGGCACGCATAAAGATGTTCTGCTGCTGTGCCGCGGCCTCCTTGGCCTCGGCCTTGGTGGCAGCCTCGACTCCGCTGAGCGCAATGAACTCTTCGTAGACCTTGTTGACGGTGCCGGTGCCAAAAATAATCTGGAGCTGGCCCTGAGCCTCAAAGACGCCCTTGGCGCCGTCGATATTCTCGAGGGCCTCCTTGTTAACCTTCGCGTTATCGGCAATCACCAGGCGCAAACGCGTGGCGCAATGCGCGGCAGAGACGACGTTGTCGGCGCCACCGATATTGTCGAGCACCTCTTGGGCTGATTTGCGGTAGTCCATGACTTCCCCTTCCTCCAACGGGCGCACGTGCACCCGGCCATCTTTGACACTTACACTGTAATCGATTTCAGTTTCATATGTGTGTAATCGTTTTCATAGTAGGGTGAACGGTACGAAATAGCCGGCGAATGGTAGTTTTGAGACAAAAACTGGGGACTCAAAGGCAGGCAGACGCGTCCAAGGCCTAGACATTCATGAGCTGATGCCCAAGTTTGAGCGTCTTGAGACCGCTCTCCCCTTCCTCGCCATCGAGCGTATTGAGCAACATATTGGTCGCCTCGACGCCACTGGTCAGGTAGCCATAATGCACGGTGGGAATGCCGCCCGTCAGCGCGCGCAAAAACGCGTTGTCGCCAAAACCACTCACGCGGTGTATACCCTCGCCCATGCCGCGAACCTCATCGATGGCACGCAGCGCGCCCGCCGCCATGGTATCGGTCGCGCAGGCGATAAACGAAACATCGGGAGCGACGGAAAGCAGCTCACGCGCCGCACCATAGCCTGAGTCGAGCGTAAACGAGCCCAGGCGAATCAAGGCGGCATCGAGCGGGTTGCCCGCGGCGCGCAAGCCGGCCTCAAAACCTCGACGACGGTCGAAACCGGCCGCGCGGTCCTCATCCGTAACTCCGATGTAGGCAATCTTGCCATCCAAGCGACCCGCAAGCGCATGGCCCAGCTCAAAGGCAGCCTCGTAATCGTCGTGATAGACACATGCCGCGCCCTCGACATGTTGGCCGATCAACACAATGGGCACGCGGCACGACTCAATCGCGCGACGGTGCTCGTCGGTGATCATGGTTGCCACCAGCACAATGCCATCGACCGGGTGGTTTTGGAATAAATCGAGGTATTCGAGCTCACGATCGGCCGCGTTGTCGGTGTTGGCAAGGAGCATCTGGTAGCCACGACGACCGAGCACCTGGCCAATACCGGCGGTAATGCGGCTCACGGATTCGGAGTTGATCTTAGGTACGATGACGCCAATGAGCTTGGTGGAACCGGTGCGCAGCGCGCGAGCCTGACTGGACCGCACGTATCCGGTCAGCTCGATTGCATGCTTAATGCGCTCGGCCTTGTCCGCCGAGATATATCCACCGTTGAGGTAGCGCGAGACGGCGGCGCTCGAAACGCCCGCCAGCTCGGCCACATCTTTCATCTTTACCACGAGCACCCCTGTCATTGAAATCGCTTTCACCATGATACCCATGCGGAGCGACATGCGTGTCGCAAGACAGGACGTCACGGTCAATTTAGCTGTCGTAGCACGGGCATCGCAGGGCTTCAACTAAAAACTTCGAAATATAAGTGCCGAATCAGTTAAACTGCCGATTCGGCACCCCGTTACATTTGCACACAGTGGCATGCAAAATCCAACTCGAAAACAACTAACTCACTTTGGAAAGACGTATCGCTGTCCACTGCCAATTCCGAAGGAAGAATTGCCGGCAGCGTCAAAGCCCCCATGGGCGAAAGTCCAGTAACGACCATCAGATATCTCTTAGCGTGACCATACGCCATGGAAATCGCATTGGAGAGAAAAAACGGTGCCTCATTCGAATAACCGGAAATGACCTGAGGAATGATTTTGATACCCAACGCAAGCTCAAACTTTGTGACCGTTTTCAGCGTCATGTTGGGCTGAGAATTCAACAATTTCGAAAGCGACTGAAGACTCACGCCCATACGTTTTGTCAGCTCGCTTTTACTCAAGCCCGAGCGCTGCATCTCGCGATGAACAATATACTCAATATCTAGTGCTTGCTCATAGGCACGGGTATCGCTCGTTTCCGTTTCCGCGTAACAGTCTAGATTTGCATACTCTCCCTTGCGATTTCCCTTCTCAACTTTAGGAAACCCAAGTCGATAAGCACGCAGACGAAAATAGATGCTGTTCTTTTCCAGGTAAGCTCTGGCATCGTCTTCGCTCATCAGCAAGAAATGGACACCTCTCGATTTGAGACGGTCAATCTGCTCGGACGCCGTAAGCCACGGCTTTGTATTAGCGGCGGCCATTAGATCTCCGTTCGCGCTGATTGGCTCGAGATACTATGTAAGAGCGTTTAACTGGGCGAATCACCTAGATATGACTGTTACGCCGAATACTCTTCAATAAAGCCTCTCTTCATAGGCGTAATGAAGAAAGGCGGCCATCCGGAAAACAACCGCCTTTCTGTAGGACGCAGGCCCGTAGGTTGGTTGCGTCAATACCGCTAGATTCGCCCTAGTCTCCTATAGGGTCCCAAAAGGTCAATCCAGTTAAAAACGGCAGGCAGCCCAAAACAACATCTTTCATGAATCTCCAGACCTATCGAGCCCGATCGAACTCGGCTATCCAACCAGATACGGCCCGATTACATCGAAAATTTCGCCCACCTTAGTTGCAGGGTTTTGCGCAGATGGCTTAATGTTACCCAGTTCCCTATGGTACGCGACGAGGCGCCCAGCACGCTCCAATGCTTCGCCTCGCCTATCATCCACTGCCCCAAACATCCCGTCCAGGTTCTTGCGGTACTCGATGCCCAAGTTCTTCGACATCTCCTGCGCGAGGGCATGCTGGCAGTCGGACGCGGACATATGCGCGGTCGTGTAGCGAAAGTGCAAAAGCGGCCACAGCTCGAAGCAGGGGTTCGACCACAACGCATGGAAGGTCCTCGAACCATCGGAGAGCTCGTCACATTTGCGCTTCATCGCATCAAAGTCGGACGCAGGAAAGTCATCCTTGTCATACACGAGCCACACGTGATCGAACGTCTCGGGCGCATAGCGACAGTGTTCGACGGCGAAGTCAAGCAGGTCAAGCGTGTGTCTGCCGGTCCCCTTAACGACAATGGCAACCTTGCGCTCGTTCGCCGCGCCCAACGCCGCACGCACGCCCTCAAAGTAGCGAGGCTCGGTCTCCTTGCCCTCGCTCACTACAAGATGACGCGTCATCTGAACCATGCGCGAGCGGCCCTCTCGCTTGCCGCTACGCCAGCCCTTCGACTTCTTCACCACCATGCTAATCCCACTCCTCGATGCGGGTGAGGTACGGATCGGCGCCGTAGCGACCGGACAGGTATTGCTTGTCGAAAGCCGCGTTCTTGCTTACCAGATTACCGTTTGCCTCGTGGATATCGGCGAGAGACCACAGTTGGCTCGCCTCCCCCTCGCCGCGTGCAGCGAACCATATCTCGTCACGGCGGAACACATCGTTTCGCATGGTTGACACATCCTGGGACGAGAAGATGAGCTGCGCGCCACTCTTGTTGACCTCAGGATCCTTAAACAGCAGAATCACATAGCGAAGAAGCTTCGGGTGCAGTTTGGCGTCGAGCTCGTCTACCACAACGGTGCCACCACGCTCAAGCGCTGTCATCAGATACGCAGCCAACCCCATGAGCTTCTGGGTACCGGCAGATTCCTCGGATAAACGCAGCTCGTACGCCTTGCCCCTCACCTTGTGCCTCACGAAGACGCGCTGGCCGCGCCACTCCGGCGCCCTCTCCACTCTGAAGCCATCAATACGCACATCAACGGCGCGCAAAAAACGCGTGACCTCGCGCGAGTCGCCCTCGTCGAGCATTTGCTCGAGCATCCGCTCAAGGTAGGAACTGTTGTAGTTGAGAAACACAGCGTCGAGAAACCAGCTGGCCGCCTCCTGGACCACCGGCGCATCGAAGTTGATGCAAAGGAACGATAGGTACGGCAGGCTCGGGTTGAACCTCGCAGCCGTCACAAGCTTACGCAGTGTGGGGCCGAGTTCAACCTTTGTATCCTCGCGCTCGAACAGCATCGCCGTACGCGACGCTCCCAATTTACGCCGCCACAGCCCTTCGGACACGATCTCATCGGCGTGTACAGACAGAACATAGCGGTACTCATGCTCGCCCGCGCGGTAATAGAGCTCGAACTCGGTGGGCTCGGCAGCAGACACGTCATCAAATTCAAACGCCGAACAACGGGCTATCAAAGGGCGATCACCCGCTGGCGCATCAGCGCTGGCAGACAGCAATCTAATTGGTCTGGCCACCGCCGAACGAACGTAATCAAGAGCCTCGAGCAGGTTAGACTTACCACCAGCGTTGGGCCCGTACACCGCAGCCACCGGAAGGAAACTCTGCCCGTCGGAGCACTCGATGAGGGAACGCTCAAACTCCTTCATCGGCGTCGCCTGCATGGAAAGCTCAGCCTCGTCGCGATAGGACCGATAGTTCTTAAAGGTGAACTGACAAAGCATGGTACTCAACATTCCTTTCATTATTTTGAAAAGATATATCAGAGTTTTTCTTTGATTATAGACTTTAAGTAGTCTAAATCAAGTGCTTGCTACACCAATGACAGCAGGCGCAAGGTGCCAAACCGCCCATACTCGACCATCCCATGGTAGTGTCGAGAAAGTTGGTGTAAGGGCCCTTGCGGCCCCTGTGTCCGATATCCGGAATCAGTTGATATCCTAGGC
>NZ_JBCOIG010000023.1:0-674 GCF_040926405.1 Collinsella aerofaciens
CCTAGGATATCAACTGATTCCGGATATCGGACACAGGGGCCGCAAGGGCCCTTACACCAACTTTCTCGACACTACCTCCATTGACCAGCGCGTTTGCCACCTTGCGATGCGCGCGGCTGCAGATTGCCGCCACCGTGGCGCGGGCAATGCCCATGCACTGGGCGACTTCCTCCTGATTGAGGCCTTCCAGGTCGCATAGGCGCAAGACCTCGAGCTCGTCGACTGTCATATCGATAGCGTCTCCGCTGGCAAGGCCGTCGGGGGTAAAGCAACGATATTCGGGGATGATCCCAACACGGCGCAATTTTTCGCGTCTTCCTGCCATACACTCTCCAAATCTGACATATGTCAACAATAGAATAGCGAACGTGGGGATTTGCGCAAGGAATTTCTGTCATATGTCAGAAAATGAGGGCTTATGTTTGGGCTGTGGGGCTGTGCGCGCCTGGGCTACAATAAAAATCGCTTATAGGCGACTGACAGGAGGGTCAATGAGCAAGGCTGATCAACAGTTTGTATCCATGTGCCGCGACATTCTGGACCATGGCACCACCACCGAGGGCCAAAAGGTCCGTCCGGTGTGGGAGGACGGCACCCCTGCCTATACCATTAAAAACTTTGGCGTTACGGCGCGCTACGACCTGCGCGAGGAGTTCCCTGCGCTCACCCTGCGC
>NZ_JBCOIG010000023.1:828-28104 GCF_040926405.1 Collinsella aerofaciens
GGCCAGAAGAGCCATTATGCCGAGGGCGATTTCGACCAGATGGACCGAGTGCTGTACGATCTTAAGCACACACCGTACAGTCGCCGCATCATGACCAACACGTATGTGTTTAGCGACCTGTCCGAGATGCACCTGTATCCGTGCGCGTACAGCGTGACCTATAACGTCACGCAGCGCCCGCAGGACGACAAGCCGACGCTCAACATGATTCTCAACCAGCGCAGCCAGGACATTTTGGCCGCGAACAACTGGAATGTGTGCCAGTACGCCATCTTGCTGATGATGGTTGCGCAGTCGATCGATATGATTCCCGGCGAGCTGCTGCATGTGATCGCCGACGCCCATATCTACGACCGTCATGTCGATATTGTCCGCGAACTTATCGAGCGTCCGCAGTTTGCGGCGCCTAAGGTAACGCTTAACCCCGACGTGCACGATTTCTATGCGTTTACGACCGACGACCTGATTGTGGAGGGCTACGAGCACGGTCCGCAGGTCAAGAACATTCCCATTGCGGTGTAGGTGGTGCTCATGACGTGTAAGCTATCTGCTATCGTTGCCGTGTGTGACGATTGGGGCATTGGGTGCGAGGGCGACATGGTGGTGTCCAATCGCGCCGACATGCGCCATTTTGTGGCCTGCACCAAGGGCTGCCCGGTCATCATGGGACGCAAGACGCTGCTGAGTTTTCCCGGTGGGCGTCCACTTAAGAACCGTCGCAATATCGTGCTTACCCGCGACGAGGATTTTGCTGTCGAGGGCGTCGACGTGGTGCATAGCATCGACGAGGCGCTCGCCGCGGTTGCCGATGAGCCCGTTGCCTGGGTGATCGGTGGCGGCGAGGTGTATCGGCGGTTTTTGCCGTATTGCGCCGAGGCCGAGGTCACGCACAACCATTGCACTCATGCCGTGGACACGTACTTTCCCGATTTGGACGCCGATCCCGCGTGGGAGATTGCGTGGCGTGGCGGTGTTGCCACGATTGCCTCGGGCGAGGGCGACGAGGGTGTCGATTATGAGTTCGTGACGTATCGTCGCGTTGAGGCGTAAATCGCCTGGCGTGAACGGTATTATCGGGTTGATTGAATGTATGGGGCGGCGCTTAGCGTCGCCTCGTTTGGTATAGATGTGCTGTAAAGAAGGGTGCGGGCAGGCTGCTATGACTGATGCCGTTGAGGTTCTGCGAATTGATTCGCTCGAGGACGAGCGGCTCGATGCCTACGTGCGACTGACCGAGCGTGAGCTTCGCTGCGTGCTGGAGCCGCAGAAGGGCATTTTTATCGCTGAGAGTGCCAAGGTCATCGAGCGTGCGGTTCGCGCCGGATATGAGCCGGTGAGCTTTCTTCTGGGCGAGCGCTGGCTCGACCAGATGATGCCGCTGTTTGACCAGCTTGTCGTGCGCGAGGGAGCGGGTCCGGTTCCCGTGTTCGTGGCCTCCATGGAGCTCATGGAGCAGTTGACGGGCTTTAACGTGACGCGCGGCGCGCTGGCGGCGTTCCGTCGCCCGCGTCAGATTCCGGTTGATGAGTTCTTGGGCGGCGTTGTCGAGGCGGCGGGGGGTCGTCCGGTGCGCGTGTGCGTGCTTGAGGGTATTGTCGATCACACCAATGTTGGCGCGATTTTCCGCTCGGCTGCCGCATTGAACGTTGACGGTATTTTGGTCAGCCCGACGTGCTGCGATCCACTGTATCGTCGCTCGGCCCGCGTGAGCATGGGCACCGTGTTTCAGGTGCCGTGGACGCGCATTGGCAGCGAGGCTCGTGTGTGGCCGCATGATGGTCTGAGCGCGTTGCACGATGCCGGTTTTTCGTGTGCCGCTATGGCGTTGACGGACGACTCTGTTTCGCTTGATGATCCTGTACTGCGGAAGATTGATCGCTTGGCGATTTTTATGGGCACCGAGGGTGCCGGCTTGGGCGCCAAGACCATTGCCGGCTGTGACCACGCGGTGCGCATTCCGATGGCGCACGGGGTCGATTCGCTCAACGTGGCCGCGGCGAGCGCCGTCGCCTTTTGGCAGCTGTGCCCGCACGTGAGCAATGAGTATCACTACCAGCCGGGTTTGTATCACTAGGCAGATATTTTGCACTGGGCTCTGATTCGGGGTGTTTCGGTCGACGCCGGTCGGTGCTAAGCTGGTATTTGCTTTGGTCTTAAATTGCCGTTTTGTTGTTTAACATACGTTGGCGGGGAGGGCGTGTGGCTAAGAAATCTACGGCTATCGATGTAACGCAGGGTGTCATTTGGCAACAGCTGCTGTCGCTGTGCGTTCCCATCTTTTTTAGTTCGTTTTTTCAGCAGGCCTACACGCTTATCGGTACGTATATCGTTGGCCAGTTTGGCGGCAAGCTCGCGCTGGGTGGCATTCAAGCCACGATGGTGCTCACCGAGCTCTGCATTGGCTTTTGCGTTGGCGTCGGCGCCGGCTGCGCGGTCATTACCGGTCAGTATTTTGGCCAGCACGATGATGAGCGACTGAGTCGTTCGGTCCATACAGCCATGACGCTCGCGCTGGTGGGCGGTATCGCTTTCTCGATTCTTGGCATAGTGTTCGTTGAGCCCATGCTGGTGCTTATGAACACGCCGCATGAACTATTGGCCGAGGGCGTGGCCTATGCTCGCTGTTATTTTGCCGCGATGGTTGCGGCACTGCTGCTTAATATGGGAACCGCACTGCTGCGTGCCGTGGGCGACACGCGCGGCCCCGCCGTGATCATTGCCTCTGGCTGCCTGGTTAACGTGGTGCTGGATATCATTTTTGTCGCTGTGTTGCATATGGAGGCGCTGGGCTGCGGCATCGCGGTGGCGCTGACCATTTGCTCCAATGCAACGATGATCGTGTTGCGCATGATGCGCGCTCCGGGTGCATGGCGTCTTTCGCTGTCTAAGCTCGGTATCGATCGCGGTATTTGCAAGAGTATGATCTCGTGTGGTCTGCCACTCGGTTTTCAATCGGCTGCCTATTCGATCTCGAACGTGCTGATCCAGGTATCGGTTAATTCGTTTGGCGCCGATGTCACGACTGCTTGGGGTCTATCTGGGCGCCTGGATGGCATTATCTGGATGGTGACCGAGGCGCTCGGCGTATCGATCACTACGTTCTCGGCGCAGAACTTTGGCGCGCGCAACTACGAGCGCATGCGCAAGGGCTACCATACGTCGCTCGTGCTGTCGTTTATGCTCATTGGTGGCCTGTCTGCCGTGCTGCTGGTGTTCTCGGGCCCGCTGTCGCGTTTGTTTGTCGACGATGCTTCGATTTCGGCGTACACCACGACTATCCTCCATTTCATTGCGCCGTTCTATGCGATTTTCTCGATTATCGAGAACGCCTCGGGTTCCATCCGCGGCGCCGGCGTGAGTTTGCAGCCTATGATGCTCACCATCTTTGGCACCGTTGTCTTGAGGGTGATCTGGGTGTTTGCGATCATGCCCTTCGATCCGTCGCTCGAGCATCTACTGCTGGTTTACCCCGTAACCTGGCTCATCACCGCAACCATGTTCACCATCTACCATCACAGCGGCAACTGGCTAGGTCGCGCCACCGCCTAGCTCATCCGTCAGATACCCCTGATAAGTTGCGGTGAAATAGTTCCTGAAAAGCCCTTGCGGACCGTCAAACAAGTACTATTCCACCGCAACTTCCTTATGAGCTGTAGGTGTTGGCGGAAAACGAATCAATTAGTATTCGATGCCTTGGCGGGCTAGGAGGCCTTCGTCGAAGTAGTGTTTGATGGGACGTATTTCGGTGACTAAGTCCGCGAGGTCGGCCAACGGCAGCAGCCCGCGGCCGGTGAGCACGAGTTCCGTGGTGGCGGGCTTTATCGCGATCAGCGCTTCGACATCCTCGCGTGTCACGAAGCCGCGGCGCATGGCCTCGCCGAGTTCGTCCAAAATCAGAACGTCGACCTGTGATATCTGCTCGCATGCGAGCTCCATGATCTGTGCGGCGCAAGCCTCGGGCGTGTCGCGGTCAGCTTGTACGATGCGCAGCCCCAGGCGCGGCGCGGCATCGTGTTCGGCGCAGTGCAGTTTCTTGGCAAACTGCAGCCTAAGAACGTCGAGCCCGTAGCCCGTCGCGCGCAGCGCGAGCCCCAGCGCAGCCGTCGTCTTGCCCTTGCCGTCGCCTGTATAGATTTGAACCTTGCCGACTTACAGTGATGCCATCTCTGTCCTTTCGTGCCCGGCGTCGGTTTATCGCCGTCCGGGTTGGGTATTCTAGAAAGCATTATCAACCCCAGTAGATGGAGTTCAAGCAGATGGAGATGGATGACAACAAACGTAGACGGAATATGATTCTCTACGTGCTCATCGCCTTCGTCGTCTACCTCGTGCTCTCGACCGTTCTGTTCCCCAACATCGGTCACACGCAGCAGATTACGAAGACCGATTACTCGACGTTTGTCAAAGCGCTCGATAAGAAGAGCGTCGACAAGGTCGAGTACAACACGGACGATTACTCGATTTATTACACCAAGAAGGGCGAGGACGAGAACATCGCCTACAAGACGACCGGTGTGCCGAATGACGCGGGCTTTACCGATCGCGTGCTTGAGTCTGGCGCTTCGCTGGAGTCGGTCGTTCCCGATAAAAACTCGGGTTTGATGACCTACTACCTGCTCACACTCATTCTTCCCATGGCGATTTTCTTCCTCATCGGTTGGTGGCTCAACCGCCGCATGAAGAAGGCTATGGGCGATGACGGCCCGTCGATGAACTTTGGCGGCGGCGGTTTTGGCGGCGGCGGACTGGGTAAGTCCGGCGCGCGCGTGATCGCCTCCAAGGACGTGGGCGTGACCTTTAAGGACGTCGCCGGTCAGGAAGAGGCCAAGGAGTCTCTCAAGGAGGTCGTCGACTTTCTGGAGAAGCCGCAGCGCTACGAGGAGATCGGCGCCAAGCTGCCGCGTGGTGCTCTCCTTGTTGGCCCTCCGGGTACCGGTAAGACCCTGCTTGCCAAGGCTGTTGCCGGCGAGGCCGGTGTTCCGTTCTTTAGCATTTCGGGCTCTGAGTTCGTTGAGATGTTTGTCGGTCGCGGCGCTGCTAAGGTTCGTGACCTGTTTAAGCAGGCCAAGGAAAAGGCACCGTGTATCGTCTTTATCGATGAGATCGATACCATCGGTAAGAAGCGCGATGGCGGCGGCTTTAGCGGCAACGACGAGCGCGAGCAGACGCTCAATCAGTTGCTGACCGAGATGGATGGCTTCGATAACCATAAGGGTATCGTTGTCCTTGCCGCAACCAACCGCCCCGACAGTCTCGATCCCGCTCTACTGCGCCCCGGTCGTTTTGACCGCCGCATCCCCGTCGAGCTGCCCGATCTGACCGGCCGCAAGAACATCCTCGAGCTGCATGCCAAGAGCGTGAAGACCGAGCCGCCGATCGACCTGACCGCGATTGCCCGCGCCACGCCCGGTGCCTCGGGCGCCGACCTGGCCAATATCATCAACGAGGGTGCCCTGCGCGCCGTTCGCGAGGGTCGCAAGCGTGCAACCCAGGACGACTTCGAGGAGTCGGTGGAGGTCGTCATTGCCGGCCAACAGCGTAAGTCCACGGTGCTGTCCGACCACGAGAAGCAGGTCGTTTCTTATCACGAGATCGGCCATGCCATCGTTGCCGCTCGCCAGAAGGGCTCTGCGCCGGTCACGAAGATCACCATCGTGCCGCGCACGAGCGGTGCTCTTGGTTATACCATGCAGGTCGAGGAGGACGAGCGCTTCCTGACGACGCGCCAGGAGGTCTTGGACAAGCTCGCTGTCTATTGCGGTGGCCGCGCAGCCGAGGAGCTCATCTTTGGCGAGATGACGACCGGCGCCGCCAACGACATCGAGCAGGCCACCAAGCTCGCCCGTAATATGGTGACGCGCTTTGGTATGTCCGACGAGTTTGGCATGATGGCGCTCGGTACCGTGCAGAACGCGTATCTCAATCAGGACACGTCGCTCACCTGCGCCCCCGGTACGGCCGAGCGCGTGGACGCGATTGTCGCCAAGCTGATCGAGGATGCGCACGACCGCGCTTTGCAGATTCTGAAGGAGAACAAGTTTAAGCTCCACGAGCTGGCTCGTTATCTGTATAAGAAGGAGACCATCACGGGCGAGGAGTTCATGAACCTCCTCACGCGCGAGAATCCGCTGATGCCCAAGCAGCAGTAAAGCCGCGGCCGAGCCAGTAAACGCCGACGCCCCATTTGAGCAGCTTTCTCAAATGGGGCGTTTTGCTTGAGAGGGATGGAAATGAAGATCGTGGTGAGCGCCTGCTTGATGGGCGAGAGCTGCAAGTATAACGGGCTCGACAACTACCATCGCGAGTTGGTCGAGGCCTGCGAGCGTACAGGGACCGAGGTCCTCTTGGTGTGCCCTGAGGTCTTTGGGGGCCTGCCCACGCCGCGCAAGCCGTCCGAGATTGTGAACGGAGAGGTTCGTACCTGCGAGGGCATATCGGTCGATAGCGAATTTCGCCTGGGTGCCCAACGAGCGCTCGATATGTGCGAGCAGGCGGGCGGGCCGGAAGAGATCGCCGCGTGCATCCTGCAGGACCGTAGTCCCTCGTGCGGCGCGGGTCGCATCTACGACGGAACATTCAGCGGCACCCTTACGGCGGGCAACGGCGTCTTCGTTGATTTACTGCTCCGCCACGGTTATCGCGTGATCCCGGCTAGCGAGTTCGACCCCAGCATGCTGGAGCAATAAAAAACCACCACAAAGGTGCTGCTCCCTTGTGGTGGTTTTGGCCTGGGTCTAGAGCGTGTGGCCGTAGGCGTTGGCGGCCTTGATGGCGGCGGCGAATTTTTCGTCGGTGAAGGGCTCCGGGTTGCCTTGCTTCCACTCGTTGGTGGCGTGTGCGTGCTCGCACAGGGCAGGGATATCGGTCTCGGAAAGCCCGACCTGCTCAAGCGTTACGGGCAGCCCCATCTGCTTGTTGAAGTCAGCATAGCGCTTAAGGTTCTCGGTGTCGCCCGTGTAGGCGAACAACACCAGCACGCCCAGGCTTACGACTTCGCCGTGCAGGTAGGTGCCCTCACGCGGAATGCTGCAGGTGGCGTTGTAGAACGCGTGCGCCACGCTCGAGTTGTAGTAGTAATCGTTCTGGTTGGTCAGGTTCGAGACATAGCCCGTGTTGACCACGATGTCGAGCGCGATCTGCTTGACGGCCTCGCTCGACAGATTCTGACGAACGTCCTCAAGACCCTGAACACCGTAGGTAAACAGCGGCTCGGAACAGGTGTGGGCAAGAGCCAGGCCAAGGCCGGCGGTGTGCTCCAGGTCGCCGGCGCTCGTGGCGTACTCGACTTCGGGCTGCTTGGACAGGGCGTCGCCCACGCCGGCCCAGAAGTACTCCGCCGGAGCCTCGGCGATGATCTTGGGATTGATGAAGATGTGCGCCGGTCGGTTGGGGTACGAATAGCCCTCGAGCGATCCATCGTCGTTGTAGACGACGGCAATGGCGGTCGCGGCGGAACAGTTAGAGCAAATCGTCGGCACCGTAAAGACAATCTTCTTGAGCTCGATTGCCGCTGTCTTGACGGTGTCGAGTGCCTTGCCGCCGCCACAGGCGATAAGCACGTCTGCCTGCTGGCAAGCGGGGGAGTTCACGACCTTGGCGATATTGGCGCGCGTACTGTTGGTGCCGTAGACGCGCGTCTCCAGAATCTCGACGTCGGTACCTTCAAGCGCCGCCTCGATGCCCGGCAGCGCCGCAGCTAGGGCTCGCTTGCCACCAATGATGGCGACTTTCTTCGCGCCGTACTCCGCCAGTGCGGCGGGCAGCTCGGTAAAGCAATCCTCGCCGACGGTGTAGTCGCTCATTCCGATTGTGCGCATGGCAGCCTTCTTTCGTTAGTTAAAGTGCTTTCAGGTATTTTGCTCCTAGAGAAGGCTAACGACCACGAGAAATTTCTTACGTATGAAACCAGTGTTGAGGGTTTTTCGCCGGCGCGGAACGTGCTAGCATACTCCGCATAAGCGTTGATGGGGACGAGTAGTCGGCCGTCCGCATGCCACAGAGAGCGGGGAGCGCTGAGAACCCGTGCATGCGACCGATGAAAATCACCCCGGAGCTGCGGTCCCAACGGACGTGCCGCGCAGGCACGTCTTAGTAGATATCGCCGAGATGGTCGTCGATACAGGCCAGCCGAGTAACGGATGCGAGCGCGCGAATACGCGGGCGAGGGCATCTAAGCTGGGTGGTTAAACGAAGAGCTTTTGCGGGCATACAGCCCGTTTTTGTGGCGCTTCGTCCCAGCTTGTAGGGACGGGCGCTTTTTTGGTGCCCAACGGGCGTGCGCGCCCACGACATGAAAGGGGTACCGTGGCAAACGAGTACAAGCAGACGATGAATCTGCCCAAAACCGGTTTTCCCATGCGTGCCGGTCTTTCCAAGTCCGAGCCCAAGCGACTCAAGGACTGGCAGGACAACAAGGTCTACGAGCAGGTTCTGAAGAAGAACGAGGGTCACAAGAAGTTCGTGCTGCACGACGGCCCTCCGTACGCCAACGGCCCGATCCACATCGGCCACGCCATGAACAAGATCTCCAAGGACATGATCAACCGCTACTGGATGATGCAGGGCTATGAGGTTCCCTATGTTCCCGGTTGGGACTGCCATGGCCAGCCGATCGAGCATAAGGTCGAGGAGAAGCTCGGCACCGAGAAGTTCAACCAGACCTCCACGGCTAAGATCCGTGAGCTTTGCAATAAGTTCGCTGTCGAGAACATCGAGCTGCAGAAGGCCGGCTTCCGTCGCCTGGGCGTGCTCGGCGATTGGGACAACCCCTATCTGACGCTCTATCACCAGCATGACGCCGCCGACATCGAGGTTTTCAAGGCCATGTTCGACAAGGGCATGATCTATCGCGGTCACAAGCCCGTCCACTGGTGCAAGCACTGCCATACCGCACTTGCTGAGGCCGAGATTGAGTACTCCGACGAGACGAGCCCGTCCATCTTCGTGCGCTTTGAGATGACCTCCAAGCCCGTCGGCCTCGAGAACTTCGACGGCCCGGTTGACTTTATCATCTGGACGACCACGCCGTGGACCATCCCCTCCGACCAGGCAGTTTCTCTCAAGCCCGGTGCCGCCTACGTCGCCGTTGAGCACGACGACCGCGCCGAGGTCATGCTCGAGGACCTGGCTCCCAAGTGCTGCGAGGAGTTTGGCTGGGAGTACACCCCGGTTGTGGTCGACGGCAAGCCCTATGTGGTTCCCGCCGAGACCTTCCATCACATTCACTATAAGCAGCCGATCTTTGACGGTGTTGAGGGCGTGGCACTGTTGGCCGATTACGTCGGTGTCGATGACGGTACCGGTATCGTCCACAACTCGCCCGGTCACGGCGTCGACGACTACTTCGCCTGCCTCAAGGAGGGCATCACCGACATTTGCATGCCGGTCGATGACGACGGCAAGTTCTACACCGGCGAGGAGTTTGGCACCGGCGGCCCCTTCAGCGGCATGGATACCGACGAGGCCAACCCGCACATCATCGAGTTCCTGCGCGAGCGCGGCACCCTGGTCCTCGAGAAGAAGATCACGCACAGCTATCCGCACTGCTGGCGCTGCAAGCACCCGGTGCTCTTCCGTGCTACCGACCAGTGGTTTGTCTCGATGGACAAGACCGGCTTGCGCGAGCAGGCTGGCAAAGAGGTCCGCGAGAACGTCAAGTGGTATCCGGCCCATGCCGCCAACCGCATTGGCGCCATGGTCGAGCAGCGTCCCGACTGGTGCATCAGCCGCCAGCGCAACTGGGGCGTGCCTATCCCCAGCTACACTTGCGCCGACTGCGGCGAGAAGGTCATGAACGATGCCACGCTCGACGCCGTCATCAAGCTCTTCCATGAGAAGGGCTCCGACGCCTGGTTCACCGACGCTCCCGAGAGCTACCTGGGTGAGGCCTGCGTCTGCCCCAAGTGTGGCGGCCATCACCTCAAGGCCGATAAGGACATCCTCGACGTGTGGTGGGATTCCGGCGTGTCCTGGAAGGCCGTCTGCGAGTATCGCCCCGAGCTTGAGTACCCGGCTGACGTGTATCTCGAGGGCTCCGACCAGCATCGCGGTTGGTTCCAGAGCTCGCTGCTCACTTCGGTGGGCGCCAACGGCCATGCTCCCTACAAGGCGGTCGTCTCGCAGGGCTTCACGCTCGACGGCCAGGGCCGCAAGATGTCCAAGTCGCTCGGCAACGTCATCGACCCCAATAAGGTCTGTGACGAGATGGGCGCCGACATCATCCGCCTGTGGGTTGCTTCCGTTGACACCAGCTCCGACGTGTCCATCGACCACGAGATTCTTGCCCGTACGTCCGATGCCTACCGTCGTTTCCGCAACACGCTGCGCTTCCTGCTTTCCGAGCTCGAGGGCCAGTTTGAGCCTGAGACCGACGGTGTCGCCTTTGCCGACCTGCTGCCGCTCGACAAGCTCATGGTTGCCCGTCTGACCCAGGTTCAGGCCGAGGTCGACGACGCTTACTCTTGCTACGAGTTCTCGCGCGCTTACCGTGCGCTTTATGACTTCGTGGTTACCGAGCTTTCCAACGTGTACCTCGACGCCCTGAAGGACCGCCTGTACTGCGACAAGCCTGGCTCGCTCGAGCGCCGCAGCGCCCAGACCGTGCTGGCCGAGCTCTTCTCGATGCTCATGCGCGATCTGCAGCCGATTTTGTCCTACACCGTCGACGAGGCCATGGCCTACGCGCCTGCCGGCTGCGTCGACCACCAGAAGTACGCCGCGCTGCTCGATTGGTATAAGTCGCCTATCACGGTCGACGAGGCCAATGAGTTCGAGGGCGTGCTCGAGGCTTCACTCGAGCTCCGTAGCGCCGTGACCAAGGCCCTTGAGGATGCCCGCTCCGTCGGCACCTTCACTAAGAGCCAGCAGGTCCGCGTCAAGGCGGTCGTTCCCGCCGAGATGTACGCGCTGCTGACCGGCGACAAGGCGGTCGACCTGGCCGAGTTCTACATCGTTTCCGATGTTGAGCTGACCCAGGGCGAGGAGCTCTCCGTTGCCATCGAGGCTGCCGAGGGCGAGTGCTGCGACCGTTGCTGGAATTACCGCACCACCGTCGGCGAGTACAACGGTCACGCACATATCTGCAAGCGCTGCGCTGACGCGCTGTAGGTTACGGCGTTCGTAGAACGCCGTAACCTACCGACGCTGCAAACGCTCCTAAGCGGCAATCTGACGTTCAATCGTCGGTCGCGTACCAAAGTACGCTTCCCTCCTCTTTCACGTCACCTTGCTCGCTTAGGGACGTTTTCGCTGTTGGTGACGGCAACGCGGCTTTTCCATTGTTGGAACTAGAGCCTTCTCTTTCGACCTGTGCTCTTAGTCGAAAGCTATTTAGCGACATTCCGTTATTCGGAATGTCGCTTTTGTTTTGTGCTGGTTATTTCGCTTGCGTTGGTGGATATGTCGTGCGCTCTGCGTATGGCAATATAAGATGGTTAATTGCGTTCAACGGAATTCGATTGTTCTGATGGTAGGGGATTTCTTTGGGTCGTTCTGCGGATATGACGCCGCCTTTGCGTTGGCGGTTGGGTGTTGCTGGTGGCGTGGCGTTGGCCGTGCTGCTTGTTGACCAGCTGACCAAGCTTGCGGTTCGGGCCGTGGGCGATGCGCTGCATGTGACTGTCATCCCCGGTGTGATCGACTTTATGTTTGTCCGCAATATCGGCGCTGCCTTTAGTATGGGTGAGGGGCATGGCATCGCGTTTGCCGTGCTGGCGTTGGCGGTCATTATCGCTATTGCCGTGTACCTCGTTCGTGCGCCCCGGCTCGCCCATCTTGAGGTTGTGGGCATGGCGATGGTTGCGGGCGGTGCTATCGGCAACGCTATCGATCGTTTGGCCTTTGGCTTCGTGACCGATTTTATTGCCACCACCTTCATCGACTTCCCCGTCTTCAATGTGGCCGATATTGGCATTACCTTGGGCGTCGTGCTCGCCCTCTTCGGCTACATGTTCTTGAGCCCTGCGGCCCGCGAGGTCGATGCGACCGCCGAGCTCAACGCCCGTGACGAGGCCCGTGCCAAGCGCAAGGCCCAGCAGCGTGGGGAGCGTGCCCGCAAGATTCGCGAAAGGAATGAGCGCTAATGGCCGACATCCATATTCTTGTTGCCGACGATGCCGCTGGTCAGCGCCTTGATGCCTATCTGGGCGCCAACGACGGCTGCCCCACGCGCTCTGCCTGCGCGCATCTGATCGAGGGAGGCGCCGTTGCCGTCAATGGCGAGACCTGCCTGTCCAAAAAGTATGCCGTGCGCGCCGGCGATCGTATTTCGGTCGATTTGCCCGAGCTGCACGATCCCACCGATGTGATTCCCGAGGCCATCCCGCTCGACATTCGCTATGAGGACGACTACCTTATCGTGCTCTCCAAGCAGCGCGGCCTGGTGTGCCATCCTGCACATGGTCATGAGAGCGGTACGCTCGCGAATGCCCTGGTCTATCACTGCGGTATCGACCATCTGGGCACCGTGCAGGGCGAGGACCGCCCCGGCATCGTGCATCGTTTGGATCGCGATACCTCGGGTCTCATGCTTGCGGCAAAGGACGACGACACCCAGCGCGCGCTCCAAAATCTCATCCGCACGCGTACGCTCGATCGTCGTTATATCACGCTCGTTCACGGTCATATCGCTATGGATGAGGGCACCATTAACACCGGCATTGCGCGTTCTACGCGCGACCGTGTCAAGATGGCGGTTTCGGACGACCCTTTCGCGCGCCAGGCCATTACGACCTTTAAGGTCCTCGAGCGCTTCGATTCCACGCGTTTTGACGACGGCTATACGCTCGTCGAGTGCCATCTGTTTACGGGCCGCACACATCAGATTCGTGTGCATATGCGCCATATCAACCACGCCTGCGTGGGCGATCCACTCTACGGCAAGTGCGATGCACGCGCCGATCAGGGTCTGACCAGGCAATTCCTTCATTCCTGGCGCGTCGCATTCGACCATCCCGTGACGGGGGAGCGTATTGAGTGCCGCGATGAGCTGCCGTGGGATCTCGCTGCGGTTCTTGACGACCTGGCCCCGCGCTCGATTGGCCGCACCGCCGCCGGCGACGACATCGTCCCGCAGCTTGGCCTTCTCGAAGCCTAGCCGGTATTAGGTGGTTTCTTGAACTCGGTAAGCCTGCGGTAAGATATACGATTGTTTACGTAATGCGTTCCTGGGAGCCTGCATGCTCGCCTTTTTACAAACCAACACACCCATCGTGATTTTCAACCAGATTGTCGTCACGCTGCTCACGGTCTGCTTTCTGTACCAGGTGGTCTTCTTTGTCATCGGTGCTCTTCGTGGCGAGGTCGCGCCTCCCAAGGCCAAAAAACTCCACCGCTATGCCTTCTTTATCGCGGCGCATAACGAGGAAGCCGTGATCGCCAACCTCGTACGCTCCATCAAGGACCAGGATTATCCGTCCGAGCTCATCGAGGTCTTCGTGGTCGCCGATGCCTGCACCGACAACACGGCGCAGCTTGCGCGCGAGGCCGGTGCTATTGTTTATGAGCGCAATGACCTGGCCCGTAAGGGCAAGAGCTGGGTCATGGACTTTGGTTTCGATCGCATTCTCAACGAGTATCCCGACACGTTTGAGGGTTACTTTATCTTCGATGCCGACAACGTTATCTCCCGCGATTACGTGTCTAAGATGAACGATGCCTTTGACCAGGGCTTCCATGTGGTCACGAGCTATCGCAATTCCAAGAACTTCGGCAGCTCGTGGATCTCGGCAGCTAATGCCACTTGGTACCTGCGCGAGGCGCGCTTCCTCAACAACGCGCGTAATATCTGCAAGACGTCCTGCGCTGTCTCGGGTTCGGGCTATCTCATCTCCGCCAGCGTTATCGAGGGCATGCACGGCTGGCAGTTCCATACGCTGACCGAGGATATCCAGTTCACCACGTTCTGCGCCATTCACGGCATTCGCATTGGCTATGCGCCGGCGGAGTTCTTTGACGAACAGCCCGTGACGTTTAAGGCGTCCTGGAAACAGCGCATGCGTTGGACCAAGGGCTTCTACCAGGTGTTCTTTACCTACGGTAAGCACCTGGTCAAGTCGACGTTCCGCTATCATCGCTTTGCTGCCTACGACATGTTTATGACCATCGCTCCGGGCATGCTGCTGTCCCTGATCTCCATGCTCGCCAACGCGACCTTCCTCATCGTGGGCGGACTTTCGCATGGCTTCTTGGCCACCGAGGTCGAGATGCAGGCTTGTGCCGCCTCGCTCATTATGACCTTCGCGATGATGTACCAGACCTTCTTTATCCTGGCGCTACTCACCACCATCTTCGAGTACAAGCATATTCACTGCGCGCAAAAGTGGCGTTTGGTGACCAACCTATTTACCTTCCCGATCTTTATGTTCAGCTATATTCCCATCACGGTGGCGGCCCTGTTCCTAAAGGTCGACTGGGTCCCGACGCAGCACGCCGTCAACGTTACCCTCGACGAGGTCATGCAAGGCGCCAAATAACCACCACCAAAACCACCACAAAGGGGACAGGCACTTTTGTGGTGGTTTTTGCTTTCGAGTAGCTGCCCAAGGAGGTGCACGATGCCCTACATCCCATTTTGGATTTGCATCTTTGCCGGTGCTTTGGTTGATGCCCGTGAGCGACGGTTTCCCAATGAGCTTGCCGGCGTGTGTGCGGTGGCGGCGTTGGCAGGCGTCTGGCTCGACAAGGGCGTTACCACGGCGCTTGACCACGCCGGTCTTGCGGTCATCGTCTACCTTGCCCTTGTGCTCACTGAGTCGCTCTGGCGGCGCCTTCGCCACGCCCCCGGCATCGGCATGGGGGACGTCAAGGCGCTCTTCGCGCTTTGCACGCTTGACCCTCTGGGCGGCATCGTGGCATTTGCCGTCGCGCTCCTGGTCCTTGCCCTCTCCTGCCTCTTCACAAAATCGCGCTCCCTGCCATTGCTCCCGTTTTTGGTGCCGATTTTTGCCATAATCGAGTGCGTGGGTAGTACGGTGTAACCGTTTGCGCGCCCTTTTTAAGGAGCATGCCATGGCAATTAATCAAGAAACAGCCGCCATCAAGGCGCGCATGGATCGCATTCCCGCGGCGTTGTCGCCCGATCTGGTCGAGCGTATTGCCGCCGACCGCGCCTCGGGTGTCGTCAACCCGTATCGTTGCAACGACGATCAGGTCATTCGTCGTATTGATCGCGCTGCCGACAAAGGCACGCTCATGCGTCCGGCATTTATGCGCGATACCGAAAAGATACTTCATCTTCCGTCGTACACCCGTTATGCAGGTAAAACGCAGGTCTTTAGCTTCCGTAGCAATGACGATCTGTCACGCCGCGGTTTGCACGTGCAGCTTGTCTCCCGCATTGCGCGCGATATCGGTCGCGCCTTGGGGCTCAATTGCGATTTGATCGAGGCGATTGGCCTGGGTCACGACTTGGGACACACGCCTTTCGGCCATGCCGGCGAGCGCTTCCTCAACGATATCTATCATGAGCGTACGGGGCGTTATTTTTTCCATAACGTGCAGTCGGTCCGAGTGCTCGACACGCTGTATGGCCGCAACGTGTCGCTCCAGACGCTTGACGGCGTGCTATGCCATAACGGCGAGTACGAGCAGCGTGTGTTTGAGCTCTCGGACATGAGTTCTTTTGACCAGTTTGACCAGACGGTTGAGGATTGCATTGCCACGGGCTATAGCGCAATTGAGCATCTGCGTCCTATGACGCTCGAAGGCTGCGTCGTTCGCATCTCGGATATTCTTGCCTACGTCGGTCGCGACCGCCAGGATGCGATCGCGGCTGGCCTGCTTTCGCCCGACGCTTTTGATGATGGCCGGGGCGGTGCCTACAACAGTTGGATCCTCACGCACGCTTCCATCGATATCGTTGAGCACAGCTATGGTAAGCCGCGCATCGAGATGAGCGAGGACCTGTTTGAGGAAATCCGCCGAGCCAAGCGCGAGAACTACGAGAAGATCTATAGCAAGGGTGGTATCGAAGGCGATTCCGAGGTGGAGCTGCGTGAGGCGTTCGAAAAGCTCTACGACCGTTGCCTGCGGGATCTAAACAGTGGTGACGAGTCCTCGTACATCTTTAAGCACCATATTTCGCGCATCGAGCAGCAGCTTTCCTACTACGATCGCGCCTATGCCTGGCAGAATGATAAGGACCAGGCGGTCGTGGATTACATTGCGAGCATGACGGACGGTTATTTCTGCGAGCTCACGAGCAAGCTGTTTCCGGGATTGAAGTTTCCGCACCGTACCTATATTAACGAACGGTAGTTCGTATCTATTAGGTATACTGTTAGTGGATAACTTTTTTGATTGATGCACGGGATGGCTATGGACGACCTTTTTTCTGCTTCGACGCGCGAGCGTTCCTTTCAGAATGCGCCGCTTGCGGTGCGCATGCGCCCCAATTCGCTCGACGAGTATGTGGGCCAGCAAAAGGCCGTCGGTAAGGGCTCATGGTTGCGTGCCGCGATCGAGCACGATGTGCTTTCGAGCGTGATACTGTACGGGCCGGCCGGTACGGGCAAGACGACGCTGGCCCACATTATCGCCAACCATACCAAGAGTGAGTTTGTCGAGGTCAGCGCCGTCACGGGTACCGTGAAGGACCTGCGTCGCGTGATCGACGAGGCAAAGACGCGTCTGAATACGTACGACCGTCGCACCATCCTGTTTATCGACGAGATTCATCGCTTTTCGAAGTCACAGCAGGATGCATTGCTGCATGCGGTTGAGAACCGTACCGTCATTATGATTGGTGCCACGACGGAGAACCCGTACTTCGAGGTCAACTCGGCGTTGCTCTCGCGTGGTCGTGTGGTGGAACTTGAACACCTTAAGGACGAGGACATAGCCACGCTGATCGAGCGTGCGCTCGAGGCTCCGCATGGCCTGAACGGTAAGTTCTCGGCCGATGAGGATACGGTCAAGACCATTTGTACGCTGGCCGCGGGTGATGCACGCTCGGCCCTGACGACACTTGAGCTGGCGAGCGAGATTGCCGTCACGCGTCCCGATACCGAGGGAACGCCAGCGCCGTCGGCGGGGGAGCGCTATCCCATCACCGTGGATGACGTAAAGATTGCCAACCCGCGTCGCGGCTTTACGTATGACAAAAACGGTGACATGCACTACGACATCATCAGTGCGTTCATCAAGTCCATGCGCGGTAGCGACCCCGATGCCACGGTCTACTGGCTTGCGCGCATGATCGATGCAGGGGAGGATCCTAAGTTTATCGCCCGTCGCATTATGATTCATGCCTCTGAGGACGTTGGCAACGCTGACCCGCAGGCGCTTCTTATAGCGCATGCTGCGTTTAAATCTGCCGAGGTTATTGGCTATCCCGAGTGCCGTATTAACCTCGCGCAGGCTGCGCTCTATGTTTGTTTGGCGCCTAAGTCCAATGCGTGTGAGGCTTCGATCGATGCGGCGCTGGCCGATATCCATTCTAGTGGGCTTCGCGAGGTGCCTAGTTATCTGCGCGATCGCCATCGCCCGGGCAGCGATGATTACGGTGTGTATAAGTATCCACATGATTATCCCGAAGGCTGGGTCGATCAGCGCTATTTGCCCGAGGGACTGGAGCGCGGCGCGTTCTGGCAGCCTGCTGGCCGCGGTTGGGAAGAATGGCGCGTAGAGCAAAGCGAACGCGACCGCAGCGGGAATGCACCGAAGTAGCTGCTGATAATTTTGTTCCACGTTGCTGCTCTTGGCATGTTCGGTCCCCTTTGGGGTACCATGGGAACCGTCTGTATTTCGATTCCTTTGGGAGGCTTGTATGAGTCCCATTCAAATCGCCTTGCTGTTGCTCGCCGTTGCCGGCGTGTGGGCTATCGTTGAGCTCGCGCTTACCCTGCGCAAGACCCGCACCGTTGTCGACTCGCTCGATAAGACCGTGAACGACCTCAACAACACCATCGCCGAGGCTCAGCCTGTGGTGGCAAAGCTCGATGGCGCTGTCGATGAGCTTACGCCGGCGCTTGCCCAGATGGAGCCGCTGCTTAAGTCGAGCAAGACCGCGGTCGATGCCTTGACGTCCAACCTTGTTGAGGTTGAGGCCGTCGTTCGCGACATTTCCGAGGTCACGGGCAGTGTGGCCGAGGCCAGCAGCGCCGTGTCGAGCGTGACTGATTCTGCCGCCGGTGCTGTGCAGAAGCTCTTCAATAAGGTGAAGGCTCCTGCAGCCGACGCCGATCGCAAGCTCGCCGCTGCCGCTGCGGAGGCCGAGCAGCCTACCGAGCGCGTCCTAATTGGCGAGGACGAGGCCGCCGCGGGCGACGATGATGGTCAGAAGTCTGTATCCAAGCCGGCTCAGTATTACACCTATACGCCCGCCGAGACCTCTGAGGAGTCCTGCGATGAGTAGCGAAGCAACCTGCCCTATCACGCTGACCGTTGCCGGTGACCCGCGTCTCGCTCGCCTTGTGCGCATGACGGCAGCCAACGTTGGTGCCCTGTGCTCTATGTCTGTCGATCGCATTGAGGACATCCGCATGGCTGCCGAGGAGGCTTTCATCTTTGGTTGCACCGCGGTCGACTGCGATGACATCACCATCAAATTCGATGTCGATGAGACCCACGTTGGCATGACTATTACCTTTGGCGACCAGGCTACGGTCGATGAAGACGACCAGGCTGCGGTGTATGCCGAGCTCATCCTCGCGAGCGTGTGCGACTCCTACGAAAAGACTGCGGCGCCCCTGACGCTTTCCCTCGACCTCAAGGCGGATATTTAATATGACCGAACGTTCCCGGAGCGGCAAGACCGCTTGGGACAAGGAGAAAACCCGCGAGCTGTTTCGTCGCTACAAGGAGACCGGTGATCCGGACGCCCGCGAGCAGCTCGTCATGTCCCATATGAACCTGGTAAGGTTTCTTGCCAACAAATTTAAGAATCGCGGCGAGCCGCTCGACGACCTCATGCAGGTCGGCTATCTGGGCTTGCTCAAGGCTATCGACCGTTTTGATCCCGAGCGCGGACTCGAGTTCACGACGTTTGCGACACCCACTATCCTGGGCGAGATCAAACGCCATTTTCGCGACAAGGGCTGGAGTGTGCGCGTACCGCGTCGTCTGCAGGAGCTCTCGGCCAAGGTCAACCAGGCTACTGACAAACTTACCAACGAGCTGCAGCGTTCGCCCAAGGTTGAGGAGATCGCTGAGTATCTAGATGTGACTGTCGATGAGGTGCTGGAGGCCATGGAATCGTCTTCGGCCTATACCTCGGTGCCCATCGAGGCTCCTGGTGCGTCCGATTCCGACGATGCCCCCTCGATTCTCGACCGTTACGCCGACGACGACAATGAGCTCGACTTTACCGATGACCGCTTGGTGATCGAGGAAGCCATCCGCGATTTCTCGCCGCGCGAGCGCGAGGTGATCGAGCTGCGCTTTGTGAAGGGCATGACCCAGATCGAGATCGCCAAGAAGCTGGGTATTTCTCAGGTGCAGGTTTCGCGTCTGCTGCGCCGCACGCTTAAGAAGATTCAGGACAAGATCGACCCCGACGGAGTGATGATTCGTTCATGAGTGAGCACCCCCAACAAACCGATCGCGTGCTGCGCGACACCCGCATTCTGACGCTGCGCATTTGGGCTGTTGTCGGCTGCATTGTTATTGCTGCTGTCATCTTTAACCTTATGGGCATCCTGGCACCGGTTATTGAGTTTCTTGCCGTCGGCTCCATCATTGCTTTTGTGATGTCCCCGATCACCAACTGGCTCGAGCACCATGGCGTGAATCGCGGCATCGGTTCGCTTATCGCGCTTATTGTTGTTGTTGCCGTGCTCGTCGGTGTCGTTTGCATCTTGTCGCCGATTCTCTTTGGTCAGATCATGGAAGTCCTGAGCCGTCTGCCCGAGCAGCTTCGTGTTGCGGGTGGCGATCTCAACGAGATGATTTCGCATGCCAAGACGCTCAACAACACGCCGCTCAAGGAGTATTTGGACGATAATCTTTCGTCGCTTGTTACTGTGGCATCAAAGTACGTGTCTCAGATCGCTGCCGAGCTTGGCCGTGGTGTGTTCCCGCTCATCACCAATACGGCCTCGCAGTTGTTCGTGATCTTCCTTGGTCTGGTGCTTGCGTACTGGATGGCCTGCGACTACCCTCGCATGCACCACGAGATTTGCACCATCATCGGTCAGGAGAAGGAGACCTCGTACCGCTTTATGGTCGCCATCCTTTCTCGCTCTGTCGGCGGCTACATGCGCGGTATGGTCGTGACGTCCATCTGCGGTGGTTTCCTCGCCTTTATCGGTTTTATGATCATCGGCCATCCGTATGCGGCGCTCATGGCTATCTTTACCGGCATCATGCATTTGGTTCCAGTCGTCGGTCCTTGGGTGAGCGCAGCAATCGCCACAGTGCTCGGTTTCATGTTCAGCCCCATGTTGGCGTTATGGACGCTCGTCGTGACGATGGTCGCGCAAAACGTCACCGATAACGTGATTTCGCCTAAGGTTATGCAGAGCTCGGTGCAGGTGCATCCCATCATGAGCCTCACGGCGCTCGTTATTGGCTCGGCACTCATGGGCCCCATCGGCATGATTATTGCCATCCCGCTTTGTGCGGCCCTCAAAGGTATCTTCGTGTTCTACTTCGAGAATGAGACCGGCCGCCAGCTTGTGGCCTATGACGGCGCCGTGTTTAAGGGCACACCGTACCGCGATGCCGATGGCAACCCGGTCGCCGCCTACGACGCGCTCGGCGACGACACCTTCATTTACGAGTCCGAGCTCATCGGCAACGAGACTGCGCCCGAGGCCCAAGCGATGCCTAAGCCCGAGTTCGATAATCCTTGGATCAAGCTCTCGGGCTTGCAACCCGATGCCACGGGCTTCTTCAAGAATCCCTTCGCCAAGGACGATGACTCCAACTCGGACGACGATACCAAAACCGGCATCGACGGCTCCATGGACGATTCGGATTCTAAATAGGCCCTATTAACGTTTCTTGAAGTTGTAAATGACAATAAACGCGAGCAAAGCGATTGATAAGGGGCCGGCTACATAGAAAAAGAGAACGTCAATTGCGCGTAGAGTGTAATAAGCCTTATCGCCGGACATTACTGCATACAATACGTAGCCAAATGCTGGTTGGTTTGCGTACCAGCAGGAGAAGGCCAAGAGCGCTAAAAGTGCTAGTACCAGAAGTGCATTCAGGACAAATCGTTTACTTTTCATCGATTGCTCCTTCCGGGTGATTCTTATATGTAATTCTACAGCAGTCCTTTTTCAAAGGATCGCACAGTACTGAATAACGTGCACTTTCGCTGGAGGGTCGCTGTTTGGCGGCCCTCTTTTTTGCACTTGCGCGGCGGGATGGTAATATCGTTACGTTTGAACTGTTTCGATGTGAAACCGAGGAGATTCCCTCTATGAGTGCTGACTACCCGTCAATGACTACGGCCGAGATCCGCTCCAAGTTCCTCAACTTCTTTGAGGAGCGCGGTCTTAAGCTCTATCCTTCTTCGTCCCTCGTTCCCGACGATCCTTCGCTGCTGCTTGCCAACGCCGGCATGAATCAGTTTAAGGAGTACTACCAGGGCAAGAAGACCATGAAGGAGATCGGCGCGATTTCCTGCCAGAAGTGCGTCCGCACCAACGACATCGATTGCATCGGCGAGGACGGCCGTCACCTGTCCTTCTTCGAGATGCTCGGCGACTTCTCTTTTGGCGGCGTCTCCAAGGAGCAGGCTTGCGCCTGGGCCTTTGAGCTCATCACCAAGGAGTTCAAGCTGCCGCTCGACCGCCTGTACTTTACCGTTTTTACCGAGGACGACGAGACCCACGACGTGTGGCGTTCTCTGGGCGTTGCCGAGGACCACATCTCCCGCCTGGGCGAGGACGACAACTTCTGGGCCGCTGGCCCCACCGGCCCCTGCGGTCCGTGCTCCGAGATCTACTTTGACATGGGCGAGGAGGTCGGCTGCGGCAGCCCCGACTGCAAGCCTGGCTGCGACTGCGACCGCTTCCTTGAGTTCTGGAACCTCGTCTTTACCCAGTACGACCGTCAGGAGGACGGCTCCATGCCGGAGCTGCCGCACCGCAACCTCGATACGGGCATGGGCCTGGAGCGCATGGCCGCTATCATGCAGCACAAGACTGCTAACTACGACGGTGATCTGATGCAGCACCTCATCAAGCTGGGCGAGGAGATCAGCGGCAAGACCTATGACGCCGACGATTACTCCGGCGCCAGCCGTTCTCTTCGCATCATCGCCGACCACTCCCGTGCCGTCGACTTCATGATCTCTGACGGCATCCTGCCCGGTAACGAGGGTCGCGAGTACGTCCTTCGCCGCCTGCTCCGCCGCGCCGTGTTCCACGGTCGCCTGCTGGGCATCGAGGGCGCCTTCCTGACTAAGTTCATCGACGAGGTCAACGCTCAGATGGGCGAGGCCTATCCTGAGCTGCTCAAGAACGTCGCGCTCGTCAAGGGTATCGTCGCCTCCGAGGAGGAGCGCTTCTCCACGACGCTCGACTACGGTCGCGTCTACCTGGATGAGGCCCTGGCAGCGCTTGCCGAGGGTGCTGCGCTTCCGGGCGATGTTGCCTTTAAGCTGCACGACACCTTTGGTTTCCCCATCGACCTGACCGTCGAGATCGCCGGCACCGCTGGTCACGACGTCGACATGGACGGCTTCACTGCCTGCATGGAGGACCAGAAGGCCCGCGCCCGCGCCAATGCCAAGGGCGACGCCTGGGGCAGCTTCAACGACGTGTGGGTCGAGCTTTCCGACAAGGTCGCAGCGACCGAGTTCGACGGCTATGACAACGATGTGATCGAGGGCGCCAAGGTTGTCGCCATCGTGCGCAACGGCGAGTCCGTCGAGTCCGCTGCCGCCGGCGAGGACGTCGAGGTCGTGCTTGACCGCACCCCGTTCTATGCCGAGATGGGTGGCCAGCAGGGCGATGCCGGCGAGCTTTCCGCTGAGGGCGTTTCGCTGACCGTTTCCGATACCAAGAACCACAACGGCCTGTATGCTCACGTCGCCCACGTTGCCGAGGGCACGCTGACTGTCGGTGCCGCTGTTACCGCCGCGCTCGACGCCGAGCGCCGTGGCTTCTTGCGCCGCAACCACACCGCCACGCACCTGCTCGACGCCGCCCTTAAGCAGGTCCTGGGCGAGCACGTCTCCCAGGCCGGCTCGCTGGTGACGCCCGAGCACCTGCGCTTTGACTTCACGCACTTCGAGGCTCTGTCCTCTGAGCAGCTCAAGGCTGTCGAGGACCTGGTCAACCAGCAGATCTTCGCTTCCAAGCCGGTCGTGACCCGTGTCATGGGCATCGACGAGGCTAAGGCCGCCGGCGCTGTCGCTCTGTTTGGCGAGAAGTACGGCGATGTCGTCCGCGTCGTCTCCGTGGGCGCCGAGGACCAGCCGTTCTCCCGCGAGCTCTGCGGTGGCACGCACGCTGCCAACACTGCTGAGATTGGCCTGTTCAAGATCATTTCCGAGTCCTCTACGGGCTCCAATGTCCGCCGTATCGAGGCCGTGACCTCTAAGGGTGCCCTCGACTACATGGCCGACCGCCTGGCGCTCGTTGACGCCGCCGCCGCTGCGCTCAAGTGCCGCGTAGACGAGGTTCCCGCTCGCGTGGAGAACCTGCAGGCCGAGCTGCGCGAGACGTCCAATAAGCTCAAGAAGGCTCTGACCGGTGGCTCCTCCGACGCCATCTCCAGCGCCATCGAGGGCGCCGTCGAGCTCGACGGCTATAAGCTCGTTGTCGCTGAGCTCCAGGGCCTTGAGGCTGCCGACCTGCGCAACGTATGGGATACCGTGCATCAGAAGGTCGCCGGCCCTGTCGCTTGTGTCGTCGCCAGCGTGACTGAGAAGGGCACTCCGGCCCTGCTCGCTGCCGGCTCCGATGACGCCGTCAAGGCCGGTTTCCACGCCGGTAACGTGATCAAGCAGATCGCGGGTCTGGTCGACGGTCGCGGTGGCGGTCGTCCCAACATGGCCCAGGCCGGTGGCAAGAATGCTGCCGGCATCGCCGATGCCCTCGCGGCCGCTAAGACCGCGCTCGGCGCCTAAGAATCTAAGAAGTCGCTGTGGTTGCGCTCGCGCTGGACATAGGGGAGACCAGGATCGGCATCGCCATCTCGAGCCGTGATGGCAAGATGGCGATGCCCGTCAAGGTGCTTCCGGCTGCCGAGGTCACCGGTATGGCCAAGACGTTCCGCTACCTGGTTGAGGACTATGAGCCCGACATCCTGGTAAGCGGACGTCCGCTGACCATGGCCGGTGAGCCCGGCCCTCAGGCCGAGCGCGTTGCCGCTGTGGCGCAAAAGATTGCCGACGAGCTCGATCTTCCGTTGGAGTTTGAGGACGAGCGTCTGTCCTCGCAAGAGGCCAAGCGTATCCTGCGCGAGCAGGGACTCAACGAAAAGCAGATGAGGGGCAAGATCGACATGATTGCCGCCAGCCTGTTTTTGCAGACGTGGCTCGATCGTAAAAACGAGGAGGTTTCGCATGCCTAGTGCTTCCGATCCGCGCCAGCCGAATCGTACACAGCAGCCGGCGTCGCGCCCTGCCCAGCCTGGCCAGCGTCCGGCACAGCCGACGCAGCGCGCAGCTCAGCCTGCCGCGCGCCCGGCGCAGTCCTTCTCTCGTTCGGCCCAACCTGTTCAACGGACGGGTCAGCAGCCTTCTGCTCGTTCGGTTCAGCATTCGGCTTCTCACGCGGCTCAGCAGCCCACTGCTCGTACGGCCCAGCCTGCAGGCGGCACCCGCTTTAAGCAGCAGGCACCTACCCAGCGAACGCAGGCCCCCCAATCGCATTCGCATCACGCTCGTGGTTCGCATGGCGTTGCTCCGGCGACCCGCTCGAGCTACAACACGCATGCTCGTCGCGGTGCTCAAAAGAAAAGCTCCCCGGTGCCTATGATTATCGGTGGCGTTGTTGCCGTGCTTGCGCTTGTCGCGATCGTTTTCTTTGTCGTGCCAGCCGTCAAGGGCTTCTTTGGCGGTGAGGGTGCGAAAGTCGTTGCAGGCCAGCAGGTTACTATCACGATTCCCGATGGTGCCTCGGGTGACAGCATCGCTTCGATTCTCTCCGAGAACCATATCGTAGAAAATCCCAAGGATTACTATGCGGCGGTGAAAAAGCTCAACGCCGATATGTCGCTCAAGCCTGGTGATTATTCGTTCACCACACTCATGGATGCGACCAAGGTTGTTCAGCAGCTCATGGAAGGCCCCAACGCGGGCTCCAATGCGCTGACTATCCCTGAGGGCCTAACGGTCGATCAAGTCGCCGACCGTGTGGCCCAGGCCTACGACAGTATCTCTAAGGAAGACTTCCTCAACCAGGCCAAGGCCTCCAACTACGTTGACGACTATAGCTTCCTTAAGGGCGCCGCCAACGATTCGCTCGAGGGTTTCTTGTTCCCCAAGACCTATTCGCTGGGCGATTCGCCGACGGCCGATGACGTGATTCGCGCCATGCTCGATCAGTTTAAGACCGAGTACAAGTCGCTTGACTTTGCGAGCTGCGAAGCCAAGATCAAGGAACGCTACGGTGTGGAGATGTCCGACTACGACATCGTCAACTTGGCCTCTATCGTTGAGCGCGAGGGCCTCAACGCCGATCAACGTGCGCACGTGGCCTCGGTCTTCTACAACCGCCTTGCCGGCAAGCTCGACGGTCTGCGCTATCTCAACAGCGATGCGACCATGATGTATGTCACCGGTGGCGAGGTTACCGCCGACGACCTGCAGAGCGATAGTCCGTATAACACCTATAAGCACGAGGGCCTACCGCCCACGCCCATCTGCTCTCCGTCGCTCGAGGCACTCAAGGCCACGCTTGAGCCGACCGACTCCGATGACCTGTATTTCTACATTACGCAGGACGAGGAGTACTTCTCGCAAACCTACGAAGAGCATCAACAGTCTTGGAATTAGCATGAGGATTTTTAGCCCCAAACGATACGTTGCCTCGGTCGATCGCATCGACCTCGATACCCTGTGGGCCGACGGCAAACGCGCCATTCTGCTCGATCGCGATAACACCCTGGTGCCGCGCGACACCGAGCAGGTCCCCGCCGCGATTTCCGCTTGGCTCGACGCCGCCCGCGCCAAAGGCTTTAAGCTGTGCATGGTGTCCAATAACTGGCATCGCGACCAGGTCATGGCATCGGCACGCGAGCTGGGACTCGAGGCCATCAGCCACGCCATGAAGCCGGCACCGTTTGCCCTCAAGGCGGGTCTTAAGCGCCTCGGCGCCACGGCTGACGAGGCGGTGCTGATCGGTGATCAGCTCTACACGGACGTGTGGAGTGGCAACTTCGCCGGCGTCGATACCATCTTGGTTAAGCCGCAGGCGACGCAAGACCTGTGGTATACGCAGATCTTCCGTATCTTTGAGCGCCGGGCCCTGCGCGACCTTCCCTGCGAGGAATAGGTCTCGTCATGTCCCAGCACACCAAACACGGCTGCGACCATATCTTCTTTATCGGCTTTTTGGGCGCGGGCAAATCGACGCTCGCGCGCAACGTCGGCACTATGTTCAAGCGGCGTTTTATCGATACCGACCGCCTGGTCGTGCGCCGTTGCGGCAAGTCGGTAACCGAGATTTTTGAGACCGAGGGCGAGGATCGTTTTCGCGAGCTCGAGACCTCGGCGCTCCGTTCGCTCCAAAGTGAGCGCAGCCTGTTGGTTTCGTGCGGGGGCGGTATCGTCGAGACACCGGTGAATATTGAGCTGATGCACGAAATGGGTACGTGCGTGTACCTCGAGGGCGACTTCGAGGATTCGATTCGCCAGATTCGTCGGTCCGACACGCGCCCCGATTTCCGCTCGCCTGAGCATGCCGCGCGCCTGTTTGAGCATCGCCGTCCGCTGTATCGCCAGGCTGCCGACCTTACCCTTGATATTCGCAACAAGTCCTTCGAGGACGTTTCCTACCTTTGTGCCGAGATGCTTTTGGAGCGTGGGCTGCTATGATTCGCCGTCAACTGATCAATTTCCAAAACCGCAGCGTCGATGTCCGTGTCGGATTGGGTGCGTTCGATGAGCTGTCGCGTATGTTTGCCTCGGCCGTGGGCAAGCCTAAGCGCGCGATGGTCGTTTGGAACACCGCCACATCCGAGCGTTTTGGTGAAGTCGTCGAGCATGCGCTGGTCGACGCCGGTTTTGCCGTGTCGCCGCTAGTCCTCGAGGTTTCGCCTGCTGGTGCCACGCTGGCCGATGCTGATGCTATCTTTGGCGCCCTGTCTGCCAACGGCGTTACCTGCGACGATCTGGTTGTCGCCGTTGGCGATGCCGCAACCTGCTCGGTTGTTAGC
>NZ_JBCOIG010000024.1:0-24164 GCF_040926405.1 Collinsella aerofaciens
CCTTAAGATGCCGTAAAGATGCAGGTAGAAAGCACTATTGCAGCTGCAGTGCGCCTATACTCGACCTCGCGAGCATACAGTGGTGTCTTCACCGCGTATGCACGCATGGACAACGCTTCAGAAAGGCTACGCTATGCAGCGCGACGCATCGGACACTCGCGTCAATCCAGACCTCATCCTCAAGGCAATTGAGAAAGACGAGGTCGCCGATGACACTCGAACCAGCCGGGGACACCTCAAAATTTTCTTTGGCTACGCTGCTGGTACAGGCAAAACCTATGCAATGCTTCAAGCCGCCCACGCCGCCAAGCGGCGAGGTGTCGACGTCGTCGCGGGATACATCGAGCCGCACGAACGTCCGGCAACTGCCCATCTTGCACAAGGGCTTGAGAACGTGTCCTGTAAACTCATCGAGCACAACGGCATTGCGCTCAGCGAGTTCGATCTAGATGCGGCTATCGAGCGCGCCCCTCAGCTCATCCTTGTCGACGAGCTCGCCCATACGAATGCGCCGGGGTCTCGCCACGACAAACGCTATCAAGACGTCGAGGAACTTCTACATGCGGGCATCGACGTCTATACGACCGTGAACGTTCAGCATATCGAGAGCCTAAACGACATGGTTGCATCCATCACCGGCGTTGTCGTGAGCGAACGAATCCCCGACCGTATCTTCGATGATGCCGACCAGGTCGAGCTCGTCGACATAGAGCCCGAAGACCTACTTGAGCGCCTTCGCGCCGGCCTCGTCTACCGTCCCGCACAAGCCGACCGAGCGCAACAGCATTTTTTTACCGTCGAGAACCTCACCGCACTCCGAGAAATCGCGCTGCGCCGCTGCGCCGATCGCACCGGTCACCTCACAGACGCCGCACGCGTGCTGGGAAACCGTGACTACTACACCAGGGAGCGTATCTTAGTCTGTGTCTCCCCGGCGCCGACCAATCCCCGCATCATCCGTGCCGCCGCACGCATGGCGAAAGCGTTTCGCAGCGAACTCGTCGCCCTGTTCGTAGAGAGCCCGCGCACGCAAGCCATGAGCGATGATGAGCGCGCCAAGCTTGCAGCCAATATCGCCCTAGCCGAGCAGCTCGGAGCACATATGGAAACCGTCTATGGCGACGACATCGCGTTTCAGATCTCCGAGTTCGCGCGCCTGTCGGGTATTTCGAAGATCGTCATGGGGCGCACGGGCGAGCGCAGCAGCGTCCGTCAGGCCCTCTTCGGCCGCAAATCTCTCGTAGAACAGCTCATAACATTCGCCCCGAACCTCGACATTTACATCATTCCAGAACAGTCGACTCCGCCCTCCCGACCCAAAGGACGCCGCCATGCGCTCGCCCTGCAGCCGCCCAGCAGCCGAAACGTGCTTCGCACGCTGGCCCTCTCTCTTGCCGCCACGGCGATCGGCACGGCTTTCCGCCATCTGGGATTTGCCGACTCCAGCATCATATCCCTCTATATCTTCACGGCCCTGCTGACCGCCGTCACCACGACGGGGCGTATCTGCACGATCGTATCGAGCGTGCTCTCTGTAGTGCTTTACAACTTCTGCTTTGTCACGCCTCTGTTTTCGCTCGCCAGCTACGACCGAAGCTATCTGGTCACGTTCGGCATCATGTTCGCCACCGCTATGGTCGCCGGCGAGTTAACTGCGCGCATCGCCGACAACGCCCGTACATCCGCCGAGAACGCATTCAAAACGCGCGTACTCCTCGAAACGAACCAGCTCTTGCAGCAAGCCCATAGCGCGGAGGAGTGCGCCCGCGTCGCCATGAACCAACTCGTCAAACTGCTAAAACTCGACGTGGTCTTCTACCCCGCCGAACACGGCACGCTCGGCAAGGCGCTCTATGAGTCCGCTGGCACCGAAAACCGATCCGCGTCGCTGCTCACCGACTACGAGCGCGCCGTTGCAACCTGGACCTACACCAACAACAAGCGCGCGGGCGCAAGCACGCGGACCCTGCCTGAGGCGCGCTGTCTCTACCTCGCGGTTCGCACCGGCGACAAGGTATTCGGTGTCATCGGCATCGCCCTGGAGGGGCGCGAGATCGAAGCCTTCGAGCATTCGATCGTCCTATCTATCGTAGGTGAATGCGCCTTGGCGCTCGAAAGCGACCGGGCGGCGCAAGAGCGCGAAGAGGCTGCGGTCTTGGCGAAAAACGAGCAGCTGCGCGCCAACCTTTTACGCTCCATCGGCCACGATTTGAGGACACCCCTCACGGCTATATCCGGATCTGCGGCAATCCTTCGGAAGAGCGACGAGAAGCTCAGCCTCGAACAACGCTGCGATCTTGCCGATGCCATCTACGACGACTCCCTCTGGCTTATCGATACCGTGGAGAACCTCCTCGCCATCACACGCGTCGAGGACGGCACCATTCGCCTCAACTTAACATCCGAGCTCATCGACGAGGTCATCGAGGCCGCCCTCAGCCATGTCGCCCAAGCATCGCATGGACGTGCCGTCACCATCGAGCACACTGACGACATCCTGCTGGTACGCATCGACGTCCATCTCATCATGCAGGTGCTTACGAATCTCATCATGAACGCCTTCAAATACACGCCCGAGGACTCGTCTGTCACCATCAGCGCACGTCGCGAGGGCGCGTTCGTCGTGGTGGACGTCGCAGACGATGGGCCGGGTGTGGCAGACTGCGACAAGCCTCATATCTTTGAGCGCTTCTTCACCTCAAGCAATACGCGGCCCGTGGATTCGCGTCGAAGCATCGGCCTTGGCCTGTCGCTCTGCCGCTCCATCGTGGAGGCGCATGGCGGCGTCATCGAAGTTCGCGACAACCACCCCCATGGGGCCGTCTTCCGTTTTACCCTGCCCGCCGAGGAGATTGAGATTCATGAATAATGCCGCTAAGCCACGCATCCTCCTGGTCGAAGATGACCCGACCGTTCAAAACCTCGTTTCGACCGCGCTTGACCTCCACGGCTATGTCGTGAGCAAGGTTTGCAACGGCCAAGCCGCCATCATGGATGCGGTGTCGCACGGCCCCAGCCTCATCATGCTCGACCTCGGCCTTCCCGACATTGACGGTATCGAGGTCATCACGAAGATCCGAAGCTGGTCGGCAGTCCCCATTATCGTCATTTCGGCGCGCACCGAAGATTCCGACAAGATTGCAGCACTTGACGCAGGGGCAGACGACTACCTCACCAAGCCCTTTTCTGTGGATGAGTTGCTCGCGCGCGTCCGTGCGAATTTGAGGCGCTCCTCGATGGCGTCGAGCGAGTCGACAGAAGCGAGCACGTTCGACAACGGTCCGCTGCATATCGACTACGCCGCGGGATACGCGACGAAAGACGGACGCGAGCTCTCGCTCACCCCAACCGAGTACAAATTGCTCGTCCTTCTGGCGAAAAACGTCGACAAGGTGCTCACCCACACCTTCATCACCCGCGAGATATGGGGCACGAGCTGGGACAGCGATCTGGCGAGCCTGCGCGTGTTCATGCGCACCCTGCGTAAGAAGATCGAGGCAGACCCCTCTCACCCCAAAATGATTCAGACGCACATGGGCGTCGGGTACCGCATGCAGCGTCTCTAGCCCACTCCACAAAAAGTTGCGGTGGAATACGGAGTAGATAAGGCCTTTGACAGCCAAAACAGTCCGTATTTCACCGCAACTGATTTAACGAGACCCCAAAATACTCTTCGACTCGCCGCGCTCTCCCTCAAATGCGCAAAGCGCCCCGCGAACGGATGCTCGCGAGGCGCTTAGATGTCTGGGCCTTACTTGATTCCGCGGCCCAAGTCTTCGGCGATTTTGTCTACGCCCTTAAGTGCGGCGCACGTCTTTTTGTTGGAGCAATGCCCCGTGCAAACGCCACCCTGAGCGCAGTCGGCGCAGGTGCCCTTGCGGTAGACGCGCACGCATACCGCGACAAACGCAACGCCGATAACAGCCAGTACAACAATATCGATAGGTGCCATAGCAAGCCTCCTCTAGTTAACCATCACTTACTTTACCCCATTCTCCACCTACCAAAAAGGGACAGGTTTATTTTGGTCGGTTTTATCTGCGGAAACGCCACATCTTAACTTCTGGGGCAAAGTAATCTGTCTCCCATGCACAAAAAGCCCGGGGTCGCTGGGACACCCGGGCTCGTGAAAAGGGGTTAATCCTTATTCGGACTTAAGCGGAAACTGCGGCGGAAGCAGTGTTGGTCTCGTCCTCGTCGGTCCATGCATGCTTGGGCATGGGACGGAAGATCTGGAAGAGCATCGCAACCAGCAGCACGATGGCCACAATCGTCCAGATACCAAACTGTCCAAGAACAAGCAAGTTGTAGAACTGGTTGATGAACAGGCCGATCACCCAAGCAAAGGCGCACTCGTAACCGATGGCGATCGCAGTCCACTTGCCGGAATCCATCTGGTTGCGGATGGTGCCAATGGCGGCAAAGCACGGAGCGCACAGTAGGTTGAAGGCGCCGAAGGCAACGCAAGCGCCCATGGTGGGGAACATGCCGGCAAACGCGGTCCACAGGCTCGGGTCGGTCTCGCCCGCGTCGGCGACGGACAGCAGCGAGCCGGCGGTGGCGACGACGTTCTCCTTGGCGACGAGGCCAGAGACAGTCAGCGCGGTGGCCTGCCAGGTGCTAAAGCCGAGCGGGGCGAAGATCCAAGCGACCAGGTTGCCCAGCATGGCAAGCACGGAGTAGTCCATAAACTCCTCGGGGATGCCGTCCATCGCAGGCAGGAAGCCAAAGGAACCGTTATAGCTACCAAAGTTGGACAGGAACCAAACCACGACAGTGGACGCAAAGATGACCGTGCCGGCCTTCTTGATAAAGGCCCAGCAGCGCTCCCACACGTGCAGCGCCCAAGAGCGGATCGCCGGGAAGTGGTAGGCAGGAAGCTCCATAACAAACGGCGTCGGGCGGCCGGCGAAGAGCTTGGTCTTCTTGAGCATGAGGCCCGAGGCGATGACGGCAAAGACGCCCAGGAAGTAGAAAAGCGGGCTGATCCACGCGGCGGTGGTAGAAGAATCGCCGATGATGGAACCCATGAGCAGGGCGATGATCGGCAGCTTGGCGCCACAGGGAATAAACGTGGTGGTCATGACCGTCATGCGGCGGTCCTTCTCGTTCTCGATGGTCTTGGTGGCCATGACGCCGGGGACGCCGCAGCCCGAGGACACGAGCATGGGGATAAAGGACTTACCGGACAGGCCAAAGCGGCGGAACACGCGGTCCATGATGAAGGCAACGCGGGCCATGTAGCCGCAGTCCTCCAGGAAAGACAGCATCACGAACAGCAGGAACATCTGCGGGACGAAGCCGAAGATGGCGCCCAGGCCGCCGACGATACCGTCGCAGACCAGCGAATCGACCAGGCCACCGTCCTCGGTGCCGCCCGCCACAAGGGCGTCGTGCACCACGGTGGTGATACCCGGGACATAGGGGCCGTACTGCGCCGGGTCGACCGAATCGGCAGCATCGCCCGCTGCCTCGACGGCCGCATCGTAGGCGTCGCGGCCCTGACCGAGCACATACCAACCGTCGGTGCCAAAGAGCTGGTCGTTGGTGAAGTCGGTCACCGTGCCACCCAAGGTGGAAACGGCGATGTAGTACACGCAGAACATGATGACCACAAAGATCGGCAGGCCCAGGATACGGTTGGTAACCACGCGGTCGATCTTCTCGGAGGTGCTCATCTTTGCCGGAGCCTTGGTGAGGCACTCGTCAATGATGTGGGCAATCACGCCGTAGCGCTCGCCGGTGATGATGGACTCGGCATCGTCGTCGCAGTCCTGCTCGCACTGGGCGACCAGCTCCTCCACGCGAGCGGCCTTCTCCTTGGTGAGGTTGATGAGCTTGCAGGCGTCCGCATCGCGCTCGAACAGCTTGACGGCGTAATAGCGGCGCTTGTTGGCGGGAACGCTCGCCGGCAGGTTGTTCTCGATGTGCGTCAGGACATCCTCGATGGAGGAGTCGAACTTGTGCTCCGGCACCTGGCCCTTGGAGGCAGCGGACTTCTTAACCTGCTCGAACAGCTCCGTGATGCCCTTGTTCTTAAGAGCGGAGATCATCATGACCGGGCAGCCGAGCTTCTTGGAGAGCTTGTCCGTGTCGATCTTGTCGCCGTTCTTCTCGACCAAGTCGGCCATGTTGAGGGCGACGACCACGGGCAGGCCGGTCTCGATAACCTGAAGCGCCAGGTACAGGTTGCGCTCGAGGTTGGTGGCGTCGACAACCTGGACGACAACATCGGGCTCGCCGCTCATGAGGTAATCGCGCGAGCACTGCTCCTCGGGGCTGTAGGGGGAAAGCGAGTAGATGCCGGGGAGGTCCGTGATGGTAACGTTCTTGTCGCTTAGGAGCTTGGCCTCCTTTTTCTCAACCGTGACGCCGGGCCAGTTGCCAACGTAGCCGTTGGCGCCGGTGATCAGGTTGAAAAGCGTGGTCTTGCCGCAGTTGGGGTTACCCGCCAGCGCGACATGGATCTGAGAATCCGCCATTCAATCCTTCTTCCTTGTGTGCCTGCGCTGCTTTCTCCGCGCAGGCTGGATAATGTGCTTCAAAGATGCTGCATTAAGTTAGAAAAACCTAACTTTATCTGCAGAAATATACGCCGCGAGCCCTTACTGGACCTCGACGACAGCCGCCTCCTCCTTGCGGATGGAAAGCTCGTAGCCGCGCACGTTGATCTCGACCGGATCACCGAGCGGTGCAACCTTCACGACCTTGAACGAAGTGCCCTTGATGAGCCCCAGGTCCATAAGGTGGCGGCGAAGCGCACCCTCACCGTGAAGCTTGACGATGGTGGAACTCTCGCCCACCTTAACGTCACCCAACGTCTTCATCCTCTTGTCCCCCTTTCGGTTTTTATGAAATGCTGCAGACTAACCGACGGTCATGATGTGCATGGCCACCTTGGAATCGATGCCAAAGCGCGCGCCCAGCACCGTGACGATGATATTGGCGCCACTCGAGCTCACCACGTGGATTTCGTTGCCCTCGACAAAGCCGAGGTCCTTGAGGTGGTGTTTCATGTCCTCATTGCCCTTTACACGAGACACGCGCACGGTTTCGCCCGCTTTTACCATCGAAAGCGGCATGGCCGGCATCTGCGGTCCGCAAGACATGAGTGGCTCCTAACGTCAGTTCGTCCTCAACATCGACGCGATAAAAGTTAACCACGTCTATGTTCGCTTTAGTAAACTAGCACGTGGTTAACTTTTTGGAAAGGGTCCCCATTCAGATTTCGAAAAAGTTTCCTATACGAAACAAAACAAAAAGGCGCGGCAAAGGACCATCCTTTACCGCGCCCTATCATGCCTAGAGCGAGAGATTTCTGATCGATGTGACGCAAGAGGCCTCATCCACGCCCGAAACACGAAAGACGACGTTCTCTCCGCACTCACCATAGAGGGCCATGAGCCCCATGACATCGCGGCCATCCGTGTGGCGGTCGCCGATACTGACTGACACGTCGCTACGATGCTTGGCAATGATGTCATAGAGCAGCGCAACCGGGCGGGCATGTAGTCCCAACGGATCTTTAATCGTCTTTGTAAACTCGACCATGTCCCCTCCCGCGGCATCGCACATTCGGCCGGCAAACCCAGCCACGTGGTAGTTATTGTAGCGTTAGATGCTTGTTGAGGGTGGGACGGAAACCGCATCCCACTTCGAGCGTCAATGATGGGACACAGTTTCCGCCAGAAGGCTCAATCGGAAAGCGCGTCCCGTTATTTGGCTGGATTCTGGGTCGCAGTTTCCAAAGGGACTCTGTTTGGGAAACTGCGACCTGTTTTGGACGCAAATTCCGGGTCGTAGTTTCCGCGACGTCCGATCGCCCCATGCCCTCACAACCTCGGCGCATAAAAAACGAGGGAAGGAGCGCGTCCTTCCCTCGTTACGGGCACTATGTAGCCGCTCGCCTACATCAGGCGCAGGCTGACGTCCTTGAGCTGGGCGCCGCTAACGGCACTCGGGGCGCCCGACATAAGGTCGGAGCCGCTGGCCGTCTTGGGGAACGCCATGACGTCGCGGATGGAGTCGGAACCGGTGAGCAGCATGCACACGCGGTCCAGGCCCAGAGCAAAACCGCCCATCGGGGGCGCACCAAACTTGAGGGCCTCCATGAGGAAGCCGAACTGAGACTCGGCGCGCTCCTCGGTAAAGCCCAGGAGCTTGAGCATGGACATCTGCATCTCGGCGTTGTGGATACGCATACCGCCACCGCCGGCCTCAAAGCCGTCCATGACAAAGTCGTAGGTGCACGAACCGGCTGCCAGGGGATCGGCCTCGATCTTGGCGATGTCGGTCTCGGTCGGCAGGGTGAACGGCTGGTGCTCGGCTGCATAGGCCTTGCGGTCCTCGTCCCAGTGGAACAGCGGGAAGTTGACGACCCACAGGAAATCGTGACCCTCGCGCTTGATCTCGAGCGCGTTGGCCATGTGGGAGCGCATGCCGCCCAGGATCTCGTCAGAGAGCAGGCGCGGACCGGCGGCGAACATCACAAGGTCGCCGGGCTCGACGTCCATGCGCTCACGCAGAGCCGCCATCTCCTCGTCCGAGAAGAACTTGACGATGGGGCTGTTGATGGAGCCGTCCTCGCGGAAGGCGATCCAGGCCAGGCCCTTGGCGCCAAACGTGGAGGCCACGCCGGCGAGCTTATCGATCTTGGCACGTGCCCAGGCACCGGCGCCCTTGGCGTTGATGGCCTTGACGACAGAGCCCTCCTCATTTGCGGCGGTCGCAAAGACCTTGAACTTGGAGTTGGCAAAGATGTCGGTCAGGTCGACCAGGTGCATGCCATAGCGGGTATCGGGCTTGTCGGAGCCATAGGTGTCCATGGCCTCCCAGTAGTTCATGCGACGCAGCGGCGTGGGCATCTCGACGCCCATGCGGCCGAAGGCATCGGCCAGGACCTCTTCGAGCGCACTCATAACGTCGTTCTGGTCCACGAAGGACATCTCGATATCGACCTGGGTGAACTCGGGCTGACGGTCGGCACGCAGGTCCTCGTCGCGGAAGCACTTGGCGACCTGGTAGTAGCGCTCAACGCCACCGACCATGAGCAGCTGCTTCAGGAGCTGCGGGGACTGCGGCAGGGCGTAGAAGTTACCCGGCTGGATGCGGCTGGGGACGATGAAGTCGCGGGCGCCCTCGGGCGTGGACTTGAACAGGGAGGGCGTCTCAACCTCCATGAACTCACGGTTGTGCAGCGCCTCGCGAATGGCAAAGGTGAAGTCGGAGCGCAGCTTGAGGTTGGCCATCATCTCGGGACGGCGGAGGTCCAGATAGCGATAGCGCAGGCGGGTGTCCTCGCTGGTCTCGATGCCGTCCTCGATCTGGAACGGCGGGGTGACGGACGTATTGAGTACCTCGGCGTGGTCGGTCAGGACCTCGATCTCGCCGGTCGCGAGCTTGGTGTTGGTGGTCTCCTCGCCACGAGCGCGCACGACGCCGTGGATCTTGATGGGCCACTCGGGACGCATGGTCTCGGCGATCTTAAAGGCATCGCCGTCGGAGTGCTCGGGGTCGAAGGTGAGCTGCGTGATGCCCTCGCGGTCGCGAAGGTCACAGAAGATAAGGCCGCCGTGGTCGCGGCGACGGCTCACCCAACCGGTGAGGGTGACCTCTTCGCCCACGTTCTCGAAGCGAAGCTCGCCGCAGGTACGGGTGTGCATGGAATGCTCATCGATGGGACGGGTCTGGCTCATACCATTGATCCTCCTTTATGGATCTGTGCCGCCCCGTGTCGTTCCGGGCGGCGTCGTACAGATTTGCCCAGCCTGCGTAAACCGCGCAGCCGGGCATGGCGTTCTATCTTATCGCACCCGCGTCGATGTGCCGCGAAAAAGTAGCTCTTGCCCAAAGACTTGACGGAGACGAAACAATTGACGCGGCCTGGCCGTCGCCCAAGCGCGCGGCGTGCGACAATGTGCCCCAATACAACCGCACTCGGAAAGGCCCGTCATGACCGCACGCCTCATCGTTATGGATATCGACTCCACGCTCATCAACCAGGAGGTCATCGACCTGTTGGGCGAGGAGGCCGGCGTGGGCGAGCAGGTAGCGCAGATCACCGAGCGCGCCATGCGCGGCGAGCTCGACTTTAAGCAGGCGCTCGAGGAACGCGTGGGGCTGCTTGCCGGCTTGGATGAGAGCGTATTCGAGCGCACCTTTGAGCGCGTGACGTTTACCCCCGGCGCGCTGGAGCTTGTGCGCTCGGCACACAGCAAGGGCTGGAAGGTCGGCGTGGTAAGCGGCGGCTTTCACGAGGTCGCCGACAAGATCGTGGCCGCCGCGGGCATCGACTTTTGCCTCGCTAACCGCCTGGAGGTCGTGGACGGCAAGCTCACCGGTAAGCTGGCGGCAGACATCGTGACCAAGGAGTCCAAGCTCATCCAGCTGCTGGATTGGGCGGTTGAGTGCGGTGTCGACATGGCCCACACCGTCGCGATCGGCGACGGCGCCAACGACATCCCCATGATTCAGGCCGCGGGCACGGGCATCGCGTTTTGCGCCAAGCCCAAGACGCGCGAGGCCGCCCCGTTTGCCATCGACGAGCGCAACCTGATGCTCGCCATGGACATCATCCTGCGCGACTAGCCGATCCGTCTAACAATTGAATCAGTCTGTCCTATAGTTTCCGAACAATTTTGTCTTAGTGTTCGGAAACATACCCTTTGAGTGCTAGACTTTGCGCCGTCGAAGGGAACATATATGGATAAGCGAGATCTTGAGCAGTTGCTGAGCGATGTTGCCGGCGGAGCAGTCGCCCCGGCAGACGCCCTCACGCGCATCCAGACGGCGCCAACCGCCGATCTGGGTTTTGCGCAGCTCGATCTTTCGCGCGGGGTGCGCCAGGGAGCCGGCGAGGTTGTCTACGGTGCCGGTAAAACCGCCGAGCAGATTGCCGCCATTATCAAAGCACTGCGCGATGCCGGTCAGGAGCGCATCCTGGTCACGCGCCTGGATGCCAAAAAGGCAGCCCGCACCTCGGAGCTCCTCGACAACGACATCGACCTGGGATATGTCCCGGACGCGCAGCTCGCCCTCGTGGGCGGCAAGCCCTCCCCCACCGGCAACGGACGCATCGTCGTCGCCTGCGCCGGCACGAGCGACTTGCCCGTCGCCGAAGAAGCCGCGTTGACGGCCGAGTTCTATGGCAACGAGGTCGACCGCCTCTACGACGTAGGCGTCGCCGGCCTGCACCGTCTGCTCGCGCATGCCGAGGAACTTGCCCAGGCACAGGTGGTCATCGCCATCGCCGGCATGGAAGGCGCGCTGGCGAGCGTTGTCGGCGGCCTGGCGAGCTGTCCGGTCATCGCCGTTCCCACCAGCGTGGGCTACGGCGCGAGCTTTGGTGGCGTAGCCGCGCTGCTCGCCATGCTCAACTCCTGCGCCAGCGGCGTTTCGGTCGTCAATATCGACAACGGCTTTGGTGCCGCCTACCAGGCAAGTCTTATCAATCATCTGGGCGCCGGCACACCTCGCGCCCGTTAAGGAGCATTTCATGTCTAACCATCAGCACACGCTTATCATCGACGGCACCTCGGGCATCAGCGGCGATATGACCGTCGCGGCCCTGCTCGACCTGGGCGCCAGCGAGGAACACCTGCGCGAACAGCTCGCCACGCTGCCGGTCGACGGCTTTGAGATTGCCGTTACGCGCGTAAACAAGCATGGCATCGACGCCTGCGACTTTGACGTTCAGCTGGCAGAGGAGCTCGAGAACCACGACCACGATATGGCCTGGCTCTACGGCAACGAAACAGCTGTCGAGCACACGCACGAGCACGAGCACGGGCATGAGCATGAGCATCACCATCATGATCATGGCGGGCACGAACACGAGCACTGCCATGAGCACGACCATGAGGGCCACGCCCATGAGCACGAAGATCATCACCACACCCACCACCATCACCACCGTTCTTTGGCGGATGTCGCCGCCATCATCGATGGCTCGCAGTTAAGCGATGGCGCCAAGCGCCGCGCGCTCGCCATCTTTACCGCGCTCGCCGCCGCCGAGGCCAAGGCCCACGGCAAAACGCCCGAGACCGTCATGTTCCACGAGGTAGGCGCCATCGACTCCATCGTCGACATCTGCTCGGTCGCCATCTGTCTCGATGACCTGGGTATCGAGGACATTGTCGTCGAGTCGCTCTCCGAGGGTCACGGCACCATCCACTGTGCCCACGGCCTTATGCCCATCCCGGTGCCCGCCGTCGTCAACCTATGCCAGGCAGGCAATATCGCCCTCACGCCCGCACCGGTCGCCGGCGAGCTCGTGACGCCCACGGGCGCCGCCATCGTCGCCGCACTGCGCACGTCCGAGCACCTACCGGCCCGCTACCGCATCGAGGCCGTCGGCTACGGCGCCGGTAAGCGCCCCTACGAGGGTTGCTCCGGCACGCTCCGTTGTCTGCTCGTTCACGTGGATGCATAGCCATGGATGCCCGCAAAGAAAAAAGCCGCGCTGCCATCGTTGCGGCGTTCTCCGAGCTGCTACGCGAAGTGGACTACGGCAAGATTACCGTCGGCGACATCATCGCGCGCGCTCACGTAGGCCGCGCGACATTCTACGGCCTCTTTAAGAGCAAAGACGACCTACTGTCCGAGCTCGTGAGCGACATCTGTACCCACGCCCTCGACGACGATGGCACACCGCTCGACGACCCACTCGTGCAGGTCGAGCATATCCTCAACAACCTCTGGGAGCGCCGCCAGGGCGTTCGAGCCCTCGTAGCCGGCGCCGGCTCCCGCGTCTTCGCCGACTGCTTACGCAAGACCATCATGTCACGAGCAGCCGAAACCGTCCCCGCCGACTCCACAGGCCCCGCTGGCACCATGGACCGCAGTTTCTTACTACACCACATAGCCTCAAGCTTCGTAGGAATGGTCCAATGGTGGGCCTGGCACAACTTCGAAGCCCCAAAAGAGGACGTAGCCAAAGACTACCTCTCAGCCATCAAGCCCCTCTTCAACTAAGTAAGAAGCTCATCCCAAAGCATCGCCCCAACCCAGGCCGCCACGCACCCCAAAGTGTCACTCGCACCTCAAAGCGCCTAACAACAAAGTGCCCACCACATCCAAATTCAGATATATATGTTGGTTGCTTGTTCGAACACAACTGGATTCCCGCAGGGTCCGGCATAGGTTAACTTTTCGCCGCACTCCGCAGGACGCAAGAAGCTCCCGCCGCACGAAGTGCGCAGCGAGAGCTTCTTGCATGTCCGAGGACGCGGCGAAAAGTTAACCTATGCCGGACCCGGGCGTTATATCAATTGTCTTGGACTAGAACATGCCCAAGAAACCATGCACAAACAGTGCGGCCAGAGCGGCACCGATAAACGGTGCGATGCCAGGAACAAGCAGGCCGTACTTCCAGTTGTTGTCAGCCTTGTTCTTAATCGGCAGCACCTGATAGGCCATGCGAGGACCAAGGTCACGAGCCTGGTTCATGGCGAAGCCGGTGATGCCGCCCATGCCCATGCCAACAGCCCAAACGATCAGACCGACGCAGATAGCGAGCATCAAAACGTTCTCGCCGGCACGGCTAGCGGTAGCCAGGATGGCGCTGATGAACACAAAGGTGCAGATAGCCTCGCAGAAGAAGTTGCGGGCATAGTTGGTGCCCTCGGTGGTGGGGTTGGTCGAGAAGATGTTGCGCTGGGCAATAGGGTCGACGACGCCGTCGGAAGCCTTGAACTCATCGGCATACATCAACCACGCGATCACGGCGCCCACAAAGCCGCCGAGCATATCGGCAATCATGAAGGGGATGCAGCTGCTCCACGGCACCAGGCCCACGATGCACTGGGCAAGCACCATGGCGGGGTTCATGCACACGGCGCCGCCAAAGATAAACAAGGCGACCGAGATGCCAAAAGACCAGGTGGTGATGGCAAACATGTGGCCGGAGCCCTGATACTTGGTGCCCTTAAGCACGGTATCGCAGTGCACGCCCACGCCAAAGATGATCATGAGGGCCGTTGCGCCGAATTCGCAGAGGAGTTTGGTAAGCATAAAACCTTATCTTTCTTGTCGGTTATAAACGATTCGTTTAGGCCGCGTACTAGTGCTGTGCGACGACAACGCCCAGGCCATCGGGAATGACGGCCACCTTGGCATCGGCACCCTTCATCTCAAAGGCGAGCTTGAGCGCCTCATCGAGGGTGTTGACCGGCGTCATGTGCATATCCTTGATCATCTGGTGATCGCACAGGTCGGTGACCATGATCACAGGGTGATGCGCCAGGATGCGGGCAAAGATCTGGCTCGTCCACTGGTCGGGCAGGGTCTCGTCCTTAGGACGGTCGATGCAGGCACGCTCAAACTCCGCCGGATCGTTGTCGGCGATGTTGTGATAGAAGCCCTCGCCACCGTGACCGTCGGCACAGCCGGCGACGTCGATGATCACGCCGCCCTCGGGAAGCGTAGCCTCGGCAGAGCACATGCCCTTCACGGCCTGATAGATGTTCTGGTCGAGCGGGTAGCCGCCGTTGGTGGTGATGGCAATCTCGCACTCGACGGGCTCAACACCGGCAAGGCTCTTCACGAACTCGCAGCCAGCCTCGTGCGCCTTGTGGATGTCGCCGGCAAAGGAGCCGATGACCTCGTGCTTGCCGTTGAGCACCACGTTGAGCACAAAGGCAAGGTGAGCCATCTCGGCAGCGGCAAACATGTCCTCGCTCACGTGGTTGTGGCACAGGTTGCCGGCACGCGAATGGGAATCGTTCACAAACTGACCATTGTGGTTGTACATGATGGTCTTGTAGCTGGCGATGCCAGGCAGGACGGACTTGCGGCTACCAGAGAAACCGGCAAAGAAGTGCGGCTCAATAAAGCCCTCGGCAAGCAGCAGATCGCAATCGGCAGCAATCTTGTTGATGATGCACTCGCCACCAGAAGGCAGGGTGCCGATCTTTTTCATCATGCTGTCGTCAGTCGCGACGTGCATAACGATTTCCTCGTTGGCAACGATCTCCTCGCCGTACTTGTTGACGAGCTCCTCGTGCGTCGACGGACGATGCATACCCGTAGCAACCAAAATACGCACGCGAGCCTCGGGCGCAGCGGAATGGATGTGATGCAGCAGAATAGGCATCGTCACACGCGAGGGAACGGGGCGCGTATGATCGGAGCTAATAATGACGATATCCTTCTTGCCAGCACAAAGCTCCTCGAGCGAAGGCGAACCATAAGGGTTGGCAAGCGACTCCTCTACCAGCTCTTCCTGCGATTTTGTAGTCTTAAACTCGTTTTGATGACCTTCCATCACACCCGCGAAGTTCTTATCCTCGAGCTCCAGATGCAACGTCTTGTGGTCAAACGGCAGTTCACATTCAAACAATGACGAGCGCCCTCTTCCTTTCATCTAACACACTAGATAAACCGTTGGAAGGATACGCCGCTCACCGAAAAACACCACCGTCCACCGACTCATTAACACAACGTTCATATTTGACCCACAACAAAACGGCCACGATCCCAAACGGGACCGCAGCCGCCTGTCAAAGACACTATAGACAGGATGATTTACGCAGCGCCGAGGCAAACATCTAGTCCGAGACGTACGCACGTAAGCCATTTTGCATAAATCCGTTAATTAATTGCATAAGATGGCGCATGGATTTCTGGCCATAACTGGGTAGTACCCTCCGGAGCGTGCATTTTTGCGAGTATTCAGCATCGCGGGATAAGATTTTGGTGCCAAAAATCTTTCAAAAGGTAGATAGTCCTCATGACTCGACCCATCTGGATAGCATGCGGCGAGAAACCAGCCATATATGATCGTCGCCAAAGCCCAATCGTCGTGCAAAAGCATCAACAAAGGCAGCGAAAGCCGGCTATGGCCTTATGCATCAATCTTTGGCTACTGAAAACTCCGTTTTTTGCACGTCGCCCCAAGCACCACCCTCACCCAGCGGCTGATCCGCCGAAGACCGGACATCGCAGGGCCCGCCATTAGTTTACTTTTAGGCACACTCCGCAGGACGCAAGAAGCCCTCGCCGCACTCCACGCTATGCGCGAAGCGCGCCTTATTCCCTTCAGCTTTAATCCCAGAAGACCGAGGACGAAGGGATCCGATGGGTTTCCCTCTGAATGCACTCCGCAGCACGAAGCCCCCTTATCCGCAGCTCCGAAGGAACAGGATAAGGGGGCTTCAAGTGCGAGGACGCATTCAGAGGGAAACCCATCGGGTCCCGGTGAGAGCCACAGGGCTATCGATTACCCCGTGTTCTGCAATCCTGCCGAGACGCCGGTCACAGTCGAAAGAATCAGGCTCATGTACTCGGCCTTCTTCTCCTCGGCCATCTCGTCCTGGTTCATACGCACCTCGCGAAGGGCGCGGACCTGGGCGATGGACAGGGCGTCGACATAGGGGTTGCGCACGCGGACGGCGCAGCCGAGCACGCGACGGCGCTGCAGCGGCCACTCGTCACCGACGATGGCAAGGACCCACTTACGCGTGAGCTGCATCTCGGTAAAGACCTTCTCGGACAGATCCTGGCGGTCGCCCAGGTGCAGATACATCTTGGCGATGCGCTGGTCGGTCTTGGCGATCGACATCTCGATGTTGTCGATAAAGGTGCGGAAGAACGGCCACTCCTGGTAGGCAGCCTTGAGCTGGTCAAGATCGCCAAGCTGCTCGCAGGCGGTGCCCAGACCGTACCAAGCGGCCAGGTTAATGCGCGCCTGGCTCCAGCTGAAGATCCACGGAATGGTACGCAGGTCGTCGAGTGACTTCGCACCCAGACCGCGCTTGGCCGGACGCGAGCCGATCGGCAGCAGACCGACCTCGGTCAGCGGCGTCACGGTCGAGAACCACGGTGTAAAGTCCTCGGTGTTCAGCAGGTCCAGATAGCGCTCGTGGCTTGCGGTGTTGAGCTTCTCGGCCATATCCCAGAACTTCTGCGTGGTCTCGGTGTTGGTCTTCTCGACACTCGGGGCCGACTGCAAAAGCGTTGCGGCAGCAACGGACTCAACATGGCGCTGAGCCAGCGTGCGGTTGCCGTAACGGGCAAAGATGACCTCGCCCTGCTCGGTGAGCTTAAAGAAGCAGTTGACCGAACCCTTGGGCTGCGCCAGCACGGCCTTGTTGGCCGGGCCGCCACCACGGCCCACGGCACCGCCGCGACCGTGCATGAGCACCAGGTCGATATCGTTCTTCTCGGCCCACTTGGCGATGCGCTCCTGCGCGGAGTGCAGCGCGAGCATGGCCGTGGTAGGACCGGCGTCCTTGGAGGAGTCGGAATAGCCCAGCATGACCTCCATGCGGCGGTTGGTCTGGGCAAGGCGCTTTTGCACCACGGGCAGCGTAAGCATCTGGTCGAGCACGTCGATGCAGCCCTCGAGGTCCTCGAGCTGCTCGAACAGCGGGATCACGTCGAGCTCGGGGACATCCTCCTCGTGTGCAAAGGACAGGTGGGCAAGCTCAAAGACGTCGGCCACATGCTGGGCGCTCTTGGTGAACGAGATGATGTAGCGGTGCGCCATCTTCTTGCCGTAGCGCTTTTGGATGGAGCCGATAGCGCGGAAGGTATCGATGACCTCGCGCGTCATGGGCTGCAGGTCGCCATGGATACCGTTCTCGTGGATATCCTTGAGGGCGCGGGCGTGCACCACAGAGTGCTGACGGAACTCCATCTCGACCATATGGAAGCCGAAGGACTCGACCTGCCAGATGATGGTTTGGACCGGACCGTAGGCGGCACGGACGGCACCGCAGGCAGCAAGCGAACGCTGGACGACGCGCAGGTCATCCAGGAACTCGTCGGCGCTGTGGTACATGGTGTCGGTGATGCGGCGCACGGTGGCGTTCAGGCGGTCGGCCATGACGAGCATGACGGCGCGATGCGGCTCGTGCTCGGAGATCAGCTCGGCGCGGGCCGTGTACCGAGGGCTCATCTCGACCTGATGGTTCCACAGGTTAATGAGCTCGGCCGACGGCTTGCTGTAGGTAGCCTCGAGCGTGAGGTTGCGGCCGATGTGGCGGCACTTGTCCTCGAGCTTGAGCACCATGTGCGTAAAGTACTTGGCGGCGACCTCACGGCTCACCTTGGCGGTGACGTTGGGGTTACCGTCGCGGTCGGAACCGATCCAGCTGCCGGGATGGAAGAACGCCGGGCACAGCGGCGGCACAGTACCGGCCTTGTCGCCCAGCACCCAATCGTCAAAACGACGATAGATAACGGGGATAACGTCGAACAGCGTGTTATCGAAGATGTCGATGATGGTATCGGCTTCCTCGACCGGCGTGGGCTTCTTGAGCGCGATGGGGCTCGTACGCACCAGGGCGTCGATCTCCTGCAGCATATGGCGCTCGTTCTCCACCAGGTCGGAGCCGCCCAGACGCGGACGCTCCTCCAGCAGGTTGGAGATACGGCGGATCTTGCCCTCGACGGCCTTACGACGGGCCTCGGTGGGATGTGCGGTAAAGACAGGGTGGAACTCGAGCTTGTCGAGCAGCTCGTTGGCACCCTCGACACCCAGCTCATTCACCAGCTGGTGATAGGCAACGGTAAGCTCGTTGGCAGGATCGACCTCGGTATCGGTCGACGCACCGGCCTCGCGCTCGCGCAGCTGCGCCACACGGTAGTTCTCCTCCGACAGGTTTGCCAGATGGAAAAAGCTCGTAAAGGCGCGGACAATGACCTGCTGCTTATCGAGCGGCAGGCTGTCGATCAAATCGACGACCTCACGAAATGCCACGGCAGTGGGCTCGTCGGCGGTGGGCACGCCCTGCTCGTCGACGGCTTCGTCGGCAGCGCAGGTACCGGGGTTGCCGGCATTGACCACAATCTCGGCTGTCAAAATCTTGTCGAACAGGTCCGCGATCTCGGGATCATACTCGCTAAGCACACGGCGCTCCAGGCGCAAGAACAGCGCCAGATTGTCGCGCAGCTCCTCGGGGATCTCGATCTCGGCGAGACGCTCCCTGGACTCGGCATTCGAGCCGATTCGGTTAACGAGGCGGTTGACCACGGCAGCGACGCGCGCCGCGGCTTCGGGTACAGACTGGTTGCTTAGGTTCTCAGCCACGTTTCCTCCCATTCCTCCTTCTATGCACGTAACATGCGGTATTCATTATAGGCGCTTGAGAAATACTTTCGACACTGATTGCGCTTTACCACACAAAAGTATTTTCTGCATTGCAAAGGTTTTTGCCCTAAATGGTCGTATTTCTCGGTGGGCGGCATACGTAAACGGGGGCATTCCGCATAAAAGCGAAACACCCCCGTAACAATAGCTCGTCGCGAGCGGGACATGTTAGCGGGTCCGCAGCTCAAAAATCATGCGCTACAGACGCTCGCGAACCGCCTCGACGACGTTGGCCAGATCGACGAGAACCTCGTCATGGCTCTGCATGTCGCGCACCTTGACCTTGCCGGCGGCAAGCTCGTCGCCGCCCAGGACCAGGATGAGCTTGGCGCCTACCTTATCGGCCTGCTTAAACTGGGCCTTGAGCGAACGGCCCTGATAGTCGGCCTCGGTCACAATCCCTGCGGCGCGAAGCTCCTGCGTAATGGTAAAGACGTTCTGACGCAGCTCCTTGCCGGCATTGGCGACGTAGACGCACGGGACCTCCTCGGCACCCAGGTCGCTGCCAAAGGCCTGCAGGGCCAGCAGGGCGCGCTCAAAACCGACGGCGAAGCCGACGCCTGCCGTGGGCTTGCCGCCCTCGAGCTCGACGAGACCATCGTAGCGGCCGCCGCCGCCGATGGAGCCGACGCCGGCGCCAGGGGCCTCGACCTCAAAGACAGTACGGGTGTAGTAGTCCAGGCCGCGCACCAAGGTGGGATCCTCGACATACTCGATACCGGCGGCATCCAGATAGCGCTTGACTTGCTCGTAGTGCTCGCGGCACTCATCGCACAGGTTGTCACCCATCAGCGGAGCCTCGGCCATGATCTCGCGGCAGTGGTCGTTCTTGCAGTCAAAGGCACGCAGCGGGTTGAGCTCGGCGCGCTCGCGGCACTCATCGCACATCTCGTCTGCGTGATCGAGGATAAACTGCTTGACTTGCTCGCGGTAAGCCGGACGGCACTGAGCGTCGCCCATCGAGTTAATGAGCAGACGAAGCTTGGAAAGATCGAAGCCCAGGCGCTTGTAAAACTCCATGAGCATGATGATGCACTCGGCGTCTGCCGCCGGATCGGGAGCGCCGAGCCACTCGATGCCCACCTGGTGGAACTGGCGCAGGCGGCCCTTCTGGGGACGCTCGCCGCGGAACATGGCCTCGGCGTAGTACGCCTTAAACGGCGTGGAGCCCTGGGGCACCAGATTGTTCTCGACGACAGCGCGCACCACGCCGGCCGTGCCCTCGGGGCGAAGCGCCAGGCGCTGCTTGGGCTTGAGTTTGGTGTCGGTGCCCTCGGTAAAGACGCGCTCCAGGTTGGCACCGCTGAACACGCGGAACATTTCCTTGCGCACGACGTCGGTCGACTGGCCGATACCGTGGACAAACACGTCCACCTGCTCGATCGCGGGCGTCTCGATGGGTTTAAAACCAAACGGCTCGAACACGCCGGCCGCAATCTGCTGCATCTTTTGCCAGGCGCGCATCTCGGCGCCGATAAGGTCGCGGGTTCCCTCCGCCTTCTGTGCCTGCATGGGCAAACACCTTTCTTTTGTATCGCGTTATAGGTAACGGTCATTATACGGCACAAATACAAACAGCGGCGGCGCGTCTGACCGAACGAGGGTATGGGGACTCGTTCGGCCAGACGCGCCGCCGCTGTTTGTGATCCCTTTTCCTCCGTCCCCTTCGGATCACGTGATCCCTTGGGGACGGAGGAATAGGGATCATTTCGTAGGCCCGTGGCCGCCTTGGAAACCGAATGATGGTACGAGCATCCATTCGGCTTCCAAGGCGGCCACGGACAGAACGGGACGAACAGAAAAGAGCGACGGACGCCTACTCCCCCGCCACGCTCGCGCGCAGCTTGGCGGCGATGGGCTCGGATACCAGCAGGAACACGAGCATGACCACGGAGCACGCCAAGCACACGATCCAGGTGCTCGCAAAGGAGCCCGAAACGGCAAAGAGCACGTAGACCTGCCACAGCTCACCGACAAAGCTCATGCCAGCAAGCACCGCTGAGGTAGCGATAACGGTGAGCGAGCCCAATATGCGGCCACTCACCTTATCGGCAACATGGCCGATAACGAGCGAACCCACGACACTCACCACGGTGGAGATAGCGTTGGAGATATTGTACTGGGCAAGCGTAATCCCGAGGTCGCTGACGATCAGCGGTTGGAACAGGCTCATGCAGTTGACGAAAATCGTGTAGCACGTGGCCATGATCACGAAGCCGGAGGTCACCACGAGCCAGCCGGGGAAGAACTTACGCTGCTGGGGCATTGGTTACTCCTTGTGGTCGGCGATATAGCCCAAAGCGACGGCGGTATAAGCCGCAGCACCGAGCGGCAGCTCGGCATCGTTAAAACGTGCCTTGGGATGGTGCTGGGCAAAGTGTTCGTCCGTGTCGGTTACGGCCGCGCCCACGGTAAAGTATGCACTCGGAATCTCGCTCGAGATAAGCGCGAAGTCCTCACTCGCCATGGCATGGAAAAGCGGCAAGAAAGCCGCCTTGGGCAGCACTGCGCCCACATAGCCAAGCGACGCCTGAGTCATATCGCTGTCGAGTACAAGCGGCGGAACATCCGAAAGCGTCTCGATGGTCGCCGGCGTACGATATGTTGTGGCAACGCCGTTAACGACCTCCGCGATGCGGGTCTTTAGGTGAGCCATGAGCTCAACATCAAAGCCGCGCAGCGTTCCCTCGAGCACGCAGGTGTCGGGAATGACGTTGGCCGCTTGGCCACCGGCAAACTTACCCACGGTCAGTGCGACCTCCTTGGCCGCCGGCACTTCGCGAGCAATGAGCTCCTGAAGCGCCAGGTGCACATGGACGCCGGCCGTGATGGGGTCGATGCAGATCTCGGGGCTCGAGCCATGTCCGCCCTTGCCCTGCAGCGTGATGCGGAAACCGTACACGCCCGAAAGCGCCGGGCTCCCATAGAGCACCAGGCCGAGCGGCGATTGGCTGTTAACATGCATGGCAAAAGCCGCCTGAGGACGCGGGTTCTCGAGCAAGCCGTCGGCGATGGCAGCGCGTGCCCCCTCAAAGGTCTCCTCGCCCGGCTGGAACAGCAGTTTGACGGTAGCGTTGGCGTCGACAAGCTCGGCCTCGCGGGCCTTGAGCAAGCGCGCCGCACCAAGCAGCGCCGTCGCGTGCATATCGTGACCGCAAGCATGCATGCAGCCGTTCGTAGAGGCGAAAGGCTCGCCCGACTCTTCGGCAACGGGCAGGGCATCCATGTCGCCACGCAGCATAATGACCGTTCCGGCCTGTTCGTCCGTGCAGACGCCATTGCCCTGGGCCGCGGTGGCACCGGCACCGACAAGGCCCACAACACAGGAACCATCGACGAGCGTGGCAAACGGGATGTCCATCTCGGCCAGGCGCGCTTGGATATACGCAGAGGTCTGCGGGAGGTCGTTACCAAGTTCGGGCGTCCGATGCAGATCGTGACGCCATGCGGCAAGCTCATCGGCAAAAGTTTGAGCCTCTTTGACCAGACTGTCGCCAATGGCGGCTTGCGCCGCCGCGGTGGCCTTGGGCGCTGATTGCGGTTGAAGATCGGACAGTGCTGGTGCCATAGATGCCCTCCAGTAACGTTTTTGCAGCAAGCACTTTGATAGCGTAAAGTGCAAGGTACTACTTTAAGGGCGACGCATAAAAAATGCCGCCCCGGGAGGCGGCGCAACAAATTGTTTACAATTGCGGGCGCGGCTTTCGACGCAAAAAATCGAAATGCGTCTCGCTCAAGATAATCGAAAGAAAGATGAGCGCGAAGCCGGCGAGCAGGCGCGAGGTGAGCGCCTCCCCCATCAGCAGCACCGAGAACAGCACACCCGAAGGCGACTCCATCGAAAGGAGCAGCGAGCCCGTCGAAGCCGGGACATGCGCCAGGCCGACATTTTGGATGAGCAGAGCCACACATGTGCAGCCCACCGAGAGAAACGCCATCACACTGATAAAGCTCGGCGTCCAAACGGACAGCGGCGCTTGGATCTCGAATAGCAGCGACGAGATCAGGCTCAGCACGCCGTTGCCCACAAACATCCAAAACGTGATGACGTTGATGTCCATCTTGCGGCCATACTTGGCGGTCACCGCCATCTGGATGGCAAAGAAGACCGCACCGCCCAGTGTGATGACATCGCCGACATTGAACTCGACGCTATCGAGCGCCACCAGACCAATGCCCGCCAGGCACAGCAACGCGGCGCCCAAGTTGTAACGGGTAAGCTTTTCGCCGCTTAGAACGTAGCTCGCAAACGGAACCAAGATGCAGTACGTGCCCGTCAAAAATGCACTCTTGCCCGCCGTGGTCTGTGCCAGGCCGATCGTCTGCAAACCGTAGGCACCCCACATGAGCGCGCCCATGCCAAGTCCAACAATCAGGTTTCGAGCGTTGAAATGGGCAACAATGCGCTCGTGGAAGATGGCAAGCATGACCAACGACGCCGGAAGAAAACGAATGTAGAGCAGCTCGAACACCGGAATGGTATCGAGCGCATCCTTCATGGTGGTGAAGGAATAGCCCCAGATGACCGCCACCGAAAGCAGCAAGACCTTCCAGAACAGCGGCGAGCGCGCACCGGCACCGCGAGAGGCACCGCCGGCACCTAGGTCTTCGCGGGCTACAGGGCTATCGGGCATATTCTCGATTTCGTTGGCAGCGTATTGGGCCATGGAACATCCTCACACTCAATCTGGGCGTGGTGTCCGCACGCGTATGGCTGCGTGCCGCCTCATGGTCAAATAAAAACGGGGCGCACCGGACCCCCGGCACGCCCCGCTACTGTAGCAACAACCAGCGTTGCATCGCAATCCAGCATAATAAAGTGTAAAACTGGAAGGCCTCGATGTTCTGACAGCGTTTACGTGTCTGAACTAAATCAATTTGGTTGACTCCAGTTTTTCGATGATCCAGTCGTTGGCTTTGATGACCGGACGGCGGAAGACGACGCCCAGGGCCAGCGACGGGATCAGATAGCTTGCCAAGATACCCAGCTCAACCCAGTACTCCATATGATAGGCACCGGCCATGGCGGCGTGCATGGCGTTGATGCCGTGAGTAAACGGCAGGAACGGATCGA
>NZ_JBCOIG010000025.1:0-23971 GCF_040926405.1 Collinsella aerofaciens
GACTCGGGAAGCTTCGACCGCATGCTCAACAACTAGGGCGTTCGGCCCCGGGAGAGCGGGGACACCGGCTTAGGTTTCCTGCTCTACAGTCCTGCTCACGACGGAGGCCACATTAAGTGGCCTCCTGTTCGTGCGGAACTCGCGATAAACCTAAGCCGGTGTCCCCGCTCTCCCGGGGCCTGTGGTTACCTGGTTGTTGCATGCGGCTCGCTTTTCGGAACTGGGCTGATATTTTCTTGATGTTAGGCGCTCTTGGTCCTAATGGGCTTGGGGCGCCTTCGCGTTTCCTCAGCTCTGCACCCTTGCGGGTTCGAATCCCTCCGCTTGCCCACAAGAAAGCGCCCTGGGCCGTTATGGGCTCAGGGCGCTCAATTTTAATGGCTGGGACGGAGGGATTCGAACCCCCAACAGCCGGCACCAAAAACCGGAGTTCTACCGTTGAACTACGTCCCAATGTATGGTGTTGCCCAAAAGCAACTCGTTTAGTTTACCTAATCTGCGAGGGCATCGCAAACGCCGTCGAGCAGGCGTACGGCGAGTGTCTGCGCGTCGCTGGCCGTGAAGGTGCCGTTGTAGCGCGTCATGCCCGTGAGCTCAATGCGAATGCGTGCCGGCTTCTGCTGCGCGGTGACATTGGCAGTGCGGATGCGCTGGGCCAGGTTGTGGCACTCGGCGAGGGCGATCGTGGCGCGCGGCGCTGCATCTGCGGGCAGCTCATCGCTTGCGATCTCGAGCACTAGGTCAACGTCGGTTGGGACCTCGGAGTCGCAGAGCATCATGCCGCTGTTGTCGGTCGTTGCCGTGGCGATATTCCACATGCGCGACGCAACGCTGCGTGCGATGGGGTCCTCGCCGATAACGGCAATCTGGAAGCGCTCGAGCACGTTGGCGGCGCGAGCAAAACCGATACGGGACTCGGCTTCGGTGACCGAGGGCTTGCCCTCCCACACATGGTGCAGGCGGTTGATGTAGGCGTAGGTGTCCTGGAAGGCCATGCCGTCGGCAAACAGGCCGACATTTTCCTGGAACTGCTGCAGGGCGGCCTCGGTATGCGGACCAAAGTAGCCGTCGTCTTCGCCACAGGCAAAGCCCAAAACGTTGAGAGCGCGCTGCAGGGCCTGCACATCGGCGCCATGGAAATTGGGCATGCGCAGATAGAGGGTGCGGTCGCCCAGCTTATACGAAGCGTCTACAAGGGCGCTCCAGCAGGGGATATCGACGGCATGACCGGCAGCAAGGCCGCTGTCGAGCCTGAAGGTGCTGACGGCCTGCTCAGTGGTGGCTCCAAAGTACTTGTCGGTGACTTCGGCGGCATCAATCGTGTAGCCGAGCTGCAGGAGACGAGACTGCACGTCCTCGACGGCTGCTCCTTGCATGCCCGTTGTAATAGGTTCCATGAACGAACCCCTTTCGGCGTACCATTCGTACTATTTGAGCGTCTGTCGGATAGACAACGCAAAGGGATGCATAAACATGCACTCAACAGTGTAGCAAGTTGTGCCTAAATACGCTGCTGACAGGTTTTATAACCCCCGTTAGTTAAGGCGCTCCACAAAGAAATCTGCCATGGAGAGGAACAGCTCGCGTGCGTGCGGATCAAGCTCAACGTTCTCGATGGCCGCTTTGGCCTTAGCGGTCAGGTCGAGCGCGTAAGTGTGGGCGTAGTCGATGGAGCCGGTCTCCTGGAAGATCTCCACGGCGCGTGCGAGCTGCGCGGGATTATCGGTGCCTGAGGAAAGAATCGCCTCGACCTCGCCGTGGTGGCGCTCATCAGAGAGGGCGTGTACGGCGACAAGCGTGCGCTTGCCCTCGGTGATGTCGGTGCGGAAGTCCTTGTTGGCGGCTTCCTTAGTGCCGACAAGGTTGAGCAGGTCGTCCTGAATCTGAAAGGCAAGGCCCGTGTGCAGGCCAAAGGCGCGCAGCGCTTCGATTTGCTCATCGTTGCCGCCGCCGATAATGGCTCCGGCGGCAAGCGGCGTGGCTCCGCTGTAAAACGCGGTCTTGTGCGTCGCCATGTCCAGGTAGTCATCAACCGAGATATCAAAGCGCCCGTCGCGGACCCAACCCAGGTCGAGTGCTTGACCCTCGATGGTGCGGACGATCATCTCGGTAAGCTCGTGGAGCACGCGCAGCTTCACGTCGGACTCCAGCGTAGGGTCGTCGAGAACCGTCTTGGTGACCATGGTGAGCGCCAGGTCGCCACAATTGATGGCAAGGCCCGTGCCCTCGGTAAGGTGCATGCAGGGCTTGCCTCGACGAAGCTGTCCGTTGTCGGCGATGTCGTCGTGGATCAGCGCGCCCGACTGGAAATGCTCGATGGCTGCCGCGGCGCTGCGGGCGCTCTCAAAGCTACCGCCCACTGCGGTTGCGGCGAGCATGCAGATAAGCGGGCGGTGGCGCTTGCCGGCGTTGGCCGTAAAAGCCGAGAGCGGCGCATACAGGTAGCGCTCGATATCGGCAGAGGTCGCCTGTCCGTCAAAGAACGTGGCCAGATAGTCGTTAATCTGGTCAAAGTGCTGGGCTAAAAAGCTGGTAAACGGACTGGACACGGGTTCTCGCATTCTTTCTGAGGTTGCATTGATGCAATATGCAGACAACATATTGCCACATCAGGGCGTTTGGCGCGGCAGTTTTGGCGATTTAGGACAACAGGCGTGCGTTTGATGGAGTGTGCCTAAATCAGCCTAAAATGCTCGAGCGCCGCAACGACACCGTCGTGATCGACGGTGTCGGTCACGTAATCGGCCTTATCCTTGAGATAGTCCGGCGCATTGCCCATGGCGATACCGACATCGACGGCGTTCATCAGCGAGACGTCATTGCTGGCGTCGCCAATGCCGTATACGGTTCCGTGGTGGGGGTCGAGGGCGTCGAGTACAGACTGGATGCCCCCGCGCTTCGTGCATTCGCGGGGCGAGATTTCGGTTACCTCGAGTTCGAGCTCGTTAAAGCACAGCAGCGGCTCAAGTGCCTTATCTTGAGCGATGTGGTTGGCGAGCGATGTAGACATCAAGATCTTGTAGACACTGTAATGTTGCAGCTGCGTGACTGCGTCGCCCAGGGTGCGCGCGTATCCGGGGGCATCGGGGGCATCGGCACTCATGCGCACGACGCCGTTGAGGCCCTCAAAGCGGATGACCTCGCCCGATTGCTCAAGATAGGGGGCAAGATGCTGCAGCATGCTGGGCGTCATCGACAGATCGCGAATTGCGTGTCCGTTGATCTCGGCGTAACCGCCCGCAAGACAGACGATGCCGGTCCAGGGCAGCTCAAGAAGTTTGGGGTGGATGCAGCTGAGGGTGCGCCCCGTGCAGATAAAGGCCATGTTGCCGTTGGCGACAAACTCGCGGATTGCCTGCGAAACCGCCTCGTTGGGATAGGGGGAGAGGTCCCGCTCGTCTTCGGGAAGGTCTTGGGCGAGCCTGGGGTCTTGCCAGGCGAGCGTTCCGTCGATATCGAAGAAGCAGATATCGCCGCGCTTATGGGCTGCGCTGGCGGCAGGGGAGGCCGAGGTGGTGGGCACAAATTCCGGCTCGAGGCCCATGATCTGGTCAAAATGCTCTTTAACGCGGGGAACGGAGATGCCGATGACCACCTGGGCGGTCTTGCCCGTAATGATGAGGCCCTTGGCGCCCACCGCGACAAACGACGCGTTATCTGCAACGATGGAAGGGTCTGCGACCTCGACGCGCAGGCGCGTGGCGCAGTTGGTTGCGCCCACGATATTGCCAACGCCACCTAAAAGCTGAATTACCCGCTCAGCGAGGACGTGATCTTGATCGGATCGACTATCGACCTCGTCATTGGGGGATTGCTCTTTGGCAAAGTCGCTTCCCGTTAAACAATCGATTGCCGCGCGATTGGCAACATGATCCTCGCGGCCCGGTGTCTTAAGGTCATAGACCAAGATGAGTGCTCGAAAACTAACAAAAAAGATGAGGCTAAAGGCAAGGCCGATACCGAGCGCCAAAAGATAGGCACCGGCATGCGTGCGCATGAGCGGAATAAAGTTGAAGGCTGCCATCTCCATGAGGCCGCCCGAGAAGATGCCGACGATGCCAAAGAGATTCATGGTTGTGGCAAGGCAAGACGATAAGACGGCGTAGAGCAAAAAGAGCCCGGGGTGGGTGAACATAAAGAGAAACTCGAGTGGCTCGGTAACGCCGCAAACCACCGAGGCGACGATGGCGGGCAAAAGGATGACCTTAAGGCCGGCGCGGCGCTCTGGTTTTGCGGTGGAGTAGAACGCGGCTGCGATGGCGGGAAGGCCAAAGAGCTTGACCCAGCCGGTGGCGGTAAAACCGGCCCACGGCGCAAGTTCATTAAGGGGGCGCGTGCTATGGGAGAGGATGGGGAGCAAGCTGCTCCACGTGGCGTAGATGCCGTCGTTAATGACCAGGTTGTCGTAGTAGATCGGCATGTAGAGCAGGTGGTGCAGCCCCATGGGCTCGAGCGCTCGCTCCAAAAGCACAAAGATGCCCACGCCAAAGGGGCCGACGCTCGTAAGTGCATGGCGCAGCGTTTCGGTCATTGCGTATACGGAGGGCACGATGGCGGCCGAGATAGCGGCAAGGGCAAACACGGCAAAAAAGCTGATGAGGTAGACCAGCGAGGAGCCCGAGAAGGTGCCGAGCCAATCGGGAACCTTGGCATCGTAGAAGCGGTCATGGATGGCGACGACGGTTGCCGATACCGCCAGCGGGCCGATAATGCCGGTGTCGAGCGTCTTGATGCCGTCGATGATGGTGATGCCGCTAGCGGAGGTCAAAGACGACGGGTACTTAAGTCCAAGATTGTCTCCGCTCAGCTTAATGATCTCGCTCAAAAAGAAGCAGTAGGCAAAATAGGCGACGAGAGCCTCGAGGCAGCAACGAGCCGGTTGTTTTTGGGCAAGACCGATGGGCAGCGCTACGGCAAAAAGGAGCGGGAGGCGTTTAAAGACCGTCCACGAGCCGCGCTGGATGATGGTCCAAAAAGCGTACCAAGGGGTTCCGTATACGGCGAGATCGCCGACGATGTCCGCAGTCGTTGCGAGAGCGGAGACGCCGACCATGAGGCCTGATATAGAAAACAGCATGGCGGGCGCGAACATTGCCCCGCCAAAGCGTTGGATTTTTTGCAGCATGTTCTGCCTTCCGAATATCGAGGCGCGTTGCGCGTGGGGAAACGTTTAAACAATGGATTCATTGTAGAGGACCAGACGAGTGTCGTACCGGCAGTTTTGAGCGAAACCGATTTGGGCATGACAGAAACCGTCAACGGCTAAATCCTGTCGCTTCACCGATATTCGGTTTAAACAACTTTAAGAAATGCTATCGTGCCTAGCCGGAAATGAATAATGTAGAGGTGAAACAATGCCAAAAGCGATATACGAAGGAATCTACCGAGAAATACGCTCGCGCATCATTAATGGGACCTATGCGTTTCAGGAGATGCTGCCAACCGAAGCCGAGCTGACCGCGGAGTTCGGATGCACTCGCAATACCGTCCGTCGCGCCTTGGGTATGCTGGCCGACGGGATGTTTGTGCAGCCCATACACGGCAAGGGCGTGCGCGTTATTTGGCTTAAGGGCGAAACCGACATGTTGGGCGCACTCGAAGAGGTTGAGTCGTTTGGCGAGTTTGCAAAGCGCAACAATGCCGTTGCATCGACGGACGTTAAGTCTTTCGAACATCTGGTTTGCACCGAGCAACTCTCTCGTCACCTGGGCTTTAAGGTGGGCGAGGAGTTGATTCGCGTAGTGCGTGTCCGAAGCCTCAACGGCAACGCGCGCCAAGTGGACCATGGCTATTTTTTGGCGTCGATCGCCAAGGGCCTGACTCCCGAGATCGCGGCAGATTCTATTTACGGCTATCTGGAGCACAAGCGCGGTGTCAAAGTGATGGCGAGCCGTCGTACGGTGAGTGTCGAGCTCGCCAACGATGAGGACTGCAGCTATCTTGACCTCGGCAAATACAACTGCGTTGCCGTCATGGAGAGTCAGTCGTACACCTCGGATGGCATCTTGTTTGAGGTGACGCACACTCGCACACACCCCGAGATCTTCCATTACCGCGTCAATTCCAAGCGATAGCCGGCTAGCTCGCAGCCTGACGAGACTTATGGCCTCAAAGAGAAAACGCCCGGTCAAACCGACGGTACATCGGCTTGACCGGGCGTTTTCTCTGCATTAGATAACAAATAATTGTTTATACAAAACTTGTCAAGTATCAAGTTGAAATTACCGTTCACCAAAGTTTTTCTACCGCTCTAGTAATACTTGTTCAAACAACTAGCCAAATAGCGTATCGTTCAAATCAGCAAAAGGGGCAAAGTCCCCGAGCCAATCTCCGAAGGCGGCGGCAAAGGGTGCCGCCACGGTGTGAAAGGGTGGATTGTAATGAAGAACGAAATGAGCAGAAGGCAGTTCCTGGGCTTTGCTGGTTCCGCGGCTGCAGTTCTTGGTCTGGGCCTCGTGGGTTGCGGTGGTTCTGCCGGCTCCGGCTCCTCTGCTTCTGGTGACGCTGCCGAGGTCTACTTCCTCCAATTCAAGCCCGAGGTCGACAAGGAGTGGAAGGAGATCGCCAAGGCCTATAAGAAGGAGAAGGGCGTCGAGGTCAAGATCGTGACCGCCGCTTCCAACACCTACGAGGAGAAGCTTAAGTCCGAGATGTCCAAGAGCTCCGCTCCGACCCTGTTCCAGGTCAACGGCCCCACCGGTCTTAAGAACTGGAAGGATTACTGCGCCGACCTGTCCGATACCAAGCTCCGCGGTGAGCTCATTGACGACTCCCTGGCTCTGCAGTCCGACGGCAAGGATGTGTGCATCGACTGGGTCCAGGAGAGCTTCGGCATCATCTACAACAAGCAGCTGCTCGAGAAGGCTGGCTACAAGGCCGAGGACATCAACTCCTTCGACAAGCTGAAGGCTTGTGCCGACGACATCCAGGCCCGCAAGGACGAGCTTGGTGTCGAGGGTGCCTTCACTTCCGCCGGCATGGACGACTCCTCCAGCTGGCGCTACACCACCCACCTTGCCAACATGCCGCTCTACTACGAGTTTGAGAAGGAGCACAACCAGGAGGACGACGAGATCAAGGGTGAGTTCCTCGACAACTACAAGCAGATCTTCGACCTGTACATCACCGACTCCACCTGCGATCCTTCGCAGCTTGCTTCCAAGACCGGCGACGACGCCACCAACGAGTTCGCAACCGGCAAGGCCGTCTTCTACCAGAACGGCTCTTGGGCCTACTCTGACCTCGTCAAGGCCGGCATGACCGACGATCAGATTGGCATGATGCCGATCTACATCGGTGTTGACGGCGAGGAGAACCAGGGCCTGTGCTCCGGCGGCGAGAACTACTGGTGCGTCAGTTCCCAGGCTTCCGAGGATGCCCAGAAGGCCACCGAGGACTTCATGTATTGGTGCGTCACCGCTGACACCCCGACCAGCATCATCGCCGACAAGATGGGCCTGACCGCTCCGTTCAAGAGCGCCAAGGAGACCACCAACGTCTTCTCGCAGCAGGCCGTTGCCATGGCCAAGGACGGCAAGAAGACCGTCGCTTGGGACTTCGTCTACATTCCCTCCGAGGAGTGGAAGAAGAACCTCAAGCAGGCTCTGATTGCCTACGCTGCCGATAACAGCAAGTGGGACGGCGTCAAGAACGCCTTCGTCGATGGCTGGAAGACCGAGAAGGCCGCTTCCGAGTAAGCAGTTGCTGCCCAAGCTATCTGATTAGCGACAGGGGGCGGGCAGACGTTGGTTTGCCCGCCCCCTGCATATTGAAAGGACCCTTTTATGGGCAAAGCACTCAAGCGCTGGTGGCCGCTCTTTATGCTGCCCACGTGCCTGGCGTTTATGATCGGGTTCGTGATCCCTTTTATCCAGGGCTTCTATCTCTCGTTCTGCCAGTTTATTATCATTAGTAACGCGCACTTTGTCGGTATCGAGAACTACGTGCGCGCGCTGTCCGATCCGCAGTTCTCCACGTCGTTCTTCTTTACCGTGGCGTTTGCCTTCCTGTCGACGGTGCTCATCAACGTGATCGCCCTGGCCATTGCGCAGGCGCTCACCCGCAAGGCGCTCAAAGGCACCAACATCTTCCGTACGATCTTCTTTATGCCTAACCTGATCGGCGGCATCGTGCTGGGCTACATTTGGCAGATTCTGATCAACTGCCTGCTCTCCAACGTGGGCGCCCAGCTCATCGCTCTTAACTCTGCTGCTGGCTTCTGGGGCCTTATCATCCTGACCCTGTGGCAGCAGGTCGGCTACATGATGATCATCTACATCGCTGGTCTGCAGTCCATTCCGTCCGACTACATCGAGGCCGCCAAGGTCGACGGCGCTACGGCATGGCAGACGTTTTGGAAGGTTAAGATCCCTAACCTGATGCCGACCATCACCATCTGCCTGTTCCTGTCCATCACCAACGGCTTTAAGCTGTTCGACCAGAACCTCGCCCTTACCGGCGGCGCCCCCGCGCACTCCACCGAGATGCTCGCCCTGAACATCTACAACACGTTCTATTCGCGTGCCGGTATCGCATGGCAGGGCATTGGTCAGGCCAAGGCGGTTATCTTCTGCATCCTGGTCGTGGCCATCTCCATGATCCAGCTTAAGGCCACGAGGTCCAAGGAGGTGCAGCAGTAATGAAACGCGATAAGGTTATCAACCGCGCGCTCTCGATTTTCTTTACGATCCTGTCGCTCGCGTGGATCTACCCCGTGTTCATGATTGCGCTTAATTCTTTTAAGAAAGCGACCGCAATCAGCACCACCACGGCATTCGATCTGCTCACGCCCGAGACGTTCAACGGCCTCGCAAACTACATGCACGCCCTTAACGAGCAGGGCTTTGCCTCGGCATTTATGTACTCGCTCATCATCACGGTCACGTCGGTCGTGCTGATCTTGGTGTGCTGCTCCATGTGCGCTTGGTACGTGGTTCGTGTCAACAACAAGATCTCGAACTTCTTCTATTACCTGTTCGTGTTCTCGATGGTCGTGCCGTTCCAGATGCTCATGTTCACGCTGTCCAATTTGGCGGACCGCATCGGCTTTAACACGCCGTTCAACATCTGCTTTATCTATCTGGGCTTTGGCGCGGGCCTGGCGGTCTTTATGTTCGCCGGTTTTGTAAAGAACATCCCGCTCGAGATCGAGGAGGCGGCCATGATTGATGGCTGCAACCCGGTCCAGGTGTTCTTTAAGATCGTCCTTCCCATCATGAAGCCCACCTATCTTTCGGTCGGCATCCTCGAGACCATGTGGGTCTGGAACGACTATCTGCTGCCCTACCTTACGCTCGACTCCACCAAGTACAAGACCATTCCTATCTTGATTCAGTACTTCCGCGGCGGCTACGGCCACGTCGAGCTCGGCCCCATGATGGCCTGCATCATGATGGTCGTTATCCCCATCGTTATCATGTACATCCTCTGTCAGAAGTACATCATCGACGGCGTGGTGGCAGGTGCCGTCAAGGGCTAATGCCGTAACTGTTTTGCAAGTTTCTGCGGCGCCCCTCAGCGCGGCGCCGCATATCGAAAGGTAGAGACATGGCCGAGATCGTTCTCAAACATGTTCAGAAGGTGTATCCCAACAACGAGTCAAAAAAGAAAGGCTTCTTTGGCAAAAAGAAGAAGACCGAGGAGAAGAAGCACAACCTCAAGGTTACCGAGGACGGTGTGCTCGCTGTAGAGGACTTCAACCTCACCGTTCACGACCAGGAGTTCGTCGTCCTCGTTGGCCCCTCTGGCTGCGGTAAGTCCACGACGATGCGCATGGTCGCCGGCCTGGAGGACATTACCTCGGGCGATGTGCTCATCGACGGCAAGCGTGTCAACGACGTGGCGCCCAAGGACCGCGACATCGCCATGGTGTTCCAGAGCTACGCTCTGTACCCCAATATGACGGTGTACGAGAACATGGCATTTACGCTCGAGCTCAAGAAGGTTCCCAAGGACGAGATCGACCGCAAGGTTCGCTCTGCTGCCGAGATTCTGGGCATTACCGAGTACCTCGACCGTAAGCCCAAGGCGCTCTCCGGCGGCCAGCGCCAGCGTGTCGCTATCGGCCGCGCCATCGTGCGTGACCCCAAGGTCTTCCTGATGGACGAGCCGCTGTCCAACCTAGACGCCAAGCTTCGTAACCAGATGCGTGCCGAGCTCATTAAGCTGCGCCACGAGATCAAGGGCACGTTCATTTATGTTACTCACGACCAGACCGAGGCTATGACCCTCGGTGACCGTATCGTGGTCATGAAGGACGGCGTTGTCCAGCAGATCGCCACGCCGCAGGAGGTCTTCAACCATCCCGCGAACATCTTCGTCGCCGGCTTCATCGGCGTGCCGCAGATGAACTTCTTCGATGCCCAGCTGGTGCGCTCGGGCAACGGCTTTACCGTCAAGACCGAGGATATGAACGTGGCGCTCGCCCCCGAGACTTGCGCTCAGCTTGCCCTCAACTGGGACGGCGGCGACGTGAAGGAGATTACGGCCGGCGTGCGTCCCGAGCAGATCCTGCTTGCCGACAAGGGCGAGGAGGGCGCGCTCCAGGGTACCGTCGAGGTGACCGAGCTCATGGGCTCGACCGAGCATGTCCACGTGACCGCTCCCGACGGCCAGTTTGTCCTGATTATCCCCGTCGTCGACCTCGAGGCCAAGGGCGCGCTCAAGGCTGGCGACACCATCTGGTTCAAGTTCGAGAAGAACGCGACCCACCTCTTCGATAAGGTCTCTGGCAAGAACCTTATCTAGGCCCGGTGCATCCAGGCCCTCCCTTTGGGCGACTGCGGTATTGCCATCCTTTTGCCGCGGTCACATATAAGGCTCCCCTCCCGTCCACTGGGCGAGAGGGGAGCCTTTCTTTGTGTTGGGACCGTTCATCTGTCAGTTTGTCTTGATCTGTAACAGGAGGAGGGCCAAATTGGGTCTACCTGTTACAGATCGAGATGAATTTAACGGAGGAATCTGTTTGTCTTGATCTATAACAGGTAGACCCAATTATGTCGGCTAGATGTTACAGGTCGAGATTTTTGGTCGAGGCAGGCCACGGGCAACACAGGGACACAAAAAACGGAGCCGCGTTGCCACGGCTCCGTTTCTCAAGAGGATGGGTAAGGGAAGCGAATTAGCCCAGGTGCCAAATCTCGTCGTTGTACTGGGAGATCGTGCGGTCGGACGAGAAGGTGCCGGCGTTGGCGATGTTGATCAGCGCCTTGCGCAACCAAGCACCCTGGTCCTCGTAGTCAGCTAGCACGCGCTCCTTGGTCTGGATGTACTCCTCAATGTCGAGCAGGGCCATAAACCAGTCCTTGCCCTTAATGTCGTCGTGCAGGCGCTGCAGGCGCTCGGCGTTGCCGGTTGCCATAAAGGCCGGGTTGGTGATGAAGTCCACCAGCAGTTTAATGCAGGGCTTGCGGTAGAGCGCACCGGCGTCATAGGCGTCGTCGGCGTAGAGCTGCTCGACCTGTTTGGACGAGGCACCAAAGGTATAGATGTTCTCGTCGCCCACGAGCTCGGCAATCTCCACGTTGGCACCGTCGAGCGTGCACAGGGTTAGGGCGCCGTTGAGCATGAACTTCATGTTGGAGGTGCCGCTCGCCTCCTTGGAGGCCAGGCTGATCTGCTCGGAGATGTCAGCGGCGGGGATCACGCGCTCGGCGGCGGTGACGTTGTAGTTCTCGATCATGACAACCTGCAGGTAGGGGGCCACGTCGGGGTCGTTTGCAATCCACTGCGATAGCGTCAAGATCAGATGGATGATGTCCTGCGCGATAGTGTAGGCAGGCGCCGCTTTGCCGCCAAAGATGATGGTGACGGGGTGCTTAGGTCTGTTGCCGTTCTTGATATCGAGGTACTTCCAGATGATGTAGAGCGCGAGCATCTGCTGGCGCTTGTACTCGTGGATGCGCTTGACCTGGACATCGATGATGGCGTTGGAGGGAATGGTCACGCCCTGCTCGAGCGCCATAAACTGGCGCATGATGGCCTTAGCCTCGACCTTGGTGGCGGCCAGGCGCTCAAGAACGTCCTTGTCGTCGGCGAACTTGGCGAGTTTGCTCAGATCGCCGGTGCTGCGCCAGTCGGTGCCGATCACATCGTCGAGCAGGCTGGCGAGCGCGGGGTTGGCCCCATGGATCCAGCGGCGGAAGGTGATGCCGTTGGTCTTGTTGGAGAACTTCTTGGGATAAATCTCGTAGAACGGATGAAGCTCGGTGTCTTCCAGGATCTTGGTGTGGAGGGCGGCTACGCCGTTGATGGAGAAGCCAAAGTGGATATCCATATGGGCCATGTGGACGGTGTCGTGCTCGTCGATGATGGCAACGCGCGGGTCATCGTGCTCGGCCTTTGCGATCTCATCGAGCTTGACGATAATGTCGGCGATGACAGGGGAGACCTTCTGCAGGCTGGCGAGCGGCCACTTCTCGAGCGCCTCGGCAAGAATCGTGTGGTTAGTGTAGGCGACCATGGAGCGTACGATGGTCACGGCCTCGTCAAACTCGATGCCATGCTCGGTGGTGAGCAAGCGAATGAGCTCGGGGATGACCATGGTGGGGTGCGTGTCGTTGATCTGGACCACGGCGTAGTCGGCCAGATCGTGCAGGTTGCTGCCGCGCTCGACGGCCTCGTCGATCAGGAGCTGGGCGGCGTTGCTCACCATGAAGTACTCCTGATAGATGCGAAGTAGGCGGCCCTGCTCATCGGAATCGTCGGGGTAGAGGAACAAGGTGAGGTTCTTGGCGATCTCGGTCTTGTCGAAGTCGATGGAACTGCCGGGGACCAGGCCGTCGTCGACGCTCGCCAGGTCGAACAGACGCAGGCGGTTCTTGGTGGGCTGGCCGTAACCGGGCACATCGATGTTGACGAGCTTGGAGGTAACGGCAAAATCGCCGAACTCGACGGTGTAGGAGCGGTCATCGTCGACTAGGATGTCCTGCTCACCGAGCCACTCGTCGGGGACGGCCTTCTGCTGGTTGTCGACAAAGCGCTGACGGAACAGACCGTAGTGATAGTTGAGGCCCACGCCGTCGCCGGTCAAGCCCAGCGTGGCGATGGAATCCAGGAAGCACGCGGCCAGGCGGCCCAGGCCGCCGTTGCCGAGCGACGGCTCGACCTCGAATTCCTCGATCTTGTTGAGGTCGTGGCCTGCGGCGGTGAGCTGGTCCTTAACCTCGTCGTAGATGCCGAGGTCGATCATATTGTTGATGAGCAGCTTGCCGATCAAAAATTCGGCGGAAATGTAATAGAGCTTTTTCTTGCCGTTGTTGAGCGGGCGGGCGGCGGAGCGCTCCTGCACGAGTTTGACCAGCAGCTTGTAAATGCGACGGTCGTCGAGCTGCTCGAGCGAGGTGCCAAAAGACTGCTCGGCGAGTTCCATGAGGTTAATTCGGGGCATGTTTTCTCCTGTGATGGGTTATTTCATGTCTGCAATTCATAAGAAGCCCGCGCGAGGGGATTGGGGTGGCCTCGCGCGGGAAAAGCAAGCGCGTCCGCACGGTGGGGAGGGGTCGGGCGCGGTAGCTCCTATTGAGGAAGCTCGATTTCGGCTTCCGACGGGATGCGGAAGTAGGTCTCGGTCCAGTCGGTGAGTTTGTGCTCGAGCTCGCGGGTGATGGCGCCGTCGAGCATGCGCCAGGTCCAGTTGCCGCCCAGCGTGGCAGGGGTGTTGATGCGTGCCTCGTTGCCCAAGTTGAGCAGATCCTGCATGGTGTAGATGCACGTGTCGCTCACGCTGGCGGCGATGGTGCGATTGAGTGCATCTGCCATGGGTTCGCCGGCCTGCTGATGGGTGTACAGGGCTGCCTGCTCGCGCTGACGCGGGGTGGCCGTTCCCTCAAACCAACCGCGCGCCGTCTCGTTGTCGTGGGTGCCCACATAGGCGACGGTGTTGGCGATGTAGTTATGCGGCAGGTAGTACGAGTTGGTGCCCTCAAAGGCAAACTGCAGGATCTTCATGCCGGGGAAGCCCGAGTTGTCGCGCATGTCGATGACGCCGGGGGTGAGGAAGCCCAGGTCCTCGGCGATGATAGGCAGCGTGCCGAGCTTTTCCTCGAGCGTCTTGAAGAGCTTGAGGCCGGGGCCCTGCGTCCACGAACCGTAAGACGAGTCGGGTGAAGAGAACGGCACCTCCCAATAGGCCTCGAAGCCGCGGAAGTGATCCAGGCGGATGACGTCGTACATGTCGAGGGCGGCGCGAATGCGGTCCTCCCACCAGGAGAAGCCGTCGGACTCCATGGCGTCCCAGTCGTAGATGGGGTTGCCCCAGTACTGGCCGGTGGCCGAGAACTGGTCGGGCGGCGTGCCGGCGACGCTCACGGGATTGCCGGCGGCGTCGATCTTAAAGAGCTCAGGTGTCGCCCACATCTCGACGGAGTCACGCGAGACATAGATGGGCAGGTCGCCGATGATCAGGATGTCGCGCTCGTTGGCATAGGCCTTGAGGCGGCTCCACTGACGCTCGAAGAAGTACTGCGTCATCTGGTGGTAGAGCATGCGCTCGGGATGGGCGGCGCAGACCTTGGCGGATGCCTCGCCGCGGCGGCGGAGCTCCGCGGACCACTCCCAAAACGCCTTGAGACCGCACTCCTCTTTGACGGTCATAAACTCGCAGTAGGGGATGAGCCAGTCCTCGTTGGCCTGGATAAAGTCATCGAAATCGGCCGGCTTGTCGGCAGCAAAGCGCTCAGCGGCGCGGTCGAGAATCTGACGGCGGCCACCAAAGATGGCACCGTAGTCGACATTGCTGGGGTCGGATCCCAGATACACGCCATCGATATCGCGCTGCTCCAGATACCCTGCCTCGATAAGCTCGGCAAAGTCGATAAAGTTGGGGTTGCCTGCGCGGGCCGAGAACGACTGATAGGGCGAATCGCCATAGCTGGTCGTCGTAAGGGGCAGAATCTGCCAGTAATGTTGTTTGCACGAGGCGAGAAAATCGACGAAGTCGTAGGCATTCCAACCAAAGCCGCCGATTCCGTATGGTCCGGGCAGAGATGAGACGGGCATGAGGACGCCGCTTGCACGCTCCATGAATGCGCTCACCAACCTTCTTGTTGTGGGGTCGGCCTGCCGATGGGTGTGCAGTCCGCCTCCGATGTTCTGATTCGATACGCCTATTGTAAAACATGTTGTTTAAACATGTACAGGCAAGATAAAAAAGTTGGTCGATTTTCGGCGAATGGTTACATGCCATGAAAAAGCCCCGACCTCACAACGTGAGATCGGGGCAAGAGCGGTATGTAGGTTTTGCTACTCGGCGTCGGCGAAGCCGTTGGGGTTGTGGCTCTGCCAGTTCCAGCTATCGCGGCACATGTCCGCGATGTCGTACTGGGCCTTCCAGCCCATCATGCGCTCGGCCTTGGAGGCATCGCACCAGTTGGCAGCGATGTCGCCGGCGCGGCGCTCGCGGATCACGTAGGGCAGCTCCTTGCCACAAGCCTTGGAGAAGGCGGCGACGACCTCGAGTACCGAGGTGCCGGTGCCGGTGCCCAAGTTAAAGATCTCGACGCCGGTCTTGCCGTTCATCCAGTTAAGGGCGGCCACGTGACCAGATGCCAGATCGCACACGTGGATGTAATCGCGCACGCCGGTGCCGTCGGGGGTGGGGTAGTCGTTGCCAAAGACCTGAACGGCCTCGAGCTTGCCCACGGCGACCTGGGCGACATAGGGCACCAGGTTGTTGGGGATGCCCTTGGGATCCTCGCCGATCAGGCCCGACGGATGGGCGCCGATGGGATTGAAATAACGGAGTAACACGACGTCCCACTCGGGGTCGGCGGTGTGGACGTCCATAAGGATCTGCTCGATCATCCACTTGGTCCAACCATAGGGGTTGGTCGCGGGCTTCTTAGGATCCTCCTCGGTGACGGGCGGGTTGTCCGGGTCGCCGTAGACGGTCGAGGAGCTCGAGAAGATGATGGACTTGCAGCCATGGTTGCGCATGACGTCGATGAGCACCAGGGTGTTCTCGATGTTGTTGTGGTAGTACTCGACGGGCTTGCTCACCGACTCGCCGACGGCCTTAAAGCCGGCAAAGTGGATGACGCGGTCGATCTGATGGGTATCGAAGATCTTGTTCATCGCATCGCGGTCGAGCACGTTGGCCTCGTAGAAGGTGAGGTTCTTGGCGGCCTCGTCGCCCACGATGGTCTTGACGCGGTCGACGGCGACGGCGCTGGAGTTGGAGAGATCATCGACGATGACGACCTGGTAGCCACCCTCGAGCAGCTGAACGACGGTGTGCGAGCCGATAAAGCCGGCGCCACCGGTAACGAGGACACAGGTGTCTTTGGGGTCGAGTGCTTTGGACATGTAGTCTCCTATCGAATCAGGAACACTTCTTCAGGGGAGTATAGCGCAGGCAGGGACGCCCAAATCGTGCGCTGTAGGAAAAGCAGAGGATTGTGCTAACGTACTCATAGAAGAGCTTGCGTACGCATAACCTGATCTTTGACATTTGCTTACGAGCCGCTGACCTTGTAGTTTCCTGCCGTTCGTGGAAATCGTTGGGACGCGCCATATGTACGCTAATATGTATGAGTTGAGCGACATATAAATAAGCATGTAACGGAGTACATATGTCACCAAACAGCGATTCCATCCTTTCCCAGGAGCTCTCGCGCCGCACTGCCCTCAAGGCCCTGTTCGGCGCCGCTTCTGCGGCAGTTCTTTTTGGCCTGCCCGCTCGCGCCCATGCGGCGGAGGCTTCCAAAGAAACCACCGATAAACTGAATGCCGCCCAGGCCCAGCTCGACGAGGTTCAGGCCCAGCTCGACAGCATCGCAAATGAGTATGCGGCGCTGGCCAACAAGAATGCCCAGACCCTCAACGACATCGAGAATGTCCAGGGCAAGATTGACGACACGCAGGCCCAGATCGATGAAAAGAAGGCCGAGCTCAAGAAGAAGCGCAACGACCTTTCCGATCGCGTGGCCGCCAGCTACAAGTCCGGCGGCACGAACATCCTGTCGCTGCTGCTGGCCTCTGGCTCGTTTGAGGAACTCGTCGCCAACGCGCATTACGTTGAGAAGATCAACAAGAGCGACCGCGACGCCATCGAGGACATTCAGACCATCCAGGAAGAGCTCGATGCGCAAAAGACCGAGCTCGAGTCGCAGAAGGCCGACTTAGAGAAGCTCAAGGACCAGCAGACTGCCCAGATGCAGGACATGCAGGCCAAGCAGCAAGAAGTCCAGACCGTGCTGAACGGTCTTTCCGACGACGTCAGGGAGCTCATGGCTCAGCGCGATTCCGAGATCCTCGCTGCTGCCCAGGCTGAGGAGGCCGCTAGGAAGGCTGCCGCTGCCGCGGCTGCCGCGAACAAGAACAATTCCTACTCGGGTGGTTCGAGCTCGGGTGGTGGATCGTACGCGCCCGGAACTCCGCAGCAGAATGCCGGCTCGGGCAAACAGCAGGCTGTCGTCAACGCGTGCTACTCCACGCCTTCGCCGGGTCAGAACTGGTGCGCGGCGTGGGTCACCAATGTCTTCCGTAACGCCGGCGTTGGCTACTTTGGAGGCAATGCGTGCGACATGTTTAACGCCTGGTGCTATAGCTCCGACCGCTCGGCGCTGCGGGTGGGCATGATCGTGGCCGATTCCTCGCACAGCGGCACGGGTGCTCCGGGCCTTATCTACGGTCATGTGGGTATCTACGTTGGCGGCGGCATCGTTATGAGCAATGAGGGAGCCATTACGTCTAAGTCGCTCGATTCGTTTATTAGCTTCTATGGCACTGGCTCTGGCGTGCGTTGGGGCTGGCTCGGCGGTATTGCGCTGTCGTAAAGCCGACGGGGCCGCGTGCCCGCCCGCATTATATTTGATTGCCTGCTCGGGCAGTCCTGCGCAAGACGAAGGCCACATTAAGTGGCCTTCTTTGCGTGCGGAACTCGCGATCAATCAAATATAATGCGGGCGGGCACGCGGCCCTCTCGGGTTCGGGGCGCGACACACCGGACTGGGTTATCTGAATGAATATGGTGAAGGCCCCTTTCGGGGCCTTCTTTTTATAAAAATTCGCCTACTCGGTGGACTTCGGGTTCTAGGTCTACGTCGAATTGGCCTTTGACGGTTGTTTGGATGTGGCGGATGAGTTCGTCAACGTCGGCGGCGGTGGCGTGGTTGGCGTTGACGATAAAACCGCAGTGCTTTTCGCTTACCTGCGCGCCGCCAACGGCGTGTCCTCGCAGGCCGGCGTCCATGATGAGCTTGCCGGCAAAGTAGCCCTCGGGGCGCTTGAAAGTGGAGCCGGCACTCGGCATGTCGAGCGGCTGCTTGTCCTCGCGGCGCTGGCGGTAGTCGTCCATGTCGGCCTTGATCATCGCGGCGTTGCCCGGGGCGAGATTGAAGGTGGCCGAAAGCACGATAAAGCCGTCATCGGCGATGCGGCTCTTTCGATAACCCAGGTTGAGCTCGTCGACATCGAACTCGATGATATTGCCGCTGCCGCGGGTGCCGTCGTCGAGCTGGCGAGCGGGTTTGTAGACGCGCACGGACTCCAGCACATCGGCCATGCAGGCACCGTAGGCACCGGCGTTCATGTAGCAGGCGCCGCCGACCGATCCGGGGATGCCCGAGATGGGCTCCATGCCGGTGAGGCAGGCCTCGGCTGCCGCGGCTGCGACATCGGAAAGCAGCGCGCCGGCTGCCGCCGTGACGTGCGTGCCGTCGATCGTAATGTCGGAGAGGCCTTCGCCCAACGCCACGACGACGCCGCGGATACCCTTGTCGCCGACGAGTAGGTCGGAGCCGTTGCCCACGATGGTGAGGGGCAGATCGCAGCGATAGCAGGTATCGAGCGTGGCGACGAGGCCCTGCTCGGTATCGGGCGTGACAAAGACGTCGGCCGGGCCGCCGATCTTAAACGTGGTGTGCTCGCGCATGGGCTCGCTCATCAGTACGTTGTCCTCGCCGGCAACGCCAGCAAGCGCGCACAGCAGGTCCTCGTTAAAAAAGTCGTTCTCGTGCATACGAATATCCGCCTTTTGGTGGTCGTTGTCATCAATCGATTGCAATATACCCCACCCGGACGGATTTGGTGCGCTGGCGGCGATAAAACAGCCGTCTACCGGATTGGTAAAGTGTTTATCACCGAGGTAGAGGGGTAGTCGCTATACTTTCAAGAGATTGCGCGTAAACCCGGAAGGAGCGAGATGGCCAACAAAGTCACCCTCAAGCAGATCGCCCAGGAGGTGGGGCTTTCCCCCTCGTCGGTCTCGCTTGTGCTCAATAATCGGCCCTGTCGCATCTCGGAAGAAAACCGCAAGCTCATCAAAGAGGTCGCGGCGCGCAACCACTATGTTCCCAACCAGATCGCGCGCAGCCTGGTCATGCGCGAGTCGCGCACCCTGGGCCTTATCGTCCCTAACATCGAGAGCCGCTTTTTTGCCTCGCTCGCCGGTAGCCTGGAAAAGCGCTGCCGCGAGGACGGCTATGCGCTCTTCATTACCAGCTCGGGCGGAAGCGCCGATGACGATCTGGAGCTGCTGCGCCAGCTGGTGACGCGCGGCGTTGATGGCGTCTTCCTGGTCGTAGGCGACGAGTTCTCCGACGACCGCGCCCTGCGCGAAGAAGTCAGCCATCTGCCTATCCCTGCCGTGATGGTCGATCGTGCCATTGAGGGGCTCGAGTGCGACAAGGTGATGTTCGACCACGAGATGGGTGGCTACATGGCCACTCGCTATCTGATCGAGCAGGGCCACCGTCGCATTGCCTGCTTGGTTAACGCGCGCCGTTCCAATACGGGGCGTAAGCGACTTGCCGGCTATGAGCGCGCGCTGCGCGAGGTTGGCCTGCCTATCGACGCACGTTTGGAGTTTGAGAGCGAGTACTACATTCCGAGTGCCTATGAGGCCTCGGAGGCGGTGCTCGCAACTGATGCCACCGCTGTGTTCGCAAGTTCGGATAACATCGCCCTCGGTCTGCTCAAGCGCTTGCACGAGATGGGGAAGAGCATCCCGGGCGATATCTCGGTGGTGAGCTATGACAACTCGGCGGCCGACGTTCTCTTTGAGCCGGCGCTGACCGCGATTGAGCAGGATCCTGGTGTCCTTGCGGAGCATGCTTTTGGCTGCATGTCCAAGCGTCTTGCCGGTAGGGGCGGCAGGCGTGCCGAAGAGGTCGTCCTGGAGCCGGCGCTTATCGTTAAGGGCAGCGTGCTCGAACTTACCGAATGTAGCTAAACGTACTTGTTTGTTTGCATAGATTGCATGCGGAGTGTCTGCTATTTGCCGGCGGGGCCGGGGTGCCTGCCTTGTTTTGAGAAGTTCGCGGAGCCCACTTCTCAAAACAAGGCAGGCACCCCGGCCCTCGTCCGTGAACTCTTCCGCTGGGCGAGCCATAGACGCCACGCACCGATGCGATAAAGCAGTGGCTTGAAATTGGTGCTATATTCAGCATGAGTTGTTTAATGCTAGTACGGGAGGCTGATATGGGGCTGTTCAAGAAGAAAAACCCGCAGGATGCCTTTGATTCCGATGTGTTTACCATCACGGATACGATTTTGGACCCGCCGCGGTTTACATTTTTGCCGGCTATCTACCAGGATGCCACGCGCCGCAAGTGGGCCGTGCATCAGCGCGGCGGTGAGCCGAAGATTTTTGACTATGCGGACGTGCTGCAGTGCGAAGTGGCCGAGGCGGGCGATCCGGAGGCCGAAGAAGCGGTCTCTAAACAGGAATTTGCCCAGCGTATCCTGGCAAATCCTGCCAAGGCAGCAAAAATAAATGCTGCCAAGCGTAATATGTGTCTTGGTATGGGCGTTGTTGTGGCGGTTCAGACGGGAAAAGACGAGGTTTCCAAATTAGAGATTCCCGTTATGACCGACGAAGTCAAACGCGATTCAAGTCTATATAAGTCGTATCGGAATGTCGCCGAGAAGATCAAGGCAGAATTTGATGCCATGGGAGGGCTGGCCTAATTTTGGCGGCATACGTTTCTGAATGAGGAGTCTGTGCAATGGCAGGCGAATCTTATGCAATTCCCCCCAAAGATCATGCTGTTGAGGGAATTCTTTGGTATATCCAGCACCATCAGCTTGCCGGCGGCGATCGCCTGCCGGCCGAGCGCGTGCTGTGCGAAGAGATTGGCGTTTCGCGTACGGCGTTGCGTGCCGGTATCACGCGGCTTATCTCGTGTGGAACGCTCGAGAGCCGTCGCGGATCGGGCACGTATGTGTGTCCTCCCAAGCCGCTGAACATCTTCCAGGAAACGTATAACTTTTCCGATGCTGTGCGGACTGCCGGCCTGCACCCCTCTTCTCGTCTGGTTTCCACCGGGACCATCGAGGCGGATGAGGCGCTTGCCGACAAGCTTGGGGTGGCTGTAGGCGCTCCCTTGCTCCGCATGCAGCGCGTTCGACTTATTGAGGGCGAGCCGGCGTCAATCGAGACCGCTCACGTTAACCTGTCCCTGTGCCCATCGCTTCCCGAGCACGATTTTGAGTGTGAGAGCCTTTACGATGTCTTGCTCAAAGAAGGTGGCGTGCGCGTTGAGCATGGACGTGAGCATATCTCCATCTCGCGTTTGAACTTCGAAGAGGCCGAGCTGCTCCAGCAAGAAGAGGGAACGCCGGTGTTCTATGAGAGCTCGATCGAATTTGATAAGGACATGCGTTTTGTGGAGCATTGCAAATCGGTGATTTTGCCCACAAAGTTCCGCTTTGCCGATAACGGCGAAGAGAACGGCATGAGGAGCGTGGCAGGTGAACAATGGCTGAAACAGTAGATGCCACCCCGGTTTATATGCGCATTCGACGCTGCATCGAGGAACGTATCGAGCGCGGTGCATATCCCACGGGTTCCATGATTCCGTCCGAAAAAGACCTCGCCGAGGAATTTGGTACGACACGCTTGACCATCCGAAGCGCTGTCGATGAGCTGGTTCGACGCGGGCAGATTCGCCGTGTTCGGGGAAAAGGTGCCTTTGTGGCGCAGAAAGTACCTGCTTTTTTTGAACGCACGGTCGGTTTCCGTGAATCGGTCCGTGCTTCGGGCGGCGAGCCGTCCGTCCGTATTCTCGCGCGTTCCAAGCGTTATGCGGGGCCATATTACGCCGACCTGTTTGGCATCGCCGAGGACGACCTGCTCTATTCCGTTCGACGCCTGAACTGCATAAACGGTAGCCCCGTATCGATTGAGACGGCGCTGATTCCCTGCCTGCTGTTCCCAATCATCGAAGATATTGACGTGTCGGTCTTCAGTTTGTACGAGACCTATGAGATGCTGGGCCGAAAGCCAGTCATGGCACAGGAAAAGCTCGATATCGAGGCACTGGGCGCACGAGATGCCGGCCTCCTTGGACTGGAACAGGGCGATCTTGTTTTGCTTTTGGAATGCGTGAGCTATGACGCGAGCGGTCAGGCTATCGAGTATGTAAAGTCCTTCAATCGTGGCGATACGGGCGGCTACACCTATACGTACTAGCTGGGGCTTTGCATCGCGCGCGGTAACAGCCGGTCTGTTTGGGCAATTTGACCGACTGTATATACAACCTTACATGGCTCAAAATCGACCGTTCGCCGAAGGGGATAAATTAATCGACAAAGAGGTATCAAAAAGCCGTAACCTGTAACTGTGATTGGTATCAAATACTAATGATTTGTAACGAGGTGAGACGATGAAGATGCTCGATTACGTTCAGCTTGCCCATGTGCGTATGGGGGAGAACCTCGAGCGTTCGTCTGAGCTGGTAGCGCAGCTCGTTGATATTTTCCAGTCCGGTTCTTTTGACGCACTGCGCATCGTTGCTTCGGGTTCGTCGCGCCATGCTGCGGATTGCACCCGCGATTTCCTGCAAGATACGCTGCAGATGCAGGTGTCCGTTGTGACGCCCGAGGCCTTCGTCGATTTTGAACACACCTATCCACAGCATGCGCTCAACATTGCCGTTTCGCAGAGTGGCTATTCGACCAATACGATCGCGGCTCTTGATTACATGCGCGCACACGATATGGCTGCAGTTGCGCTCACGGCAAACGTCGAGGCACCCATCAAGGAACACGCCGACATCGTTCTTGACTACGGTGTGGGTGTCGAGTCGGTGGACTTTGTGACTCTGGGCGTCGAGGTTCTCGTTGAGTACCTGGTGCTCTTTGGTATTTACGGCGGTCAGGCGCGCGGAACGATTGACGCCAAGGGCGTTGCTCAGCGTCTTGATGGCCTGCGCGAGGCTATCCAGGCTAATGCCGTGATGTGCAAGACCGCCGAGGCATATGTCCAAGACCACATGCTCGAGCTTTCTGAGCACACGCCCGCTATGGTCGTCGGCAACGGCCCCAACTACGGTGTTGCCGAGGAGGCGGCGCTCAAACTGAGCGAGACCATCAAGATTCCTGCCATGCATCACGAAGGCGAGGAGTTCGTCCACGGTCCCGAGATGCAGATTGTTCCGGGCTACCTGGTGTTTATTGTCGACGATCCGCAGGGGTCGGAGCGTCTTGCGAATATCGCCGATGCGCTATCGAACGTTACGGCAAAAACGGTGCTGCTCACGGCCCATCCCAAGGGTAGGGCTCACGAGGTTGTGGTGCCTCAGGTGGCTCCGCTGCTCAGTGCAATTCCCAATCTCGTGTTCTTCCAGACGATTGCGGCAATAATCGCCGAGCGTCTGAAGTCATGGGACGTTCACCCGTATCTCGATGCTGTCTCCAAGCAAATGGAGGTCAAGGCGGAGGGCTACGAAGAGTCAGTCAATGCGCTTAAGGCCAAAGCGGCCGAGTGTTACGGAATGTAAGCGGGTTTTGATGCCCGTTGGCATGGGGGATGTGGAAACAACCCCAGAAAGGAGAGACAAATGAAGGAAACCGAGAAGATCGAGATCATGCATTTCGACCAGGAGGGCTATCTCGAGGACGGCAAGGCGCTCTACGAGACCGGCAAGAAGATGACCGCGCTCGCCGACAAGGTTGCCGACGAGGGCTACGACGCCGTGTTCCTGATGGGCGTCGGCGGCACCTGGGACGAGCTCATGCAGCTCGAGTACCT
>NZ_JBCOIG010000026.1:0-23053 GCF_040926405.1 Collinsella aerofaciens
CTGACCCCATATCGTTGGGGCCAGGCCCGATTTTGCCTCTTGACAATGTCCTGCTCATATTAAAAGGAACGTCCCCAAGCGCCGGGTTTCCGCAGTCATTGGGGACAGACTTAAATGACTAGTCTTTTATGAACGTCCCCAATGACTACCCACAGAATGAGGGTCTCATCGGGGACTAGGTAAATAGCAAAAGCCCCCGCGGCCGAAACGGGCCGCGGGGGCAGCAGGCTTGCAAGGGTTAACTCAAGTCCTCGCCATTTGATGCAATGACCTTTTGATACCAGCAGAAGCTGTCCTTTCGGTAGCGATCGAACGTGCCTTTGCCCGTATCATCGGCATCGACATAAACAAAGCCATAGCGCTTCTTCATCTGCCCCGTCGAGGCCGATACCAGATCGATACAGCCCCACGGCGTGTATCCCATCAGGTCAACACCGTCCTCGACAATTGCATCGCGTAGCGCAAGAATATGCCTGCGCAGGTAATCAATATGATACGCATCGTGGACTTTGCCGTCTTCCAGCGCATCGAGTCCGCCCACACCGTTCTCAGCGATAAAGAGCGGAAGATGGTAACGATCGTGGTAGCCGGCAAGCGTCACGCGCAAACCCAGCGCATCGATCTGCCATTTCCAAGCAGTCTCTTTATCCTTGAGGTACGGATTGCGCAGCGTCGGGAACACGTTACCCTCCGCCTTCTCAGCGATCACCTGGTCATCGGCGCACACCAAGCGCGAGCAATAGTACGAGAACGAGATGAAGTCGACGGTATGCTCGGCCAGATACTCCGTATCGCCTGGCTCAAAGGGCACGTGAACACCCTCTTTCTCGAGCGCACGCAGCTTCCAAGTAGGATAGGCGCCCGCAGCCATCACGTCAGTGTAGAAGTAGCGGCCGCGGTCCTCCTCATACGCAAGCCATACGTCCTCGGGCGCACAACGGTACGGATAGGTCGCACCGGCAGCGATCATGCAGCCCACCTTGTTTGCGGGATCGATCTTGTGCAGGATCTCGACAGCGCGAGCGCTCGCCATAAACATATGGTGCGAGAACGCCGCGGTCACGGCTGCACGGTCACGCTCATCCTCGAGCGTGACGCCCGCGTTGAGATAGGACAGCGCCACGCTGTTGATCTCGTTGAAGGTGAGCCAATAACGCACGAGGCCCTGGTACGCACGTCCGACGGTCTCGACGTAGTGCGCATACCGCTCGATCATCTCTCGGCTTTGCCAGCCACCATAACGCTCGACCAGAGCCAACGGATAGTCGTAGTGCGACAGCGTCACGAGCGGCTCGATTCCGTGCTCGCGCAGCGCCTCGAATACCTGACGGTAAAACTCCAAGCCCTCACCGTTGGGCTCGGCCTCCATCCCTGTGGGAAAAATACGGCTCCAACAAATTGAAAGACGCAGGCACTTAAAGCCCATCTCGGCAAAGAGCTCGACGTCCTCGCGCCAATGATGGAAGAAGTCGTTGCCCCAACGGCATGGATACAGCCTGTCCGGATCATCCACGGGCTTTTGCCTGCCAAACATCACATCCCAGCGGTCGGGACCCTGTGGAATCAGGTCGGAGTGCGACATACCGCGGCCGCCCTCGTTCCAGCCCCCTTCGGCCTGGTTGGCAGCGAGCGCGCCGCCCCACAAAAAGCCCTCGGGCATACCGGCAGCAGACGTTCTGTCAAAGTAACCCATGCTACTCAGTATCCTTGGCAGAAGCTGCCGCGGCGTTCTCCTGCTCCTGCGCCAGGAGCTGGTTGTCGTACACCTTAAAGAACGGGTACCAGACCACAGCCATGACCACGATCAAAACGATCGTAAATACCCAGATACGCGGGTCGAGGCACTGGATAAAGCCCTGAACGAAGATGGGGAACGTGCCGCTCACCAAGATGTAGAAGTTAGAGACAAGACCCAGTGAGATTGCACCCCAATACAGCAGGGCCGAAATCATACCGCCCAGCACAAACGGAATCATGAGGATCGGGTTGAAGATGATGGGTGCGCCAAAGATCGCGGGCTCGGAGATACGGAAGAAGCTCGGCACGATCGATGCCTTGCCAAATGCCTTGAGCTGCTGCGACTTTGCCTTAAACGCGCAGAGCGCCACAAAAGAGAACGTATTGCCCGTGCCGCCGATGAGGTTGATGACCATCGACATGAGTACCGGGTGGAACTCAAGCGGCTGCCCAGCAGCGTAGAGCGAGGCGTTGGCAGCAAAGGCGGCAAGCGTGACCGGGGCGGTGATGGGCATCACGATCATGTTGCCGTGGACGCCAAAGCACCAAAACAGCAGCGTCATGAAGCAGATAAGCAGTGCGCCGGGCACAGAGTCAACTGCGACGGAAAGCGGGGCAGCGAGCAGCTTCTCGATAACCGAGGGGATGGACAGCGTGGGATCGATCATCTGGATCAGCAGGTTGCCACCAAAGAAGATGAGGATGTTGACGAGCATAGGCACGATGGCGCCAAAGGTTTCGGACAAAAACGGCGGCACGCCATCGGGCATCTTGATGGTGATGCCCTTGGTCTGGCAGAAGCGCGTGACCTCGACGGAGACCAGGGCAACGATGATGGCGGTAAACAGGCCCTGCGCACCCAGATAGGTGCAGGGGACCGCCTGGAGCACGGACTCATCAGCAAGCTGGTAGTAGGACGACGGCGCCGCGGCGATCAGGAACATCACCAGCGAGGTCATACCGGCGTTAAGCTTGGGCATCTTGTAGGTGCCCGCCAGGTTATAGGCGATTGCGAACGTCACGATCACCGACAGTATGCCCATCGTCATGTTGAACGGGATGAGCAGCGTGAGCTTATTGGCCGTGGCAAAATCGAGCCAAGGGCCAAAGACGGACCAGAACCCGCCCTGCGCCACCAGGTCGGCCGTGACCGGCGGGTTGGCGATAATCATAAAGACGGCAGAGACCAAGATGAAGCTGATCGCGCTCATAAAGCCCTTTTGCATGGAGGCAAAGTGGCGCTCGGTGCCGCAGAAATTGGCAATAGGGGTCAGTTTTTCCTGAAGCAGGGTCATGAACTTTTCCATGGTCGCCTCCTAGCCCAACAGCGACTGGGCGAGTGCCAGCACGTTGGCGGCGTTGCCCATGCCGTAGTCCTGTGCGGGGATGACCGCGGTCGGCTTACCGCTCCCCTGCTTGACGGTGTTGAGCTGGTAGGACACCTGCGGCCCCAAGAGCAGCACGTCATAATCGGCACAGGTCTCCTGATACTCGCCGATACCCACCGCATCGATATCGAGCTCGATGCCGTTTTGCTCCGCGTATTTCTCGAGTTTCTTCATCAGAATGCTTGTAGACAGGCCAGCTGCGCAAACAAGAAGGATCTTCATAAGGGATTCCCTTCGCATTGATTGGTTGGATAGTCGCCGCACGCCGTTAGGCGTTCTTGGCTGCAGTGCGCTCATACAGGCAGATCAGCTCCTGCACGAGCTCCTGAGCAAGCATGGAGCACATGAGGTGGTCCTGAGCATGGACCAGCAACACATCCACCGACAGATGCTCGCCCGCCGCCTCGGTCGAAAGCAGCTGCGTTTGGATGTGGTGAGCCTTGATTCCCGCATCCTTTGACTGCTTCATGAGTTTGGCGGCAGCGTCAAAATCCCCCGCCTTTGCCTTTTCAAGGGCTTCGAAGGCAAGGCTGCGTGCCTCTCCCGCTGCAGCGACCAGCTGAAACGAAACCATCTCGGTTCCCTGATCGTCCATAACGGTCTCCTCTCCCGTGATGTCTGGTTTGTACTTGAATATTCGAAACACCTATCTCCCGCCCGCAATCCTCGAGGTTTATTGCAGGTAGACTGACAGGGTCATCGACAAAAGAAGTCTTAAGCCGTATGCGCTTGCACAAGCGCCATCAGCTCATGCCAGGACCGGCGCTCGCGTAAGCGCTCGACCCCCTGGCGGTCCATAAAGATCTCAGCGAGCAGCGAGCTCAAGATCCGCGCCTCATCGCCGCCCGACCGGGCAAACGACACCATAAAGACGATATCGACCTCATGGCCGTATTCGTCCCAAAGAATGGGATGTTCGAGCAGGCCCACGGTAACAAAGGCCTCGGCGCTCAAAGGATGCATCCCATGGGGCATGGCCACCCCATTGCCAAACGAGGTGGCACTCGCGCTCTCGCGCTCGGCAACCTCTTGGGCAAACTGGGCATCGACACGGCCGCTCTCGACGGCGCGCTCGGAGAGATATCGGAGAACGGCCTGCTTCGACGACGCCTCAACGCGGTTGAAGAACAGGGCACGGCTAAAGAAAGCGCTCAGGGAGTCCGATTGCGCAGCGTCATCACTCAGCACCTTGCGGATAGCGTTGACATCGCTCGTCTCCAAGAAGAAATCGACCTCGCGGACGGGCACAGGCAACTTGACGTTGAGCGGCACCGTTGTGAACACGTAGTCGATGTGCGAAAAGTCGAGCGTTCCCACGCGGGCGACGTCGCATGTCTCAATCGACTCGATATACATACCAAACTGCTTGCGGTACTGGTGCTCGAGCATACGGGCGCTTCCCGCTCCCGAGGCGCACACGATCAGGATGCGTTTGCGACGCGGCTGGTCGGCTTGCTGCTCGAGGGCCAGGGCAAATGCCATGGCGATGTAGCCGAGCTCCTCATCAGAGGGCTGGCTGCCAAAATGACGCTCGAGTACCTGCGAGGTGCCGGCCGCCATCGAATAGGCCAACGGAAACCTCGTCTTGATATCGGGCAGCATGGGGTTATCCATATGCATGTGATATTCAAGGCGATAACCCAGAGGGCCAATATGCCGAGCAAGGTTCATGCGAAGTTCAAGATCGCTGCTAAAGTCAAACCTAAACTCATCGTTGACCGCACGTACCATCTCGGAAGCAATCTCCCACATCTCGTCCGAGATAACGGCAGAGCCCTTCTCGGGCACGCCCGTGCCCCTGCCGAGCAAATGGATTGCGATAAAGGCAACCTCTTCTCGGGGCATGCTCACGCCCAGGGCATCCTTGATGTTTGCGGCAATCTGGAAAGCCGCGGCGTATTCGCGCGTTCCCTCCAGTTTTTGAACGTCCGATTCTGCAGCTGGGACATAGCAGCCCTGCTCGATGCGGCCAAGAGCGATGTAAAGATGCATGATGAGATTGCGGGATGCCAGCGAGCTCACCGTGACGGGCGAGGCCGTCAGGGCATCGTCCACACATGCGGCGATGGCCCGCAGGTGCTCGGCGAGCTTTGCATCGTCGGTGTCGGGCAACACGGGCCTCACCAGCGAGGCCAGGCACAGGCGCCGTTGCGACTCCCCGCCCGCAACGCGGATTCCGTAGCGTGGGCGCTTTTCAAGCGTTAAGTCAAATTGGGCGAGTTTCTGCTCTACCAGACGCATGTCATTGGACAGAGTCCGCGCCGAAACGTAGAGTAAATCCGCATACTCCTCAATCGTCACCCACTGGGACCGCATTAGGAGGTCGTTAAGAAGGAAGGACACACGGCCGTCGCGCGTATCAGGAATGCCCGGATGGGCCAGAGCCGCACCGTCTAGCAAGCGAGCAAGCTCATCTGCATGTGCAACATCGATACGATATTGCCCTTTGCTGCCAACGATGCGTGCAACCCCCGCAAGCTTGTCGTTTGCGCGATGGATATAGTTTCTCACGGCGCGCTCGCTTACCTCGAGACGCTTGGCAAGCACCGCGACAGCGACAGGCTGATCGTCCTCGATCATATTTACAAGCTGCTTAACGCGAGCATCCATGTCCTCCTCCTTTCCCTGCGTCTAGTCTAACGCGGTAAAGAATGACACTCCACGTCGCGCTCGTTCCGCCAACGCGGAACAGGTTGCGGGGAGTCCAGCTGAACTTATAGGGAGCACGGAGAGAGGGCCCGAAAGCAATGCGTCGGTGTGAGATGCGCTTTCCGCAGTCATTGGGGACAGATTTAAATTAGTAGTCATTGAGGACGTTCTTGTTTGACTAGTCGTTTAAGAACGTCCCCAATGACTACCCACCCATCGGGGACTAGGTAAATAGCAAAAGCCCCGCAGTCGGAGCGGACTGCGGGGCTCATGAAGAGAGGCTAGTCTGTGGGCGCTTTGCCTGGCGCCCACGAGAGAGGCAACAGAGTAGAGACTACTCGTGGATGCGGGTACCGGAGAGACCGGCCATGGTCTCGGCGGCCTTGTCCAGAGCACCGATGATGCAGGTGCGGCCCTTGCGGGAACGGGCGAACTTGATGGCAGCGCGGACCTTGGGCTCCATGGAACCCTTGCCGAACTGACCCTCGTCGGCCAGGCGCTCGGCCTCGTCGGCGGTGAGGTCCTCGAGCTCCTCCTGGTTGGGCTTGCCAAAGTTGATGGCGACATGCTCAACGGCGGTCAGCAGGAACAGAACGTCGGCGTCGCAGTCCTCGGCCAGCAGCTCGCCGCCCAGGTCCTTGTCGATGACGGCGGGAATGCCCTTGTAGCAGCCCTTGTTCTCGTAGTCGCGGACGACGGGGATGCCGCCGCCACCGCAGGCGATGACGATGAACTCGTTGTCGAGCAGGTTGAGGATGGAGTCAGCCTCGACGATCTTCTTGGGATCGGGGGAGGCGACGACGCGACGCCAGCCGCGGCCGGAATCCTCGACGAAGACCTTGGAGGGATCCTCGGCCATGAACTCCTTGGCCTGCTCCTCGGTGTAGAAGGGGCCGATCGGCTTGGTCGGGTTCTTGAACGCGGGATCGTCGGGATCGCACTCGATCTGGGTGACGACGGTGGCGGCGTGCCAACGCTTATAGCGCTTGTGCATCTCGCGGCCGATGCCCTGCTGCAGGTGGTAGCCGATGTAGCCCTGGGACATGGCGCCGCACTCGGGCAGCGGCATCTCGGGGGTGCCGATGGCATCGTGGGCAGCAGCGAAGGCGTTCTGGATCATGCCGACCTGCGGGCCGTTGCCGTGGGTGATGATGATCTCGTTGCCCTGCTCGATAAGACCAAGGAGAGCGTGGGCGGTGTTGCTCACGGCCTCGATCTGCTCGACGGGGTTGTTGCCGAGGGCGTTGCCGCCAAGGGCGACGACAATACGATCGGGCTTACCGTACGGTTTACTCATAGTGTTCGTTCACTTCCCAGCTATTAGCGAAGCGTCGCGTACATCATGGCCTTAATGGTATGCATGCGGTTCTCGGCCTCCTGGAACACACGAGACTGCGCGCTCTCAAAGACCTCGTCGGAAACCTCCATCTCGGTCACGCCGAACTTCTCGGCAATCTCGGCGCCGATGGTGGTCTGCGTATCGTGGAAGCTCGGCAGGCAGTGCATAAAGATGGCGCCGGGGTTTGCCTTGGCCATGACCTCGGGCGTTACTCGATAGGGAGAAAGAAGATCGATTCGGCTCTTCCACAGCTCCTCAGCCTGGCCCATACCGACCCAAACGTCCGTATAGATCACGTCTGCATCCTTGACGCCCTCCTCGATATCCTCAGTGAGCTGGATCGTGCAGCCATTCTGAGCGGCGATCTCCTGGCAGCGCTCAAGAAGCTCGGGATCGAAGTGCGTGGCGCCCTCGACATCGCCCTTGGGTCCGCAGGAGCAGAAGTTAATGCCGAGCTTGGCGCAGATAACCATCAGGGAGTCGCTGACGTTGCCCTGCTCCTTGCCCATATAGGTGAGCTTCATGCCGCGCGTGTCGCCAAACTCCTCACGCATGGTAAGAATGTCGGCAAGGGCCTGGGTGGGATGGTACTCATTGGTCAGACCGTTCCAGACGGGAACGCCAGCCTTGGCGGCAAGCTCCTCGACGATAGACTGGTCAGAACCACGGTACTCGATACCGTCATACATACGGCCGAGCACGCGGGCGGTATCCTCGATGGACTCTTTCTTGCCCATCTGCGACGAGCCGGGGTCGAGGTAGGTCACGCCCATACCCAGGTCCATACCGCCGACCTCAAAGGCACAGCGCGTGCGCGTTGAGGTCTTCTCAAACAGCAGGACAATGTTCTTGCCCTCGAGAAAGCGGTGCGGATAACCGGCGCGCTTCATATCCTTGAAGTTCTTTGAGAGGTCGAGCATGTACTCGATTTCCTCGGACGTAAAGTCAAGCAGGGTAAGAACGCTTCGACCAGAAAGATTAAGAGCCATGATTTGAGTCCTTTCGATTGTTGGAACACACAAGGAGGGATGGGCGGCGCAGACGCACACGCGCCGCCCAGATACGCTAAAGCTGACTAGATTTCCTCACGCCAGAACGGCATGGTCATGCAGCGCGGGCCGCCGCGACCGCGAGAAAGCTCCTCGGAGGGAGCGACGAGCAGCTCGACGCCAGCCTTGTAAAGAGCATCGTTGGTGACAACGTTGCGCTCATACACGCAGACCTTGCCCGGTGCGACCGCAAGAGTGTTGGAACCATCGTTCCACTGCTCACGGGAAGCCTCGATCGGATCGCCGCCACCGCACTCAATCATGGTGATATGGTCCATACCCGTCGCAAGCTCGAGGATATGCTGCAGGGTGCCCTCGAGTTCCTCGATATGCACCTCCCCCTCCGAATCGCCCTTGGTCAAGCGGTAGGCACGAAGCGTCTGGTAGATGCCGGGATAGACCGTGAACTTATCGCGATCGACCTGCGTGCAGACGGTGTCGAGGTGCATGTAGGCATAGCCGTGCGGAATCTTGATGGCATAGATGTTCTCGATCTCGGCCTCATCGGAACCCCAGAACATATTCTTGGCGAGCTCATCGATGGCTGCAGTCTGGGTGCGCTCGGAAATACCGATGGCGAGCGTCTTGGCGTTGATGTTGAGGATATCGCCGCCCTCGATATGCCACTCGCTGTTGTGGTCGTACCAGATGGGGCTACCGGCGTAATCGGGATGGTTGCGCAGCACCGTTTCGTAGAAGATTACCTCGCGGTTGCGCTGATTCCAGTACATGCGGTTCATGGTAGCGCCCTTGCCCACGACAGCCAGAGGGTCACGGGAGAAATACGAGGCCGGCATGGGGAACAGCACCATATCGTCAGCCTTCAACTCCTCGCCGTCCATACTGGCAAGAGAACCGCCAACCTTGGGGATCTCGAGGTCGCGAACGTAGAGGCCGCCCATGGCAGCAAGGACAAACTCCTTGTTGTCCTTAATCGAATCAAGCTTCTCGACAACGGCCTGGCGAAGGGCCGCGTTGGAGATGCCGGACTCACCCATGAACTTCATCATGAACTCTGCGCGAGTGCCCTCGACTTTGTCAAACGTCTCAGCGAGCAGCTCTTCCATATAGACGACCTCGGCGCCAGCGCCGCGAAGAAGGTCGGTAAACTGATCGTGCTCTTTCTGGGCATAGTCCAGATAGAACGCGTCGTGAATCCAAACGCGGTCGAAATCCTCCGCCTTCATGTTTACAAGATCCATACCGGGGCGATGGACGCACACCTTCTTGAGGGCGCCAATCTCGCTATGAACGTTCAGTCCTTTGTTCATCTCTATCCTTCTTTCTCACAACTTGTATGTGGGGTTTTGCATTTACGGCAGGGGGATAAGACCCGAAACCGCAGTGAATGCCATGCAGATAACGCTTACGACCAGGAAGAATTTCCAAGCGACCTTCCACCACTGGCCTAGCGGAATCTTGCAGACGCCAAGACCGGCAACGAGCATCGCGCTTGTTGGCGAAATGAGAGACATGGCCGCGCTGCCCATGGAAAGACCAGTAACTGCGGCCTCGGGGTTTAAGCCCATCAGCTCAACAAGCGGGCCGAAAATGGGAATCGTAAGAGCAGCGATGCCCGAGGAGCTCGGAACGAGGATCGACAGAAGGTTATCCACGACATAGAGAATGCTCGTAAAGATAACTGCCGGAACTCCGGAGAGAGCCGTGGCGAGCGTGTTGAGAATCGTATCGATGATGAGGCCGTCATTGGCGATTACGAGGATTCCGCGGGCGAGGCCAACAACGATGGCAGAGAACGCGAAGTCTGCAATTCCCTTAACGAACTCGCCAGCGATCTCCTTCTCATTCATCCCGGAAACAACACCCGAAAGAAGGGCCATGGCCAAGAAAATCGCAGAGATTTCGTTCATGTACCAGCCCTGGGCCACCAGACCCCAAATGATGGCGGCAAGTCCAAGCACGAAAATAACCATAACGGCTTTCTGCCTACCGGTGAACTCGCTATCGAGGAGATTCTCGTCCGCACCAAACTCTTTGCGCTTCTCGATATCATCGTGGAAAGCTGGGGATGCCTCGGGATTCTTCTTAACCTTGAGGGCATACATCACAACCCATGCGATGGCAACTGCAGTGAGCACGACAAGGGCGATAGTACGCAACCAAAGCTGGGGGTTGCCCTGGATACCGAGGATGCCCTGGGAAATCAGGACGTTGAACGGGTTTACGGTAGATGCGATGTATCCGATACGGGCACCCACAAACACCGTCATGAACGCTGTAATTGAGTCGAAGCCCATGGCCATCATGATCGGCATAAGAATCGCAAAGAACGGAAGCGTCTCCTCTGCCATACCAAAGGTGCTGCCGCCCAAAGCAAAAAGCACCATTAGGATCGGAATGATGAGGACGTCCTTGCTCTTGAACTTCTTCACCACTCGGGCGACGCCGCTCGTGATGGCTCCGGTCGCCGTGATGACCTGGAAGGAACCTCCCACGATCATAATGAATGCAACGACCTCGACCGCTTGCTGGATGCCGATCGCAGGGGCCTCAAGTACTTCGAAGATGCCTTGGCGAAGATCGACCTCGTTGCCGTCCTCGTCCGTATAGACCTTATCGACAGGCTCATAGGTGCCCGAGACCGTTACCTCGCGACCGTTAACCTCCTGGCGCTCAAACGAACCCGAAGGCACGACCCAGGTCAGAACGGCAAATACGGCCATCAAGACGAGAATGATGGTGTACACGTGCGGGACTCGAAGAGTGCGCTTCTTTTCTGTCTCTGCCATCTCTCCTCCTTAATTCAGGGGTTTTTCGTTGCCGGCAAAGCCATTGTGTCATCGCGCAAAACACCCTTCCGTCTCTTCGCCCGCCAACGAAGCGCATCGACCCGTAAACGGATTCCAGATTGATGTAATTCGTCAATTGTCTCTTTAAATAGATGTTTAACATCAATTACTAGCCTTGTTCATGCCATTCTCCTGTGACAAATATGATGTAAATTGAATCAATCTCGTAATGTGCCACTATGGAAGCAATCAATACTCATCGCCAAAGCGAGGTCTTATGTCCGCACTACATGTTCAAAACGAAATAGGAAAGCTAAAAAAGGCCCTCCTGCACTGCCCCGGCTCCGAAACGCGCAATTACCCCGACGGGCAGTTCAATCAAGTCTTTACGCTACGCCCGTCTAGCAGCTCATTCGATCTTGAAAAGGCTCTCAAGGAGCATCATGCTTACTCGGCGATGCTCGAGCGCGAAGGAGTAGAGATTCTCTATCTTGAAAACCTTCTTACCGAAGCCCTTGATGCGACAGACCAAGCGCGTCGCTCCTTTATCGATAGCTTCATTAGAGAATGCGGCGCGTGCGGCATTGAGCTCGAGTCCGCTATTCGCGATTACCTCGAGCACATCGAGGGCTCCCGCGCTCTGGCCCAAGCGGCCGTCAACGGCATCCGTTATTCCCAGGTCTTCGACACGGATAAAGAGATGTTCAGCCTCGCAAAACTGACAGGAGACGCATATTCGCCTGACGACCTTCTCGTAGGCCCCCTTAACACCATGTGGTTCACGCGCGATCCGGCGAGCGTCATCGGCGAAGGTGTCACGCTCAACCATATGTACTGGTCAGAGCGCAACCGTGAGGTTATCGCCTACAAAACGATTTTTAGCTATCACCCGGATTTCCGCGAGATCCCTCAGTTCTTCAAGCATGAATCGACTTACCACATTGAAGGCGGCGACCTGCACAACCTCAATAGCGAGAACGTTGCCGTTGGTATATCCCAACGAACCGAGCCGGCAGCGATAGATACCCTAGCAAATAACTTGCTCTGGGATGAGCGCTCAACTATTGAGTCCGTATGGGCCATTCAGGTTCCCTACGATGATCTCTGTATTCATCTCGACACATACTTCACTCGTGTTGGCTACGAGACATTCCTCGTAGCCCGGGAGCTTCTCGATCAAGCGCGAGTCTACCGCATTACACGGGGCAGATCGGAAAGGACAACCCGGGCGCGCCATGTCGAAGGTGGGCTGAAAGAAGCCTTGAGATTAGCCCTGGGTTCAAGCTCGCTGCAATTCATCCCTTGCGGCGGTTCAAATCCCGGAGCGGCGGAGGTCGAAAGAACCAACAATGCCATAAGCACCCTTTGCCTGGAGCCCGGCAAGGTCTGCGTATACGAAGAGAACGCCGAGACTAACAAAGCACTGGAGCAGGCGGGCATTGAACTTGTGCCCATCTCTATCTTTGAGCTGACAAACGGCTTTGGCGGCCCCAGCTGCCTCTGCCTTCCCCTCGTCCGCGCTTCATAACATGGGAACGGGTCAAAACATAAAGGCTCTTCGCAAGCGCGAGCAGCTCACGCAAGAGGAGTTCGCGGCACTCATCGGCGTCTCCAAAGAAACGGTATGCCGTTGGGAAAAGGACCGCTATGCCATCCGCCGGTCAACATTGCTCAAGATCGTATCGAAATTCAATCTGCCGCTCGACGATCTCACATCTGAAACCGCAGGGCTTGCCGCAAAGCTCGACTACGAGGGGCAGAAGCGGAAATCCAAGGAAACTACTACTGACTCCCTTTGCGATGTATTTAAAATCCAGATGAATGGAGGCAGAACGGGACTTAAGCAGACCGGAACAACGGCGCTCCCCTCATCCGTATTCAAAAACCATCGCGGGTGCTTTTTTGTTCAAATGGACACATCTGCCATGTCCAAATGCTATCCGATAGGATCCCTTCTCCTGGTGGACCCCAACCTGAAACCCTGGAACGGATGCTCCGTCATCGCCTTGGCCGATAATTCCAGAATGGTCATACGGCGATATAGCACCGGCACGAACACAGTGATGCTGTCATCCTACTCATATCGCACGTCGGAACCGGATATTGTGCTGGACAAACGCCGAATCAGGATTCTCGGAGTCATCGTCTGGTTTCAGGCATCCCATGACCTGAGCATCTAATCAGATTGGCTCTTATTCGCCTTCCTCATTTGCTCGCGCTCCAAACAGCAAAAGCCCCGCAGTCGGAGCGGACTGCGGGGCTCATGAAGAGAGGCTAGTCTGTGGGCGCTTTGCCTGGCGCCCACGAGAGAGGCAACAGAGTAGAGACTACTCGTGGATGCGGGTACCGGAGAGACCGGCCATGGTCTCGGCGGCCTTGTCCAGAGCACCGATGATGCAGGTGCGGCCCTTGCGGGAACGGGCGAACTTGATGGCAGCGCGGACCTTGGGCTCCATGGAACCCTTGCCGAACTGACCCTCGTCGGCCAGGCGCTCGGCCTCGTCGGCGGTGAGGTCCTCGAGCTCCTCCTGGTTGGGCTTGCCAAAGTTGATGGCGACATGCTCAACGGCGGTCAGCAGGAACAGAACGTCGGCGTCGCAGTCCTCGGCCAGCAGCTCGCCGCCCAGGTCCTTGTCGATGACGGCGGGAATGCCCTTGTAGCAGCCCTTGTTCTCGTAGTCGCGGACGACGGGGATGCCGCCGCCACCGCAGGCGATGACGATGAACTCGTTGTCGAGCAGGTTGAGGATGGAGTCAGCCTCGACGATCTTCTTGGGATCGGGGGAGGCGACGACGCGACGCCAGCCGCGGCCGGAATCCTCGACGAAGACCTTGGAGGGATCCTCGGCCATGAACTCCTTGGCCTGCTCCTCGGTGTAGAAGGGGCCGATCGGCTTGGTCGGGTTCTTGAACGCGGGATCGTCGGGATCGCACTCGATCTGGGTGACGACGGTGGCGGCGTGCCAACGCTTATAGCGCTTGTGCATCTCGCGGCCGATGCCCTGCTGCAGGTGGTAGCCGATGTAGCCCTGGGACATGGCGCCGCACTCGGGCAGCGGCATCTCGGGGGTGCCGATGGCATCGTGGGCAGCAGCGAAGGCGTTCTGGATCATGCCGACCTGCGGGCCGTTGCCGTGGGTGATGATGATCTCGTTGCCCTGCTCGATAAGACCAAGGAGAGCGTGGGCGGTGTTGCTCACGGCCTCGATCTGCTCGACGGGGTTGTTGCCGAGGGCGTTGCCGCCAAGGGCGACGACAATACGATCGGGCTTACCAAGAGGCTTAGACATTGCTGGAATCCTTTCTGTAAAAGGCCTACAACCCATTAATAACCCGCGTCCGTGCGATACGCGAGTTTATTAAGGTTTATATTCTCTTTATCGCTCATTTTATTCATTTTGAAAATACCTAAGCGGCGAACGGTCGATTTTACCCGCTCAGCGTAAAGAAGCCCAGTTCAGGCATATCTACGCCATTTACGTGCAACTTTATTTAAATAGAGCAGGGATTAGACCAGATTATGCAAACTATATCTTTGCTAAACACAAAACGGACAGCGCAATATCTTACTCGCACTATACGCGATTCTATACATTAATTTGACGAGTATGCACCCCTGCAAAAACATGGGGCTTTTCATCCAACATAAGGGATAGCCGATCGCGCTTCACCCCGCGGCAAGCGACTGCGAGTTCGCAGTATGGAACTTTACCGTCGGCTTCTGCATGAACGCTGCCGACGCCCTTTCGCTCCTGCGCGCCCAAGCAGCCGAGAACGCTAACGGCGCCACTGTCAACCTGGCCACCCTCAACAACGGCGCCGCCAGCCTTTTCGCAAAGTACCGTGCTGGTTCGCTGGCTTTGAGGCCTAAGTGAGCTTTGCTATTTGCCAATTTTTGTATGATTTGGGTCAAATCTATTTGTTAATTTTTGTATGATTAGGGGCAAATCTATTTGCCAATTTTTGTCAATGAGGTGTTTTAATGCTACGCCGCAAGGTCACTGATAGGCTTTTGAGCTGGAAGAATAACTCCCATAAGGCCCTGCTTGTTACCGGTGCGCGTCAGATTGGCAAGAGCTATGCGATTCGCGCGTTTGGAAAGAGCAACTACGCTTCGTATTATGAGGTCAATCTGCTACTTGATGCCGAGGCAAGAGACGTACTTGTTGGCGCTAAGAACTCCATTGACTTCATCAACCGTGTGGCCCTTCTTGCGGATGCACCGCTTGTTGAAGGAGACACGCTTATCTTCGTCGATGAGATTCAGGAGTATCCGCAGATCGTTACACTTATGAAGGCGCTGGTCGAGGACGGACGCTTTAGCTATGTCTTCTCGGGGTCTATGCTTGGGACTGAGTTTAAGGGGATCTCTTCTTTCCCGGTGGGGTATGTCGAGCACATTGTTATGCGGCCAATGGATTTTGAAGAGTTTTGTTGGGCAAACAGCATCAGCGAGAATGTGCTTGCAGACATCCGCAGCTGCCTTGTCGAGAGGCGTCCCGTCGAAAATTTTATTCATGAGGCGATGCTCAAAAACTTTAGAGCTTATATCGTTTGCGGCGGCATGCCGGAGGTCGTTCAGAACTATATCGATTCGGGCTATTCGCTCGTGAGAACGCGTGAGCTTCAAATTCAGCTAGTCGATCAGTACAAAAGCGATATCTCTAAATATGCATCGACTCGAGCGTTTAACGTTCGCTCCATTTTCGAGCAAATTCCCGTTCAGCTTGAGGCGGAGTCCCATCGCTTTATCGTCTCGTCTCTAGGCGAGGGAGCTCGTCTTCAAAAATACGAGCAGGATTTCCTATGGCTGGTGAACGCAGGCGTTGGATTGATGGTCCCCCAGGTGACGGAGGCACGAAGTCCTCTCAAGAGGACGGAGAAAACGACAGCCTTTAAACTATACGAGTCCGATACAGGTATGCTCGCATCGCGGTATCCCGGCAGCACGGCACGCGCCGTCTACCTTGACATGAAAACCCCCAACCTCGGCGGCCTCTATGAGAACGTGGTCGCACAGGAACTCGTTGCCCTCGGAGCAGATACGTGGTACTACCAAACGCGTGAGGTCGGTGAAGTCGACTTTGTAATCGAAGGTGCCCTCGGGCATGTTGTCCCAATCGAAGTCAAATCGGGCAAGAAAGTTCGAGCACATGCAGCCCTCGACCGTTTGATGAGTGTGGGCGAGTACAAAATTCCCGAGGCCGTTGTGCTGAGCCACGAAAACCTTTGCAAAGAGGGCAAGATCCTTTACGTTCCAATCTATATGACATTCTGTCTCGATGAGTTTATGGAAAAGGACGACCCCAACAACGATTTCTCGTTTGCACCCATATCTCTCTAGGTCATCTGAGTCCGCAAGCCAGCCCCCACGCCCAAAGTACTGCGCCTTTCGCGCCAAAGGCGCGAAACAGCAAGGGGATAGAAGGCAGCGACAACCAACTCCCCCACTATGCCCAAAGTGCTGCGATGTTTCGCGCAAAGCGCGAAACAGCACTGGGGCAGCAGAAGGCCACAATCAGCTAGCCCTCCATGCCCAAAGTGGCGCGTGGTTTCGCGGCCACGCCGCGAAACAGCGACCGGGACAAGGCACCCCCACAGCCACGTCCTTCATTCAGCCCCACAATCCGAGGACGTAGTCGTAGCAGGATCTGAGGGCTAACCTTCGCGGACACTCCGCAGGACGAAAGAACCCCCGCCGCACGTAGTGCGCAGCGGGGGTTCTTTCATGTCCGAGGACGTCCGCGAAGGTCAGCCCTCAGATCCTGCGGTGGGAGACCTAGGCCTCGTTGTACACCGTCTTGAGCTTCAGCAGGTGAGCGTAGCGGTCCATGGCGGCCTGCTCGTTCTCCTTGAAGAGCTCCTCGGCACGCTCGGGGAAGGAACGCGTCAGCGAAGCGTAACGGGCCTCGTTCATCAGGAACTCCTGATAACCGCCCGCGGGCTCCTTGGAATCGAGCGAGAACTTCTTGCCGGCAGCAGCCTCGGGGTTGAAGCGGAAGAGGTTCCAGTAACCGCACTCGACAGCCTTCTTCATCTCGGCCTGGCAGTTCTGCATGCCGCCCTTCTTGATGGAGTGCATCTCGCAGGGGCTGTAGCCGATGATGAGGGACGGGCCGTCGTAGGCCTCGGCCTCGTGGATAGCCTTGAGGGTCTGAGCCGGGTTGGCGCCCATGGCGACCTGCGCCACGTAGACGTAGCCGTAGCTCATGGCAATCTCGGCCAGAGACTTCTTCTTGGTCACCTTACCGGCAGCGGCGAACTGAGCGACCTGGCCCAGGTTCGAGGCCTTGGAGGCCTGACCGCCGGTGTTGGAGTAAACCTCGGTGTCGAAGACGAAGACGTTGACATTGTGGCCGGAAGCCAGGACGTGGTCCAGGCCACCGAAGCCGATGTCGTAGGCCCAACCGTCGCCACCGAAGATCCAGAAGGACTTCTTGGTGAGGTAAGCCTTGTCGGCGAGGATCGCCTTGGAAGCGTCGCAGCCGCACTTCTCGAGCTCGGCAACGTAGGCAGCGGCAGCGGTCTTGGAAGCCTCGACATCGTTGACGGAGTCGATCCAAGCCTGGCCAGCGGCCTTGAGCTCGTCGGACGGACCGTCAGCGGCGATAATCTCCTGGGTGGCGGCGATCAGCTTGCGCTGAACGGCCTCGTAGCCAACGGCCATGCCCAGACCGTGCTCGGCATTGTCCTCGAACAGGGAGTTGTTCCACGCCGGGCCGTGACCGTCCTTGTCCTTGCAGTAAGGAGCGGTGGCAGCGGGGTTGCCCCAAATGGAGGAGCAGCCAGTGGCGTTGGAGATGAACATGCGGTCGCCGGCGACCTGGGTCACCAGACGTGCATAGGCGGTCTCGGCGCAGCCGGCGCAGGAGCCAGAGAACTCCAGGTAGGGCTGCTTGAACTGGCTGCCCTTGACGTTGGCCGCGATGAGCTCCTTCTTCTCGGAGACGTTCTCGACCATGTAGTCCCAAACGGGCTGCTGGTCCATCTCCTGCTCGGTGGGAACCATCTCGAGGGCGCCCTTGGGACAGACCTTGACGCAGTTGGTGCAGCCCATGCAGTCGAGCGGGGACACGGCCATGGCGAACTTCATACCCTTGGCCTTGGGGCCCATAGCGTCGAGCGTGCGGGTAGCCTCGGGCGCGGCGGCAGCCTCGTCCTCGGTCATCGCGAACGGACGGATGGTGGCATGCGGGCACACATAGGCGCACTGGTTGCACTGGATGCACTTGGTCTCGTCCCAGTGGGGAACGACCACGGCGACGCCGCGCTTCTCGTATGCGGAGGCGCCCAGCTCAAACTGGCCGTCGGCGCAATCGACAAAGGCGGAAACGGGCAGGCTGTCGCCATCCATGCGATCGATGGGCTCGAGCAGGTTCTTGACCTGCTGGGCGATGGCGGACTTGGTCTCCTCGGAGAGCTCGACGGGAGCGGCATCCTCGGCGGTTGCCCAGTCGGCCGGAACCTCGAACTTACGGAAGGCGGTAGCGCCGGCATCGATGGCCTTGTGGTTGGCGTCGACGATGGCCTGGCCCTTCTTCATGTAGGACTTGGTAGCCGCGTCCTTCATGTACTGCAGAGCGTCCTCGGCGGGCAGGACCTTGGCCAGCGCGAAGAAGGCGGACTGGAGCACCGTGTTGGTGCGCTTGCCCATGCCGACCTTGGCGGCCAGGTCGATAGCGTCAATCAGGTAGACGTTGACGTTGTTGTTCGCAATGTAGCGCTTGGCCACAGCGGGCATGTGCTCGGCGAACTCCTCGTCGCTCCACTGGCAGTTGACCAGGAAGGTGCCGCCAGGCTTGACGTCGCGGACCATCTTGAAGCCCTTGACGATGTAGCTGGGGTTGTGGCAAGCGACAAAGTCGGCCTTGGTCACGTAGTACGGCGAGCGGATCGGGGAATCACCAAAGCGCAGGTGCGAGACGGTGACGCCGCCGGTCTTCTTAGAGTCGTACTGGAAGTAGGCCTGAACGTACTTGTCGGTGTGATCGCCGATGATCTTGATCGAGTTCTTGTTGGCGCCGACGGTACCGTCGCCACCCAGACCCCAGAACTTGCACTCGATGGTGCCGGGGGCTGCGGTGTTGGGCGCATCCTCGGCCTCGGGCAGGCTCAGGTTGGTCACGTCATCGACAATGCCGATGGTGAACTCGCGCTTGGGCTCGTCCTTCTTAAGCTCCTCGAAGACAGCGAACGCGGACGCGGGAGGCGTGTCCTTGCTGCCCAGGCCGTAACGGCCGCCGACGACCTTGATGCCCGTCTTGCCGGCCTCGTAGAGAGCGGAGACGACGTCCTGGTAGAGCGGCTCGCCGATGGAACCCGGCTCCTTGGTACGGTCCATGACGGCGATCTTCTGGACGGTCTCGGGGAGAACGTCGACGAAGTGCTTGATGGAGAACGGACGGAACAGACGAACCTTGACCAGGCCGACCTTCTCGCCGTGAGCGTTGAGGTAGTCGATGACTTCCTCGAGCACGTCGCAGAAGGAGCCCATGCACACGACGACGCGGTCGGCATCGGGAGCGCCGTAGTAGTTGAACAGGCCGTAATCGGTGCCGAGCTTCTCGTTGATCTTCTTCATGTAGCCCTCGACGACGGCGGGAAGCTCGTCGTAGACCTTGTTGCAGGCCTCGCGGTTCTGGAAGAAGATGTCGCCGTTCTCGTGGCTGCCGCGGGTATGCGGGTGCTCAGGGTTGAGCGCGTGATCGCGGAAAGCCTGGACGGCGTCCATGTCGCACATCTCGGCCAGATCCTTGTAGTCCCACATGGCGACCTTCTGGATCTCGTGGCTGGTGCGGAAGCCATCGAAGAAGTTAAGGAACGGGGTCTTGCCCTCGATGGCGGCAAGGTGAGCCACCGGCGAAAGGTCCATGACCTCCTGGACGTTGCCCTCGGCGAGCATGGCGAAACCGGTCTGACGGCAGGCCATGACGTCGGAGTGATCGCCAAAAATGTTCAGGGCGTGGGAAGCGACGCAACGCGCGGAGACGTGGAAGACGCCCGGGAGCTGCTCGCCCGCGATCTTGTACATGTTCGGGATCATCAGGAGCAAACCCTGAGAAGCCGTGTAGGTGGTGGTCAGAGCACCGGCGCCCAGCGAACCGTGAACGGTACCGGCTGCACCTGCCTCGGACTCCATCTCGACGACCTTGACCGGGGTGCCGAAGATGTTCTTGCGACCCTGGGCCGCCCACTGGTCGACATGGTCGGCCATCGGGCTGGACGGCGTAATGGGATAAATTCCCGCTACCTCGGTGTACGCATACGAAACATATGCGGCCGCCTCGTTGCCGTCCATAGACTTAAACTTACGCGCCATATACCCCTCTCCTCTCATATAGGTATACAGGCCCCGGCGATTGCCGGGATGTTGGCGTGATGGGATTTTCGCTGTTGCTTCCAATCATCTGGCAGGCAGACTGAGCAGCAGGCACATGGCGTGGAGAGAAGGCATGCCAAGGCGAGGAGGGCTGCACGCGCTCCACAGGCCCAGCTACCCGTCTTGCACATGACCGAGCGCCGCAAAGGCCGCATGCCGGATGCTCCCGGGCACGCCCCGGCGATGGGAAGCGCCCGCAACGGAAATCCGCATGCGGGTTTATTGTACCCCGCCGTTAAGTGTAATTTCGACAAATATAGGCGGGCGGTAAAGGTTTACCTCGGGTGACCGCCAAAGGCCAGAATGGTCCCTCCATCCCCGGACGACTGGCTCTGACGCGCCAAGGAGTGTCCCCAAGTACCGGCAGGAAAGGAACGTCCCTAACTGCCGGCTAGAGGGCGCCGAGCAGGATGGCGTAGGTGGTGGATTCGCCGAGTTTGAGCTCGTCGCCGGGGTTGAGCTGGGCGGAGCGGCCGGGCTCTACTTGAATACACACACTCGTGACCCCGTTTACCACCACGGTGCCGTTAGTGGACGACAGGTCCTCGACAAACCATGCGCCAGACTCGTCGCACCAGATATGGGCATGGCGGGCCGAGACGTCGTCGGTGATGCCGCCCTCCCCCGTTGCCAGCGCGCCGATCTCAACGCCTTCCTCACTCGGCTGAATCCAGCGCGGGACGCTCACCACGTAGCCGTTTTGCACGCACAGCAGTCCCAGCGGATGCGCCGGCGCGACCTCGTGCTCGCCCGCGACCGAAGATGTGCTCAGCGAGCGCGGCGTCGACGTGTCGCCGCCACGGGTCGCATGAGCGCGGCGGCTCGCCCGACTTGGAACTAAGGCGGGCGTGAGAGCAAACGGCATAGGGAACGAATCTTGCGGATGTACTCCTCGACGTCAGGCAGGTAAGCCCCACGAAGTCACCGGGGAGGCCCAAGCGGCCCGGCACCACTTCCAGATTCTGACCAGGGCGAGTCGTTCGCCGGTGGCTGAAGGCTCGCTCCCACCCAAAAGGGGAGATTCGCGTTGTTCCCCAATCGCTCTCGCATCTTTCATTTTGCTCGAGGTGGGCTATAAAAACTTTCCTGGTGAAAGGCGGCGATTGGTTTCCTTTCTTTCTAGAGGAGCGCGCCTGTAATCTGTTTTCATCCTAAATCAAGTTAAGATCGGACCTTCCAGAGGCAAGTCGACTCAAACTGCGAGGCTCCATGTTGGAATAAAGAGCGCTGTCGAAGTGCCAACAACACAAAGCCTGCCAGTCTCAAATAGAACCTTTTGGGAGTCCGATTGGGCCGCACACCGAATCCCCGCTGGTGGTTTTTTATAGCTGCGCAACAATAAACAAGGTTAGTGCCAGTCCAGCATGAAATTGAGGAACGTATGCATTTTTTCTCAGTAAGTGATCGTCGTTACTGCTTCGATGAGGTCACTCGCAATTGCTTTCAGGTTGACCAAGCATCAGAAGATGCGCTTCGCATATTTGAAGCATCGGGAAGAACGGTCAACTCGAAGTTGCTAACAAAGTCACTTGCTGCGAAAGGCTACGACCAAACGACCATAGCAGAACTTGAAGACGACATTGATGAGTATCAACGATTGTCTGAGCGGACTTTCTTAACAAAAGACACGCCTCGAAAACTTAGATCCATCGAACTCCACGTTTCACATGCATGCAACCTTGGTTGTAGTTACTGTTTTGCCGGTAAAGGAGATTATGGAACGTCTCCTCTGCTGATGACAGACGAGATAGCCTTCAAGGCGGTCGACTACCTCGTCGCAAGTTCATCGGAAAACGAAACGCTTGCGATCGTCTTTTTTGGTGGGGAACCCATGATTAACGAGCCGCTGATATGGAAAACGGTCGACTATTCAAAAAGAATATACCCCAATAGAAACTTTACCTATTCTATTACGACCAACGGAACGCTTTTGAATGACACTGCTGTGAATTCTTTCAAGGAGCACGGGTTTTCTGTTCTGATTAGTCTCGATGGTACAGGATGCAAGCACGATGCATCGCGCCCGTACAAGACGGGAGGCGGCTCTTTCTCCGATATCGACAAAAACGTTCGTCGTTTTTCCGAGTCGTTCCCCTTCGGCGCAAGAGCGACCTTAACAAATAATAACTGTAACCTTGTTGAAGACTATCTTCAGTTTAAAGAGATGGGCTTCAGAAGGATTTACTTCTCGCCCGTGAGCTCATTCGATGAGAATATCAAACTCGACGAACACTCATTAAACAAAATCAGGGCGGGCCTAATAGATTTGGCGGATCAATATCTCAAACAGATTGATCAAGGGGAAAAGCCCTTGTTTAGAACATTGAAAACTGCAGTTGATTTGATTATGAGCAACAGGATCGCCTTTGTCGGATGCGGGGCTGGCAGGCGTTTTATTTCCGTGACTCCCGAAGGGGACGTATACCCCTGTCACAGGTTTGTCGGGATGATGCGATTCAAAATGGGCAACATCGTCACCGGAATTGACGAAACTAGGTATATTGAAAACTGGAGTCAGGGTGTCGAAAAAAGAATTGACTGTACGGACTGTTGGGCTCGGTCTTTCTGTGGTGGGGGCTGTAGCTGGGAGGCTGCAGACGAGCACGGCTACTTGCCCAAGAGTCTACACCCTGCATCATGTGAATATAGAAAAATGTGCTACGAGATGGCTTTTGACCTTATTTCCCTTGATTATCGACTTTATCCGAACACCTCCCTCATTCATCCGCACATGTGCGGATGAATGTGGGAACCCGATACCC
>NZ_JBCOIG010000027.1:0-12857 GCF_040926405.1 Collinsella aerofaciens
CTGCAGGAGCAGCGGCGGCCGCAGCCGGCTTCTTCTCCTCGGGCTCCAGAGACTCGGGCTTGACGCGCACGCCAGCCTTAGCCTCAGTCACGAGATGTTTTGCGATCGCATGTGCAGTGTTCTTTGCATCAAAGCGCTGCGAATATGCCTCGATGAGCATAGGCAGGTTGACACCGGTGACGATAGCCCAGGAATCGTGGCCCTCGATGAGCCCGCTGATCTGGTTGAACGGCGTGCCGCCCCACAGATCAACGAGGAAGAGCACCTGCTCCTGGTCCTCGAAGGAAGCGACTGCTTCCTCGACCTTGGCACGGAAGTCGTCGGGGCCCATGCTCGGCTCGAGCGAGACCACGGCTACAGACGGCTGATCGCCAAAGACCATCGAGCCCGTCTGCTTGATTCCAGCTGCCAAGTCCCCGTGGCTAGCAAGAACAATACTTACCATCACATAACCTCCTTTTTGTCTACGTATTTCCTACACGACATTAAGGAAGTATACCTGTTTGGTTTGTGGAATTATAGCTAAATTCGCAAAAGGTTGCATTATTTGTTTAAATGTCTAGGTTTGTTACAAGTTGGTTACGTTGCTGCTTTTCGACTCATTACCCGCCAAAGCGTCGCTCATCAAGCCATTCATTTTACAGATACAAGCAGGCTGTTCATTAATATCGATTTTAGGCAAGCTCGAATGCGCTTGTACTGCTGCTATTTTGTTTAAACAGACATAACTTGACTATTAGCGTGACTTATGCTCTAGCGCAAGTAGTCATTGGGGACGTTCTTGTTTGACTAGTCGTTTAAGAACGTCCCCAACGACCAAGTTAGGCGATGTGGAGGGGGTTGGCGGCGTCGACGGCATCGGGGGCTTCAGAAGGGCCATCGGGGGCAGCGCCTGCCGGGTCCTCGTCGGGGGTCTCGATCTGCTTGATCATAACCTCCTGGCCCTGCAGCAGGTATGTCTCGCCGCTGCCGCAATGGGGGCAGGTCTTGCCGTGCTCGACCGTCGCGTAGTCGCAGCCGCACGCCTCGCAATGCGTCACGGCCTCGACAGGCTCCACAATAAGCTCCGCACCCTCGGTGATGGACTTTTTATCTGCCGCCCAGCGCCAAGCGTCGAGTAGCAGATCGGGAACAACGCCCGAGACCTCGCCCAGCAGCAGCGTCACGCTCGAAACGCGACGCACGCCATTGGCGCGCGCCACGTTCTCAACATCGCGAATGATGTGATACACAATCCCTAATTCATGCAAGGTAGAAACCTTTCCACAACGGTTGATGCGATGTCAGCCAAACGTAAGTGAGCGACGCCCCCGCGCCGCTCACTTACTTGTTAGGTTCTTTTACTTCTTCCCGAATTTAATCTTAATCGCACGCTTGAGCGCGTACTTGCCGAGGCTTGGGAGCTTTTGCTCGTATTTGACCATCGTGGAGCACTCGGGGCGGTCGCGATCCAGATGGATGGCGTCGAACGCGCACTTGGTGGTGCACAGGCCGCAGCCGATGCACTTGTTGGGGTCGACGATCGAGGCACCGCAACCCAGGCAACGGGCGGTCTCGGCGCGCACCTGCTCTTCGGTAAAGGTCTCGACGTACTCGCTAAACGGCGCGGCCTTCTCGCGCTCGCGGTCCACGTGGGCAGCCTCGCGGCTCGCGTTGTCGTAGCTCTCGATCACGACATCGTCGCGGTCGAGCGCGGTATAGCGGCGCTGGTTGCGGCCGATGGTGAGCGTGGAGCCCGGCTGCACAAAGCGATGGATGGACACGGCGGCCTCGTGACCGGCGGCGATGGCGTCGATGGCAAAGCTCGGACCGGTATAGACGTCGCCGCCCACAAAGATGTCGGGCTCGGCAGTCTGATAGGTCTGGGGATCGGCAAGAGCACCCTGGCCGCGGCCAAGCTCCACCTTGGAGCCAGCCAACAGGTCGCCCCACACAATGGACTGGCCAATCGACATGACGACACGGTCGGCATCGACACGACGCAGATCGTTCTCGTCGTACTCGGGCGCAAACCGGCCCTCGTCGTCAAAGACGCGCGTGCAGCGCTTGAAGGTGATACCGCACACACGGCCGGACTCGTCCAGGTGAACCTCCTTGGGACCCCAACCGCAGCTGATGTGCGCGCCGTCCTCGATGGCCTCGCGACGCTCTTCCTCGCTGGCGGGCATCTGGGCCTCGCTCTCCAGGCAGAACATCTCGACGTGCTCGGAGCCCAGACGGCAGGCGTTGCGGGCCACGTCGATGGCCACGTTGCCGCCGCCCACCACAATGGTGCGGCCGGGCAACGCGTCGATCTTGCCACTGTTGACCTCGCGCAAAAAGTCGACGGCCACGGTCACGTCCACGGCATCCTCGCCCGGAATACCGGCAAGGCGGCCGCCCTGGCAGCCAATAGCAACGTAGAAGGCCTTAAAGCCCTGCTCGCGCAGCTCGTCGAGCGTCACGTCGCGACCGACCTCCACGCCATAGCGGAACTCGGCACCCATCAGGCGAATGATCTCGACCTCGGCCTCGATAACATCCTTCTGCAGCTTAAAGCTGGGAATGCCATAGGTGAGCATGCCACCCGGGCGCTCGTTCTTCTCGAACACGACGGGCTTGTAGCCCTTCTCGGCCAGATAGAAGGCGCAGGACAGGCCGGCCGGACCGGCACCGATGATGGCGATCTTCTGATCAAAGCCGCCAGCGCGCGTCGGCGTAACCACGGGCGGGACGTAGCGGGTCGCGGCATCCAGATCGCGCTGGGCGATGAACTTCTTGACCTCGTCGATAGCCACGGCGGCATCCACACGGCCGCGGGTGCAGGCATCCTCACAGCGGCGGTTGCACACACGGCCGCAGATAGCGGGCAGCGGGTTCTCGCGCTTAATGAGTGCTAGGGCCTCGTCATAGCGACCCTGAGCCGCGAGCTTCAAATAGCCCTGAACGGCAACGTGCGCGGGGCAGGCCGTCTTGCAGGGAGCGGTGCCGGACTCATGCGTCTCGATACGGTTGTCGTTGCGGTAGTTGGGCGACCACTTGGTGTGATCCCATTTGGTGGCGTCGGGCAGCTCCTGGCGCGGATACTCGGGCACCTGTCCGCCGGCCTTTTTGCTGCAGAGCTTCTGGCCGAGCTTGGCGGCGCCGGCCGGGCACACCTCAACGCAGCGACCGCAGGCAACGCACTTGTCCTTCTCGACCTTGGCGACATAGGCCGAGCGCGACAGGTTGGGCGTGTTGAACAGCTGCGAGGTGCGCAGGGCGTAGCACACGTTGACGTTGCAGTTGCAGATGGCGAAGATCTTGTTCTCGCCGTCGATGTTGGTGATCTGGTGCACAAAGCCGTTGTCCTCGGCCTGGCGCAGGATGTCGTAGACCTCGTCGCGGGTCACGTAATGGCCGCGGTCGGTCTCAACCACGTAATCGGCCATATCGCCCACGGCGATGCACCAATCGGCCGGGTCATCGGCGCAGCCCTCACCCATCACGCGACGGCTCGCGCGGCAGCTGCAGGTGCTGGCGGCATACTTACCCTCGTATTTGTCGAGCCAGTGCTCGATATGCTCGATCGGCACCGAGGTGCTCGCGGCGTCGATGGCCTTCTCGACCGGAATGACGTGCATGCCGATGCCGGCGCCTCCGGGCGGCACCATCGGCGTGGCCTTGGACAGCGGTCCCTTGGACGCCTGCTCAAAGAACTTGGCATAGACCGGGTGCTCCTCGAGCTGGCTCACGCGCATGTTGAGGAACTCGGCGGAACCCGGCACCAGCATGGGCAGCACCCACTGCTTGGCGCGCTCGGGGTTTTCCCAGTTGTACTCGAGCAGACCCGTGTAGCTCATGTCGTCGAGCATCTTCTCGATATCGGCTTCGGGCATGCCGGTGAGCTTGACCATCTCGGGCAGCGTATAGGGACGGCGCATCTTCATCTTGCAGAGCACTTCGGCCTGCTCGTCAGTCGCGGCCTCGGCAAACGACCAGTACTCGTAGCCCAGCAGCTCATCGCGATGCAGCAGACGGTTGGTGCAGTGCTCGCACAGCTTGACGATGGCCTCGCGCGGATGCTCCGGCAGCGGCGCCACGAACTCCGAACCGATGTCGGGCTCGGTGTAGCTAATCCCCGGTCCGTTGAGAATCATGGTTGTCCCTTCTCTTGCCACAGCCCGGCGGGACCGCGGCGCCCCTCTTTTTTGCAGGCCGGGCATGCCCCCATGCCGTTCACCCGCCATTGTTGACATTGTGTCAAAAATAGTATTGACGAACCGTCAACAATATTCAAGACTGTTAGGCGAACGGTCAGGCAAAAGAGGATGAAAGGCGGCAAAACATGGGCAACAACACAGCAGGTACCTCTGTGGTCGATGCCGTCCCCGCATCCGATAGCGCGGCAAAGCGCCTGACGGGCGACGAACGCCGTCGCGAGATCCTCGATGCCGTGCGCACCGTAAGCTCCGAGCTGGGCGTGTCCCACCTATCGGTATCGGCCGTGACCAAGCGAGCCGGCTGCACGCGTTCATTGTTCTACCACTACTTCGCCGACATGGACGCCGCCGTCACCGCCGTCATGGACGAGACAATCGACGGTTTTATCTCCGAGCTCGAGCAGTGGAATGCCAACCGCACCGTCGGTGATATCGAGGGCGCGCTCGACACCGTCGCCCCGCTCTTTAAGCGCCTGGTCGCCAGCGGCCACGAGCTGCCGCACACTCTGACCTCCAACAGCGGCGCGCTCTACGGCGGCTTTTTGCACAACGTGGTCCAGCGCGTGGCGCAGTATATCTGCGACACCACCGTGGTGGATTTTGTCGCCCACCACGAGCTGCGCATCGACCATGTCTACGAAACGTTCTACACCCTCATCATGGGTCTTTTGATGTATATCCGCACGCACCCCGATGTGCCCGACGAGACGGTCAAGGAAATCATCGCCTCGACACTCCACATCGAGGGCTATACCGCCAAGTATCCGGAGCGCAAGCCCCAGAACTGACGACATTTGGCCAAACTGCCCGCGATCAGAAGAGGGGCCGCGGGCGTGTGAAAGGAGAGCAGCATGCTGTTCGATGTTTGGGGTAGCGATACCCTTATCCACTGGGCCGGATGGGCCATGGTCTTTATCGGCCTGATCGTGCTCAACGAGGTCGGCCGCCGCACCAAGCTGGGCGCGGCAATCATCTTTGGCGTGGCTCCGCTGGCCATGACCATCTACTGCGTCGCCATCGCCATCGGCGTCTCGCAGGGTGCCGAGTGGGCGCTCACCAACCCCACCCATGTGTACCAGAACAGCTGGTTCCACTACGCCAAGGTATACGCGGCGCTGGCTGGTTGCTGGGGCTTCATTGCCATTAAGTACCAGTGGGGAAAGATCGGCAAGGCGCATTGGTTCCGCGCGTGGCCGTTTGTGATCGTCGCCATCAACATCATGATCGCCGTCGTGTCCGACTTCGAGAGCGCCTATCACTTCTTTGTCCTGGGTGAGTCCACCTGGGTCACCTCCGAAGGTGCTACGCAGCTGGCCGGCTGGAACAACGTGTTCAACGGCATCGCCGGTATCATCAACATCTTCTGCATGACCGGTTGGTGGAGCGTCTACGCCTCCGAGGATCAGACCGACATGCTGTGGCCCGATATGACCTGGGTCTATATTATCGCCTACGATATCTGGAACTTTTGCTACACCTACAACTGCCTGCCCACCCACTCCTGGTTCTGCGGCTTTGCGCTGCTGCTGGCACCCACCGTCGCCGCCTTTATCTGGAACAAGGGCGGCTGGATCCAGAACCGCGCCTTTACGCTGGCTATTTGGTGCATGTTTGCCCAGGTATTCCCGTATTTCCAGGAGGAGTCCATCTTTGTGACCCACTCCACGCTCGACCCCGGCGCCGCTACCGCGGTCTCGATCGCCGCACTGGTCGCCAACGTCGCCGCGATCATCTACATCGCCTACCGCGCCAAAAAGCTCGGCCGCAATCCCTACAAGCAGGATGTCTTTGAGGGCACCAGCGATTGGGAGAAGGCTACCGCTCGCCGCGCCAAGGTTGATTACGCGCACGCCGAGTAACATGCCCGGTGCAAACGCCGCTTGAATGTGAAGCCGCCTGGCCGACTCCGCGCAATGCAACGTATTGCATGCCCCCGGAAAGCGATTTGTCCGCTTTCCGGGGGCTTTTTGTTGTTGCGCGCATCCACGCACATATTCAAAACCTCTCGCACAGATAAAATCAGATTTCCGATCGCCTGACAGCTCTATATGACTCTGTTTTTGGGTACATTGTTGTCCCGATATTGAGCTTGGGGGATGTATGAATGATGAGACGATGGGCCAAGAGGATGCGGCCCAAGATGCAGAAGCGTGTGCCGAAGCCCTGGAGAGCTTAGACCGGATTTCACTCGATGAGATTGCGTTTGACGATTCGGGCGTTGATGTGCAGGATGAGCCGGAAACCGAGGCGCAGTCCGATGATCAGGATGCAGGCGACGTTGAGCCTGCCGAGGATGAGGCAGATCACGAAGACACCGAAAGCGAGGCCGGCAACCAGCCCGAATCCGACACGGGCGAGGAAACCGTCTTGCTCGACAGCTTGCCGGCCGAGGATTCGCTGACCCGCGAGCTTCCTGGCCTGGGTTCCGCACCAGCCGTGGACGAGACCATCGCCATGGGCGATATTCCCCTACCATCCGTTCCTTCGGCACGCGAAGCCGAGGTTCGCCATCGCAAGATGTCGCCCAAGCGCCGCAATTTGATGGTCGCCGGTGTCGTAGCCGTCGCACTTGTCGCGGGCGGCGCAGGCTACGCCGCATGGAACGGATACCAACAGGAGCAGGCTGCCGTTGCCGCCGCCAATGCGCACACGATGATGTCGGTGCAAATTGGCGTGCGTGCCGCAGGGCTCGATTGCTCGACTGGCTCCAAGATTCCCGTACAGGTGAGCGGGCAGGACTCCGACGGCTCATCCGTGAGCGAAACGCTCTACGTTGATGAGCACGGCCGCGGCATCAAACTGCTGCCCGGCGATTACACGCTCTCCATCGCCGCCTCCCCCATCGCGGCCGACGGCACCATCTATACCGTCCCGACCACCAAGGCGCAGGTCACCGTTAAGAGCGATGGACAGGATTTAAGTGCCCAGGCCACCTTTAAGCTCAAGGTGCCTTCGGCCGACACGGTGACCGGCGACCAGATCGATGCCGCCGCCAAATATGCCGAGGAGGGAGGCGCGAGCTCCGCCGCTACCGCCAAGGTGCTCCAGCAGGCGGCAACCGCGCGGCGCGACGCCGCCGTCAATGCCGTGAGCGCGCAAAAGGCACAGGCATCCCGTGATGCCGACGCCCGTCACAAGGCAACCGACCTTTACCAGCTCGATATCCCCGTCGAGTGGTACGGCAAGGTCGAGACTTGGCAAAATGGCAGCACGCTATGCATCTATCTTGCCGGCGACAGCGATACGCCGATTGTGACGCTCGTCGCGGTGCGCGAGGGCGAGAGCTTTACGCCCGATGAAGGCGATACGGTTTTGGGTGCGGCCAATCTAGGCAACGGTTACACCGTCTATGCTAGCGGTCCTGTCTATCCGTATGTGGTGCCCCAGACTATCAACGGGCGCACCCAGGATCCCGTGTCGACCTACCCCATGGACACGGCCATTGAGCTTGTCGAGCTGACGACCGGCAACCGCTATACGTATAGTCAGATCAAGAACGACCTGGTAGGTAAAGACGGCAAGGCCGATGGTGCCACTAAGCTCGAAACCGACTACCTCGCGCAGATCCTACTGCCGAGTATCAAAGCCCAGGACTAGCCGGGCGCAGCAAGGTGCTCCCCAACCGCGATGAAGGAGCCAGGAGGTCCTAACCCCACAGGTCCATAGATGATCAGGCAAGAAGCCACTTCCATGCGGGCATAGCGTGTACCACACCGTGCTCGCATGGAATATCGGTCTGTTCATCCATGGTAACGATTGCCGACTCGCCAAGATCGAACTGGGCCATCGAGGCATCAAGCGCGGCAATTTCGCGCTCGCGCGTTTTCTCACTTGCCATATCCGCACTCACCTGAATCAGGCTATAAGCCCGCATGAGAAGCGCGTCCCCAGCCACAAAGTCCACCTCATGGCTTTTGCTCTTCTCTTTGATTAGCAGGCGGCAGACCGAGCCGGTCCTCACCGCGGGAGTCCTTCTCCTTAGCGCATTGAACACTGCGGTCTCGAGCCTCTGGCCCTGGTCCAATGCCGATGCGGGAGAGAATGCTCCAAACATCGCAGGGTCGACAGCGTAGACCTTAGACGCAGACCGCATGTTATTTGCCAGTGAACGCGTAAACTCCGGCACAGAAAATAACAGGTAGGCGTCCTCATAATACTCAAGTAAATCGCTGAGCGAATTACGACTGACGGGTATCTGTCTGCTCTTGAACTCGTTGTACACTTTGTTCACTGACAGCTCTCGTCCCGAAGATGCCATACACCGCGTCAAGAACAGCGATGCCAGGCGAGGGTTCTTGACGTCGTACCGTTCAACGACGTCCATGGCGACCGTTCGCGAAGCATATTCCTGTAGCAGCTGAATCGCGTCTGCAGGCGTCTGCTCAAGTGTCGCGATGAATCCCCCTCGTTCAAGATACCCGATCAGATGATGTCGAAGCAGCGCTGCATCGCTCGGGGAAAAGGTCGCATCTGGCTCGAAAACGTTCCCCGTCTTATATCGAACGTATTCCGAAAAACTCAACGGAAAAAGCTCCCGTATAAGAGAACGACCCCTGAACTCGCTCTTAAGCTCTGAGGACAGCATCTTAGAAGAAGATCCCGTCACATAGACGGTCGCTTTCTCCGTATCGACTACACGACGCAGAAACGCACCCCATTCGGGAATTTCTTGGATCTCGTCAAAGAAAATGTAAGCGCCCTCGATTCGAGCAACAGGATACAGCGCATAGAACGTGTCGAGCACGTCCGCCAGCAGCGATGGCTCATACGGGCGCAAGCGCTCATCCTCAAAATTGAAGTAAAGCATCCGGTCAAGCTTGACGCCCCGGCACTGAAGCCGCCACATCTCCTGATACAGGCGATACGTCTTTCCACAACGGCGGGCCCCCACAATCACATTTACGATGTTGTCGCGCTTTGGCTCCTGTGGGTTTCCTAGATCAAGGTCTCGCTCAAAGACCTGCGGAACCCCCTGCTGTTCAAAGTCCTTTATTTTCTGGGCGATCAAGTCGTTGAATGCCATGATTCTCCAATCTTGCTCTCTAGCTAATCAAAATTATAGCGATTCTTGATTAATTAGAGAGCAAGATTGTGTGTAGCTTGATTAACACTTAAGCAAGTTTATCACCGTTATTGCTCCGAAGGATATCGAGTGGCTAAGAGGACAACCGAGCTCGAATGCGACTCCCCGAGCAGTCAATTTGGGACGGGGCTTTTTTGACTACCCTCCCCCTGTAGAAAAATCCCTAACGCAGTTGCGGTGAAATAGGGACTGTTTTTGCTGGTCAAACCGCAAAACAGTCCCTATTTCACCGCAACTTATTGGTGGCCTTTTGGGTGGCACTTAGCGCCACGGGTCAGCTTCGAACATTGGCTCGCGCTCGGGGCGGCGATCGCTGTAGGGATCGTAGCCGTCGTCGTCCTCGTTCTCGGCACGGATGTAGGGGTCGCGCAGCTTGGGCGCCGGTTTAGGCGCAGGCTTAGGTGCGGCGGGTGCCGCCTCAGCCACCGGTGCGTTCGTCTTGTTCTCGTCTTTCATCTGCATAGCTCCTTGCCATGTGCTCACGTTCAACACCATCGATTGTCGCAGAAAAAAGGGCGGCGGACCCAATTGGATCCGCCGCCCTTGGCGTTCGGCTCAAAAGGCAGATTTTAAGGCATGCCCCAAAATTTACTCGGCGTCGGGGACCTCGTAGGTGGCCGCCGACGTGTTGTCGCACACGACGGTAAAGCCGCCGTCCTTGTCGACATCGACCGTCACCTGGTCGCCCTCGCGCACCGTACCGTCGATAATGGCGGCGGCGATGGCGTCCACGACCTCGCGCTGAACCAGGCGCTTGAGCGGACGGGCACCGAACACGGGGTCAAGGCCACCCACGGCGAGCATCTGCTTGGCCGCCGGGGTGATGGCAAGCGTCATGCGCTCCTTGGCCAGGCGCGCGCGGACGTCGGCAAGCTGGATGTCGACGATCTTCTCGATCTGCGCCATGCCGAGCGGATGGAACACCACGATATCGTCGATACGGTTGAGGAACTCGGGGCGGAAGGTCTGAGCCATGGCCGCGTCAACCTGATGGCGCATCTCCTCCTCGTCCTTGCCGGAAAGCTCGGCGATAGCCTTGGAGCCCACGTTGCTCGTCATGATGATAATCGTGTTCTTGAAGGACACCTGGCGACCCTGACCGTCGGTCAGACGACCGTCGTCAAGCACCTGCAACAGCACGTTGAATACATCCGGATGAGCCTTCTCCATCTCGTCGAGCAAGATCACGGAGTACGGACGACGGCGCACGGCCTCGGTGAGCTGGCCGCCCTCGTCGTAGCCCACATATCCCGGGGGCGCGCCGATCAGACGCTGGACGCTGAACTTCTCCATGTACTCGGACATGTCGATACGCACGAGCGCGCGCTCGTCATCGAACAGGCACTCGGCAAGCGCCTTGGCGAGCTCGGTCTTGCCCACGCCGGTGGGGCCCAGGAAGAAGAAACTGCCGATGGGCTTGTCCGGATCGGAGAGGCCCGCACGGCTGCGGCGCACGGCTGCGGCGACGGCGGAGACGGCCTCGTCCTGGCCGATGACGCGCTTATGCAGCTCGCCCTCCAGGCCCTTGAGCTTGTCGAGCTCGCCCTGCATCATCTTGGAGACGGGCACACCGGTCCAAGCGCTCACGACCTCGGCAATCTCATCGGAGGTCACCTGTTCGTTGAGGCCCTCGCCGTCCTGTTGCTTTTGCGCCTCGAGCGCGGCCTCGGAATCTTGAATCTGCTGCTGCAGACCAGGAATCACGGAGTAGCGCAGCTCGGACGCACGGCCCAGGTCGCCGTTACGCGTCGCGCGCTCCTCTTCGCTCTTGGCCTCGTCGAGCTGCCCCTTGAGCTCCTGCACGTGGTCGATGGCGTTCTTCTGGTTGAGCCAGCCGGCCTTTTGCACGTTGAGCTTTTCTTGGACCTCGGCAATCTCTTGACGCAAGGCCTCCAGACGCTCCTTGGAGGCGTCATCGGTCTCTTTCATGAGCGCCTGCTCCTCGATCTGCAGCTGGGTGAGCTGACGCGTGGTGGCGTCAATCTCGACCGGCATGCTGTCGAGCTCCATGCGCAGGCGGCTTGCGGCCTCATCGACCAGGTCGATGGCCTTGTCGGGCAGGAAGCGGTCGGCAATGTAGCGATCGGAGAGGTCGGCGGCGGCCACGAGCGCGCTATCGGTGATGTGCACGCCGTGGAAGATCTCGTACTTCTCCTTGAGGCCACGCAGGATCGAGATGGTGTCCTCGACGGTAGGCTCGCTCACCATAACGGTCTGGAAACGACGGGCGAGCGCCGCGTCCTTCTCGATGTACTTGCGGTATTCGTCGAGTGTGGTCGCGCCGATCGCATGCAGGTCGCCACGGGCGAGCGCAGGCTTGAGGATGTTGCCGGCGTCCATGGAGCCCTCGGTGGCACCCGCGCCCACGATGGTGTGGAGCTCATCGATGAACAGGATGACCTTGCCCTCAGACTTTTGCACTTCCTTAAGCACAGCCTTCAAGCGGTCCTCGAACTCGCCGCGGTACTTGGCGCCGGCGACCAGCGCGCTCATGTCGAGTTCGATGAGGTCGCGGTCGCGCAGGGTGCTCGGCACGTCGCCGGCCACGATACGCTGGGCGATGCCCTCGACGATGGCCGTTTTACCGACGCCCGGCTCACCGATGAGCACGGGGTTGTTCTTGGTGCGACGGGACAGGACCTGGATAGTGCGGCGAATCTCATCGGTACGGCCGATGACCGGGTCGAGCTTGCCGGCGCGGGCCAGGTCGCAGATGTTGCGACCGTACTGCTCCAAGGCCTCAAACTGGGCTTTGTCTTCGGCAGACGTCACGCGGTCATCGCCACGCAGCTCCTCGTAGACCTGCTCGATGCGCTCCTTGGTCACGCCGGCGTCGCGCAGCACGCGGCCGGCCTCGCCCTTGTCCTCGGCAAGTGCCATGAGCAGATGCTCGGTCACCACAAAGCTGTCGCCCATCTTGGTGGCCTTCTTCTCGGCCTTCTCGATGACGCGGACGAGCTCGTTGGACAGACCCATCTGCTGGCCCTCGCCCGAAACCTTGGGCGCGTGGTCGATGGCATCTTGTGTGGAGCGTGCGAGCTGGGCTGGGTCGGCACCGATGCGCTCGATAATCACGGAGATATTGCGCTCGCCGGCACCGAGCAGGGCAGACAGCAGGTGAATCGGCTCCACCGCGCCGGCCTGCGCGTCAGCAGCCGTGCTCATGGCGGTCTGCAACGCCTCGCGCGACGTCATTGCTAGCTTATCGATTCTCATGGAATCACCTCTCTTGGGGCGGCCGCCCTACGGGGCGGCTTCACGTTGTTCGAGAAGTATTGTTGCCAGCTTTGCGCGTTCTTATACACAAATCTAAGTCTCTATATATAAGATTTTCTGAGTGATTGAAGGATAGGGTACTGAGACGCCGACCCACTGCATCCCCGACGACCAACCGTCTCGATCTGTAACATCTAGCAGCCGTTTTTGGGTCCAGATGTTACAGATCGAGATGAAATGATCGGCAGCGCCCGTTTGTCTAAATCTGTAACAACTACTCGGCAAATAAGGGTCCATCTGTTACAGATCGAGATAAACAGAAGACACCCGAATCGATAATCTAAATCTGTAACACCAAGCCCACTTTTAACGGCCCA
>NZ_JBCOIG010000027.1:12956-22795 GCF_040926405.1 Collinsella aerofaciens
AGATGTTACAGATCGAGACAGACTGAAAACCACCGCAAAGGGGCACCTTTGTGGTGGTCGCGTTCTCTACTCTTTTGACGAGCCCGTGCTTCCCGATTCGGCGTTCCAGGGCATCTCATCCTCGAATAGCCATGTACGAGCAGACCCACTATCGCGTGCAGCCTGCAGGTCGGGCAAGCAGGTCTGTTCATAGGCATCCTGAATGCACTGACCCATAAACTCGTTGAGCTCGGTCTGGTCGCCCTCCATGACATAGGCCACATCGCCGTCCATGATGTAGATGCCCGGACCCTCATTGCCCTCGTAACCCGGATCGTACGAGACATCACATAGCTTTGCGCCGTTCGCGGTATCCAGCTCGATGGAAGAGTGGCATCCGCCAACCATGTCGTTCGCTTTTGCCCGATAGGACGCATATCCGTACCAACGCTTAAAGGTTTTGCCTTTGAGCAGCTCGGTTGCTTTGCTGATTAGGCTCGCGTCCATGGTGTAGCGCATGGCCCCAAGCTGAATGCGCGGATAATTGCTAATGCCCAGCGCTGCCGGTTTCTCATCAAAATCAACAGTAATGGTCTCGGGTTTTTCGTCGCCGGTCAGAAGTTCGACTGATTGAGTCACAGGCTTAACCACCGGCTCCGTCACCGCAGCAGGCAGAAATGCCATACCGACAACGCCCACACCAACCACGGCGATCGCAAGCGCCAGAGCAATCAATCCAATACGGGCAGAGCGACTCACAGCAAAACACCTCGCAATGCAGATCTGCGTCATTTGCCCTAATGATACCGTCAGCTAACACTATCACCAAAAGAAGCCGCTCGCTCCCCACCACCACAAAGGAGACAGGCACCTTTGTGGTGGGTTTCGACGCTAACGGTCGACCATCTCACGCCATGAGATTAAACTTAATTTGTTATCTGAATTTATCTATTTCTATCTATCCTCAACAGCTTTTTGTTTCGGGGAGATCATATGAAGCCGTCTCATTCCACCGGTCGCAACGTCATCGCCATTCTCGCCGTACCCATCGTGATGCTCTTCCTTATCGTCATCACGCCCTTTTCTCTCGGTATCGCCTCGCCCTTCGATTTGTGCGGGATGGTCGACGCCGGCTCGCGTGCCACCTCGCTCTCCTTTATCTGCCGCGGCGTGTTTTACGAAGATAGAATTCCCACCGGATTTTGGCAGTCAAAGTTGCCACTGCTCGGTCAGATCGACGGATGCTCCCCCCATTTCTGCCTTGAACCTCAGGCGCTAAACTATCTGATCGACGACCAGCCACTCGACTCCATCACCCTCGCCTACGACTACGCACCAAACACCGATGAGCGCCACATGAACCAAGTCCTCGACAAGATGCTTGGACAGTGCGGGCTCACCGAGGAGGACGGTCGAACCATCTATAGCAACCAGAAATTAAAGCGAACAGAACTCCGCCGTGTCGGAAAAATCGAAGGGCGAAGTGGGGCCGCCTACTGGCAGGCCTGGGCAACACGCGACAAGAGCGAATTCGGACACAGCACCTATATGGTCACCGTCTACACCAAAGACGGAATTAAGGACAATGTTGACGATTTCGCGTCGTCCAAACTCGGCATCCCCAAAACAACCAAACCCGCCACCCCAGATGAAATCCTGTAGAGACATTCATTAAAATGCTGCCCAGCGATCACAATAACATCGAGCCCGCCCCCCACCACCACAAAGGGGACAGGCACCTTTGTGGTGTTTTTCGACTCCGGCGCTCATCTGTCTCGATCTGTAACATCTAGCGGCCGTTTTTGACCCCAGATGTTACAGATTGAGATGAAATGCTCAGCGGCGCCCGTTTATCTAAATCTGTAACAACTACTCGGCAAATAAGGGTCCACCTGTTACAGATCGAGATAAACAGAAGACACCCGAATCGATAATCTAAATCTGCAACACCAAGCCCACTTTTAACGGCCCAGATGTTACAGATCGAGACAGACTGAAAACCACCGCAAAGGGGCACCTTTGTGGTGGTCGCGTTCTCTACTCTTTTGCCGAGCCCGTGCTTCCCGATTCGGCGGTCCAGGGCATCTCATCCTCGAATAGCCATGTACGAGCAGATCCACCATCGCGTGCAGTCTGCGGGTCGGGCAGGCAGGTCTGGTCGTACGCGTCCATCACGCAACGATCCAAAAAATCGATCACCTGCTGCTGGTCGCCTTCAAGAATGTAGGTCACGCCGCCATCTTGGATATAGACGCCGTCCCCACCTCCGGCTTTTGCGTATTCCGGATTGTAGTTAACGGTGCGCATCAGTTTGCCATCAGATGAATACAACTTCAGCGTTGTATAGTAGCCACCGTTCACAGAACCACGTCGGCGCTCATAGGCATCCCAACCGTCCCAGCGTTTGAACGAACGCCCGTTTAGCAAGTCCAGCGCCTGTCGGGACAACTTCTCGTCCTTGGTATAGCGAGACGAGCCAAGTTCAATCATGGGGTAGTTGCTTATGCTTAGAATGCCCGGCGTTTCCTCGATATCGAGCGTTATCTCATCGGGCTTTGTAACGTCCGAAATCATTTGCCCGGGCATCGATGCAACAAGGGACGCCATCTCAACCGTCTGCTCAACCCCACTCGGCCCATAGAAGATAAGCGAGCCAAATAGGACCACGCCCGCAGCAGCGACGACGCAAGCCACCAACAGCAACAAAACAGAAGTGCAACGCTTCATCTTCAACTCCACAAACGAGAGTGTTTTGAGCTCACTTTAAAGCGCCAACTTCATACTGTCAATTCTAGATAGCATATGAACAAAGGCGCACTCCCCCATAGAGGAGAGTTGCAACCTCGATTTTAGCGCCCTCAAGACCCAACGAGCAGCACTTAACAAGTAGCCCCGGTTATACCTTTCTCTGACGCGACCCTCGCGAAGCGCGTGAGCGGCAGGGAAAGGTATAACCGGGGCGGACAAGTATGTGCGTTACTCGGCAGCGGCCTTGAACTTGTTGTAGTTGATCAGGCAGCCGGCCTTGACGATGGCACGCTCCTCTGCCGTCATATCGGCAATGTAGAGCTCAATCTGCTCGACCGCACCATCGGCGCGAACCACGTAAGCGGCGATGTCCTTCAGGTCGCCGTCGAGCGCGGCGCGGATACCCGGCACAAAGACGTAGTCGCCCACCTCAAAGCTGGGCTCGGCCTCCATCTGGAAGGGCACCATGCCCCAGTTCATCACGTTGGAGCGATAGCGCTTGGTAGCGTACTCGTGGACGATGTTGGCCAGGCCGCCAATTACGCGCTGGCAGCTCGCGGCCTGCTCGCGGGCAGAACCATCACCGGGCTTCTTGGCATAGAGCATGGAGCCGTACTCGGTCGTTTTGGCATCGGCAGCGACACCCGCGCCGGCCAGTGCCTCAAAAACACCGGCAAGCTCGGCATCGAGCGCCGCCAGGTCGCCCGCGGCCTCGCCGGCCACGCGGCGCTTCTCAACGGCGTCGACTTCCTTGGAGCGGCCCACGTAGGCCGGGTCACGGCGGCTGAGCGTAAACTCGGCCAGGCCCAGCGGGTTGGAGCGGAAGGAGCTCGTCTCACCCGAGGGAATGAGCTCGTCGGTCGTGGTGACCGGGTCCATGATCTTGGAGCACACCTTGAGCAGGATGTCGTCGCCGAGGGGCTCCATCGCGGGCCACGGCTTGATGTTGGGGCCCTCGACCAGCTCGTCGGCCGGCTCAGCCTTGCCAAAGCCCCAGTACACGCGCTTCTTGTACGGCGCGTCGTCAAAGGCGTACTCGCAGCCCTCGTCCCAAGTCTCCTCGGGCAGGTCGGTCGCCGGCGTCAGGACGCCGCCGTTGGCAGCCGTCGCCGCAATGGAGCGAGCGTCCATCAGGGCCACGGCGCTCAGCTGGCCATTACCCGGCTTGGAACCCTCGCGGTTGGGGAAGTTACGCGTGGTGTGGCGGATGGACAGACCGTTGTTGGCAGGCGTGTCGCCGGCGCCGAAGCACGGGCCGCAGAACGCCGTGCGCACAATCGCGCCAGCCTCCATAAGGTCGTAGATATAGCCGCGGCGTGTAAGCTCGAGTGCCACGGGCTGGCTCGTGGGATAGACCGACAGCGAGAACTCGCCGCAGCCGGTGTTGGCGCCCTTGAGCACGCGGGCAGCCTGGACCACGGAGTCGTAGTTGCCGCCCGAGCAGCCGGCGATAACGCCCTGCTGCACGTGCAGCTTGCCGTCGACGATCTTGTCGAGCAGGCTAAAGTGCGTCTTACCCTCGCCGATCTTGGCAGCCTCGAGCTCCACCTCGTGCAGGATGTCCTCGAGGTTCTCGTTAAGCTCGTCAATCTCAAAGCCGTTGGAAGGATGGAACGGCAGCGCAATCATGGGCTTGATGCTCGACAGGTCGACCTCGACGCAGCCGTCATAGTAGGCAACATCGGCGGGCTTGAGCTCGCGGTAGTCGTCGCCGCGGCCGTGCATGGTCAAGAATGCGTGCGTGTCCTCGTCGGTAGCCCAGATACTCGACAGGCAGGTGGTCTCGGTGGTCATGACGTCGACGCCGTTGCGGTAATCGGTCGTCATGTTCGCAATGCCCGGGCCCACGAACTCCATGACCTTGTTCTTAACGTAACCCTTGGCAAAGACGGCACGGATGATGGCGAGCGCCACGTCGTGCGGGCCGACGCCGGGGCGCGGGGCGCCCGTGAGGTAGATGGCAACGACGCCGGGATAGGCGACATCGTAGGTGTCGCGCAGCAGTTGCTTTGCCAGCTCGCCACCGCCCTCGCCCACGGCCATGGTACCCAGGGCGCCGTAGCGGGTGTGCGAGTCGGAACCCAAGATCATCTTGCCGCAGCCGGCGAAGTTCTCACGCATAAAGGAATGGATGACCGCGATGTGCGGCGGGACAAAGATGCCGCCGTACTTTTTGGCAGCCGAGAGGCCAAAGACGTGGTCGTCCTCGTTGATGGTGCCACCCACGGCACACAGCGAGTTATGGCAGTTGGTAAGCACGTAGGGCAGCGGGAACTGCTCCATGCCCGAGGCACGCGCCGTCTGGATAATGCCGACAAAGGTGATGTCGTGGCTCGCCATGGCGTCGAAGCGAATCTTGAGCGCTTCGGGGTCGCCGGACGTGTTGTGTGCCTGAAGAATCGAATACGCGATGGTGCCGCGCTTGGCATCCTCGGGCATCTGCGTAATACCGCGCTCGGCAGCCTCGGCCGCGGGCACGACCTCGCTGCCACCGCGCAGGTAGATGCCGTCCTCGTACAGCTTAACCATACTGTCTCCCACTCTGCCCAAAAGATTTGGGCGCATAGCATACATTCGTTCAATATCGTGCCATAGAACGGTTGCGAGTGGGTTACGAATCTGCGCGTTCACTTTATCTCAGTAAAGCAAAGGACGAGCACCTTGCATCACTCTTCTGACAAGGAGTGTCCCAAAGTGCCGGCACAAAAGGAACGTCCCCAACTGCCAAGTGCCGCAAGAATGTCCCCTTTGACCAGTCATTTAAGAACGTCCCCAATGACTACCGCATCCGGAGCAAGGCAACGCCGCAGGCAGAGGACGGACAGCGAGCGACGTCCAGAGCGGACAAGTTGGCATGAAAAAGGCAAGGCATAGACCTTCTGGTCATGCCTTGCCTTTTGAATGACAAATTGTCGCTCTGGACGTCACGCAGCGTCGGCCGGTCCGCCGTTCGGTAGAACGGCGGAACCTACAAATCCCCGCCGGCGCCCAGCAGCTTGCGCATGACCTGTTCGGGGTTGACCGAGCCGTCGCGCGGGGCCAGGGCGGTAATCTTCTTCTGCATCTTGTATTCGTGCAGCTCGTCCTCGAGCTGGCGCACACGGGCGCGGAGCTTTTCGTTCTCGCGCTCGCGCTCCTCGGCACGCTCCTTCATATCGAGAATGCGCACCACGCCGGCAAGGTTGATGCCCTCGTCGGTCAGCTGGTTGATGAGCTCTAGGCGCTCGATATCGGCACGCGAATACAGACGCGTGTTGCCGCCCGAGCGCTGGGGGTTCACCAGGCCCTTGGACTCGTAGACGCGCAGAGTCTGCGGATGCATGCCGGTCAGCTCGGCCGCCACGCTGATCATGTACAGCGGTTTGTTCCTATTGTCCTCGGCCATGCTACCTGATCCCTTTCCGTCTCGTTATCGTCCATCATAAGCCCGCGGGCACGGGCGTGCGCCACGACCGCCCTAGTACGTCGCCTTGTAACGGTTGACCTTCTCGCGATAGTCGCGCGTGTCAGCCTCGCGCAGCTTGGTCATGGCATCGCGCTCGTCATCGGACAGGTTCGTGGGAACCTGCACCTTGATCTCGACGAGCAGCGCGCCCGTACGGCCACGGTGCTTAACGTCGGGCGCGCCCATCTCTTTAAAGCGGAACTTCTTGCCCGTCTGGGTACCCGCGGGCACCTTCAGACGAACCGTCGCACCGCCGGGCGTCGGCACGTCCACCGTGCAGCCGAGCGCCGCCTCATAGACCGAGACCGGTATCTCCATAGTCACGTCGGCACCTTTACGCTTAAACAGCGGATGCTCCTCCACGTGCGTGGTCACGACCAGGTCGCCGCGCTCGCCGCCGGCAACGCCGTACTCGCCGCGACGCTTGTAGCGCAGCTTGCCACCGTCGACCGCGCCCGCAGGCACCGAGACCGTAATGGTCTGTTGCTCGCCCGTCGAGGGAATGCGGTAGGTGACCTTGTGCGTCACGCCGCGAAACGCGTCCTCGGCCGTCACATCGACGGTCAGCGACAGGTCGCCGCCCTTGCGAGCGCGGCTGCGGCCAGCGCCGGCACCGGCAGCGCCCGCAGCCCCGGCAAAGCCCGAGCCCCAATCGCTGCCCCAGGCGCCGTTGCCGCTAAAGATGCTGTCGAAGATGTCGCCCCAGCCACTGGCACCCGCGCCGGCACCGTAGCCGCCGCCATACGCGCCGCCTGCGCCCGGCATGCCGCCAAACATGAGCATCTGGTCGTACTCTTTGCGCTTCTTCTCGTCCGAAAGCGTCTCGTAGGCCTCGCTGATCTCCTTGAACTTGGCCTCGTCGCCGCCGGCATCGGGGTGATATTTTTGCGCGAGCTTGCGAAACGCGCTCTTGATCTCTTTGTCGGAGGCGCTCTTGGATACGCCCAGGATGTCATAGAAGGTTTTGCCTGCAGCCATCGTAGCTCCTCTCCTGTTTCATCCGCCGCCCAGCGGGCGGCGGCTCATGCTTTCATATGGCACTAGGCCAGAAAGGGCCCCGGGTGTTGCCCCGGGGCCCTTCTCAATTACTCCTCGGTGCTCTCGGCCGTATCGGCCGCAGCATCCTCAGGCGCCGCTTCGGGCTCCGGTGCGGGGCGCTTCTCGCCACCGTAGGTCACCGTCACCATCGCGGAACGCAGGATGCGATCCGCCATGCGGTAGCCCTTCTGGTACACATCGTTGACGGTCTCGTCGTACTGCGATGCGTCCTCGACGCGACCCACAGCCTGGTGCTCGAGCGGATCGAACGCCTCGCCCTTGGGGTCGATGGGCTCAACGCCCTCGTGCGCAAACACATCGAGCAGCTTGGCATGTACCGCGTCGACGCCATCGACGAACTGCTTAAAGTCGTCGGCAAGCTCCTGGCTGCGGGCATGGTCGATCGCACGCTCGATATCGTCGACCACCGGCAGCAGCGCAGTGACAAGTTTCTCGGTCGCGCGCTCGCGCTCGGCGATACGCTCACTGGCGGTGCGGCGACGGAAGTTCTCCCAGTCGGCCTGCAGACGGGCGGTACGCTCGGTGGCATCCTTTGCCTTGTCCTCGGCGGCCTTCTGGGCCTCTGCCGCAGCATCGAGCTCGCTGCGCACGTCGGCAAGCTCCTTTTGGGCCTGCTCGAACTTGAGCTTAAAGTCGTTGTCGGCGGCTTCTTCACCGGCGCGGATAGCGGCTTCCACCATCTCGTCCTCGGTCATCGTCGCCTCCTTGTTGGAATCCTCTACCTGGTTCTCGGCAGCCTCGGCGGCCTCGGCCTCGTTGGCCTCGGTAACGTCTGCGGCCTCTACGGGAATCTTCACGTCCTTCTCCTCAGAGTCAACGGGGGCGGCGCCAGCGGCAGCCGCCTCCGTGCGAGCTTTACGGGCGGACATGATTACTTGTCCTCGTCGTCCACAACCTCGTAGTCGGCATCGACGACGTCATCGTCGGCAGGCTGGGCGCCGGCGGCACCGTCGGTCTGCTGCTGAGCGTCGGCGTAGACAACCTGGGCCAGCTCGTAGGCCACGGACTGCAGAGACTCGCCGGCGGCCTTGATGGCCTCGACGTCAGAGCCCTCGAGCGCCTTCTTGGCGTCGGCGATAGCGGCCTCGGCCTTGGACTTCACGTCGGCGGAAACCTTGTCACCCAGCTCGTTGAGGGTCTGCTCGGTGGAGTAGCACAGGCTGTCGGTCTGGTTGCGAACCTCGACCTCTTCCTTCTGCTTCTTGTCCTCCTCGGCATGAGCCTCGGCGTCCTTGACCATGCGATCGACTTCGTCGTCGGAAAGCGCGGTGGAGCCGGAGATGGTGATCTGCTGCTCCTTGCCGGTGCCCTTGTCCTTAGCGGAGACCTTGACGATGCCGTTGGCGTCGATGTCGAAGGTGACCTCGATCTGCGGCACGCCGCGGCGGGCAGCCGGAATACCGGTCAGCTGGAACTTACCGAGCGACTTGTTGTCGCGGGCAAGCTCGCGCTCGCCCTGGAGCACGTTGATCTCGACGCTGGTCTGATTGTCGGCAGCGGTGGAGTAGACCTCGGTCTTGGAGGTCGGGATCGTGGTGTTGCGGTCGATCATCTTGGTCATGATGCCGCCCATGGTCTCGACGCCCAGCGACAGCGGGGTAACGTCGAGCAGCAGGATGCCCTCGACGTCGCCGGTGAGCACGCCGCCCTGGACGGCAGCGCCGTCGGCAACGACCTCGTCGGGGTTCACGGACATGTTGGGCTGCTTGCCGGTCATGGTCTTGACGAGCTCCTGGACGGCGGGCATACGGGTGGAGCCGCCGACGAGGATGACCTCGGTCAGATCGGAGAGCTTAAGCTTGGCGTCGCGCAGGGCGTTGGTGACAGGCTGCTTGCAGCGCTCGAGCAGGTCGCGGGTGATCTTCTCGAACTCGGCGCGGGTCAGCGTGTAGTTGAGGTGCAGCGGGCCGGACTGGTTCATGGTAATGAACGGCAGGTTGATGGTGGTCTGCTGGGCGGCGGAGAGCTCCTTCTTGGCGTTCTCGGCGGCCTCCTTCAGACGCTGCAGGGCCATGGGGTCCTGACGCAGGTCGACACCGTTCTCCTGCTGGAACTTATCGGCCATCCAGTCGATGACGCGCTGATCCCAGTCGTCGCCGCCCAGGTGGTTGTCGCCCGAGGTGGACAGAACCTCAAACACGCCGTCGGCGAGGTCGAGGATGGAGACGTCGAAGGTGCCGCCGCCCAGGTCGAAGACCAGGATGCGCTGGTCGGTGCCCTGCTTGTCCAGGCCATAGGCAAGAGCAGCAGCGGTCGGCTCGTTGACGATACGCTTGACGTTGAGGCCGGCGATCTTACCGGCGTCCTTGGTGGCCTGACGCTGGGCGTCGTTGAAGTAGGCCGGGACGGTGATGACGGCGTCGGTGACAGTCTCGCCCAGATACTTCTCGGCGTCGGCCTTCATCTTGGCGAGCGTCATGGCGCTCACCTGCTCGGCGGTGTAATCCTTGCCCTCGATGTCGACGACGGCACGGCCACCCTGGCCCTCCTTGACCTCGTACGGCACGGTCTTGATCTCGGAGGTGCACTCGGAGTACTTGCGGCCCATGAAGCGCTTGATGGAGAACACGGTGTTCTTGGGGTTGGTGACAGCCTGGTTCTTAGCGGC
>NZ_JBCOIG010000028.1:0-19138 GCF_040926405.1 Collinsella aerofaciens
CATTAGAAATTCCCTCTCTCTTGTGCGTTTGCACCGACTCGGCGGTCTGCCGAGCAGTGTTTCGGCTTGTCTTTCAGGATGTAGTGTATCCCCTTATGGGCCGGAATATACAAAATCTAAGTCAATTCATATAAGATTTCTTATTGCTGAGAGTTTAGGTTCTTAAATGCGCAGGTAGATGCGCTGATTGAGTTCTCGGCAAATCTATCGAGATCTATGTAGAGATGGCTGAGGTTTGGGTCCGGGGGCGCCTGGGGCTGCCTTGTGGAAAGCTCGTCCCGGTTTGAGCGTGGATTCCGGGTCGCAGTTTCCGTCTGAAGGCTCAACCGGAAACCGTATCCCGTTTTGAGAGCTGATACCGGCTCGCATTTTCCGCTAGCGGGCCTAACCGGAAACTGCAACCCGTTTTTCGACAAAATAATGGGATGCGGTTTCCGCAAGCACGCTCAATCGCCCTATATTTCAAGTCACCTTTAGCTAACATTTATGCAGCTCAACGGCCCCACCTGCGCGTTTTTTAGTAAACCTTGGCATACTCGGCGAACGGTATGAAGATGCCGGCCAGAGGGTATTGCAAACGGTCGCTCCCGTGGTATGTTTTTGCCCGAATCAAACCGGCGCGCATCGCCTGTAGCGTCGGTCAACAGAGAGGAAACTACCATGGCTCATCCCGTAATTGATGCCGACGAGTGCATCGCTTGTGGCGTTTGCGTCGACTCCTGCCCCGCTGGCGTTCTGGAGCTCCAGGACGTCGCTACCGTCGCTGACGAGGACTCCTGCGTCGCCTGTGGCGCTTGCCAGGACGCTTGCCCCGCTGGCGCGATCACCGAGATCGTCGAGGAGTAACAACTCCCCCACTTGCACACTCAAAAGTACACCGTGCACAAAAAAGGAGGCTTCCGCATCGCCGCGGAGGCCTCCTTTTGCATATGTGGGCAGCTAATTTGGAGCGGGACCCTTGGCAGTTGCGGTGGAATAGTTCCTGTATTATGTCTTGGATGCCGATTTTAGGAACTATTTCACCGCAACTTATAGATGCGGCGTCGACTAGGACAAATCGTCTTCGTAGGGCATCAGGTCTGCTAGGTAGCCTTTTTCCTTGAGCATCGCCTCGATCTCGTCGAGGGTCTGTTCGTCCTCCGCCGCAATGCGATGGAAGTGGTAGCCGCTGGTCACCGTCAGCAGCGGAAAGCTCTTGCCGCTCTCGATATCGCGCAGATAGCGCTCGACATCGCGACGATTGCGGATGTCCAGGTCGGCCGTAATCTTACCGTACACGCGGTGATTGACAATCACGTTGAGCACGGCGCCGCCGGCGTCGACGATACTCGTGAGCTCATCGCCTGCCTGCTCCACGCTGTGGCGAACCTTGACCAAGCGCGTAGGCACGGCGGGGCTGCTGGGGGCCTCCTGCAGCACGTAGCCGCGGTTGGTCGCCACGATATCGTGCCCATCGGCGCGCAGCAGGGCGATGTCCTGCACCACGATCTGGCGGCTCACACCCACCTCGCGGGCAAGCGCGCTGCCCGATACGGGCCCCTTGGCCCCCTCGAGCACGGCCATGATGGCACGGCGACGCTCGCGGGCGTTCATTATTTACCGTCCAGCAGACGCAGGTGCTTAAGCGAGAGGTCGAGGATCGGCGCGGAGTGCGTCAGGGCGCCCGAGCTAATAAAGTCAACGCCCAGGTCGGCAAGCGCGCGGATATTGCTGGCATCCACGTTGCCCGAGCACTCGGTCTTGGCGCGGCCGGCGATAAGTTCAATAGCGGCGGCCATGTCGTCATGGGTCATGTTGTCGAACATGATGATGTCGGCGCCGGCCTCCACGGCCTCGCGCACCATGTCCAGGTTCTCGCACTCGATCTCGACCGTCGTGGTAAACGATGCATGGGCGCGCGCCATCTCGATCGCACGCGTCACGCCACCGGCGGCGTCGATGTGGTTGTCCTTGAGCATGACAGCCGTCGACAGGTTATAGCGGTGGTTGCTGCCACCGCCGATCTCGACTGCCGCCTTTTCAAACACACGCATGCCCGGTGTGGTCTTGCGCGTGTCGACAAGCACGGTCTTGGTACCCTCGAGCGCAGCCGCCATCCGATGCGTGTAAGTAGCGATGCCGCTCATGCGCTGCAGGTAGTTGAGCGCCACGCGCTCGCCCGAAAGCAACACGCGCGCGTCGCCGCGCACCTGACCCACATGGTCGCCGGCGTGCACCTCGTCGCCATCCGAGACATCGAACAACACGGAGCTCTGCGGATCCAGCAGCTCAAAGGTGCGGGAGAACACGTCTAGGCCGGCGATGATGCCATCGGCTTTGGCGATAAGCTCCACCGTGGCGGGGCGCGCCGTGGGGCACACGCTCGCCGTGCTCACGTCCTCAAAGGTAATGTCCTCGCGCAGGGCCTGCAAAATCAGATCATCGACGACGAGCTTCATGGTAATGGGATTCATGGTCTATTCCTCCACGGCCTGCGTGCCGGCGGCACGGGCCAAATCATCGATTGCCAGGGTGTCGGCGCCCAGGGCGCGATGACGGCCATCGAGCGCGGGATCGCCTGCCTGCTCCACGGCCAGTGACTCGCCGGTACGCATATACCACGCGGCGCGACGACCCCAGACCAGCGCCTCGAGCAGGCTGTTTGAAGCCAGGCGATTCTTGCCGTGAACGCCGTTGCAGGCCGTCTCGCCGGCGGCGTAGAGCTCGGGCATCGAGGTGCGGCCGTCCTTGTCGACCCACACGCCGCCCATAAAGTAGTGCTGCGTGGGCGTAACGGGGATGGGCTCGTCCAAGATGTCGCGGCTGTCCTCCAGGCAGCGCGCGCGAATGTTGGCAAAGTGCCCGGTCACCACATCGCGCTCGACGGGGGCAAAACTCAGCCACTCGTGCTCGGTACCGTCCTGCTTCATCTGCTCGCGAATAGCGGCGGCGACCACATCGCGCGGCTGAAGCTCGTCGGTAAAGCGCTCACCAGCGGCGTTGAGCAAAATCGCGCCCTCGCCGCGGCAGCTCTCGCTGATCAGGAAGGTGCGGCCCGGCTGCGGCGAGAACAGTCCCGTGGGGTGAATCTGCACGTAGTCCAGGTGCTCCATCTTAATGCCATGCTCCTGAGCGATGTAGCAGGCGTCGCCCGTGAGCTGCGGGTAGTTGGTCGAGTGGTCGTACACGCCGCCAATGCCACCCGTCGCCCACAGCGTGTGGCGGGCATGGATCTTAAACGGCTTACCGGCATGCACGCCCTCAGCGGCATTTGCCAGCTCGTCGGCGGGGCGAACCGAGTTGTCCTCGTCCACGGCTACGGCGACGACGCCGGTGCACACCGTGGCGCCATCGCGCTCGGCGGTCAGGATGTCGGTCACGGCCACGTGCTCCAAAATCTGCACGTTGTCCAGCTTGCGAACGGCCTGGAGCAGCTTGGTCGTGATCTCCTTGCCCGTAATGTCGGCATGGAAGGCAATGCGCGGACGGCTGTGCGCGCCCTCGCGGGTAAAATTGAGGCTGCCGTCGGCCTTGCGCTCAAAATCCACGCCCATCGCTAGCAGGTCGTTGATGACCGAGCGACTCGAGCGAATCATGATGTCGACGCTCTCGCGGCGGTTCTCGTAGTGGCCGGCGTGCATGGTGTCCTCAAAGAAGGCATCGTAGTCCGAGCCCTCGGGCAGCACGCAGATGCCGCCCTGCGCGAGCATCGAATCGCACTCATCGACCGCGCCCTTGGAGAGCATGATCACGCGCGTGCTCGTCGGCAGATTGAGGGCCGCGTACAGACCCGCCACGCCGCAGCCGGCAATAACGACGTCGCACTCCATATCGGGGTATTGCTTGGTTTCCACAGGAATCCTCTCCCTTGTAATGTGACATAAGGGACCGTCCCTCATGCAACATTGTTCTAGCGCGCTGCGTACTCGAGCATACGGTCGAGAGTGAGCTTGGCCTGGTCTGCCGCCTCGTCCGAGACGCCGATCTGCACCTCGCCCTCGCCCGTCTCCAGGCAGCGCACGAGCTTTTCGAGCGTGATGAGGTCCATGTTGACGCAGGTGGGCTGCACCGCGGGGAAATAGAACTTCTTGCCGGTGCCCTGGCAGCGGCGCTCGAGCTCGTAGAGCACGCCGCGGACCGTCACGATGATGAACTCGCTCGCGTCCGACTCCTCGGCATACTTGATGATACCGGCGGTGGAGCCGATGTAGTCGGCCTCGGCCAGAACGTCGGCCTTGCACTCGGGGTGCGCCAGCACGAGCGCGTCGGGGTGGGCCTCCGTCGCGTCGACGATCTGCTCGACGGTGATGATGTGATGGCGCGGGCAGTAGCCGTTGTTGAGGATGACGTGCTTTTGCGGCACCTGCTCGGCTACGAAGCGTCCCAGGTTTTGGTCGGGAATGAACAGAATATGCTGCTGCGGCAGCTCGGACACGATCTTAACGGCGTTGGAGCTGGTGACGCACACGTCGCTCCAGCTCTTGATCTCGACCGTGGAGTTGACGTAGCACACCACGGCCAGGTCGTCGCCGTACTCGGCGCGCGCCGCGTCGACCGTCTCGCGCTTGACCATGTGCGCCATGGGGCAGTCCGCGCCCGGCTCGGGCAGCAGCACGGTCTTGGTGGGGTTGAGCAGCTTGGCGCTCTCGCCCATAAACTCCACGCCGCACAGCACGATAGTCTGCTGCGGCAGACTCTTGGCAAGCTTTGCCAGGTAGAAGCTGTCGCCGACGTAATCGGCCACAGCCTGCACCTCGGGCGCCACGTAATAGTGCGCCAGGATCACCGCGTCACGTTGGGTTTTTAGTTGCTGAATGGCCTCGACGAGCTCTGCGGGCACCAGTGCCGCACGCTCCGTTGCCGTCGTTGCCGATGCCAGGCCGGCCGCGATATCGCGTGCAAGCTCCGACGCATCCATGTTCGCGCTCTGTGCCATCAAGGCCCCTCTCTTTTGGCGAATCTTGGGGCTTTAGTATGACACCTAGGTTTACAGCTGACAAGACAGCTGTAAACCTAGGTGTAAAGTTGAAATAAAGATTCAATCATGTGGCAGGTCCATTTTCGAACTGGCAAGCTGAGGATAGCCGGGCTTTCGATAGCGCAGGAGGCATCTTTCGCCACCGCAACACCGCTTGGCGCGAGCTGCACGCCGTGAGGCGCAAACGGTCCGCACCCCCGCAAGCGGCGCGTGCCCGATGTGGCAAAATCGAACTACTTAAGGGGGCCGAATGCTCAAGATTATTGCCTGCGACGATGATGTCGCTTTTCTAGATAGACTGCACCGGATGATCGACCGTTGGTCGACCGAGACGGGCACGGCAGTCGACGTTGCGCTCGTCACGCGCGGCGAGGACCTGCTGGCCCGCCATGCTGCATCGCGCGCCGACATCATTCTGCTCGACATGATCATGCCGCTCGTCAACGGCATGGACACCGCGCGGGAGTTGCGCCAATCCGATACCGCTGTGCGTCTGGTGTTCCTCACCTCATCGCCCGAGTTCGCGCTGGAGTCCTATGAGGTCCGTGCCTTCGACTATCTGCTCAAGCCCGTGACTTACGAACGCCTGGCGCAGTTGCTCGACGAGCTTTCGAGCATGCGCCCGGCGGCAACCGACGAGCTCGTGATCAAAACGTCCTTTGGCTACCACGCCCTGCGCCTGTCCGACATCGAATATGCCGAGGCGCGCAACAAGCACGTGGTCTTCCACCTGCGCGACGGACGCGATATCGAAGCACTCGAGTCGTTCCGCAGCGTCGAGGACCGCTTGGAGCAAAACGCAGTCTTCTTTAAATGCCACCGCAGCTACCAGGTCAACCTGCGCAATATCGATCACTTTGACCGCACGGACATCGTCATGCGCTCGGGTGCGTGCATCCCGCTTTCGCGCAGCTGCAAGCAGGGATTCCAAGACGCCTACTTTGCGGTTCGCTTTGAGGGTGGGAGACACTGATGGTCTCCTCGGTCGAAATGGTCCTTTGGGCAATCCACCACGCCACGACGCTGCTCTTTGGCGTCTTTGCCTCGGCGGCGCTGTGCGGTATCGAGATCAACCGGCGTCATGCGCTTGAACTGGTGCTGGTCGGTGCCGTAACCGGCTGCGCATTTGGCCTCGCCAATGCCGTCGGCGGCGAGCTTTTCGCCCGCCAGGTATATCCGCTCGTCGTGCATCTGCCGCTCGTCATCTATTTGTGTGCGCGCTACCGCCTGAGCCCGCTGCTTGCCGTGCTCGGCATTACGAGCGCCTATCTGAGCTGCCAGTTCAGCAATTGGATGGGCATCGCCGCATTTGCCGCAACCGATTCTCAGATCGCCTACTATCTGGCGCGCATCGCGACCACACTCGCCGTCTTTGCCGTCCTGTTGCATTGGGCCGGCGACATCGGTCCGCGCTTGGCGATTAAAAGCACCACCGAACTGGGCATCCTTTTAATCCTGCCGCTCGTCTATTACGTCTTTGACTATGCCACCAACGTCTACACCACGCTGTTCCACTCGGGCTCGGTGGTAACGGTTGAGTTTTTGGCATTTGCGCTCTGTGCCTTCTATCTTATGTTTCTTGCCGTTTACCTGCGCGAATACGAAGAAAAGGAAACCGCCGAGCGAGAGCGCTGGATGCTCGAAACCCGCGACAGCGCCGCCATCAAAGAGCTCGAGGCTTGGCGTCAATCTGGGCGCGAGCTGTCGATTCTTCGCCACGACATGCGCCACTTCCTACGCGGCCTGGCCGCTTTAATTGAGGAGGGCCACACCGACGAGGCGCTCGATCGCATCGACGAACTCTGCGAAGCCGGCGACCGCACCGCCGTACGCCGCTTCTGCGCCAACGAGACCGTAAACATCGCGCTTTCGTCATTTAACTCGGATATCAATAGAAACGGCATTACCGCCAACCTGCGCGCCGCCGTACCCGAAACCATCCACGTAGGTGACGCCGACCTGTTTAGCGTGCTCTCAAATGCCTTGGAAAACGCTATCACCGCCGCAAGCGCCGCACCCCAAGGAAAGCGATTCGTCGACTTTGACCTGCGATTAGAGGACGGCCAGCTGCTGCTGTTAGTTTCCAACACGTTTGACCGCGCGCCGCGCATGGTCGACGGCATGCCCGTGACCCGGCATGCGGGCCACGGCTTTGGCACCAGGAGCATCAAACTTGCCGTGGAGCGCATGAACGGCAACTGCCAGTTCCGCATTAACGGCGATCGGTTTGAGCTGCGCGCTGTGATGTAGAAGTGCGGCGCCGATCTCGAGGCGCGCCTTGCCCGCCAGGCAATCGCTCGCCGGCGCCAATCCGCTACAGCGGAGCGGCCGCCGGGGTCAGCTGCTTGATGTATGCCCACATGCGCTGCTTGGCGGCTTTGTCAGTGAGCGCCGCCTCAAAACCGTCGAGCGCGAGCACGCGGCGACCCTGCACATGGGCGACCAAGCCGGGCTTGAGCATGGCGGTGTCGAAGTCATCGATCGCCACGAGCATATCGGCGTAGGTCTCGCGCATGGCGTCAGCCGCGTTGTTGTCGAGCAGTAGCACTGCCTCGGGGTCCAAAGCCTCAAGCGCCTCACGGAACAGCTCGCACGGCAGAGTCTCGCCCACCGCGACCGCTCCGTCACCCACGCCGGCGACGCTTGCCAGCACGCAAAAATCCTCGGGCGCGTAGCCGATGGCCCCAAGCGCCTTGCGCAACGCCGCGCCATCCGGGCCGGCGGCAAGCTCGCCACCCGAACGCTCGGCCTCGTCCAAATCGCCTTTGACCAGCACGATCGGCGAGCACGCGTTGCCCGCGATACGCACGCCACGGACCGCAAGCGATGTGAGCTCCTGCTCGGCCGCCTGGGCGATGGCTTCTTTTTTCTGGCTTTGTGACGTGGACATGCGCTCTCCAATCGTTTGCGTGCCCACCATTATATAAAAGAGCTGCCCGCGAGTGGTTGCTTTGCGGGCGGCTGGGTATAAGCACGGTCGTACTGAGTTTTACGCGGCCGAGCCGCGTCGCATTATGGAGGTCACCATGGCTGACATTAATCAGATTACCCCCGAGAACTTCGATTCCATCGTTAACGACAGCCTGCCCGTGTTGGTCGATTTTTGGGCACCGTGGTGCGGGCCCTGTCGATCCCTCTCGCCCATCGTTGACGAGGTTGCCGATGAGCTGGCGGGCAAGCTCGCCGTTGCCAAGTGCAACGTCGACGACAACCAGGACCTGGCCATGAAGTATGGCGTCATGAGCATCCCCACGCTGATTGTGTTTAAGAACGGCGAGGAGATTGACCGCTCGGTTGGCGCTCTGCCCAAGGCGAGACTGCAGGCGCTGCTGGAGAAGCATCTGTAATACGCTTGTTACATGTTACCGTCTGCCTGCCGTCCATGAGCGGTTTTGCACCGCTCGCCGGACCGCCGGGTGCGGCGCGGGCGACCACGGATAGTATGGTAGTTACAAACAGCCCCCAGTGAACGGGTGCGGGTCGCACAGACTCGTACCCGTTTTCTTATGCAGCTGCGCGCAGAGCGGGCGTAGTAAAATCTGAACCACTGAACTGCCCCATACAAAAGGAGATTTCCCATGCATGACGTCGGAATGAACATGAGCCAGCTTGCCATGAGCGTCAAGCAGGTCGACGATACCATCGAGCTCGCTCACGAGTGGAGCCATCAGCTGCTGCATGCGACCGAGAATTTTGACATGGAGCGCATCGGCGCCAAGCTCGAGGCCGCCATGGCCGCGCTGCACGAGGCCCACGACGCACTCGAGGGCTACGAAGAGGCCATCGAGGCCGACCACAACTCCGTCGGCTCCGTGAAGCTGGTGTAAGGTGGCCGAACACGAGCACGGCTGCGGGTACGAGCACGAGCACCCGCACGGGGCGGACGGTGACGCGGGCTGCCACTGTAGTGGCTCCGGCTCCGAGCTGGTCCGTTTTTCGGTTACCGCACCCGACGACCTGCTGCGCCGTTTTGACGAGCAGATCGCGCGCCGCGGCGATGTGGCCAACCGCTCCGAGGCCGTGCGCGACCTGATTCGCGCCTCGATCGCCAAGGAGCAGATGCGCACGCCCGATGAGCATGTTATCGGGTCGCTCACCATGATCTACGACCATCACACCGGCGATCTGACGCGCCGCCTGGACGAGGTGCAGCACGACTACACCGACGAGATCGTATCGACGATGCACGTGCATTTGGATCACCACAACTGCTTGGAGATTCTGGCGCTCAAGGGTCGCGGCGAGCGCGTCTACGAACTAGCCGACCGTCTGCTGGGCCTGCGCGGCGTTAAGCACGGCGAGCTCACGTGCGCCGCCACCAAGCAGAGCCTGGGGCTGTAGCGGAATTTCCCGCAGCGCACCTGCCAAAAAGGGACAGGTTTGTTTTGGCAGGTTTAGCGTTTTACCTACCAAAATAAACCTGTCTTTTTTGGTCGGTTTTGATGAGGGGTGTCGCATGCGGCATGTGCATATTCATGTGACGGGCATTGTACAGGGCGTTGGCATGCGACCGTTTGTGTATCGCGAGGCCATGGCGCATGGCATTTGCGGATGGGTGCTCAATGCGGGCGACGGCGTGCATATCGAGGTGCACGCTCCGGCCGATGCACTCGATGCTTTTGTTGCCGCGCTTTCTGAGCATGCGCCTGCGGCAGCCCGCGTAGAGCATGTCGAGGTTGTGGACTTGGCAGCCAACGGTTGGGATGCCGCCAACGAACAGGGCTTTCGCATCGTAGCATCGCAGGACCAGACCGCGCACACGACGCTTGTCTCGCCCGATATCGCCACCTGCAACGATTGCTTGCGCGAATTGTTCGATCCCGCCGACCGACGCTATCACTACCCCTTTATCAACTGCACTAACTGCGGGCCACGCTTTACCATCATCCGATCGTTGCCTTATGACCGAGCGGCCACGTCGATGGATTGTTTTCCCATGTGTCCCAGGTGTGCCGCGGAGTATGCCGACCCACTCGACCGGCGTTTTCACGCGCAACCCGATGCCTGCTTTGATTGCGGGCCGCATATTACGTGGCGCGAGGCTGTGAACGGCGATGCGTGCGGGAATTCGTCCGCGACACCGGCCGTCGGCACCACACGCGAGGCCAGCGACGCTATCATCGAGCGCTGCGTTGAGCTGCTGGCCAGCGGTGGCATCGTCGCCATCAAGGGCCTGGGCGGATTCCATCTATCCTGTGACGCTGCCAACGAGCAGGCGGTGGCCGAGCTGCGCCGTCGCAAGCGTCGCAGCAATAAGCCGCTTGCCGTCATGGTGCGCAGTCTTGCCGATGCCGGGCGCCTGTGCCATATCGACGATGCTGAACGCGATCTGCTCGCCGGCAGTATCCGCCCCATCGTGCTGCTGCGCCGGCGGGCTGTTTGCGGGAACGACGGCGATTCTTCCGACGCCCTCGTACTCGCACCGTCCGTCGCGCGCGACCTGCCCGAGCTTGGCGTTATGCTCCCCTACACCCCGCTTCAGCATCTTCTGCTTGCAGCTGCCGCGTCACACGGTATGCACGCGCTCGTCATGACCAGCGGCAACCTGAGCGAAGAGCCCATCGAGACCGATGACGATCTTGCCTGGGAGCGCCTCGTTGCCGCCGGCATTGCCGACGCGCTGCTCGGCAACGATCGAGCGATTCTCTCGCGCTATGACGATTCCGTGGTGCGCGTGGTCGACGGCGCCGTTATGCCCGTTCGCCGCGCTCGTGGATATGCACCCCAGCCGCTGCCGTTGCCGGCGCTCGACGGCGCTCCGTCCTGCGTACTCGCCTGCGGGCCGCAACAAAAGGCCACGATTACGCTCACGCGTGAAGGGACGAACGGCGAGGCGACCTGTTTTGTGTCGCAGCATATCGGCGATGTTGAAAACGGCGGGACCTTCGATGCCTGGAACACCGCGCGCACGCGCTTGGAAGATCTCTTTGATTTGGCGCCCGCCGCCTTGGCCTGCGATTTACACCCCAGCTATCTATCGGGCCAGTGGGCGCGCGAGCAGGCGCGAAAATGCAATCTGCCGCTCGTCGAGGTGCAGCACCATCATGCGCATATCGCGAGCGTAATGGCTGAGGCTATCGCCGCGGGCCAGCTTACAACCGACGCGCGCGTCCTTGGCATCGCCTTTGACGGCACCGGCGCCGGCACCGATGGGACCATTTGGGGCGGCGAGTTTCTTGTTGCCGGCCTTGACGGCTTTGAGCGCGCCGCGCATTTGCGCACCTGGGCGCTCCCCGGTGGGGCGGCCTCCGTGCGCGACGCCCGCCGCAACGCCTTTGCCCTGCTCAGTGAGCTCGGCCTGCTCGAGCACCCAGGTGCCGCTCGGCTTTTGGACAGCCTCGACGAGCAAACACGCAGCGTGACAGCCACCATGATCGAGCGCGGCATCAACAGCCCGCGTACCAGCAGCATGGGGCGTCTCTTTGATGCCGCGACAGCGATTCTGGGTATCTGCGGCAAGGCAACCTACGAGGGCGAACCCGCCATAGAACTCGAAGCCGCCGCCTGGCGCGCGCTCGACAACGAAATCGCCCATTTTCCCGACGACAACGCCGGCCATTTCGCATCTGGCCCATCGTGGCTGAACGGCCCCCATGTTCTGGATCAGAAAGCACTCTTTGAGGCACTTTTGGGAGGAACTGAAGCCGGAGCGCCCGCCGACAGGCTCGCACTCGGCTTCCATGTCGCCGTTACGCGCTCTTCGGCACGAATCGCACGCGAAATCTGCACGCGCGAAGGCATCGATACCGTCGCGCTCTCGGGCGGCGTGTTCATGAACCGACTTCTGCTTCAGCTCCTCGCCCGCGAGCTCAAAAGCGCAGGCCTTACTGTCCTTGTCCCCCACACCGTACCCGTCAATGACGGCTGCATCGCCTACGGTCAGGCGGCAGTCGCAAGCGCTCGTCTTGCGCAGGTTGCATCGCAGTAGGCTGTTCGGCCAGCCCGCAAGCCGCCGTCTCACAGGTGTAGCGCGTTTGCCCGCAGCGCCCGCGAGCGCTACCATCAACTGATGGATTATTGAGCGCCCGTCCAGCGCAAAGCGTATAAAAGGGGAACAATATGTGCCTTGCCGTTCCCGGTAAAGTAGTCAAACGCGACGACGACCTCAAGGCCACCGTCGACATGATGGGCATCGAGCGCCCCGTGTCGCTGCGACTCGTGCCGACGGCGCAGGTTGGCGACTATATTCTCGTACACGCCGGCTTTGGCATCCAGATTGTCGACGAGCAGGAAGCACAGGAAACGCTCGAGCTTGTTAATGCCATGTCCGAGCTGGTCGAAGAAGACCAGCTGACCACCAACCCGGCGGAGGCTTACTAGTGGCGCCCGAGCAGCCGGCGCGCTCCGGTATCGATTTCTCGGCATTCCGCGATCCCAAGCTGGCTCGCGAGCTCATCGAGCGCATTCATGAGCTTGTCGGCGACCGCACCATCAACCTTATGGAAGTCTGCGGCACGCATACCGTGAGCATCGGGCGCTATGGCTTTCGCTCCATTATGCCGACCGGGCTCAAGCTGCTGAGCGGCCCGGGCTGCCCCGTCTGCGTCACCGCCAACCGCGACATCGACCACGCAATCGCGCTCGCCAACATAGACGGCGCCATCATCACCACCTTTGGCGACATGATGCGCGTGCCCGGATCGTCCACCTCGCTCGCTGCACAAAAGGCGGCAGGGCGTGACATTCGCATTGTGTACTCCCCGCTCGATGCACTCGACATTGCCGAGCAAAACCCCGATCGCCCGGTTATTTTTATGGGCGTGGGCTTTGAGACCACAACGCCCACCATCGCCGCCGCCATCTTGGAGGCCGAAGCGCGCGGGCTTTTGAACTTCTCGGTCTATTGCGCCCACAAGACCACGCCGCCGGCGTTGCGCGCCATCGCTAACGATCCCGAGACCGCCATCGACGGCTTTATCCTGCCGGGACACGTCGCCACCATCACGGGCTTGGCGCCCTTTAGCTTTTTGGTCGACGAATTCAATACCCCGGGCGTGGTCACGGGATTTGAACCGGTCGATATCCTGCAGGGCATCTGCATGCTGGTCCAGATGGTTGTCGAGGACAGGCCGGCGATTGACAACGCCTACCGCCGTGGCGTCAACGCAGACGGCAACCCCGTGGCGCGCCAGCTGGTCGAGCAGGTGTTTGAGCCATGCGACACCACGTGGCGCGGGCTGGGGCCGATTGCCAACTCGGGCCTTTCCATCCGCCCCGAGTTCTCGCGCTTTGATGCCCGCGTTCGCTTTGACGTGCCCGTTGAGCCGACGGTTGAGCCGCGCGGATGCCGCTGCGGCGACGTGCTGCGCGGAGCCATTACGCCGAGCAGCTGCCCGCTCTTTGGCCGCACCTGCACGCCCGAGCACCCCGTCGGCCCGTGCATGGTGAGTTCCGAAGGCAGCTGCGCGGCGTGCTACCGTTACCGAGTCTAGCCCGAACGCCCCCGCGCACTGACACCTCCCACGATTGGAGTTTTGGATATGTCCCATAGCATCACCGATAGCACCGTCCTGTTGGGCCACGGCTCCGGCGGACAGATGATGAAGCGCATCATCGATGAGGTCTTTTTAGATGCCTTTGGTTCGCCCGAGCTGCTCGAAGGCAACGATGCCGGCGTCGCCGCGCTGCCCGCGAGCGGGCGCATCGCCATGTCGACCGACAGCTTTGTAGTCTCGCCGCAGTTCTTCCCCGGTGGCAACATCGGCCGCCTCGCCGTGTGCGGAACCGTTAACGATGTCGCGACCTCGGGCGCCAACGTGCGCTACCTGTCGTGCGGCTTTATCCTTGAAGAGGGCTATCCCATGGATAAGCTCCGCCAGATTGTGCAGACGATGGCCGAGACGGCGCACGAGGCGGGCGTGTCCATAATCACGGGCGACACCAAGGTGGTCGAGCGCGGCGGGGCCGACGGCGTCTATATCAATACCGCCGGCGTGGGCGAGGTGCCTGCGGGCGTGGCGCTCAGCGGCGCAAACTGCCAGCCCGGCGATGTCATCCTGGTCTCGGGTACACTGGGCGACCACGGCATCGCTATCATGAGCCAACGCGAGGGTCTGGCGTTTTCGAGCACCATCGAAAGCGACGCCGCGCCGCTCAACCACCTGATTGCCGACGTTTTGGCCGCAGCGCCCGGCACGCGTTGCTTTCGCGACCCCACGCGCGGTGGCCTGGCGTCCACACTCAACGAGTTTGCCCAGGCCAGCGGTGTTGCCATGGAGGTCGACGAAGATGCCGTGCCCGTGCGTCCCGACGTGCAGGCCGCCTGCGAAATGCTCGGCTACGATGTACTGCAGGTGGCAAACGAGGGCAAGATGGTTGCCGTCGTGCCTGCCGAGCAAGCCGATGCCGCGCTGGCCGCCATGCGCGCCGCCCGCTACGGCGAGAATGCCGCCGTCATCGGTCGCGTGCTGCCACTTGCCGAGGGCACCCGCCCCGCCGTGCGCGTACGTACCGGCTGGGGCTCGACCCGCATCCTCGACATGCTCGTAGGAGAGCAGCTGCCGAGAATTTGCTAACGACAAAGGCTCAGGGCTATTAAAGATATTCAGATTCCAAACATGCCCGGCACGCATGCCCAGTATCATGGGGTGCGTTTTACAACTCAAGCGGCAGGAGCACCCATGGCAGCAGCTTTTTCCCATGTGATCTTTGACCTGGACGGCACCATTCTCAACACGCTCGAGGACCTGGCGGCCGCCGGCAACCATACCTGCGAGGCGCACGGCTGGCCCACGTTTGCCGTTGACGAGTACCGCTACAAGGTGGGAAACGGCATGCTCAAGCTGGTTGAGCGCTTTATGCCCGCCGAGTATGCGGGCGACGGCCGCATGTTTGAGCAGACGCTTGCCGAGTTTAGGGCTTACTACGGCGAGCACAAGGAGGACCACACCGCCCCCTATGCCGGCACGATCGAGATGCTCGACCGCTTGCGCGCCGCGGGTGTGCAACTTGCCGTGCTCACTAACAAGGACCACGTCTCGGCGGCTCCGCTTATCGAGAAGTATTTTGGTTCCGAGCGCTTTGCGCTGGTGCAGGGCCACGTCGATGCGTTTCCACCCAAGCCCGAGGCGCCTGTTACACTGCATGTGATGAAAGAGCTAGGCGCCGACCCGGCGACCACGCTCTACGTAGGCGATTCCAATGTCGATATCCTGACCGGCCACAACGCCGGCCTTAAGAGTGCGGGCGTCAGCTGGGGTTTCCGCGGCCGCGCAGAGCTGGAAGCCACCGGCGCCGACTACGTGGTGGACACCCAGGCAGAGCTCGCGGCGCTGGTGCTGGGCGAGTAACGAGCGACACTGCTTAACGCAGCTGCGGCAATTCTTCCGCGCGGAAAGCGCATCCCGTTTTGGAGCTCCGGAATGGGATATGCTTTCCGTTTGAGGCACATCAGGGAAACCGCATCCCGTTTCAGAACAATATTCCGGGTCGCACTTTCCGCAACCCACCCCATCCGGAAAATGCGACCCACTATTCGGCCAAAAACCGGGTCGCGGTTTCCCAAGCACTCGATGCAACGCTGGCACAAGGAGTGTCCCCAACTGCCGCCTGGTCATTTAAGAACGTCCTCAATGACTACAAGCGCCGCACCATGGCAACGACGCAGGTAGAGGATGGACAGCGAGCGACGTCCAGGACGAACAAGTTGGCATGAAAAAGGCGAGGCATAGACCTTCTGGTCATGCCTCGCCTTTTGAATGACAAATTGTCGTCCTGGGCGGCGCGCAGCGTCAACTGGTTACGCGGTTCGTAGAACCGCGTAACCCCCTAGCTCAGCATTGCATCCATCATCTCGGAGTTGACGGAGTCGTCGGCAGACCACTCGCCATCGTCGTTGCAGGTGTACTTGAAGATAACCGTGGTCTTCCTGGGCTCGGTGGCCTTGGTCACATCGACCATAACCTGACCGGCCATCTTGTACAGCTCGTCATCGGAAGGAACCGTGTCAAGCGCAGCGACCTTCTCCTGATACTGGGTGGAGAAGTCCTCGACGATCTTGTTCATAGATTTGCATGTAATAGAGACCTCGGCGGTCGCGACACCCTTGTCCTCGTCGACCGTCACGTCGCCGATCTTGTAGTCAAAGCCCTCAAGATAGGTCTTGGCGTACTCCTTGGGATCGATACCCAGCTGCTCGAACTCGTCGCCCGAAGCCTCCTCCAGACCAGAAAGGAAGTCGTCGCCACCGTTCTTGACCTCATCAAACTGCGTCGTAAGATCCTCGGTGATGAGCTCCTCAACCGAAGGACCTCCACAGCCGGAAAGCACGACCACGCATGCAACCAAGACGGCCATGAGGGGCGCAAGCAGCAGCTTCTTTTTCATGTTGTTCCTCCCAATGAGCGGCACCGCGCTTCCCGGACGCGGCACACGTTGTAATAAGTAAGCCCATACTATCCACTTATGAACACCCTCGGCAACGCGAAGGCGCGGTCGGTTCGTTTTAGCGTCCGAACGGTTTGCAAGCCCACCCAACGTGCAATAAAACGCTTTCCCGCGGTGCAATAAAAAAGGTGGCCGGAAAACCCGACCACCCTCGCACAGCCTTTGGATGCCGCAGTTTACTTGCGGACGACCTTGACGATGGCGTCACCGGCGGCGACGGCGGACTCTGCCTCAACGGTGAGCTCGACATCGGCAAACTCGGCGGTGTTGGACACGGCCACGACGACGCAGTCCTTGTAACCGGCAGCGGCGATCTTGGCGCGGTCGATCTTGAGTATGGGCTGGCCAGCCTTCACAACGTCGTCGGCCTTGACGAAGCCCTCGAAGCCATCGCCGTTCATGTTGACGGTATCGACGCCAACGTGCACCAGAACCTCGATGCCGCTATCGGACTGCAGGCCCACGGCGTGACCCATGGTGACGGTCACCTTACCGTCGCAGGGAGCGTAGACCAGATCGTCCTCGGGCCACACGGCACAGCCCTTGCCCAGAACCTCGCCACCAAAGACGGGATCGGGCACGTCGGCCATCTTGATGACCTTGCCCTTGACGGGCGAGCACAGCACGTCGGCGCCGGCAGAAGCAGAGATGGAGGCCGGAGCAGCGGCAGCCGCGGGCTCAGCCTTCTTCTTGAACATATCAAACAGACCCATACGTTTTCTCCTCTTGATTAAGCGCAACGTTGTGCGCATGCCTACGGTAATTATAGTGCCAAATGGTTCAAATGCTAAGGTGGGGACTCGAATCGCAAGCCCTTCCCGGTAGTGCTCGTGGGATGAGCATCTCCTTTGCATCGCGGTTCGATAAGCCGAGTATCGCCCACGCGCGGGACGGGCAGAAGCGGGCACGCCAAACCCGATACTTCTTTTCGCAGCGGCACCCCGCCGCCACCCCGCTCCTGGCACCTCCTGATACCTACCGAAACGTGCCAAAATAAACCCGTCCCTTTTTGGTAGGTTTGGCGAGTGTGGATTTTCGGACGCTTAACTAACGAGCGTGGATAATCTCCCACTTTGACTTTGAGGCCGTCACCGAGCCAAAAACGGGAGATTATCCACGTTCATTTTGGATGACCCCCCCCCTGTACCAAGCCGAGCTCCATGGTCAAGTAATAACGACTTCTCATCATTAGATTGTTTACATCAATTCTAATAACTATTTAATCCTTAAACTCGTTATTAGAATTGATATGATTGGCCTAATAACGAGTTTCCGGCACTAAAGATATGGAGGGCGCGATGCAAATCGAGGAGAACGGCCAGGGAACGCTCCGCAATAATCTATCGGGGAAATTGGCTTACTATTCGTTTTTTCCAACGCCCTTGCAATCATTGAGGCAGCTAAACCTCACCGAGGAAACCTATCGCACGCTTTCCGCATGCTCACGAAAGCTTGGAGAGCTTGAAGGCATGCTCTACTTTGTTCCCAACGCCGATATGTATCTGACAATGTACGTGCGCAAAGAAGCACTCCTTTCTTCGCAAATTGAGGGAACCCAGTGCACGTTTGACGACCTACTTAGTCCATCGCAAACACAACTCCATCATAAAGATGTCGCAGACGTCGTGAATTACGTCCGTGCTGTCGACCGCGGCGTAGAACTGCTCAAAAAGATGCCCTTGTGCACGAGACTTCTTAGGCAAGTTCATGCGGTCCTGCTGGACGGAGTGCGCGGAACGGAGAAGAATCCAGGCGAGCTGCGCTCCTCACAAAACTGGATTGGCCCCTCAGGCTGCACCATTGCAGCCGCATCGTTTGTCCCTCCAAACATTGAAGATTTGAGTAACACGCTCCAGGACCTCGAACGCTTTATCAATGAGCCTCAAGTCGAAATGGATCCGATTGTGCGGGCGGCGCTCGTCCATTACCAATTTGAAACTGCCCATCCATTCCTAGACGGAAACGGTCGCCTGGGCAGGCTTCTCATTACACTTATGCTCATCAATGATGGCGTTCTTCATTCTTGCTTGTTCTATCCATCGTTCCAGTTCAAGAAAAATCGAAGCGAGTACTACCGGCAACTCACATCCGTAAGGGAGAGAGGCACTTACGAGGAATGGATAGAGTTTTTCTGCAACAGTCTTCTCGAAAGTGCGAAGGACTCGGTAGGGTCTTTAAAAAACCTTGTTGACCTCCATAACCGTTCCACAGCAACCATTACCGAAAATCTCGGAAGGACTGCTGCAAACGGGCAAAGGCTGTTGGGCATTCTTGAAGAGCACCCCATCGTCGACACCGCATTCATCGCTGCCCAACTCGATATCGGCAGGAGTACCGCGAGCGCGCTCGTCAAATCATTTGAAGAATTGGGTATCCTCCGTCCGCTCGACGAGTCAAGACAGAGATACCGGCAGTACGGGTATGAAGAGTATCTTTCGATTCTCAGGGAAGACGCCGAGCCGATTAGATAGGCATCGCAGCCCAGGCAAATTAAAGCGAGCGTGGATAATCTCCCACTTTGAGCCCGCACACAGGCCAAAACCGGGAGATTATCCACGCTCATTCCTGAGTAGTCATTTATGAACGTCCCCAATGACTACTCCGGCATCGCCGATGTTTCGGCAACGACAGCGAACGGGCCGCATTCGGAGCAAGACGACGCCGCAGGTAGAGAACGGACAGCGAGCGGGTCGCATTTGTGACAAGGTGACGTGAAACAAAAGGGCGCTGACCTTCTGGTCGCGCCCTTGAAGTTGAACGTCAGATTGTCCAAATGCGGCCCGCGCAGCGTCGAGC
>NZ_JBCOIG010000029.1:0-17054 GCF_040926405.1 Collinsella aerofaciens
GGCGTTACCTGCGACGATCTGGTTGTCGCCGTTGGCGATGCCGCAACCTGCTCGGTTGTTAGCTGGTGCGCCAACCAGTGGTGTGGCCGAGCCGAGTGCGCGCTGCTGCCGACGACCTTCGACGCCATGCTCACGGTCGCGACGACCATGAAGCCGCTTGTCGCCTCGTCGGCCAATGCGCTTCCCGCTATCGCGTTCCGTCCCGAACCGGGTTTGGTCGTGTGTGACCTCGATCTTGTTCGCGAGGCGGACCCCGAGGACCTCAAGCTCGGCTATGCGGTACTTGTTGGCACCATGCTTTCGAGCAGCAAGTCCCGCTGGAATCAGTTTATTGAGACCGTCCCCGAGATTCTCGCGGGCGAGGAGGTCGCGCTCGTCAATGCCGTTCAATGGTCTCAGACTGCTCGCAAGGACGTACTGATGGCCACGAACCCGAGCGCCCGCCATGCGCTCGATTTTGGCAAGACGGGGGAGCGTACCTTGCGCGCTTGCTTGGGCGATGCCGCTTCGCAGGTCCCTGCCTACCAGCTGTTGTCCGAGGGCATGCGCTTTGAGGCGCGCCTTGCCCACGACGCCTGCGACTTCGATATCGATTACGTCTTTGAGGTCGATGACTGTCTGGAGGACTTTGGTATCGAGGAACTTGCCTTCGATCTGGAGCCTGCCGCATATATCGAGGAGTTCCGCAGACAGCAGTTCGCGCGCTCAAACCGCAGCATGCTGCCGCTGCCCGCGGCACTCGGCGCAATTCGCCTAACGAACGTTGAGGACGAGGTTCTTGAGCGCCATGCTCACGCCTACTTGGCTTCTCGTAAAGAACTTCTCTAAGATTTATTGACTTCCATCGTCTTTCGTATCATGTTGAGGGGCGGGTTTTCAATCGGTTGCGGATCGCATGCGATTCCGTCGTTCGGTTGAGACCCGTCCCGTCTATCTTGAGACAACAAGAAAGGAATCTGCATGTCTGAGTTTGCTGCCGGTCCTGCCGGTCGTATCGAGCGTGTCCGTGCCCTGATGGCCGAGCGTGGCTACGATGCCATCGTGGTGCGCGACGAGGCCAACCTTCGTTGGCTTACGGGCGTGAAGGGCGTCTTCGACTACACCTTCGAGTTCCCGCACGCTGCGTTTATTACGGTCGACCAGTGCCTGTTCCACACCGACTCGCGCTACCTCAACAGCTTTGAGGAGAACACGCCCGCCGGCAGCCCCTGGGTCTACGACATGGACGAGGGTACCATCCCCGGCTGGGTCGCCGGCAAGATTGCGGCTAACAAGTGCCGTGTCTGTGCTGTCGAGGACGATATGCAGATTAACTTCTACCAGGGTATTCAGCGCGGCCTGGAGGACCGTTCCGTCGCCTGCATGCTGCCGCTGATGCACGACGACATCCGCAAGATGCGCGCCATCAAGGATGCCGAGGAGATCGAGCTCATGCGCCATGCACAGTCGATCACTGACGCCGCCTTCCAGCACATGCTTGGCTTTATTAAGCCCGGTATGACCGAGAAGCAGGTTCGCAACGAGCTCGAGAACTTTATGTTCGCCAACGGCGCCGACAGCCTGGCCTTCGGCTCCATTGTGGCGAGCGGCCCCAACACCGCCAACCCGCATGCCGTGCCGAGTGACCGTGTCATCGAGAAGGGCGACTTCGTCCTCATGGATTACGGCGCGGGCTACTGCGATTACCGCTCCGATATGACGCGCACTGTCGTGATGGGCGAGCCCACCCAGGAGCAGCTCGACCTGTACGCACTCGTGCGCCGCACGCACGAGGAGTGCGTCGCCGCCATCCATCCGGGCGTTGAGGGTAACGACATCTTCAAGCTTTCCAAGAAGATCATCGGCGATGCCGGCTATGGTGATTACTACAACCATGGTCTGGGCCACGGCGTGGGCATCGACATCCACGAGCTGCCCAACTTCAACCGCAGCAAGAACACCATCGAGATCGGCTCGGTTGTCACCATGGAGCCCGGCGTCTACCTGCCCGGCGTGGGCGGCGTGCGCCTTGAGGACTACGGCGTGGTCACCGAGAACGGCTACGAGCCCTTCACCAAGACCCCGCACGACCTGCACGTTATCGACTGCTAGTCTACTTCGGTAGATAGTTTGGGGCGGGGCGTTCGGATCGATTCGGACGCCCCGCGTTCTCTTTTTATGCGCTCGCTGCAGGCGCCGTCTGCAAGTGTATAATTTCTGTCGTATGTAATTTGGACGCTTGTGCGTTCTGCCCATAACAAGAAAGGTCGCTATGCCTACCATTTCTACCGCCGACTTCAAGAACGGCCTCGGTCTCCGCATCAAGGACAAGGTCTACACCATCGTCGAGTTCCAGCATGTCAAGCCGGGCAAGGGCGGCGCGTTTGTACGCTACAAGACCCGCGACATCAAGAGCGGCCGCGTCGTCGAGAACACCTGCAACGCCGGCACCAAGTTCGAGAGCGTCATGCTCACCACCCGTGAGTTCCAGTACCTCTACAACGATGGCACCGACTACATCTTCATGGACAACGAGTCCTATGAGCAGGTTCCCGTTCCCGAGGACATGGTGGGCGAGAACTCCAAGTGGCTGCGCGAGAACGACGTCTGCCAGCTGCTCTTCGCCGACGATGAGCTCATGGGCGTGACCCCGCCGATGTTCATCGAGACCACCATCGTCCAGACCGACCCGGGCTTTAAGGGCGACACCGTCCAGGGTTCCACCAAGCCGGCCACGATCGATACCGGCGCTGTCATCCAGGTTCCCATGTACCTCAACGAGGGCGAGGTCATCAAGGTTGACACCCGCGACGGCAAGTTCGTCTCCCGCGTCTAGCAACCAAATCTTCTAGGAGGACTCATGCCCCAGGAAATCAAGATTGACGGCATCGGCATTTCGCCCGATGTTCTGACCGCCATCGTCTCGCGCGCCGTGTCCGATGTCGAGGGCATCGCCTCCGTTGGCGTCAAGGACCTTGCCACCAACCTTGTCTCCATGATGCTCTCGTCCAAGGCCCCGGCTTCCGAGCCGGCGGTCGAGGCCGAGGTCGTCGGCGACAAGCTCGCACTCACCGTGCGTGTCGTGGTGTTCTTTGGCTATCCGTTCAAGAAACTCGCCGAGGCCGTTCGCGCCGCCGTGGTCGCCGCCATCGATGCCCAGGTTGGCGTCGAGGTCGAGCGCGTTGACGTTTGCATCGACGGCCTCGTTTTCCCCAAGGAGTAACCTTTGAGTCTTAAGGTTTATCGCGGGCGTACGCTTGCCCGCAGTCAGGCGCTGCAGCTGCTGTTCCAGGCCGAGGCCACGGACAGCCCGCTCGAGCGCGTCCTCGAGGGCGATTTCCTGATCTCGAAGGGTCCCCTCGACCCGTATGCGCTGGAGCTGTGCCGTGGTGCTTACGAGCATATCGACCGCATCGACTGCGCCCTGCGCTCCGTTGCCAAGAACTGGGATCTTATGCGCATGCCCGGCGCCGATCGCAATCTGCTTCGTATCGCCGTTTACGAGATGCGTTTCCTCACCGACGAGGAGGTTTCGGACGCCATCGTGATCAACGAGGCCGTCGAGCTTGCCAAGGCCTATGGCACCGACCAGTCTGCGTCGTTCGTCAACGGCGTGCTGGGCAAGATCGCTCGCAGCGAGGAGCTGCCGGGCGAGGACCTGTACCAAGAGCTGCTGGCCGAGGACCGTGCCCGCGAGGAGGCCCAGGCCGCCGAGGCTGCCGCCAAGGTTGCGGTTGCCCAGGCTGAGGCTGGCGTGCTGGCCGAGGATTCGGACGCCGCCGAGGCTGTTGTCGACTCCGTCGAGGAGTAGCCATGCCAGAGGGTTCCGTCCGCAACTTCGACGAGATCTCGGACCGTCTGGATCAGATCATCGCTACCGTTCGCTCCAAGGATACCTCCTTGGAGCGTTCGCTCGATTTGTTTGACGAAGCGATTGAGCTGGGCTCCCGCGCGGTCGATATGGTCGACAAGTTTGAGTTGACACCGCGTGAGGCCGACAAGCTCGAGCAGGAATACGATGAGGATGCGGCAAACGAATCCCAGGATAGCTAGGCCGCATCTCCGGATACGAATGGTTGATGGCATTCATGAAACGTGTGCGTCTTGATGACGAACTGATTTCACAGGGCATCTGCGCCGATCGCGCGGATGCCCTTCGCACTCTTATGGCCGGCTTGGTCTCGAGTGGCGGTGAGCGCTTGACTTCGCCGGGGCTTAAGGTGATCCCGGGGCTGCCGCTGCACGTGAAGGGGCGCATTCCCTATGTTGGCCGTGGCGGTCTTAAGCTCGAAGGCGCGCTTGATGCGTTTGGCATCAATCCGACGGGCCTTGCCTGTCTGGATGTGGGCTGCTCTACCGGCGGTTTTACCGATTGCCTGCTCAAGCGCGGAGCTGCGACCGTTGTCTCGGTGGACGTGGGTCGCGCCCAGTTCGATTGGTCGTTGCGTCAGGACGATCGCGTGACGCTGCATGAGCGCACAAACGTGACGCAGCTGCCTGAGCTTGGCTATGCCGGCGTCATCGACCTGGCTGTGTGTGATGTCTCGTTTACCAGCATCGCGAACATTATCGATGCGGTACTGGCGTGCCTGGCTCCTACGGGTGCATTCTGCACGCTCGTAAAGCCGCAGTTTGAGGCTCCGGCGGCGCTGGTGGGCGAGGGCGGCATTGTGACCGATCCCGTCGTGCGCCGCGATACACTCTTGGCGGCGGTTGAACTCTTTGCTGCAAAGGGCCTGTTCCCGGTCGATGTGTGCGTGTCACCCATTCATGGTGCCAAGGGCAACGTTGAGTTTTTCCTGTACGGCAAGAGGTTAGTCCCCGGCGACCGTTCGAAAGACGAGCTGCAATCCCAGATATCGGTTTTGAGCGAGAAAGCTGCAACGCTATGAAGGTCTTTCTGGTTCCCAATTACTACAAGCAAGAGGCGGTCGAGAGCGGCCTGATGCTCGAGCTTTGGCTGACGCGCCAGGGCTATGAGGTCGCATGGGCTGCCGACCAGCGATCCAAGATTCAGAGCACGCCTGATATTGACGGCTCCGATCTGGTAATTACGCTCGGCGGCGACGGTACGTTGTTGCGCGCTGCCCGCATCCTCAACCATCGTGAGATTCCTATCCTCGGTCTTTCCTATGGTCACCTGGGTTTTTTAACTGCTGCGAGTCCCGAGGAGCGCGACATTCTGCAGGTCGTGAGCGACGCCCTGTCCGGCGAGCTGCATGTGAGCCGTCGCGCTACCATCGCCGCGGATATCGTGTCCGTGCGCGAAGATGGTACGAAGGATGTCGTGCGCACCTTCGCCCTCAACGACATGGCGCTTACCCGCGGCCCCCTGTCCGATATGGTCGAGTTTGACATCACGGTGTCCGGTCACCATATCGACCGCCTACGCGGTGACGGTGTCGTCGTTTCGACGGCGACTGGTTCTACGGGTTACGCGCTCAGCGCCGGTGGCCCCATCGTGAGCCCTGACTATACGGGCATGGTCTGCGTACCCATTGCGCCGCACACCATTCAAGCTCGCGCTTTCTTGACTTCGCCGAGCGATGTCGTCGAAATCTTTATGTCTGATGACCGTCCGAGCGTTCCGGCGATCGCTATCGATGGACAGTTTATTACCTGCGACGGCACGGTCGAGAGCGTGGCCGTGCGCCGAGGCCCCGGCGATGTGCTGCTGCTCGACTACGGCCCCGAGAGTTTTTACAACTCGGTGAGCCGCGTATTCTACGGAGTCCGCCATGATCGATGAGCTTCAGGTTTCTAACATTGCACTCATTCGCGAGGCGACGCTGGTGCCGAGTGCCGGCCTGACTGTCCTGACCGGCGAGACCGGCGCCGGCAAGACCGCGCTGCTCTCGGCCCTCAAGCTCATTTTGGGCGAGCGCGCAGATTCGTCGACGGTGCGCGAAGGCGAGACGCTTGCCAGCGTCGAGGCGCGTCTGTTTGACGGTCCGCACGACACGGAGGGTTTCACCGTACAGCGCAGCCTTTCTGCCGAGGGCCGCAGTCGCGTAAAAATTGACGGCCGCATCGCCAGCGTTCGCGAACTTTCGGAGCGCGTCGGCGTGATGATGGATCTTTGTGGTCAGCACGAGCACCAGCGCCTGCTCGACCCGGCGCATCATGTTGCCATGGTCGATGCATGGGCAGGGCGCCCGGCGCTCGAGGCGCTTGAGCACTACCGTGCGTGCTTTAAAGCCTCGCGCGCGGCTGCCAAGGAGGTCCGTCGCGTCGAGGAGGCCTCGCGTGCGCAGGGGAGTCGCGTCGAGGAGACGCGCTTCGCCCTGGAGCGCATCGCCGAGGTCGACCCCAAACCGGGCGAGTACGAGGAGCTCGAGGAGCTGCTGCCGCGCTCCGAACATGCCGAGGTGCTGGTTGCCACAGCTAATGATGCCCATGCATCGCTTGCCTCTGAAGGGGGAGCGCTCGATGCCGTGAACAGCGCCGTGGCAGAACTTTCCCGTATGGCTTCCGTCGATCGCAAACTTGGCGACATTGCCGATTTGCTTTCGGATGCCTGTATCTCCCTTGAGGATTGCGCGAACGAACTTCGTGCCTATCGCGATGGCGTCGCCTTCGATCCGCGCGAGCTCGCTCGCATGCGTGAGCGGTATTCCGACCTCAAGGGCCTGCTGCGTCAGTGGGGTCCTACCATGGACGATGTTTTTGCCATGCGCGATCGCTCGCAAGAGCTGCTGTCCCTGGTCGATGATGGCGATGAACAGATCAGAAAGGCGCGTGAAGCGCTTGGCGCAGCGGAGCATGAACTGTTCGCCGCCGCCAAGGCGCTTAAACGTGCACGCAATACGGCGGCCCCGCGTTTTTGTCATGAGGTTGGCCGCCAAATGGCGCGTCTGGAAATGGGGGGCGCCGAACTCGTCTGGGAGTCGCGTGATCTTCCCCGCGCCGAGTGGACGCTTGCTGGCCCTTCGAGCTATGAGCTTTTGTATCGCAGCGGCGCTGGATTGACGCCGCGTCCCCTGCGCCGTATTGCGTCGGGTGGCGAGCTCAGCCGCGTTATGCTGGCGAGCAAGGTTGTCCTCGGCAACGCGGATGGCGTGGATACACTGGTGTTCGACGAGGTCGATGCTGGTGTCGGCGGCTCTACGGCTCGTGCTCTTGCTGGTGTGCTGGCCGATCTTGCCGCCACGCATCAGGTCATTGTCGTAACCCACCTGGCGCAGGTTGCGGTCATGGCCGACAAGCATTACGTGGTCAGTAAAGAGCCGGGCGATGTTCCCCAAACGCACCTGGACGAGGTGACCGGCGATGCCCGTACCGCCGAGATCGCCCGCATGCTGAGCGGCGATCAATCGGAGGCGAGCTTGGCGCATGCCAAGCAGATGCTTGAAGAAGCTCGAGGTTAGGTCGTATCAGCGGTGTTGGTGGGACAAAATAGACTGAATTTTTTGTCCCACTTCGTGTTTTACTCCACGACCTTATCCGGTTGGATGAGTTCCTCATAGTAGCTGATGTGCTCTCGGGCGTCCTCGATTTCGGGCAGCAGGAAGTTGTAGATGACCTCGATGATCATCGTGGCGCTCATCTTGGAGAACGCGAAGTCGCCCGTTGTCAGCAGTGCTTCGTGGTTGACGGTATTAAAAGTGTAGTCTGCCAGGCGCGCGAGTGGAGACTTGCTGTCGCTGCTGATGACGACTACGGTTGCGCCGCAGTCGCGAGCCGCTTTTGCCATGCGATTCAGTCGGCGCGATTTGCCGGAGTTTGAGATTAGCACGATGACGTCACCCGGGCGCAACGTGAGCGCAAAGCCGATCGATGTCTCGCTAATGGTACTCGTCATGCAGCGCAGGCCCAGCTGCGAAAACTTAAATGTTGCGTCGAGCGCGACCGCGTTTGTATTGCCCACGGCGGCGAACTCAATAACGCCGGCATTCTTAAGCGCGTGTACAACTGCGGCCAACGTGTCGTGATCAATGCCGTCGATGGTCGCATTAAGCTCACTCACCTTGGCGGCGAGGATATTTTTAAGGCTCTGCTCCATGTTGTCGAGCGAGACCTCGTCGGTCAGGCCCTCGTTTCGCTGGCTTTCCAAATCCCTCGCCAACGAAAACTGAAAGCTGCGGAAGCTGCCAAACCCAAGCTTGCGGCAGAAGCGCGAAACGGTCGCCTCGGACGTGGCAGCGGCGCGTGAGAGCTGAGCCGCCGTGAGGCGTGGAGCCTCGGACTGGTGCTCCAATATATATTCGACAATGCGCTGCTCGGATTCGCTGTATCCCTGATGGGTGCTAATGAGGGAAAGTGCGCTCTTGCTACTATCGGTCATGGATGGCTCCTGGTTGGCATGAAAATCTAACTTGATTTGCAATGCCATAGTATACGGGCATTTTCAATTACAAGATACACCTTGCCGTTTCAAGTGTTGATGGTAAACTTTCACTTACCGTTTACGGTTATGAAAGAACCTTTCACCGGAGAATTTCGCCTTGTCTCTTCTCACGCGGACGGTAGGTTGGTATCTTTCAAGTGTGGAAAAACGCGCATTGAAGCGCGTGTAGGGGAGCGCCTGCGGGCGCAAAACTTAAAAAGGAGGGACACATGGCTAAGTTTGACATCATCGCCGCGACCGGTTGCCCGACCGGCATTGCGCACACCTTCATGGCGAAGGAGGCGCTGGAGAAGGCAGCTGCCGAGCGAGGTCTGACCATTAAGGTCGAGACTCATGGCCAGGTCGGTGTCGAGAACGAGCTCACCAAGAGCGAGATCGCCGGTGCCAAGGCCGTCGTCGTCGCAGCCGATAAGGATGTCCAGGCTGAGCGTTTCGCCGGTAAGCCCATGGTTTCCGTCGGTGTTTCCAAGGCCCTGTCCGTCGAGGCCGCCGGAAAGCTGATCGACCGCGCGCTCGCCGCCAAGGGCGACGACACGGTTGCCACTGCCGCCGATGTCGAGGACGAGGTCGAGGAGAAGGAGTCCATCGGTCACGTCATCTACAAGCACCTCATGAACGGCGTCAGCCACATGCTGGTCTTCGTCGTTGCCGGTGGTGTTCTGACCGCCATTTCGTTCCTGTGGGGCATCACGTCCTTTGATTCGACGGCTGCCGACTACAACAGCTTTGCCGCGATGCTCAAGATTATCGGCGGTATCGCCATGAACCTCATGGTTCCGGTGCTCTCCGCCTACATCGCCGAGTCTATCGGCAAGCGCCCGGCGCTCGTCCCCGGCTTTGTTGCCGGTATGATTGCCATCCAGGGTCTGCCCGTTAACGCCGATACCGGCATGATCGACGCTGGAGGCTCGGGTGTGGGCTTTGGCTTCCTGGGCGGCATCGTCGGCGGCTTCCTCGCCGGCTATGTCATTTTGCTGCTCGAGAAGGTTTTCTCTAAAATTCCCGCGAGCCTTAATGGCCTGAAGGCGATCTTCCTGTATCCGCTGTGCTCTACCGCCATCGTCGGCCTGGTCATGCTCGGTATTTCCGGCCCCATGGCTGCCATTAACCAGGGCATGATGGATTTCCTGCAGAGCCTCGGTAACTCCGGTCCGGTGATCCTTGGCCTGGCCATCGGCTGCATGTGCGCCTTTGATATGGGCGGCCCGGTCAACAAGGCTGCTTACGCTACTGGCACCTTCCTGCTCGGTACCGCTCTCGAAGCTGGCGTCGGCACCGAGACCTACAACTTCGGCACCAACTTCATGGCTGCCGTCTCCGCCGCTTGCATCGTTCCGCCGCTGATCACCACCTTCGCCGTCGTTGTCGGCAAGAAGTACTTCAGCCAGGAGGATCATGACGCCGGTATCGTCAACCTCATCCTTGGTTGCACCCACATCACCGAGGGCGCCATTCCGTTCATGACCAAGAACATCTGGCCCGTCATGCCCATCATGATGCTCGGTTCTTCCATCGCTTCCATCTTGACCATCTTCTTCAACGTTCACGATCCGGCGCCTCACGGCGGCTTCCTGGTCCTGCCCGTTGTCGAGAACGGTCCGCTGTGGGTCCTCGCGATCCTCATCGGCGCTGTGGTCGGTGGCATCCTGTTCGTGGCCTTCAAGAAGTACGACTTCGAGAAGAATCAGAAGGCCGCTCCTGTAGCCAGGTCCGTTGAGGCCCCCAAGGCCGCTGCCGTCGAGGCCCCCAAGGCCGAGGCTGCCGACTTCGTGAAGGTCGAGAATGTCTTTGTCGCCGAGGACTTCGCTTCTCGTGACGAGGCTCTGAGCTTCGTTTCCAACCAGGCTGTCAAGGCCGGTATCGCCTGCGACGCCGACGCCGTGATGAACGCCTTCCTGGCCCGCGAGGCCGAGGGCACCACGGGCATGATGGAGGGTTTCGCCATCCCGCATGCCAAGTCCGACGCCATTACCGAGGCTGCCGTCATCGTCGTCAAGGACGAGTCCGGTGTGACCGGTTGGGACACCATGGACGGCGCTCCCGTCAACGTGGCCATCGCGCTGCTCATCCCGGGTGCCCAGGCCGGCACCACGCACCTTAAGATCCTGTCCAAGGTCGCCGAGGCGCTCATGGACGAGGACTTCCGTGCCACCGTCAAGGGTTCCACCGACGCCGCCAAGATCGCCAAGACGATCAACGCCCGCCTGGTCTAATCCCGCAACACGCGAATACCATCGCCCCCTGTATATAAGGCGGAGTCCCTCTCCAGGGCCTCCGCCTTTTTCTACCCCTCCTATAAGTTGCGGTGAAATAGGGACTGTTTAAACGATTCAACTCCAAATTCAGTCCCTATTTCACCGCAACTTACAAAAGGGCATAGAGGGGGCTACCTATCGAGTCTTTGTCGCGAACAGATCATCAGCCAGATTTCCGTTTGCACGATATTGCTCTGGACCGACCGAGTTTCCGCAGCTCGCCCGCCGGGCGGGGCGATTAAGTTTGTCTCGAGTTCCGCACGCAAAGGAAAGCACTTAATGTGCTTTCCGTCTTGCGCAGGACTGTAGAGCAGCAAACTTAATCGCCCCGCCCGGCGAGCAAGCGGACGACAAACACATCTGTCCAATAATTCGTCTGAAACATAATGAAAAACCGTTTGATGTGAGTTAATATAAACAACGTCGTGAATCTGACTCCTGCCACATGCATGACAGGGGTTAAACACAAAAAGGAGTCAATTATGGTTTCTGAGAAGGCTACCCTCGTTAATCCTCAGGGTCTGCACATGCGTCCGGCTGGTCTGTTCGCCTCCACCATGGGCAAGTACGCCTGTGACGTGACGGTCGTCACCCCCGAGAAGGAGGTCAACGGCAAGTCCCCGATGGCCCTCATGGCTGCTGGTATCCCTTGCGGTACCGAGGTCGAGGTCAAGTGCGACGGCGCCGACGAGGCCGAGGCTCTGGCTGCTGCCATCGAGCTCATCAAGAGCGGTCTTGGCGAGTAGAACTCAAACGGGTCGCATGTTGAACAATTAAGTTCATACTTGGGGGCGCAGTGACCTGTTCAAGGTAGCTGCGCTCTTTTGTCATGGATATGGCAAAACGCTTTATCACATGACACGGAGAGAGGAATGGGAATGTATCAGGGAGTCAACGCATCCGAGGGCATCGGTATCGGCACCGTCATGGTCGCCGTCGATCCCGACTTGACGTTTGAACCGCACGAGGTCGCTGATTCGGCAGCAGAGAAAGAGCGCTATCAGGCTGCTCTTTCGGTCTTCTGCGAGAAGACTCAGGCTCAGGCCGACCACATGAAGGAGACGGTGGGCGAGGCCGAGGCCGAGATCATGAGCGGACACATTGTCCTGGCTCAGGATCCGGGCATGACCGACGCCATTAACGCCGCTATTGACGGCGGCACCTGCGCCGAGCAGGCGCTCATGGACACCTCGACCATGTTCGAGAACATGTTCCTGTCCATGGACGACGAGATGTTCCGTCTGCGCGCGGCCGACATCGCCGACATCCGCACCGGTATTCTGGCCGAGCTGCTGGGCAAGGAGGTCGTCGACCTTTCCGTCCTGCCCGAGAACACCGTCGTTGTCGTGCACGACCTTACGCCGTCCATGACCGCCACGATCGATAAGGCCCACGTTGCCGGTATCGTCACCGAGACCGGTGGCCGCACGTCGCACTCCGCGATCATTGCGCGCGCCCTCGAGATCCCGGCTGTCCTTTCGGTCTCCAACAGCTGCACCGCACTGCGCAACGGCATGACCGTTGTCGTCGACGGCGGCAAGGGTATCGTCGAGGCCGATCCCGACGAGGAGACGCTCGCTGCCTACACCGCCAAGGCCGAGGCCTTCGCTGCCGAGAAGGCAGCCCTCGAGGCCTTCCGTGGCAAGCCGTCCGTGACTGCTGATGGCATCAAGAAGATCATCGCCTGCAACATCGGTAACCCCGATGACGTGCCCAACGCGCTCGATCACGACGCCGAGGCTATCGGTCTGTTCCGCTCCGAGTTCCTGTTCATGGACTCTGCTGAGCTTCCTTCCGAGGAGGAGCAGTTCAACGCCTACCGTAAGGTCGCCAGCGCGCTCAAGGGTGCTCCGGTCATCATCCGCACGCTCGATGTGGGTGGCGACAAGGAGATTCCGTATCTGCATATGGTCAAGGAAGACAACCCCTTCATGGGCTTCCGCGCCGTGCGTTACTGCTTGGCCAATCCCGACCAGTACAAGGTCCAGCTCCGCGCTCTGCTGCGCGCTAGCGCCTTCGGTGACGTCAAGATCATGATCCCGCTCGTCACCTGCGTCGAGGAGGTCTTGGCTGTCAAGGAGCTCGTCGAGCAGTGCAAGGCCGAGCTGACCGAAGAGGGGCGCAAGTTCAACGAGAACATCGAGGTCGGCATCATGGTCGAGACGCCCGCCGCTTCGCTGCTTGCAGACCGTCTTGCCGAGGTCGCCGACTTCTTCTCCATCGGCACCAACGACCTGATCGGCTACACCATGTGCGCCGACCGTGGCAACGACACCATCTCCAACCTGTACCAGGTTTACTATCCCGCCGTGCTCCGCTCGCTCAAGAACATCATCGAGAGCGGCGTGAAGGCCGGCATCATGGTCGGTATGTGCGGCGAGGCCGCTGCCGATCCGCTGCTCGAGCCGCTGCTGATCAGCTGGGGCCTGGAGGAGTTCTCGATGAGTGCTCCGTCGATCCTGCGCGCCCGTAAGACCATCAGCCAGTGGACCAAGGCCGAGTGCGACGAGCTCGCCGAGAAGGCGCTCGCCTGCAACACCGCCGCCGAGGTCAAGGCACTGCTCGAGTCCGCAGCTCGCTAATTTGGTATCAGAGGTAACCGCGTGGTTGGAATGGGCCGGCCACGCGGCCCTCACATATACAGGGGGTACTGTAAATGTTCTACACGCTAACCGCTAACCCGGCTGTCGACATGACGGTTTCGAGCTCTCCGCTCGAGCCCGACGAGAACGTCCGCACCGGTTCGGCCAGCTACACGGCTAACGGCAAGGGCCTCGACGTGTCCTTCGCCTTTAAGAAGATGGGCGTCGACACCGTCGCGCTCGGCTTCTTCGCTGGCTTCACGGGCAAGTTCATCGTCGAGGAGGTCATGAACCTGGGTTGCCTCTGCCGCCCGGTCTGGACCGACGGTATCACGCGCATTAACACCTACGTCAACGATGGCCAGCACGAGTACGGCATCCTGAACCCCGGCGCCCCGATCACGCCGCAGCACCAGGAGGAGCTCTACAACATCCTGGACACCGCGGGCGATCTCGAGTGCCTGATCGTCTCCGGCTCCGTGCCTCCCAAAGCTACGCCCGACTTCCTGGCTCAGGTCATGGAGCACGCTCAGGCTCGTGGCGCTGACGTCGTCCTGGACCTGTCCTCCGATAAGCTCAAGGAGCTCGCTCACAAGAAGCCGCTGCTCATCAAGCCGAACCATCACGAGATGAAGGCCATCTTCGGCGTGCCGGTCGACACCGACGACGAGGTTCGTGTCGCCATGAAGATGGCTCACGACGCTGGCGTTCAGAACGTGCTGCTCACCCGTGGTAGCCGCGGCGACGCTTACTTCTCCAACGGCGAGGACATCTGGTACGCCAAGCGTGAGTTCAACATCAAGCTGGTCTCTTCCGTCTGCGCCGGCGACTGCACCCTCGCTGCGTTCCTGCACAAGTGGTACAGGGATCGCGACAACGTCGAGGAGGCCATGAAGCTCGCTATGGCCACCGGCGCCAACGTTGCCGAGTCCGTCGGCATTGGTGACTTCGGTCACGTCGACGAGTACAGCAAGCGCGTTGCTGTCCGCAAGCTCGATCGTCAGTAATCGAAACGCGACATATTCGTGCGCATGCGGCGCCCCGGTTTCGGCCGGGGCGCCTTTTTTGTTCCGCCATGGGGGAGAGGTGTCCTGCCGTACTTCATCGCTTCCACACCGTTCACCGAGTTGTCCTAGCCTTTTACCGATGCGTGGAATATACTTTCATTAACACGTTGCTTCGTGAAAGGAACATTCATGATTTACACGCTCACTGCTAATCCCGCCATTGATTACAACATCGCCTGCGACGGCCTTACTGCCAATACCGTCACGCGTACCCGCAATGCCGTCTACACGCCCAACGGCAAAGGCCTCAACGTCTCGTTTACGCTTGACCACTATGGTGTCGACACCACGATCCTGGGTTTCTTCGCCGGCTTCTCGGGTGAGTTTATCGTTAAGGGCGCCGAGGCCCTGGGCGTGCCCGTCAAGCCCGTGTGGACCGACGGTATTACGCGCGTCAATGTGTTCCTCAACGCCGGTCCCGACACCGAGTACAACATGGTCAATGCCGGTGCCGCCATCAATGAGGCCAACGAGCAGGAGATGTTTGAACTTATCGATTCGCTCGATGACATGACCTGCCTGGTCATCAGCGGCTCGCTGCCTCCCAACACTTCCGAGGGCTTCTTGGCCGAGGTCCTGCGCCGTGTCAAGGCCAAGGGGGCCGAGTTCGTCCTCGACATCTCGAGCCATCAGCTGGCAGACCTCATTGCTCTGGAGCCACTGCTGATCAAGCCCAATGACGACGAGCTGCTTGACATCTTTGGCATCAAGGTGAGCGGTGGCGACGACGAGTCCGTCAAGGGCGCTATGGCCGAGCTGCACGCCAAGGGCGCCAAGAACGTGCTGCTGACCCTTGGTGGCGCCGGTGCGTACTTCTCCAACGGCGAGCATATCTGGTTTGCCAACCGCACCTTCGACGTCAAGCTGCTGTCGACGGTGTGCGCCGGCGATTCCTCGCTCGCTGCCTTCCTGTCCGTGTGGCACGACGCCCCCGAGCGCGTCGAGGACGCCCTGCGCCTTTCGATGGCCACTGGCGCCAACGTGGTCGAGTGCCCCGGTCTGGGTGATTTTGCCAAGGTGGACGAATATAAGAAGCACATCGAGGTTCGCCAGGTCTGCTAGTTCCGGCACCTTGTCTGAATAGTTTGATTATTTCGCATCCGTCTTAGACTAGGACGGATGCGTTTTTGTTTATCGGACTTGCGTGTGCAGTGGAGGCTGTTTCTTGCTAGACTTCTTGCAGACGCAATCGATAGCCAATTTGATAGTCGCAGGAGGCCATAGGCATGTGCATTGTTTCGCTCAACGGTACTCAACCGTCCGATGCGTCCCTGCGCGTCCTGCGCGCGCTTGAGGCGGCTGGTCTTGAGGCTTGGTACGTGGGCGGTTGGGTGCGCGACGCCCTGATGGGGTACCCCAGCCACGATGTTGATATGTGCTGTAGCGGCCTGTGGCAGGAGTCCAAAGCGGCGCTCGAGGCCGCCGGCATCGCGGTTGTGGAGTCGGGCATTAAATTTGGCGGAATCACGGCTATTTCCGATGGCGAGCGTATCGAGGTCACCACGTACCGTCTGGATGGCTTTTACACCGATGGTCGCCATCCCCAGAGTGTGGAGCGTGCCGCCTCGCTCGAGGACGATCTGGCGCGCCGCGACTTTACCGTCAATGCCATGGCCTGGCATCCCGAGCGCGGGCTTGTCGACCGCTACGACGGCCAGGGTGACTTGGAGCGCAAGCTGATTCGCGCTGTCGGCGATCCCAAGCGTCGCTTTAACGAGGACGCCCTGCGCATGCTGCGTGCGGTGCGCTTTGCCTGCCGTCTCGACTTTATGATTGAGCCCGAGACCAAGCGTGCGCTTGCCGAGTGCGCGCCGCTGCTCGAAGCCGTGGCGCGTGAGCGTGTGGGTATTGAGCTCGAGGGCATTCTTTCGACCGGTCATGGGGGAGACGCGATGCTCCGCTATCCCGAGCTCATCTGCGCCGCCGTGCCCGAGTTGGCAGCGGGTCGCGGGTTTGATCAGCGCAGTGTCTATCATGCGTTTAACGTCTACGTGCATATCGCCCGTGTGCTGACGGTGGCGGGGGAGCTCGCGCTGTGTGACGGCGTCGCGCCCTCGTCGAGCCTTATGTGGGCGGCGTTTTTGCACGATGTGTCCAAGCCCGAGTGCTTCACGGTCGATCACGCCGGCAGCGGACACTTCTACGGTCATCCCGAGCTCGGCGCCAAGAAGGCGCGCGTCATTATGGATCGCCTGGCCCTCTCGCACGACTTGGTGCGCGACGTGTGCCTGCTCATCAAATACCATGACAAGCCGCTGCGCCCCGAGCGCTCCTGCCTGCTCAATATGATGCGCGCGCTTTCGGGTGAGGGCGTCGACACGGCCCGCCTGATTGACGAGCTCATGGACCTTAAGCGTGCCGACACACTTGGCAAGGCCCCGTCGTGCTTCTATTATGTTGAGACGATTGAGGAGATGCGCGCGCTGGCGCACGAGCTGCTGAAGGCAGGGGAGCCCTATACGCTCAAGATGCTCGCCATCAACGGCGGCGACCTGATCCGTGCCGGAGTCAAGCCCGGGCCGGAACTGGGTCAGCTTCTCAACTCCGCCCTCGACGCCGTGATCGAAGACGATATTCCCAACGAGCGCGAAGCTCTTTTGGTTCATCTCAACTTGAATTAGCTACCAAGTTTACCTGCGTATTCCATAACCTGCCGACAATTTTTCGGCAATTTGGAATTTCTTCTTGCGCTGACGTTTTTTGTCCCGTAATATATTTCCTCGCAGCACGGCAGTGCAGATGTCATGTGGCCCGTTCGTCTAGCGGTTTAGGACGCCGCCCTCTCAAGGCGGAGATCACCAGTTCGAATCTGGTACGGGCTACC
>NZ_JBCOIG010000030.1:0-15581 GCF_040926405.1 Collinsella aerofaciens
GTACTCCATATGATAGGCACCGGCCATGGCGGCGTGCATGGCGTTGATGCCGTGAGTAAACGGCAGGAACGGATAGATCGCCTGGAACACGGGGCCGGTCATCTCGATGGGAAACGTGCCGCCCGAACCGCCGACCTGCATGACCAGCAGCACGACGGCGAGCGCCTTGCCGATATCGCCAAACGACACCGTAAGCGTGTAGACGATATTGGAGAACACGAGACTCGCGACCCAGCCCGCCAGCACAAACTGCAGCGGGTTGTCGCACTGGATGCCAAAGAACAGGATGTCGCCCGCGCACACGAGCGTTGCCTGCAGCAGGGCCAGACCGCCAAAGAACAGGTAACGGCCCAGGTAGATCTCGTGCAAGCGCACGGGGATCAGCTCATTGATGAGTTCGTCGTCAACCGAGACCTTCATCATGGCCGCCAGCACGATCGAGCCGACCCAGAGCGACAGAATCGTGTAGAACGGTGCCATGGCCGAACCGTAGTTGCGGATCGGATAGACCGGCTTGCGATCGAGCGCGACGGGGCCGGAAAGCGACACGGCCAGACCCTCGGGATCATTGCCGATCATCGTCTTGATCGTAGCGAGGTCATCCGACATCAAGGCGCCGTCGAGCTCGTCCTTAAACGCGCTGATCTTGTCCGACGCCTCGCCCAGCTGATCAGAAGCCTTGTTGACCAGCTTTGCAGCCTTGGAGAGGCCCTTTGCCAGCGAACCGGATGCGTCGGTCAGGCCGCCTACGGCGCTGTCCAGGTCGCCCGAGATGCCATCAAGCGAGTCCAGAATGCCCGAAACCGTCTTCTTGAGCTCCTTGGCCTTAACCGAGAACGTGGAATCGTAATCGGATTTGGCACCCGCGATGCCGGCCTTGGCATCAGCGATGGCCTGATCGACCTCGGCACGCGAGTTGTTGACCTCGGCCATGCTATCGGAGAGAGACTTCGCGGTAGCCGCCAGATCCTTGGCATTGTTGCGGTACTCAACGGCGATTCTGCCCAGCGACGTCGCGGCGGACTTGAGGCCGTCCTTCAAATTCTCATCGCTCACCTGGTCGGCAAGGCTGCGGAGCTGATCGGCCATCGCATCGATATCCTTGGCGCGCGCATTGAGGGCCGCAGCGGCATCGTTGAGTTGGGACACCGTAAGGTCGACATGCTGGTTTGCGGTGTCGAACGCCTTCGCGAGCTCGGCAGACACATTGTCGAACGAACCCGCGCTTCCGTCAATCGCGGCGTTGATGGCGTCGTTGGCGGCCTTCAGCGCTTCTTTGGAATCGCTCATGCCGCTCTTGGCATGCTCCATCAACTGCTTGGTCGACTCATCGACCGTACCCGTCTGCTGGAGCATACCGCTCGCCGACGTCAACGAATCGGACGTAGAGCTCAAAATGCCCGCCAGCGACGAAGCATTAGCCTGAACGTCTTGCAGGTCCCCAATCGAATCGCCGAGCGTCGAGGACAGGTTGGCGATAAAGTTGCTGACCTGGTCGGTGCTCATGTAATCGAGCAGGCTGGACACCGTCTTAAGACCGATGCTCGTAATGGTCTCGGTAAAAGATTCGTTAACCTGGTTCTGAACGGCGCTCGAACCCTTCTCGGTCACGATCTGCGCAATGGCGTTGGCCTTCTGATTCTCGTAGAACTCGATATCGGCATGCTTCACGTCGGTCGAGAAAAGCGTCATCATGTCAGCGCTAAACGTTTTGGGGATAACGACGGCAGCATAGTACGCGCCCGACTTAACGCCCTCGATAGCCTTTTCGCGATTGTTGAGCACAACCCAATCGAAGCTCTCGTTGCCGCGTAGGGTGGCGGTCACGTTTTCGCCCACGTTAACCTCGACGGGGATCAAATCGCTCTCGTAACCCTCATCGGTGTTGACCACGGCGATCTTAAGATTGCCGGTGTTGCCGTACGGATCCCAGCTGCCGGCGATGTTAAACCACGCGTACAGACACGGTACGATAATGAGGCCCATCACGACAACCAAGCCGATCACGGAGCGAGACACGTTTTGGACATCGCGCTTAAACAGATGCAGGATGTTCTTCATTTATGCCTCACCTCCTTTGGAGTGCTTGCCAAGCGCGGTGGTATCTCCATCATTTGTGGCTGTGCTGTCGCTGCCCTGAGATTTATGGTGCGAGCCGATATGCGGCAAGCGGCCCGTGGACTGATCGCCGCCCTTGGCACCACGCTCGCTGGCGTTGAGGCCAAACATGTGGCGGGCGGCAGGAATGGCGGCCGTGTGTTCGCGCATCTCGCGACGCAGGTCCTCATCCGAAAGCGCCGAGATGCGCATCTGGGTATTGAGGCTCGCGCGGATATATTCGATATTGATAAGCCAGCCGCAGATGGCAATAACCGAGATGATCCAAATAACAAGCAGGATGATCTTGCCGTTATTGTCGATATCGAGAACCGTCGACAGGACAAAGAGCAGGACCTGAACGCCCACCACGGCGGCAAAACCGCCCTTGATGTAGTACGGGTAGCGATGTTCAAAGGCGACCGCATGATCGAGCAGTTCGCGACGGTACGAATCGGAATCGAGCATGACACGCATGGCCGTGCGCAGCGAGTAGCGCTGGCGCGGCAGGTCGTTGGACTCGCAAATCATCATACCGGTCGTGGAGAGCTGTTTATCAAAGAGCAGGTTAAGGTTGAGCAGCAGCGGACGCAGCTGCAGGCCGATAAAGAGCGCCACGATCAAGAACACGCCCAGAATGCACAGGTTAAACAGGTAGTTGAACGAATACATGCCGCCGACCGTCTCGCGCAGCAGATTGATGCCGTAGGTAAAGGGCAGCAGCGGGTGCAGCCACTGGAAGAAGCCGGGCATCATCTCGATGGGGTACATGCCCGACGAACCCGGGATCTGCACGATGACGAGAATGACGCCGATAGCCTTGCCGATATGCTTAAACGTGGTGGACAGCGCATAGATGATATTGACGTAGGTGAACGAAATGGCGATGCCGCCCAGCACGAACAGCAGCGGGCTGACGCACTGCACGCCAATCACCAGATCGCCTACCGTAACGATGATGGCCTGCAACGCGCCCAGGATCACCATGAGCAACCAGCGGCCAAAGTAGCCCTGACGCGCCGTAAAGCTGCCAACACCTTCACGGTCGACCTCGAGCTTGTAAATGGCGATGAGCACATAGCCGCCCACCCAAAGCGCCAGATTGGTGTAGAAGGGAGCGATGCCCGAGCCAAAGCTCTTGACCGGATAGATTGACTTGGACGTCAACTCAACCGGAGACGCCATGAAATCTGCCACGTCATTGACATCGACGCCCATCAGATCGGCCAGCTCGCCCATGGACTCGGAGGTCTGCAGCGCCGCGATGTCATTGGCGGCGGTTGCAAGCTTGTCCTGGACCTTGGCAAGCGAGGAATCGGTCTGGGACAGCGTGGTCTTGGCCTGGCCGAGCGTAGCGCTAAGCTGCGCCAACGTGCCGCGCGCATTTGCAAGTGTAGGTGTCATACCCGAGACGATACCGGTCAGGTCGCCCGAAACGGCAGCAAAAGAGTCGAGCGCGCTCGAGGCCTTCGGCAGCGCGTTTTGGCCCAAGTCCGTCTGGGCTTGGCCAAGGTTGGTCGCACCGGTATGAATTGCGTTATTGATAGCGTCACTGGCACCCGAAACAGCCGCTGCGTCATTCGCCATGGCGCTCGACTGCGCGGACAGACCGTCCTTGATGCTCTGAAGCTTTTCATTCTGCTCTCGAAGCAAATCGATGGTCGATACAATGCGCGCGTCAATTTCCTCGGAACCTGTCGACGTGTCATTGGCGAGAATCTCCAAGTGCCCGATAACGGCCTTATTGTGGTCGATCGTCGCTTGAAGAGACTCGAGCGAGTTGTCGATACGGGTGGTCGTAGATGTGACCGCGCCCGTCAGCTTGCCGATGGCAGCGTTCGCAGAGGCCGACGTCTTGGTGAGCGCAAGGCTGCCTTCCGAGAGCGCCTTGGAGAGCGAGGTGATGGAGTTGCCCGCCGTGGTGCGAGCTTCGCTCAGCAGGTCGTTGCCCTGGGAGATCGCCTGCGTCAGCGACGGTGCCTGGCCTTGCAAGCCGGCAAGTGCCGCATCAGCCGAGGCGATAGCGCCACTCGTCTTATCGATGGCGGCATTCATATCGCCAATCGAATCGCACACCTCGCCCAAGGTGTCGGACGCCTCGGACACCGAACTTGCCAGCGAGTCCTGAGTCTGGGTTGCCTTGTCCTTTAAATCGACACCGGCATCCTTGGCGATACCGGCAACAGTCTTGCCTACCGTAGAGACAAATTCCGAGTTGATCTGCTCCTCGATGGTGTTTGCACCGGTATCGGTAACCTTGGGCGCAATGGCGCTCTTCTTCTCATTGACGTAGTACGTGAGCTTGGGCTGATGGTAGTTGCCGTCGAGCATCGAAACCAGGTTATCCGAGAAGTTCTTGGGAATCACGATAGCGGCATAGTACTCGCCGCTCTCGACGCCCTCCTTGGCATCGGCCGTCGAGTCGACGAACGTCCAGCCCAACTGATGATTCTCCTTGAGCTGGTCGACCACTTTGTCGCCAGCGTTGAGCTCACCCACCAAGTCGTTTTGGGTGCCTCGATCGTTGTTGGCGATAGCAATCTTGATGCCTTGGGTGTTTCCATACGGATCCCAGTTTGCCACGATGTTATACCAGGCATACAGCGAGGGAATAACGCACACGCCTAGGGTAACCACCAGGGCGACGGGGTTCACAAGCAGTCGCTTAATGTCGCGCTTAAATATCGCAAAGGACACCTTTGCATTGGATAGTTTGCTGCCGAGACTCACGCTTGGACCATCCATCCTGTCGTTAAATCGAATCGTACTATCGACAACCATTGTAGTAGGCGCTTTAACGTCTCAAAGCACAATGGTGTTGAGTTTTGCGGGTAGCAATATACTACGAAGATGAGTTAACGTACAGATGTACAGTATCCTAAATTTCAGCAGGTCACAAAACCACAACCCGCACAAATAAATGATCCCTTGGGGACGAAGGGATCATTCAAAAGGAAACGAGAGTGGAAAATCTCCCACTTCAAGCCCGCATTCGAGCCAAAAGTGGGAGATTATCCACTCTCGTTCTAATCTAGTTACGGTGCCGTATCCCCGAACTACATCAAGTTGCAGACAGCTGCCGCGAAGGCAACGGGGTCCTCGGGCAAAATGCCCTCGACCAGCAGGGCCTGATCGTAGAGCAGACCGGAGTACTGCTTGATCTTGTCGGCGTCGCCTGCCTTCTGGGCAGCGACAAGCTTGGCAAAGACCGGGTGCTTGGCGTTGAGCTCGAGCACGCGCTGGCTCTTGGGCATACCATCGGGCGCTCCCTCGGGACCCTTCTGGAGCACCTTCTCCATCTCGAGCGAAAGCGGGCCCTCGGTGGTGATGCACGCGGGAGCATCGGTCAGGCGCGCAGAGACGGCGACCTTCTCGACCTTGTCGCCGAGCGCCTCCTTCATGGCGCTAAAGAGGTCCTCGTTCTCCTTGGTGGCGTCCTCGGCCTCCTTCTTTTCGTCCTCGGTCGCCAGGTCAAGATCACCGGTCGCGACGTTCTTGAGCTCCAGATGACGATCCTCGACCTCGGGCTCGGCACCGTCGGCCACAGCCTTCTCGGCAGCCTCGCGGGCAGCGTCGTCCTCGTAAATCTTGGGCATATCGGCGGCAATGTACTCACGCATGGCCTGGAAGGTGAACTCATCCACATCCTGCGTCAGTAGCAGCACGTCATAGCCGCGGTCGAGCACGCCCTTTACCACGGGCATCTTGGCCAAGCGCTCACGCGAGTCGCCGGCGGCGTAGTAGATGGCCTTCTGATCCTCGGGCATGCCCTTGGCATACTCGGCTAGGGTAATCATCTTCTGCTCCTTGGCAGACCAGAACAGCAGCAGGTCGGCGAGCTCATCGGCCTTCATGCCATAGCTCGAGTAGATGCCGTACTTAAGGCCGCGGCCAAAGTTCTCAAAGAACTTCTCGTAGGCCTCGCGGTCGTTGTCACGCATATCCTCAAGGTCAGCGGTGATCTTCTTTTCCACACGCTTGGCGATGGCCTTGAGCTGACGGTTCTGCTGCAGCGTCTCACGCGAGATGTTGAGCGACACGTCGGCGGAATCCACGACACCGCGCACAAAGTTGTAGTAGTCGGGCAGCAGGTCGTCGCATTTCTCCATAATCAGCACGTTGGAGCTGTAGAGCGCCAGACCCTTCTCGTAGTCCTTGCTGTACAGATCGAACGGGGCGCGACCCGGCACAAACAGCAGGGCGTCGTACTCGAGCGTGCCCTCGGCGTGGAAGCTGATGGTGCGCGCAGGATTATCAAAGTCGTGGAACGTAGACTTGTAGAACTCGTCGTAGTCCTTCTGCTCAACATCGGAGCTGCGCTTTTTCCAAATCGGCGTCATGGAGTTGATGGTCTCGAGCTCCTGGTAGTCCTCATACTCGGGCTTGTAATCGTCGCCGGCGTCCTCGGGCTTGGGTTTCTGGCGGCTCTTGGACACCATCATCCGAATCGGGTAGCGCACATAGTTGCTGTACTGCTGAATCAGGCTCTTGAGGCCCCACTCGGTCAGGAAGCGATCGTAGGCCTCGGCCTCGCCATCGGCGTCGAGCTTCTCGTTCTCACGCAGCGTCAGAATGACATCGGTACCGTGCTCGGCGCGCTCGCCATCCTCGATGGTGTAGCCCTCAAGACCGTCCGACTCCCACACATGGGCGACATCCTCGCCATAGGCGCGGCTCACGACCTTCACATGGCTGGCGACCATAAAGGCCGAGTAGAAGCCCACGCCAAACTGGCCGATGATGTCGACATCCGAACCCTGCTGCTCGGCGTTCTCGGTCTTAAACTCCTCGGAGCCGGAATGGGCGATGGTGCCCAAGTTGCGCTCGAGCTCCTCGGCGGTCATGCCAATGCCGTTATCCGAGATCGTGATGGTGCGGGCATCCTTGTCGAAAGAGACGCGGATGGCAAGGTCACCTTGGTCGAGCTTAACGCTCGGATCCTGCAGGCTCTTAAAGTTGAGCTTGTCGACGGCGTCGCTCGCGTTAGAGATAAGCTCGCGCAGGAAGATTTCCTTATTGGTGTAGATGGAGTTGATCATGAGGTCGAGCAGTTTTTTGCTCTCGGTCTTAAATTGACGCATGTGCAGTCCTTTCGCGCTACCCCCGTCCGCAAAAACGGCCCGGTTGCCCGAGCCGCATCGCAGACCTGCTATGTTCAGACTTAGATTTTATAACCCATTAGCGCGCATATATACATACGGAATCGAAAAACTGTATGTCCAAACGCTCCGATGCGCCAATTGCCAAGGAGTGCCCCCCCCCCTGCCGGCAGAAAAGGAACGTCCCTATCTGCCATCTACGCGCTTGGGCATCCAGGCATGGGGTTGGCCCTCGTCTTCGTAATCTACCGGGGCAATTTGCGTGTAGCCCGCCTTTACATAGAGCGGCAGCACGTATTCCTGTGCATGCAGCTTAATAAGCTTTGCGCCGGCATCGCGTGCACACGCATCACTGGCCTCGACGATCGCACTCGCCAATCCGCGACGACGCATAGCCGGCAGCACTGCGACGCGCCCCATAATGTAGGTCTCCCCCGCCGCAACGCCTTCGTCCATGTCGCATGCCGGCAACACCGGGGCCTCTGCGTCAGCCACGCGCTCAAGCTCTTCGGGAAACACGCGCGAGCAACCGGCAAGCTCGCCGTCTACATAGAGCGTCACATGAATGCAGTTCGGATCCTCGTCGATAGCGTCGAACTCATTCTCGTAGCCCTGCTCGTCCATAAAAACGACGCGGCGCACCAACGCCGCGTCATCAAAGCATCCCGTCTTAAGTTGAATATCCATGGCTGCCCCTTCATTCAATGCGAACGTTAGGGACAGATTTTAGCGAAAATGAGCTCCGCGCACGCTAAACTTCGCGCGAGCCTTCGCCAGGCAATCGTAATGACCCACGTTATGGGCATCGCTCGCGATGAAGCTGTACAGGTTCTGATCGAACAGGCGCTGTGCCGGCTTTTTCTCGCGACCAAAGCGACCGCCGGCAATAAAGTCCGCCGAAGCCTGCAGCTTGCAGCCCATATCGACCAGGCGCTCCGCCACGCTTACATCCTTTTGAACCGCACGATAGCGCTCAGGATGAGCGATGATCACCTGGTAGCCACGGCACTGCAAATCGTAAATCGTGTTCTCGTACTCTCTAAACGCATACGCATCGGCATGCGTCGAAAGCTCGAGCAGAAACTCGTTGGTTCCATCGAAATGCAAGTGCTCCGCGGCATCGATACCAAGCTCAACGAGCTTTCGATGGTTGACCTCGAAGCCCATCTGGAGCGGAAAACCGTCAGCGTTATCACGCAGCAGCTCAAAGGCATCCCACATCTTGTCGTAATCAAAATAGGGATCACGGCAGTGAGGAGTGCAAACGATTCTGGTTACACCGGCCCGCTTGGCAGCCTCGAGCATCGCCAAGCTCTCATCGAGATCGGCGGCGCCGTCGTCTACACCCGGCAAGATATGGCAATGAATGTCACGCATAGGTCAGCCTTAATCAACTAAACGTTTGCTCGGTTGGTGAAGATGCCCTTTTTGGAAGTCCCCTGATCGTCGGAGCCCTTCTTCACCTTCTTACCGTCCTTGGTGTAGTAGGAGTAGTAGTACTCGCTGGTCTCGGTCTCGCAGTAGTTCATAACGGTACCAATGAGCTTGACCTTCTCGGACTTCTTAAGCTGACCGATGGCGTTGAGCGCCTCCTCGCGCTTGGTGAAATCCTCACGCACGACAAAAAGCGCACCGTCGGTCAGACTTGCGATCTCGGCAGCATCGATGAAGGTGCCGACCGGGGGAGCATCAAAGATGACGTACTGGAACTTGGCGGACAGTGCCTTTACCAGCTTGGCAAAGCGGTGAGAGACGATGATGTCGGCAGGATTGGGAATATGCGGCTCGGCATCGAGGAAGTAGAAGTTCTTCTGACCCGTCTCGACAATCGCCTGGTCAATAGAAACCTGCTCGGAAAGGACTGCATAGAGTCCGCCGCGGGAGCGGACGCCGAGCATATCGGCAAGGGACCTGCGACGCATATCAGCCTCGACCAGCAGGACGCTCTTGCCGCTGGTGGCGATAGCCTGGGCAAGGTTGATGGAAACCGTAGACTTGCCCTCGTTGGGAATCGAGGACGTAACGGTGATGGTGCGAATGGGGTCGTCCACGCTCGCAAAGCGGATGTTGGCCAGAAGGGTCTTGGCGGCATTCTGTACAACGAGCTTATCGGTGTTCTTTGCCTTAGCCATGCCTATTTACCACCTTTCATAGCCGGAATTCGGCCAACAACGGGAATGCCCAGGAGCTCTTCCGCCTCTTCGGCACCGCGGATGCGGGTATTGAGCATGTCTGCCAAAACGACATAGGCGACTGCGATAAAGATACCGGCGAGGAACGCGACGGCAATATACAGCGTGCGCTTGGGGCCGCTGGGGGCTTCGGGGGTCTTAGCCTCGTCGATAACGTTGATGCTCTGGGCAGCGCCGACGTTCTGAGCGACCGTACTCACCGAGCTAGCTATGGCCTTTGCGACCTCAGCCGTCTCCTTGGCATCGGTGCCGGTAACCGAAAGCGTAATGACACGCGTGGTGGTCTCGGAGGAAACAGACACCTTGTAGTCATCCAGATCGGTGAGGCCCAGTTCCTTGGCGGCGCCGCTCTTAACGCTATCGCTATCCAGCAGCGTGGCGATATCGTTGGAAAGCATCTGGCTCGCCGAGAGATCGTTGTAGCTCATCTGGCCGCTATCGTCGGTCTTGGCGAGAATGTACATGCTCGTCGTCGCGGTATAGGTGTTGTCCATCGCGGCGAAGGACACGATGCCCATGGCGATCGCGCAGACCACCGGAAGGGTGATGACCAGCTTGAGGTGCTTCTTCAGCAGCTGGAACAGTTCGAGAAGGGTCATGCAGCTTGCCTTTCATTTCCCCAGTTCGGATTGACAAAACTGTCCGTATGTTATCGCATCTTTTTACCGAGACCAAACTCTATACATAAGAAACAGGCTCTCCTGTAAAAATGTCGGAAGCAATCGTAAAATTGCACAACAACGCCGCACCCGAAAGTCAAATGCGGCGTCTACATCAATACCTATGTTGTATCGCTATGCAAATGGCTCGTCCTGCTGTATGGGAAACGTCACCGTAATGGTGGTTCCCACGCCCAACTCGCTCGACAGATCGAGCGTGGCGTGATGATACAGGGCCGCATGCTTGACAATGGCAAGCCCCAGACCGGTTCCGCCGCGCGCCTTGGACCTACTCTTGTCCACGCGATAGAACCGCTCAAATACCTTGCCCTGTTCTTCAGGCGCGATACCGATTCCCGTGTCGGCGACCGCAAGGAACGGATGGCCTTCGTCGTTGGTGCCGCACTGCAGCGTAACCGTACCGCCGGGTCGATTGTAGCGGATGGCGTTGCTTGCCAGATTATAGATGAGCTCGTCAATCAAGCGCGACACGCCCTCGATGACCACAGGCTTGGTCTCATGACTTATCGTCACATTCGCCTGACGGGCGACCTGTTCAAGACGCTGCTCGACCGCGTAGATGGCACGCGAGAGCTCAATAGGCTCCGTGGACCCAATGGGCACCGCCTCGCCCTCAGCTGCACGCTCGGCCTCGTCCAAGTTAGACAGCGTAAGGATATCGTTGACAAGCGCTGCCAAGCGGCCCGCCTCACGATAGATGCGACCGCCAAAGTTGCGCAGGTCGCCCTCGCCCTCGACCATGCCGTTTGCGATGAGCTCGGCATAGCCCGAAATCGCCGTAAGCGGCGTCTTGAGCTCATGGGTGATATTCGCCGTGAACTCGCGGCGAATACGGTCGTTGTCCGCCAGCACCGCCATTTGGCGCTTGAGCTCCTGGCGCTGCGACTCAATACGCTCAAGCATGGGGACCATCTCGGCATAGGCGTGCTCATAGCTACGGCGTGGGTGGTCCAAATCCACCTCTTGCAAAGGCGCGATGATGGCACGGGACTCGCGGCGCGCCATAAAAAACGAGAGTACCGCACCCGCTGCTGCGATAAGCAGCATCGGCGCCACCATCGACAGCAAAATCGCCGCAACGCCAGGCTGGGCCTGCGCCAAGCGGACAACCTGGCCGTTATCAAGGGCGACGGCGCGATACAGCATAATCTCGTCGAGCGTAGAGCTTGCGCGCTCCGCGGAACCCGAACCACTCTCAAAGGCCTCGATGACCTCGGGGCGATCGCCATGGTTGGGCAGTGTGGAAGGCGACGCCTCGTTGTCGTAGGCAACCGATCCATCCTTGTTAATCAGCGTGATGCGCAAGTCCTCTCGATCGAGGCTACGCAAGAACGGGATGGGCTCCTGCTGCTCGTCGAGGGCGGCAGCAATGAGCTCGGTTTCTTGCGCCAGGTTGGCACTCGTGGCATCCGCCAAGGTGTTTTGCACAAAGAACGCACCCAGCACCGTAAACGCCACGATAACCGCCATGGCGCAGACAAAGATCGTCACAAAAACGCGGTGCGACAGCGTATGTTTTCCCTGGGGGGCGAAGACCACGGGTTACTCCTCCGATGCGGTGGCCGCGGTGTCGTCACCTTCGGCACCATCACCGGCAGAAGGCTCGGCCAAGCGGTAGCCCACGCCGCGCACGGTCTCGATGGCGCTGGCATGCTCGCCCAGTTTTTGGCGAAGCGTCTGCACGTGCACGTCAACGGTGCGCGAACCGCCGTCGAAGTCCCAGCCCCACACGCTCTGCAGCAACGACTCGCGGGTAAAGACCACGCCGGGCTTGCGCATGAGGTACTCGAGCAGGTCGAACTCGCGCAGGGTGAGCTTAAGCGACTCGCCGGCAACAGTCACCTCACGATGGCTGGGCGAGAGCACGATGTCGCCCACGCTGAGCACATCGCTTGCCTGTTTGACCATGCCGCCGCGACGCAGCAGTGCGCGGCAGCGGCTGGCGAGCTCCATGAGCGAAAACGGCTTAGTCAGGTAATCGTCGGCACCGCCATCGAGCGCCATCACCTTGTCGAGCTCGGTATCCTTGGCGGTAAGCATCATGATGGGCACCGTCGCCGTCAGGCGATCGGCACGCAGTCGACGCATAATCGCCAAGCCATCGGTATCGGGCAGCATGATGTCGAGCAGGACGGCATCGGGTACCCGTCGCGCCACGGCAGCCTTAAACTCACCGTCGCACGAAAAGCCTTCGGCCTCAATCCCCTGCTTGCGCAGCGCATAGACCGTCAAATCCCTGATGTTGTCATCGTCCTCGACGTAATAGATCATGTTGAACCCCTTTGCGGCCGGCATGACCGCATCTTAACCCTAAAGGTACCTTTACTAGATGGTATCAGCCAAAACGCCCCGTCAAATAATCCGCCGTGCGCGGATCGGTCGGATTCTTGAAGAGTTGCGCGGTGGGCGCGTGCTCCACCAGCTCACCCAGCAAAAAGAATGCGACCGAATCGGAGATACGCGCCGCCTGCTGCATATTGTGCGTAACGACCACGAGCGTGCAGGTCTCTTTGAGCTCGCAGGCCAGCTGCTCCACCACCAGCGTCGACACAGGATCGAGTGCCGAGGTCGGCTCGTCCATCAGCAGAATGTCGGGCTGCACGGCAAGTGCGCGGGCGATGCACAGGCGCTGCTGCTGGCCGCCCGAAAGACCCAGACCCGACTCTTTGAGCTTGTCCTTGGCCTCGTCCCACAGGGCGGCGCGTCGCAGGGAGTCTTCGACCAGCTCGTCGAGCACGACGCGATCGCGCACACCCATACCGCGCGGCCCATAGGCGACGTTGTCGTAGATGCTCATGGGAAACGGGTTGGGGCGCTGGAACACCATGCCCACGCGCTGGCGAAGGCGGCAGATGTCGTAGTCGCCCAGGATATCTTGACCATCGAGCGCAATCTTGCCCTCGATTCGGCAGTCCTTGATGCCGTCGTTCATGCGGTTAAAGCAGCGCAGCAACGTGGACTTTCCGCAGCCCGAAGGCCCGATGAACGAGGTAATCTGCTTGTCGCGGATCTTGATATTCACGTCCTTGAGCGCATGGTGGTCGCCATAGAACAGGTCGAGGCCCTCAACATCGATTCGCGTCGGCGAGGCGGCAAGATCCTCTGCCGTGGGGCGAGTCGCATCCCCAACCTCGCGCTCGTGCGCGGCCTCGGCCTGCGCTTTCATGAGTTCTTCAAGCTCCGTGGGCTCCACAGCCGCAGCAGCCGTCATACCGCATACCTCCACATCGATATCAATTCAGCAGTATCGATAGTAGGAATCGCGGCTCATATGCACGTGAGCGCATTGTCAAGTGTTTGTAAGGGCACGCTGGCTATGCGGCGGGCAGCTCGATGGTGAATATCGTGTGTTCGGGCGTCGATTCACATGCAACGGTACCGCCGTGCGCGCATACGATCTCCTTGGCGATGGCAAGCCCCAGTCCAGCGCCGCCGCGATTGGTCGCACGCGCCGCATCCAGGCGATAGAACTTCTCAAAGATCACCTTGAGCTTAGCCGCAGGGATGGGATCGCCCTGATTGATAAAGCGCACGCGCACGCCACCGCCGTCCCGGCGTCTGGCCTCGATCGTGATGGTCGAGCCCTCATAGCTATAGGCAATAGCGTTTTTCATGATGTTGTTGAACACGCGAGCCATTTTGTCGCCATCCACGAGCACCGTCAGGTCCTCGCGAATATCAACTTGGACTTCCTTATGCTGCTCGTTGAGGATGGGATAGAACTCGTCAGCCACCTGAGCCAGCAGCAACCCCAGATCAACATAGCCGCGCGTGAGCACGATATCGTGGAAGTCAAAGCGCGTGATATCGAAGAACTCTTCGATGAGCGTATCGAGCCGGTGCGCCTTGTCGAGCGCCACGCCCGTAAAGTGCGCACGTTGCTCAACCGGCAGCTCGGGAGCCTCTTGCAGCAGCGAAAGATAGCCCACTACGCTCGCAAGCGGGGTGCGTAGGTCATGTGCCAAGTACGTAACCAGATCGTCCTTGCGATGCGACTCGTCACGCAGAGCTTGCTGCACCTTGCGCTCACGGTCACGCACGCGGTTAAGGGCGCCCTCGACCTCCAAGAAGTCGCCGTCGATGTTGTCCCAGGTGTCGGGGTGATCGATCAGGCGATCTTGAATACGAGCGGCCAGCACACAATCGGCATGCTGCTCGCCCTGTTCGTAGCCCTGGTAGTACAGGGCTCGGCCGCACAAGAACATCACGCACGCGGCAAGCGCCAGCACAAAGCCAAGCATGTTGAATACAAAGCCGGCATCGAACAGCACCGGCCCTTCGATGCCGCCGAGCGCCATGGCGCCAATCGCCAACGTCATGGCCCACGCGGCGCCGCCAATCACCACGCAGCGGCGCACGATCTCAAATCGATCGATCAGCAAAAAGCCAACAAGCAGCACCGCCAAGATTCCGACGATGTTGTCGATGCCAATCAGCAGCAGGCTCAGCAAAAAGAGCAGCACCGTTGCAAGCGCACGGTTGTCGACGACCGACCTCACGTAATCAAAGAGCCGATCGGGTACCTCGAATGCCTGCCTATCGTCTTTTGTCATATCCACTTCCCCACCATCAAAGGCGTTATTCGATTATGTAGCCGACGCCCCAGACGTTTTTGATAAAGCGCGGCTTTTGTGCGTCGTCGCCGATCTTTTCGCGCAGGTGGCGAATGTGCACCATCACCGTATTGTTGGAGCCGGGCATAAAATCCTCGTTCCACACCGCACGGAACAGGTCCTCCACGGCCACCACGCTGCCGCGATGCTCGACCAGATACAGCAAGATTGAATACTCGGTGGGTGTGAGGCGTACCGGTGCACCGTCCACCGTCACGGAACGAGCGTCGCGGTTGATCTCCAAGCCGTCGAGCTGAATGGTCGGCGACTCGGCCGCCTGTGCACGGCTACCGTAACTGGTGTAGCGGCGAAGCTGAGCGTGCACGCGCGCGATGAGCTCCAGCGGGCGGAACGGCTTAACCACGTAATCGTCCGCGCCAAGCGAAAGGCCCTCGATCTTGTCTTGCTGGGCATCGCGCGCCGTCAGCATGATCACGGGATAGGTATGGCTGGAACGGATCGTACGCAGCAGCTCAAAGCCATCGATATCGGGCAGCATGACATCAAGCAGCGCCAGATCGAACTCCTGCTCCAAAATCGCCTTGGCAGCATCGGCCCCGCTATAGGCAATCTGGACATCAAAGCCCTCTTTTGTAAGGTAGATGCCAACCAAGTCGGCGATGGCCTTCTCGTCATCAACTACCAAAATGCGCTCGTTCATGCGTGCTCCTCTCGCGCTCCATTATGCCTGAGGCGACGCACGCCACACACAACAAGCGTGGGTGATTAAGTCGGCCTTAAGCACCCTTGTGCCCGTTCGGGTGCGGATGTGGGCCAAGCGCGCACGCGATGATCGCCGACGCCGGCAAACGATATACTCTAGTTTCAGAAGAGACCATCCCGTCGAAAGCGAAATCTGTGAAGTCCCTCACCTCTTTTGCAAAGCGCTCAGCCCAGCTT
>NZ_JBCOIG010000031.1:0-14815 GCF_040926405.1 Collinsella aerofaciens
GATATGCGCTTTAGCTTTATCGGCGACGTGTGCGGGCGCTGCGTCGTCAAACCGCACGAAAGCCGCGAGCACGTGCGCTCCGTCAAGATCGACCGCATCCTGACGGGTCGCTACACGGCCATTCCGGCGTTCCTGGTGATCATGGGCCTCGTCTTTTGGCTGACGTTTGGCGTGATCGGCGCGGCGTTGCAGGGACTCATGGAGGACGGTATCGCTGCTATCATCGCCTCGGCCGATGCGGGCCTCAAGGCGTTCGGCACCAACGACGTGGTGCGCTCGCTGGCTGTCGACGGCGTGCTTACGGGCGTGGGCAGTGTGCTGACCTTCCTGCCGATTATCGTCGTGCTCTTCTTGTTCCTCTCCATTCTGGAAGACTCGGGCTACATGGCGCGCGTCGCCTTTGTCATGGATAAGGTGCTGCGTCGTTTTGGCCTGTCGGGCCGCAGCTTTGTACCCATGCTCGTCGGGTTTGGCTGCACCGTGCCGGCTATCATGTCGACCCGTACGCTCCCATCCGAGCACGACCGCAAGATGACGGTCATGCTCACGCCGTTCATGAGCTGCTCGGCCAAGTTGCCGGTCTATGGTCTGCTGTGCGGGGCGTTTTTCCCACAGGCGACGGTTCCCGCCATGGTCTCGCTCTATCTGATCGGCATTGCGGTTGGCTGTATCGCGGCTTTGGTACTCAACCGCACGGCATTTAAGGGCGACCCGGTGCCGTTTATCATGGAGCTGCCCAATTACCGCCTGCCGAGCGTCAAGACGACGGTGATGCTGGCATGGGATAAGGCCAAAGACTTTATTACCAAGGCCTTTACCATTATCTTTGCCGCTACCGTGGTCATCTGGTTCCTTCAGACGTTCGACATCCGCTTTAATGTGGTCGCCGATCAGTCGCAGAGTCTGCTTGCCGGTCTGGGTAGCATCATCGCGCCGGTGTTGACCCCGCTCGGTTTTGGCGACTGGCGCGCCTCGACGGCGCTCGTCACGGGACTCATCGCCAAGGAGAGCGTCATCTCGACGCTCACGGTGCTTTTGGGCGCGACCTCGCCCGCGGCACTGTCGACCATGTTTTCGCCGTTCACTGCCTATGTGTTCCTGGTCTTTACGCTGCTGTACCCGCCCTGTGTGGCAGCCATCGGCGCCGTCAAGAGCGAGCTGGGCGCGCGCTACGCCGTTGCCGTGTTCGCGTTTCAAGTGACGGTCGCCTGGATCGTGGCGTTTGTCGTGCATTCGGCGGGCATGTTGCTGGGGTTGGCTTAGTTATGAATTGACGGCGCAACCTCTGTGTATCGAATTGTTTTCGGCCCCGCATCTGTTGCTGACGGATGCGGGGCCGTTGCTATATAATCGCCTCCGCTCAAAATGATTGGAGACGTTATATATGAGTCAGGCAAGGCAAGACGGCATCACGCTCAGGCAGTGGCTCCCGCTCGTCGGGCTCACCTGCTGTGCGTTCGTGTTCAACACGTCGGAGTTTATGCCCATCGGCCTTTTGACTGATATCGCCGCGTCGTTCTCGCTCACCGAGGCCCAGGCGGGCATCATGATCTCGGTCTATGCCTGGGGCGTCATGCTGCTGTCGTTGCCGCTCATGGTGTTCGCTTCGCGTTTCGAGTTCAAGCGGATGCTGCTGGGCGTGCTCGCCGTGTTCTCGCTGGGCCAGTTCCTGTCCGCCTTGGCACCGACCTATCCCATCTTAGTCTGCGCGCGCCTGGTGGTTGCCTGCGCGCACGCCGTGTTCTGGTCGGTCGCCTCGATCATGGCGTCGCGCCTGGTTGACACACGCCACGGGGCGCTCGCTATCAGCATGATCGCCACGGGCTCTTCCATCGCACAGATCTTTGGCCTGCCGCTCGGTCGCGCCATTGGCTTGGCCGTGGGCTGGCGCATGACGTTTGCCGTGGTCGGAGCGCTGTCTGCTGTCGCGGTCGTCTACCAGGCCACGGTGTTCCCTGCCATGCCAGCGGGCGAGCGTTTTACGCTCAAGCAGCTGCCCGAGCTGCTCAAGAACCCGTTCCTCATCGCGCTCTACGCAGTCACGGTCTTCATGGCGACCGGCTATTACGCAAGCTACAGCTATATCGAGCCCTTCCTGGCGCAGGTCGCGCACGTCGATGCGGGCGCCATTACCATGACGTTGACGGCGTTTGGCTGCTCTGGTTTGCTCGGAAGCTGGCTGTTTGGCCGCCTGTTCGATGGGCATCGCTTCCCGTTCTTGGCTATCACGCTCTCCGGCGTGCCGGTGGCTCTGCTGCTCATGGGTCCGGCCGCATCGTCACTCGCTGCGGTTCTCGCTGTGTGCGCACTGTGGGGTTGCTGCGCCACGGCCTTTAACGTGGCGTTTCAGGCCGAGCTCATCAAGCACACGCCGGCAGATTCGTCGGCCGTCGCCATGTCGATCTTCTCGGGCCTGTTCAACCTCGGTATCGGCACGGGTACCGCGATCGGCGGAGCCGTGGTTTCGGGTCCCGGTATCGCCTGGATCGGCTTTGTGGGCGGGGCGATTGCCGTCGTGGGCGTTATCCTCGCCATCACGGTGATGTTCCCAGCCATCCGCCGCGCCAAGCCCGTCGCCTAGCCACGTCCCCTCATCAGTTGCGGTGGAATAGTTCCTGTTTAAGGCCTTTGAAGGCCCAAGCAGGAACTATTCCACCGCAACTTATTTTGGGGGAGGGGATACAAGCTGGGCATACAATGGATGTCGTTGTGTTGAGCTTACCGGGAGGTTGCTATGTGGGCATACGAGACGACGTTCTATCAGATCTATCCGCTGGGCTTTTGCGGGGCTCCGCGCGAAAACGCCGCGCCCGTTGCCGAGGATGAGCTCGCCCAGGTTGCCAACGCCGCGCCCAACCCCGATGCTCCTATCATGAAGGTCGCCCAATGGGCCGACTACATGCAGGAACTCGGCGTTGGCGCTGTGCTCATCAACCCACCGCTCGAATCTGATAGCCACGGCTACGATACACGCAGCCTGCGCCATATCGACCGTCGCCTGGGTGGGGACGCCGACTTTGCCGCCGTATGCGACACGCTGCATGCCCATGGCATCCGCGTGGTGCTCGATGCCGTCTTCAACCACGTCGGCCGCGGTTTTTGGGCCTTCCGCGATGTGCAGGAGCGCAAGTGGGACTCGCCGTACAAGGACTGGTTCCACATTAGCTTTGACGGCGATTCCTGCTATGGCGATGGCTTTTGGTACGAGGGCTGGGAAGGCCATTTTGAGCTTGTGAAGCTCAACCTGCAAAATCCCGCTGTGGTCGATTACCTGCTCGAGTCCGTGCGCCGCTGGGCCGAGGTCTTTGGCGTCGACGGCCTGCGCCTGGACGTTGCCTATATGCTCGACCGCGACTTTATGCGCCGCCTGCACGTCTTTACCCGTGAGCTCAAGCCCGACTTTGTGCTGATCGGCGAGACGCTCCACGGCGACTACAACCAAATCGTCAACGACGAGATGCTCGACTCGTGCACTAATTACGAGTGCTACAAGGGCCTGTATTCCAGCTTTAACTCGGTCAACATGTTCGAGATCGCCCATTCGTTGCACCGTCAGTTTGGCGGCGACCCTTGGTGCATCTACCGCGGCAAACATCTGCTTTCGTTTGTCGACAACCACGATGTGCCGCGCCTGGCAAGTATCCTCACCGACAAATCCTGCCTGCGTCCCGCCTACGGCATGCTCTTTGGTATGCCGGGCATTCCGTGCGTCTACTATGGCAGCGAGTGGGGGATTCCTGGCGAAAAGGGCGACCCCGATGGTGACTGGGCTCTGCGACCTGCGCTCGATGAGCCTGCGCCCAACGAGCTGACGGCGTTCATCACGCAGCTCGCACACCTTCGTTCGGCCGACGACGCGGCGGCCCGTGCTCTCAACTACGGTACCTATCGCAACGTGGTGATCCAGAACAAGCAGCTGCTGTTCGAGCGCGCCTGCGACGACGCGACGGTGCTCGTGGCGGTGAACGCCGTGGGCGAGCCTTACACCTTTGGCGCCGGCGAACTCAACGGCTCCTTCGTCGACTTGCTTGCCGACGATGCTCCCACGGTCGAGCTGACGGGCACCCTTGAACTTGCACCCTACGAGGTGCGCTATCTGTTGAGAGCCTAGCCCATGGCCGTGTCTGACGAGGACTATCAACATATTGAGCATGGGTTTGAGCCTGTGTTCGACCAGCGCTCGCGCGTTTTGGTGCTGGGGTCGTTTCCCTCGGTGCTCTCGCGTGCCAATGCCTTCTACTATGGCAATCCGCAGAACCGCTTTTGGCGTGTGATGGCCGCGTGCCTCGGTGTATCCGTGCCGTCCAACGAGGGCGATCCTTTGGCAAACGGTGAGCCCGCGACGCTCGATGCCTCCATTGCCGCCAAGCGGGCCATGCTGCTGAACGGCGGCGTGGCCCTGTGGGATGTGATCGAGAGCTGCGACATTAAGGGCTCGAGCGACGCCAGCATCAAAAACGTCGTTCCGGCACATATTGAGCGCATTACGGGCAATGCGCCTATTGAGCTGGTGGTGTGTAACGGAGGTACGGCGGGGCGCCTCTATAAGCGCTATCTAAAGGAGCGGACAGGCCTGCCCGCTGTCGTATTGCCGTCAACTAGTCCCGCTAACGCGGCTTGGCGTCTGGAACGTCTTGTTGAGCGTTGGCGCGAAGCCGTTGACTGGATCGCACGGTAGTCTAGATCCTTGATTGAGCATGGGTGCCGAGGCGTTTCATGATGGCATGCCAGATCGGTGTGGGCAGCGCGGGCCTGGCGCGCACCATGCCGTCGGCATCGACGCTACCGGCATTGCCGCCGCCAAGTCGCTGTGCATGCTCGACGGAGCAGCCCATGCGCACAGCGCCCACAAGCTTATCCATCGCTTCCGAAAATGGTCGGCGCAAGAGGCCCATGCGTGGGGAATGGCGAAGCGCCGCAATGCCGCTGCCAGCGCAAATGGCAACGCCGCCACACCACAATTGGTCATGGCGCTCACATGCCTTGTGCAGGCGAACGGCGGCCCCACGCGCCTGCTCAGTGCTCTCTTGTGCGGCTTGGATCACGGCATAGACACGCGTTCCCGTACTGCCAAAGCGCTCAAGCGCCTGCTCGATAGCAGTCAACGTCTCATCGTCAGCCATATCTTCAATGGCCAGCACGATGCCATCGGCAACGCCGTCGGCATTATCCGCCTTCAAGTCAACCGGGTGGGGGAGTACGGTGCCGGAAAACCGGGCATAGGCGGCGATGGCATCCTGCAGGTCCCAGAGCAAAAAATCAAGATCGGCGCTATTGGGAATACTGATATACGCAATGGTTTGCAGTGTCTTTGGTACGTCGCCACGCGCGGTCGTCTCCATGCCATCTCCTTTCCGGCTCGTTTCCGTTTAGGTTACACCGTCTGGCGGCGCCCCGCCGCGCTATCCTAGTGCAACCCTTACGAAAGGAACGCCATGCGTCTGCCCATGAATACCTCGCTTGCCACGCTCAAGCCCTCCGGCATCCGCCGGATTAACGCGCTCGCCGCCCAGCACCCGGGGTGCATCGCGCTTGCGCTTGGCGAGCCCGATTTTCCCACGCCCGATGTGATTAGCGCCGAGGTGACCGCCGCACTGGACCGCGGTGACACGCACTATCCGCCCAACAACGGTCGCCCCGCCCTGCGTGATGCACTGTCCAAATATATGGATGACGCGGGCCTGGCGTTTTCCGCCGATGAGGTCATCCTGACCGACGGTGCGACCGAGGCACTGTCGGCAACATTCATGGCTATGCTCAACCCCGGCGACGAGGTCATTATCCCCACGCCGGCCTTTGGCCTGTACGAGAGCATCGTCGTGGCCAACCACGCCAAAGCAGTCTTTTTGGATACGGAGCCTGCGCAATTTCAGATTGACGAGGATGCGCTTCGTGCTTGCGTGACGCCGGCGACCAAGGCCATCGTCATCTGCTCGCCCAACAATCCTACGGGCTGTATCCTCAACGCGGCTTCGCTTGACGCCGTGGCGCACGTGGCGGAGCAGACGGGCATCTACGTGGTCTGCGACGACGTATACAACCGCCTGGTTTATGTGGATGGCTACGAGCGCTTTGCCCAGCATCACCCGGAGCTTCGCGATCAGACGGTCGTCATCGAGAGCTTCTCCAAGCCCTGGGCCATGACCGGCTGGCGCCTGGGCTGGCTCGCAGCAGCGGCACCCGTCATCGCCGAGATCGCAAAAGCTCACCAATACCTAGTATCGAGCGCCGTCTCCTTCGAGATGGACGCCGCGGCCCGAGCCCTGACCGTCGACCCAACCCCCATGCTCAAAGTCTACCGAGCCCGTCGCGAACGCGTGCTCGCAGCTTTAGACGCCATGGGCCTCGACGTAGTAGAGCCCGCAGGAGCCTTCTACACTTTCCCGAGCATCAAAAAGTTCGGCCTAACCAGCGAGGGCTTCTGCATCAAAGCCATCAAAGAGGCCAACGTAGCCCTAGTCCCGGGCGACTGTTTCGGCACCGAAGGCCACATCCGCCTCAGCTACTGCGTCTCCGACGAAAACCTGGACGAAGGCCTAAATCGCCTGTCCACCTTCATTTCAACCTTATAGCCCAACGGGACGCAACACATCAGCCCACCGACATAAGGGTTATGCGTGGGGCGCGCCGGCCAACGGACACGAGGATTCGCAGCAAAGGCAACGTAGCTCCGGCCGGGAGGGGCAGGGCGAGTTTTCCGTAGATTCCGCACGAGCCGAAGGCCACTTAATGTGGCCTTCGTGCGAGCCCAGGACTTGATCGAGCGGAAAACTCGCCCTGCCCCTCCCGGTCGGAGCGTATGCAGGGTTTGTGTACGAATCCTCGCGCCCGTTGACCGACGCCGGGGTCCCCGCCATAATACTTTCGGTTCACGCACGAATCCGCTGCCAGAGACAGCCGGCGCAAACGGGTCTTACCCGCGAGCTTAATGGGACTTCCCGCCAGCCGAGGTGGTCGAGTAGATATGTCTTCTCGCCCCCGTCGCTCATGCAGCGCGGGGGCTTTCTTTTTGGACATGCCCCCGTCACGTCCTTGTGGCGGACCGTGCCCGGAAAGAATTCGAGGAGGTGTAATTCATGCCCCAGCAGTACAAAATCGACAAGGTTGCAGAGATCGAGTCCCGTATCGCCGAGAACGCCGGTCTGTTCGTCGTCAACTACAACGGTCTGACGGTTAAGCAGGCTCAGGAGCTGCGTCATCAGCTTCGCGAGTGCGGTGCCGAGATGAAGGTCTACAAGAACAACCTGGTCAAGATCGCTCTCAAGAACCAGGAGCAGCCCGAGCTCGACGAGATTCTCGCCGGCCCCGTCGCTTATGTGTTCTACGAGTCCGAGCCGGTCGAGGCCGCTAAGGCCCTTAAGGACTTCTCCGCTAAGTCCAAGGGCGTCCTTGAGATCAAGGGCGGTATCTCCGACGGCAAGGCCGTTTCCGCTGATGATGTTAAGGCTATCGCCGAGCTGCCCACCAAGGATCAGCTTCTCGGCCAGATCGCCGGTCTCATCTCCGGTTTCGCTCGCGACATCGCTGTCTGCGTCAACGGCGTTTCCTCTGGTCTCGCTCGTTCGATTCAGCAGGTCTCCGAGCAGAAGGCAGCCTAGTCGCTGTTTTCACCCGCGGCGGCAACGCCGCACCCCTGGCGCATTCGCGCCGTGTTTTAACTGATCTCCGTGCATTCGCACGGAAACCGAAAGGACTTAGAAATGGCTAAGCTTACCACCGATGAGATCATCGATGCTCTTAAGGAAATGACCCTTCTCGAGGCTTCCGAGCTCGTTAAGGCTATCGAGGACACCTTCGGCGTTTCCGCCGCTGCTCCTGCCGCTGTTGTCGCCGCTCCCGCTGCTGGCGCTGCTGAGGCCGAGGAGAAGACCGAGTTTGACGTCGTGCTCGAGGGCTTCGGCGACAACAAGATCCAGGTCATCAAGGCCGTCCGTGAGCTCACCAACCTTGGCCTGAAGGAGGCCAAGGAGGTCGTCGAGGGCGCTCCCAAGGCTGTTCTCGAGGGTGCCAAGAAGGAGGACGCCGAGGCTGCCAAGGAGAAGCTCGAGGCTGCTGGCGCTGCTGTCACCCTCAAGTAATCAGGCTTTCTCGCCAGATTTCTTTGCAGACGGGGTTCGCATTGCGAGCCCCGTCTTTTTTGTTTTTCGGTCCCTCGAGATCGGTTGCTTAAACTGCCATGTTCTGTGATTTGCGTCGTATCGGGTGTCCTGCCGTTGGGCAATAAAATTGCACCATTCGAGCAATAATTTGCGTTGACCTGCTGAAGAATTGTCTCTGCCTTGTAGCGACATATAGTTCCAGCGGTAAGATGCTTAAGTATCGCAATTTGGTCTGCGGCTGTGTGCCGCACGCATGGGGCGCTTTTGCGCCTGCGAAAGGATCTTTGAATAACATGAAGGCAATCATCCCCGCCGCCGGTCTTGGCACGCGTTTTCTGCCTGGCACCAAGTGCACGCCCAAAGAGATGCTGCCGGTGCTCGACAAGCCCGTCATTCAGTACGTCGTCGAGGAGGCGCTCGACCCCGAGGAAGTCGACGACGCCATCATCGTTACTTCTCCCGGCAAGCCCGAGCTGCTGAACTACTTCCAGCCCGATCGCTCGCTCGAGAACCTGCTGCGCGAGCGCGGCAAGAACGCCTATGCCGATGCCGTCGCCCACGCTGGCGGTATGCCGGTCGACTTCCGCTATCAGTACGAGCCCAAGGGCCTCGGCCATGCTATCCGCTCTGCTGCCGACGCCGTGGCAGGGGAGAACTTCCTGGTTCTTCTGGGCGACTACGTTGTGCCTAACCGCGACATCTGCGACAAGATGCTCGCCGTTTCCAAGGAGCACGGTGGCGCTTCGGTTATCGCCGTCGCTGCTTGCTCGCCCGAGGAAGTCAGCCGCTACGGCGTTATCGCCGGTGAGCGCGTCGGTTCGCTCGAGGGCGCCGAGGACGTTGCCGATGTAGAGCCGGGCGCTGTCTGGCGTATCGGCGGTCTGGTCGAGAAGCCCGCTCCCGAGGCGGCTCCGTCCAACCTGTACATTGTCGGCCGTTATCTGCTGAGCCCGCTGGTCATGGACCTGCTCGCTGATCAGCAGGCCGGCAAGGGCGGCGAGATTCAGCTCACCGACGCCATGGCCCGCTCGCTCGATCGCGAGGCTATGTACGCTGTCGTTATCGACCCGCTGTCGGGCTACGACACCGGTACCCCGTCTGGCTGGATGGCCACCAACGCCCTCATGGCCGCAAGCGATCCTCGCTTTGCCAGCGCCTTCTGGGACGCCATCGACGAGCGCGGCGGATTGATGCGCAAGTAAGCCTTCGGGCATCGACATTTACGGGCGCGGACCTCGGTTCGCGCCCGTTTTTTATAAGAGCTGCGATTGCCGGCTCTCTGTTCACAGAAAATATATGAACAGATGTTCGATACATATACATCTACCTGCGTGTTTTCTGTCGAAAAACTTTGCTACTCCAAAAACTCAATCGCGTCAAGGCTTTTCTTGCCCAACGGTCGGTACCTGATAAACTATTAGGTTGCGATAACTGGCGAAGCTATGCCTCGCCAACCCACCGAGCATTTCCGTGAAGGAGGAAAAACCTGGTGACCTACGCATACACTGCCACTGAGCGCAAGCGCGTCAGCTTCGGGAAAATCCCGGAGGCCATGGAGCTCCCCAACCTTATCTCTGTTCAAAGGGAATCCTTTGAGCGTTTTAAGGACGAGGGCCTTCGTGAGGCGTTCAAGGAATCCAGCCCCATCCAGAGCCAGAACCATGTTCTCGAGGTTACCTTCGGCGAGCATCAGTTCGGCGACCCTGCGCACACCGTCGAGGAGTGCCGCGAGAAGGACATGACCTATCAGGCCCCGCTCCTGACCGACGTCCGTCTCACCAACAAGGAGACCGGCGAGATCAAGGAGCAGCTCGTCTTTATGGGCGACTTCCCCATGATGACCGATCAGGGCACCTTCATCATCAACGGTACCGAGCGTATCGTCGTCTCGCAGCTCGTCCGTTCCCCGGGTGTGTACTACAGCTCCGAGATGGATTCGGGCAAGCAGATCTACAAGGCCCAGATCATCCCGTCCCGCGGTGCCTGGCTTGAGTTTGAGGTCGACAAGCGCGACCAGCTCATGGTCTCCATCGACCGTAAGCGTAAGCAGAGCGCCACGATGTTCCTGCGCGCCCTTGGCATCGCCGTCACCAACGACGACATCATCGAGCTGCTCGGCAACTCCGATGTGATTAAGCGCACCCTGGAGCGCGATACCGCTCTCACCCGCGAGGATGCCCTTATCGAGATCTACCGTCGCCTGCGCCCGGGCGAGCCTCCCACCGTGGACGCTTCCCGCAGCCTGCTCGAGGGCCTGCTCTTTAACCCGCAGCGCTACGATCTGGCCCGCGTCGGCCGTTACAAGGTCAACAAGAAGCTCAACCTCACCACCGAGGAAGAGGTCACGGTGCTCACCGACGAGGATATCGTCGCGACGCTGCGCTACCTGCTGTCCCTCGCTGCCGGCGAGCAGGGCTTCAAGGTCGACGACATCGACCACTTTGGCAACCGCCGCATCCGCACCGTCGGCGAGCTCGTCGCCAACCAGTTCCGTATCGGCATGAGCCGTATGGAGCGCGTCGTCCGTGAGCGCATGAGCTCCCAGGACATCGACGAGATCACCCCGCAGTCGCTCATCAACATCCGCCCGATCGTGGCCTCCATCAAGGAGTTCTTCGGTTCCTCGCAGCTCTCGCAGTTCATGGACCAGGCGAACCCCCTGACCGGTCTGACCCACAAGCGCCGTCTGTCCGCACTCGGCCCTGGCGGTCTTGCCGGCCACAAGTCCGGCTCCAGCCGCCGCACCAACGTGCCGACGGCCGTCCGCGACGTTCACAACTCGCACTACAGCCGCATGTGCCCGATCGAGACCCCCGAAGGCCCCAACATCGGCCTGATCGGCTCGCTCGCCCTCTACGCCCGCGTCAACGAGTACGGCTTCATCGAGGCTCCGTTCCGCCGCGTCGAGAACGGCGTTGCCACCGACCAGATCGACTGGATGACCGCTGACGAGGAAGAGAAGCACGTCATCGCGCCGGCCAACACGCCGCTCGATCCCAAGACCAACGAGTTCATCACGACCGATGCCGAGGGCAAGATCGTCCGTCCGCACACCGTGATCGCCCGTACCCGCGACTTCGACGGCTCCTTCGGCGCTCCCGCCGACGTGCCCGTCGAGGACGTCGACTACATGGACGTCTCCCCGCGTCAGATGCTCTCCGTCGCAGCCACGCTGATTCCGTTCCTGGAGCACGACGACGCCAAGCGTACGCTGATGGGCGCTAACATGCAGCGTCAGGCCGTGCCGCTGGTTCACCCCGCCGCTCCCTATGTCGGTACCGGCATGGAGCGTCGCGCCGCTCTGGACTCCGGCGAGGTCACCCTGGCCAAGAACGCCGGCGAGGTCATCTTTGCCGACGCCGCCAAGATCATCGTCAAGCATGCCGGTGGCATGGATGAGTATCATCTGGCCAAGTACCAGCGCTCCAACCAGTCCACCTGCATCAACCACCGTCCGCTCGTGCGCGTCGGTGACACCGTTGAGCAGGGCGAGCCTCTGGCCGACGGTCCTTCGACCGATCACGGCGAGCTCGCACTGGGCCAGAACCTCACCGTGGCCTACATGCCGTGGGAAGGCTTCAACTACGAGGACGGTATCGTCGTGTCCGAGCGCCTGGTGGCCGAGGACCTGCTGACGACCATCAACATCACCCGTCACGAGATCGACGCCCGCGACACCAAGCTCGGCCCCGAGGAGATCACCCGCGAGATCCCGAACCTCTCTGAGGATATGCTTGCCAACCTCGACGAGGACGGCATCATCCGCATCGGCGCCGAGGTCGGCCCTGGCGACATCCTGGTCGGCAAGGTCACGCCTAAGGGCGAGAGCGCTCTGACCGCCGAGGAGCGCCTGCTGCGCGCCATCTTCGGTGCCAAGGCCCACGACGTTCGCGACACCTCCCTTAAGATGCCTCACGGCGCTTACGGCCGCGTCATCGACGTCGTCCGCTTTAGCCGCGAAAACGGCGACGATCTGGCCCCCGGCGTCAACGAGCAGGTGCGCGTCTACGTCGCCCAGCGTCGTAAGATCCAGCAGGGCGATAAGATCGCCGGCCGCCACGGCAACAAGGGTGTTATCTGTAACGTTCTGCCGGTCGAGGACATGCCCTACATGGCTGACGGTACCCCGATCGACGTTATCCTCAACCCGCTGGGCGTTCCTTCGCGTATGAACGTCGGCCAGCTGCTCGAGTGCCACCTTGGCTGGGCTGCTGCGTGCGGTTGGGATACCGAGCAGGCCGACTCCGACAAGTACGTCCCCGGTCCGTTCTTCACCGCGACGCCCGTCTTCGACGGCGCCAAGGAGGACGAGATCGCCGAGGTCATCCGTCGTGCTAACAAGAACATGCTCAACAAGGCCACCGCTGCCTTTGGCGATCACATGCGCCCCGAGTTCGTCACCCAGCTTGACGAGCGCGGCAAGACCCGTCTGTTCGACGGCCGCACCGGCGAGGAGTTCCGCGAGCCCATTACCGTGGGTACGTCCTACATCCTCAAGCTCGGCCACATGGTCGACGACAAGATCCACGCTCGTTCGACCGGCCCTTACAGCCTGGTTACCCAGCAGCCTCTGGGCGGCAAGGCTCAGTTCGGCGGCCAGCGCTTCGGCGAGATGGAAGTTTGGGCACTGTACGCTTACGGTGCTTCCAACGTCCTGCAGGAGATCCTGACCGTCAAGTCCGACGATACCGTGGGCCGCGTCAAGACCTACGAGTCCATCGTCAAGGGCGAGAACGTCCCGGTCCCGGGTATCCCCGAGTCCTTCAAGGTTCTCGTCAAGGAGATTCGCTCCCTCGCACTGGACATCGAGCCCATGCACGATGCCGACGAGGACGCCTCCGCCCCTGTGACCGCCGAGGAGACCTCCGCTCTCGACGACCTGGCTGCGCTCGCCGGCGTTGACGCCGACGTCGAGGCCGAGGATGCCGAGACCGCCGAGGCGCCCGAGGCTGTCGCCGCCACGACCACTGATAAGGAGTAGTTGACTGTGGCAGATTTCGAAGCTACTGATTTTGACTCGGTAAAGATCTCCCTTGCCTCCGCCGACCAGATCCGTTCCTGGTCGCACGGTGAGGTCAAGAAGCCGGAGACCATCAATTACCGTACCCTCAAGCCCGAGAAGGACGGCCTGTTCTGCGAGAAGATCTTCGGTCCCGCCAAGGACTGGGAGTGCTCCTGCGGCAAGTACAAGGGCATCCGCTTTAAGGGCATCGTCTGCGAGCGCTGCGGCGTCGAGGTCACCTCGGCCAAGGTGCGTCGCGACCGCATGGGCCACATCGAGCTCGCCGCTCCCGTGTCCCACATCTGGTACTTCAAGAGCCCCACGAGCTTCCCGATGAGCCGTATGCTCGACATCAAGTCCAAGGACCTCGAGAAGGTTCTGTACTTTGCCAGCTACATCATCACCGAGGTCGACTATGAGGCCCGCGAGGCCGACGCCGACGACCTGCGCGAGGAGCTCGCCGCCGATCTGGAAGAGATCGATGCCGAGTGCGCCCGCCAGATCGAGTCCCTCAAGGAGCAGGGCAACCCCGAGAACTTTGACGAGTTCTCCGACGAGGAGCCGCTGACCCCCGAGGAGATCGCCTCTGGCATCGTCGACATCGAGGAAGAGTGCAAGGACGAGAAGCAGCTCCGCACGGACGCCTTCAACGCCTTCATGAAGCTCAGCGAGCGCGACCTCATTTCCGATGAGCCGCTGTTCCGCGAGATGACCCGTTACTACTCCATGTACTTCAAGGGTGGCATGGGTGCCGAGGCTGTCCGCGACTTGCTCGCTGCCATCGACCTCCCCTCCGAGGCCGAGAAGCTCAAGGCCATCATCGCCGACGAGGATTCCCAGAAGCAGAAGCGCGAGAAGGCCGTCAAGCGCCTTGAGGTCGTTGACGCCTTCCTGAAGGGCGGCAACGACCCCGCGAACATGATCCTGGACGTTATCCCGGTCATTCCGCCCGATCTGCGCCCGATGGTTCAGCTCGACGGCGGCCGCTTCGCCGCGTCCGACCTCAACGACCTGTATCGCCGCGTGATTAACCGTAACAACCGACTCAAGCGCCTGCTCGACCTGGATGCCCCCGCGATCATCGTGAACAACGAGAAGCGCATGCTCCAGGAGTCCGTGGACGCCCTGTTCGACAACGGCCGTCGTGGTCGCCCGGTCTCTGGCCGTGGCGGTCGCCCGCTCAAGTCGCTCGCCGAGGCCCTCAAGGGCAAGCAGGGTCGCTTCCGCCAGAACCTGCTGGGCAAGCGTGTCGACTACTCCGGCCGTTCGGTCATCGTTACCGACCCCAAGCTGCTACTGCACCAGTGCGGTCTGCCCAAGACCATGGCGCTGGAGCTCTTCAAGCCCTTCGTCATGAAGCGCCTGGTTGAGCTTGGCAAGGTCGAGAACATCAAGGGCGCCAAGCGCGCTATCGACCGCGGTGCCACCTTTGTGTGGGATATCCTCGAAGAGGTCATCGACGGCCGCGTCGTGCTGCTCAACCGTGCACCGACCCTGCACCGTCTGTCCATCCAGGCCTTTGAGCCGGTGCTGGTCGAGGGCAAGGCTATCCACCTGCACCCGCTGGTCTGCTCGCCCTTCAACGCCGACTTCGACGGCGACCAGATGTCTGTCCACGTGCCGCTGTCCAGCCAGGCTCAGGCCGAGGCCCGCGTGCTCATGCTCTCTGCGAACAACCTGCGCTCGCCGGCATCCGGCAAGCCGGTCAACATCC
>NZ_JBCOIG010000032.1:0-1895 GCF_040926405.1 Collinsella aerofaciens
GTGTAGGTGTTCGTGAAGGTGGGGGCATTGGCCTTGTCACCATCGTAGGTAACAGCGGCGTCCAGCTTGCCGGCATTGTCCATGACCTTCACCACGGCATGGTGCACCGTAGCGTCGTAGGTCACGTGGGACAGGTCGCCCTCCTGTTCCGCGACGGTGTATTTGTACTCGCCGGCCTTGGTGTAGTCGATGGCCGGGAAGGTGACGGTGCCGTCCTCGCTGTTCTTGGCGCTCCGGATGGGTTGCTTGCCCTTCAGCTGCTCAGCCGTCAGGTCGCCCTCGTACAGGTCGAAGGTGAACTCGCCGCCCTTGAGCGTGGCCGGCGTGTTGTCGGGCTTCACATAGGCCTTCTTCGCCGTGAGCGCCACCGAGGTCTCGGCGGGCTGGTACTTGTTAGTGAAGGTCGGGGCATCGTTCTTGCCGTCATAGGTGACGGTCGCCTTCGCCTTGTCGCCCTCCGCCTTCACCGAGACGTGAACCTTCACCGCCTTGGTGTCGTAGGTGATAGTCGGATCGGCACCGACGTTCTCCTCCTTGAGTTTGTAGTCGTACTCGCCGATGGTCAGACCGGTGAGGGCAAGATTGATCTTGCCCTCCTTGTCGTTCTGGACGATCTTGACGGGATTACCCGTGGACGTGTCGCCTTGGTACAGGCCGAAGGCGAACGCGCCGTCCGTCAGCGCCTTGCCCGCGAGAACTTTCGTGGCCTCGACGGTAACGTCCGTCGTCGGCTTCACGTTGGTGAAGGTCGGCACGGCCTTATCGCCGCCGTAGGTGACGGTCGCGTCCAGCGTGCCGTTCTTGTTATCGGTAACGCTGACCTTGACCTTCACTTTCTGACCGTCGTAGACGATGGTCTGGTCGTTACCGGTAACTTCCTTGATGGTGTACTCGTAGTCACCTGCCTCGGTGTAGTTGATGGGCTGGAAGGTAATGTTGCCCTTCTCGTCGTTCGTGACGGTCTCAATGGGCGTGCCTTCCGCCTTGTCACCCTTGTACAGAACGAACGAGAAGTCGTTCCCCGCGAGCGCACCGCCCCTAAAGCGTTTCTTCGCCGCCAAGGTCACGGAACCCTTCGCAGCATAGCTGTTGATAAAGGTGGCGAGGTTCACCTTGCCGTCCTTGACCTCAGCCTTGATGGGCTTGGCCTCAGCGTCACCATCCTTCTTCACCGTCACGCCCGTGACGGTCAGCTTGGCGTCCTTATCCTCGACCCTTACCGTGACGGTATAGGTCGAGGCGTCCATCGTCCAGCCGGCGTTCTGCACGCCGTCCGCTGCGGGATCATCATCAGCGTTGTGCACCTCGGTGAGCGTGAACGTGTACTCGCCCGCCTTGTTGAACGTCATATTCGAGAAGTCGACCGTCTGGCCCTTGTCCTTGATAATCTTGTCCTTCGTGGCCTTGGACTCCGCGTGCGCGTCGCCCGCCAGGTCGTCCGACACACCCAAGTCGCCGGCGGCGATCTTCTGCTGTGTCTCTTCCGTGGCGGTCAGCGTGAACGAGAACGCCTTCTCCGTGCTCTCAACACCGGAGATCTTCTTCGTCACCTGCGGGGTCAGCTCGTCGCTGGCGTCTGACTTGTAACTGTTCTTGAACGGGACGGTAGGCGTAGCGGGCTTCGCATTGCGACTCGAGACCGTCTTCACGTAGTTGGTCGTGGTATCGAGGCCCTTAATCGCCTCGGCCGTCAGCGCATCAACGTTGCCGCCCCCGCCAACAAGCGCCGTCACGCCCGGGCCCTTCGCGATGGTCGTCTCGGTGTAGAGCTGGCCTTTGTTGTCCGGATTCGGCTTCACCGCAATGAGCACGTAGGCGTCACCGGGGTACTCGGTGTCATACGTGTATCCACCAGCGTTGGCGCCATGCGCCTCAGACACCTTGTACACATACAC
>NZ_JBCOIG010000032.1:2049-14758 GCF_040926405.1 Collinsella aerofaciens
GTTATACGTCATCGCCTCGATGGTGAACGGGAACATGCCATTCTTCAACGGGGTACCAACCAGAGTCTTGGTCACATCGATGCCCGCGTAGGTACCAGAGGCCGCATAGATGTTGGTGAACGCGGCGGCGTCCGTCACCTGCCGGTCGGCATCCGTCGTCGCCTGCTTGTTGTCGTACGCAACCGACGCGGTCAGCTTACCGGTGTGCTTGCCGTTCTCGATATCGGTCACTGTGTACGTCACCGTGGACGTATGGCCGTCATACGCAATACCAGTCTTATCCGCGTCGGTCGGCTTCGTCTCGTTCACATTGAACGTATACGTGCCCGACTTGGTGAACACCAGGTCGCCCGCACCGAAGGTTGCAGAACGCGTCGCGTCACCGGCGCCTGCGATCTCAACCTTAGTCGTCAGATCGCCGGTCTCATCGGAGTCGGTAGCCTTCCTCTGGGTAACGACCTTGTTTTTAACCGCATCCCTCGTCGCATCATCCGCCGGCGTCAGGGTGAAGTCGAACGCATCGCTCGTCTCCCACGCGCGCCCGGTGAACGTCTTTTGCACGTTAACCGGCGCCGACGTCGCCTGGGTCACCGTGTAGGTGTTCTTGAACGGGATGTATCCGTTGGCGTCCGTCAGCTGCGTGCCGTCGGCCTTCCAATACGTGACCGTGGAGGACAGGCACTTACCCGTCCCAGACTCGTTATCAACCTGCTGGTTCTTCACCAGCACGTAGTACACCGTATCGTCGTAGCCCATGCCACTGGACGTCGATGTATCGGAATCCTTGACCTCGGTCACCTTGTACACGTAGGTGAGGTTCTCGCTCTCCATCGTATAGGTGATCTGCGGGAACGCAGCGATACCGTCGTCATCGTTCTTCGCCGTGGTCGTGGTGGACGTGCACCCCTTAGGCATGGGGACCTTGCTGGCACCGACGCTGTAGGAGGTGGCGAGCTTGCCGAAATCGATGGCTCCACTCGGCACGGCATCATTCTTCATCCCGCCGAGTGCCTCGAGCTGGAACGTGAACTTATCCTTCACAAGCGGATTTGCACCGGACTGGTCGGCATACGTCTTCTGCACGTTGAAGGAGATGGTCTTCTCATCGGTGTTATAGGTGTTCGTGATCTTGGCGATTTTGTCAGCGACCTCGATCGGGTTGTCCTTTTGGCTCATACCGTCGTCGGTGTAGGTCTGCTCCATCTTGACTGCCGGCTGCGACAGCGTGCCGTCGCCGTTATCCCTCACCGTCACCGTGACGCGGTAGGAAGCGCTCGAATACCCGAACCCGGGCAGCCAGTCAGCGTCGTTTTGAGACGGCGTGGCCTCGGCAATGAGATAGGTGTAGGTGCCGGGCTTGGCGTACTCAATATTGCCGAAGTCGAACTTGTCCCCGTTCTTGACGGTCTTCACAACCTGCGTCATACCACTCACGGGCGCATCCTCGGCACCGTCGGGCATCGGCGTGCCCTTGTCCGTGCGCAGGTAAATCTTGAAGCTATCGCCACCCTTCCAGTCACGGCCCTGGAGCACCTTCTGTGCCCAGAACGCATTGGTGAGCTTCACCGGCGGCTCTACGCTGTAGGTGTTCGTGAACGCCAGCTTGTTGGCCTCGGCCACCGTGCCGTCGGCGTTCTTCTTCGCGATCGTGCCGGAGATGCTGTCGCCCTCGCCGCTCAGGGCGTTGCCGCCCTGCTCGCGCTTGGTCAGCGTGAAGCCGGCCGGCATCTTGTCCGTACCGGTCAGTTCCTGCACCGTGTAGGTGTCGTGCTCGGCGAGACCGTACACGCGGATCGTCTGGCCGTCCGTGATGGTCTGCTCGCGGCCGTTCTCGAGGTCGAATATTTTGCCGACCTGCTTCTCGCTTGCGGTCCCCGCGTTCTCAAACACCGCGGCCTTGTACGTCTTCCCCGCCGTCGTGGGCACGGTGAACTTGAAGGTGAACCCCGCGTCCGGTTTTCCCGTCAGGCCCGCTGGCACCACGACCTTCTTCGTCACCTCGAGGCTCGCCTCGCGCTTGTTCGCTACGCGCACACAGGTGGCGCCCGTAAACAGGGCATTCAGGTTCATGTCGTCCAGATCGGCGCGGGCGCCCTTCGCATTAGTGTCACCAGACACGTCCTGGGTGATACCCATACGTATCCAGCCCGTCTCGGTCTCCAGGCGGTAGGGTTTGCCCTCCTCGGTGGGCCCATACTGGTACATGCGTCCGTTAGCGCCGTACTTGAGGTGCACTGTGTCGTCTGCACCCACGGGTTCGACATCGGTCCACGTCAGGTTGCCTTTAACATTGGTCTCGCCATTCGAGGTCTGCCGCGTACCCTTGATCCACGTGAGCGTGTTGTCGATGTCGCCCTCTGCGCCAAACTGGCCCAGACTCTTCATGAGCGCGCCCGGGCCCACGAACGTCGAAACGCCGTCATCGTCCGTACCAGCATCGGCATGGACGCCGTCATCGTCCACAATCACCTTGGTGAGCGTGTCGTTAAGCAGGAAGCCCTTGGGCGCCGAGACCTCCTTTAGGAAGTAGGTGCCATTCTTGAGCGGCTTGTTGCCGTCGCTCGTACACGGGAATATGCCCGCCCCTTCGAGCCGGACCGGGTTGTCGACCGACCCCGTCGTCAGGGTGTCATAGGGGCCCTGATCGTCCTTGGGCACAACCTTGCCGTTCGCGTCCGTTGTCGCCTTGTACAAGCCGAACGTTGCGCCGTCTACGGGGTTGCCCTCGGTATCGGTTTTCTGCACGAACAGGCGATTCTGGATGTTCGTGACGAGCAGGCGCGTGGCGAACTGCCGCTTGAAGTTCGTGCCGTCTGCGATGTCGTCGCTGTACACGTGGACGGTGTTCTTAGGCGTCGCGTCGCCGATCGATCTCGCCGTTGTGTGGTAGATGGCCACCGTGTACTCGGCATCCTTGCGGGCCTCACCGCTCAGCAAGTAGTAGTACTTGGAGATGTCACCGGGCAGATTTTGAATCTCTACCTGGTACTGGCCGCTCGTGTTGAGCGTGAAGGCGTGCAGGTCCTTCTTCGCCGCCTCGATAGCGCCGGCCGTGCCCGGCTCCTTGGCGAGGGTGTATCCCGCTCCCGTCGATGGGTCGCCCGACACGGCGTACCAACTGCTCGGATCTTTGATGCTTGCGCTTTTATCGCGCTTGAGCACCACAGCGAACAGTATGCCGGAGTCCAGGCTGACAGCGTCGTTGGGCTTCGTCAGGTCATCATTCGCCTTGTACACGATCGACGGCGCGGTGATGGTCTCCTTCGCGCCGGCGAACGCACCCGTCCGCCACACGGCGCTGCCCGCGTCCATACCGCCGCGGTTGATGATGACGCCGCCCGCGCCGTTCTTGTCGCTCGTGGGCTCGTACTCGAGGTGCATGCTGCCATCCGTCGTCGTGAGATTCGAGCGGTATCCCTTGGGCACGCTCGTCTTCTCCTTCAGGAGGTAGTACTTATTGCTGTGATCCTTGTTGTAGAGATCGTCGAAGTTGATGACGCCGCTGCCATCGTCGTTCGTGAGCGTTAGGCAGCCGGCCTCGTCCGTGGTGCCGGAGCCGAGAAGCGCGCCCTCGGTTTTGAAGTCCTTATCGGTCTTATAGAGCTGGAACTCGGCACCCTGTACGAACTTGCCGTCCTGGTCGAACTTTATGATGTCGGACTCGGGCACCGTCACGAGGTTGAACTTGAGCTCCATGTTGGAGTAGAGGGCGCCGCGCTCCAGGTAGAAGAACTTGAGGGTGTGGTTGGTGCCGTCGGCGAAGGTGCTGCCGTACCACCTCGTGTCGCCGTCCTTGCGCGCCTCCTGGTACTTGCTCAGCAGCGTGCCGTCGCTCTTGCCGTTCACCTTAATGTCGCCCGTTTTAAAGTTTATGTTCAGACTCGCGCGGTCGTGAATACCGCCGATATCACCCACGAGGACATCGTCGATGAACACCCAGACATCATCATCGCCGGCGAACTCGAAGGTCATGTCCTCATCTTTGTTCGTCTTGCCGCCGTCGGGCTGCACGAATCGCGTGGACATTGAGAGACCGAAGTGATGGTTGACGGGCTTGCCACCGTTGTAGCTCGCGGTGTTGTCTGCCGTGATGCCATTTTGGACGAGCCGGTCGTTTTCCTCATTGAACACCTTGTCTGCCGCGTCGAACGGGAAGAACTGACCCTGGTGGGACGAATTGCCAACGCCCCCGGTGTCATAGATGTCGAAGGCATTCTTGTTAGCGTTGTAGGCTGCGTAGTTGTGGGTGCTGTCATAGACGTAGTAGCCGCCCTGAGCCTGGAGGAGGCCCGTCACGCCAAAATGGGACGTCTTGCCGGTCTGGGCAGAGGAATCGAACAGATAGCGGAGGGACTTGCCGCCCCAGGTACCGGAAAGCCGCGGGTAGCCGTCGAAAAGCGTGTTGTTGACGATGCCGGACTGCGGGTTCTCGCCGCCCGTCCAACGGTTGAGCGACTCACCACCCTGGCCGTCGTTAAACTGGAACCGGTGGTTTGCGTTGATGCCGCCGTTGCCGGAAACCGACAGGTGATCATCGGGATTCACCCAGTAATCAAACAGGTTGATTGTTGTCCCCGAAGGCGAAATCGTCGTAACCGTGTGGTCCGAAAACGCCGCTTCCGCACGGGTCGGCAGGAAGAAACTCGCCGTCAGCGCGACGGCGAGGGCCAAAACAATCACATATGGCGAGACCGGGCGCAGCCCACGACGACGACCATAAGACATGACGGACCACCGCTCGCGCGGCCGGTGTTCACCAGGAAGTTCCCTGCTTAGACACCCCCCCCCGGTAGCATTATTCACGAGTCGAGACGTCGTCTCTCTGAGCTCCTGCATAATTTCCTCCCCAGTCACACGGCGACCTGCCCGGGTGCTCCCCGGGGGCCGAGGCAGTCTGGCACATGCCCGCAGTCGTTCAAGGAATACCAACCCCAGCATATGTCTCTTAAGATATCTTAGTCTTATTCTATGACAGTTTTTGTCTCATTACCGATGAAATCGGCTCAGTCCCTTTGTCGCATGCTAGAGCGTGTGGAGCAGGGCGATGAGGAAGCGGATGCCTTGGAGGTAGGCGCGACGGGTGATGCGCTCGTTGGTGCCGTGGACGCCGCGGTCGCATTCGTCATCGTCGACCACAAAGGCGGAGAAGCGGATGCACTCGTGGCAAATGCGCTGGTAGTTGGCGGCATCGGTTGCACCAATCACGGTCGAGGGCACGATGCTCATCGGCTCTTGGCCCACCGCAGACGATCCGTTTTCCTCCGTCGGCTTGGGATCACGGAAATAGCGGGCGGCGATGGCGCGGACGGCCTCGAGCCCCGGACCGCCCACGCGCGGGGACGGCGAGGGCTCGGAGCTGCCGGGGCCCAGCTCGACCTCGACTCGGCCGGCGAGCCCAGCGGTGGCAACGGCCTCGCGGCAGCAGGCCACGACATCGGCCACGCTCGTACCCTCGAGCATGCGGAAGTTGATATTGACCCACATATCTTGCGGCATTACGTTGGCACCGGTACTGCCGCCCTCGATTTGCGTGGGCGCACAGGTGGTGGTCACAAGCGGGTACAGCTTTTTGCTGGCAAGGCAGTCGCGCACGATGGCATCCTTGCTGGCAGCAATCTCGTCTGCGGTATAAAGCCCCAGCTCGACGAGCTGCGCGGCAAGCAGATCGGTCACACGCGCCGGCCACTCGATATCGCAAATCGCGGCAATAGCGCGGCTGAGCACTTCGAGCGACGTGCCACCGTAAGGGTTGGAAGAATGCCCGCCCTCACTCTTCGTCTTGAGCACGATATCGGCATAGCCCTTCTCGGCAAGGTCGGCGTGCATGAGCCAGTCCTCGCCCGCGCTGTACTCGGCAGCCGAAACGATGCGGTAGTCGCCCTCGTCGATCAGGTACTCAAGCTCAATGCCGCGCTCCTCGAGCGCGCGGCCGATGGCACCTGCGCCGTACTGCGTAGTCTCCTCGTCCTGGCCAAAGGCCAGGAGCAGCGTGCGCTCGTGCTGCCAACCGTGTGCCAGCGCATACTCAACCGCCTCGAGAATGCCTGCGACCTGGTCTTTCATATCGATAGCGCCGCGACCCCAAATGTAGGTGTCGTCTACATGCCCGCTAAAGGGGGCGTACGTCCAGTCGTCCTCGGTACCCGGCACCACGGGGACCACGTCCATGTGACCCATGAGCACAACGGGCTTGAGTGCGGGGGCGGAGCCGGAAAGCGTCACCAGCAACGAATGATCGATGAGCTCGACCTTACCCGCTGTAAATACGTGCGGCCAGGCCTGCTGCATATAGGCGCGCAGGTCGTCGAACGGCTGCCAGTCCACTGCCTCGGTATCCATGCTCGAAATGGTCGGAAACGACAGCACGCGGCCCAGGCGCTCGCACGCGCCGACCTCGTCGATATCGGCAAAATCATCCTCGTGCGCAAAGAAGCGCCAAACCTCGGCCATGCCTTCCTCCAAAAACAACGTGGCAAAGAGGCGGTCCCTTTGCCACGTTCGCTTGCATTATTTGTCGTTGAGATAACGCGAGAGGAACTCGCGGGTGCGCTGGTGCTTAGGATTGCCGAAGAGCTCGGCCGGCGCGGCGTCCTCGAGGACCACGCCCTTGTCCATAAAGACCACGCGGTCGGACACCGTGCGGGCAAAGGCCATCTCGTGCGTGACGACGACCATGGTCATGCCGTCGGCAGCGAGCTTGCGCATGACCTCGAGCACCTCTCCCACGATCTCGGGGTCGAGTGCGGAGGTCGGCTCGTCGAACAGCATGATCTGCGGATTCATGCATAGGGCACGAGCGATGGCAACGCGCTGCTTTTGGCCGCCGGACAGGCGACCCACGGCGGCGTGCGCGAACTTCTCGAGCCCCACGCTCGTCAGATGCTCCATCGCGACCTTCTCGGCCTCGGCCTTGCTCATCTTTTTGAGCGTGACGGGCGCGAGCGTGCAGTTGTCGAGCACATCCATGTTGTTGAACAGGTTAAAGCCCTGGAACACCATGCCGATGTCCTCGCGCAGCTTGTTGATGTTGCAGCGCTCGGCCGTGAGGTCCTGGCCGTGGAACCAGATGTGGCCCGCGTCCGGGGTCTCGAGCAGGTTGAGGCAGCGCAGGAAGGTCGACTTGCCCGAACCCGAGGCGCCGATGATGGTGACGACCTCGCCGGGATTGACGGACAGGTCGATGCCCTTGAGTACCTCGAGCGAGCCGAAGCTCTTGCGCAGGCCCTCGACGCGGATGAGCGGCTCATTGGTCTGTGCGGCGGCCGCAACGCCGGTAATGGCGGTATCTGCCATGATGATTCTCCTCGTCTTGAGCCTAGTTGGAGCTGGGCAGCGTGACCGGAGCCTCGGCGCCGAGCTTTTTGCCAAAGGCCTCGAGCAGGCGGCTCGCCACGAGCGTCAGGATCAGGTAGACCACGAGCGCCACGCAGTAGACCTCCATCTGGCGGTAGTACACGCCGGCGACGGTGGTGGTGGCGTACATGAGGTCAAACACGCCGATGACCGAGAGCACCGACGAATCCTTGATGTTGATGATGAGCTCGTTGGTGAGCGCCGGGATCGCGTTTTTAATGCCCTGGGGGAACACGACTTTACGCATAGCTTGCCACTGCGACAGGCCCAGCGAGCGCGCCGCCTCGGCCTGGCCGGGATCGATGGACTCGATGCCGCCGCGCAGGACCTCCATCATGTAGGCGGTGGAGTTGAGCGAGATGGTAACGAGGCCGGCGGTGAAGGTGCTCCAAATCTGGTTGGCCTGGGCGGTCTCGAAGCCCATGCCGCGCAAAACGGTGAAGCCCGCGTAATAGATGAGCAGGCCCTGGACCATCATGGGCGTGCCGCGCACGATGGTGGAGTAGATGGTCGCAAAGCCGCGGCCGATACTCTTAAAGAAGCGCACCAGGTCGTTATCCACGCGGTCGAAGGTCTGAATACGCAGGAACACAAAGAGCAGCGCCAGGAAGAATGCGATGACGGTGCCGAAGGTGGCAAGCGCGATGGTGATCTCGATACCGCGAATGAAGAAGTCACCGCTCTTGTAGGTCATGTAGACCAGGCTCGACAAAAAGTCGCTGGGGTTGGAATCCGAGACAATGCTCACCTGCACCAGGTCGATAAACGACATGACGCAGCGGTCCACGAAAAAGATCGCCGCGATGGCGACCACGACGTAGCTGCCCAGGCGTGCGCCACGACGGCAGCGCTCGGATGCGAACGGCGACTTTTCGCGATAGTCGTTCCAGTGCATGAGCTTGGTGACCAGCGCCGCCGCCGACACGACGAGCCAGGCCCAAAGGATTGCCCAGAGGCAGTCTTGGAACACGCCCGTAGGCGCCAAGAAACTCATCGGCGTGGGGTTGCGCTGGCTAAACGCCAGGCCGAGCGCCGCGATGACGCTCGTGCCCAGGTATACATAACGGTGGTCCGCCTTGATAAAGGAGGCCAGGCGATTGATGGTTTTCATGCTGCCTCCCTATGCCGGCTGACGGTCGAGGCACGCGTCCCACATTTGGTCGCGCTCCTCTTGGCTAATGCCCTTGAGTGTCTTGTCGATGAGCTTAAGCAGTTTGTCCGAGCCCTTGCGGCAGCCGACGTTTGCCGTGACCTCCTGCTTAAAGCCCTCGCCCTCGGCAAATTGAATGGGGACGATGCCCGGGTTTTGGGCCATATAGCCCTTCTCGTTCTCGGTGTTGTAGGTCACGGCGTCGCAGGTGCCCTGCAGCAGGTTCGAAAACACCGTGGGGACCGAATCGACCGGGTTCTTGTGCACAACGCCCGGGATTTCGTCGATGACGGTATCGAGCATGGTGTCCTTTTGGCCGAGGACCGTAGCGCCGCTAAAGTCGCTGAGCTTGGTCGCATTTTGGTAGGGCGAGCCCTCTTTTACGAACAGGCCAAAGTAGCCAATGAAGTACGGGTCGGAAAAGCCGACGGACTCCTCGCGCTCGGGCGTGGCGCTCATGCCGGCAATGATGAGGTCGATCTGGCCGTTGTTGAGCGAATCGATAAGGCCCGAGAAACTCTGCTTGACGGCAACGGGCTCGCCACCGAGGGCCTTGCAGACGATCTTGGCGATCTGCACGTCGTAGCCATCGGCATAGGCACCCTGCACGTTGTCGATGGGGATGGTGTACTCGCTGGCCTCGGAGACCTGCCAGTTGTACGGGGCGTAGGCCGCCTCCATGCCAATGCGGATCTTATCCTTGCCGATCACGGAATCGGACAGGTCGTCGCGACCGCCGCCCGTCGTGGGCTGAACCACCTTGAGCGTTGACGGGCGCTGACAGCCGGCAAGCGCGCCGGCGACGACGGAAGCGCTCGCAGCGAGGGCGCTACCCAAAAAGATGCGACGGCTGCATACCGGCTGGCGCTGCGCATCGCACTGTTGGGGAGAATGCATAATCTGCCTTCCCTGTTGAATCGTATGCTGACGACTTAACAGGATATACGCCAGCGACCAGCAGCGCAGCACAAGCTCGAAAAATTAATAGACACACGGTAGCCATTGGGGACGCCGATGTTTTGGCAATGCCGGCGAGCGACGTCCAGAGCGAACAAGTGGCATGAAAAAGGCAAGGCATGACCAGAAGGTCTATGTCTTGCCTTTTGAATGACAACTTGTCGCTCTGGACGACGCGCAGCATCGACCGAGCGGCGGAACCTCTAGAGCAAGGTAACGCTAAAGCTGCGAACATCCGTCTCGCCGGGAGCCAAGGTGATGGTGTTGACCTTGTGCTCAAAGACGTCGTCCTCGGTGTCCATGGTGGTGTGACCGGTCCAGGGCTCGAGCGCCACAAACGGAGCGTCGTTGGCGGCAGACCACACGCCGATGTACTTAAAGCCCTCAAAGTCGATCTTGACGCCGTGGCCCGACTTGCGGCCGCGCAGTGTGAGCGTGGAGCCCGGAGTATCGGTGAACATGATGGCATCGTTATCGAAGCTGCGGTGCGTGATGGGCAGCACGTCCGAGTTATCGGGCGCCTTGTAGCTGCCCTCGAACGTCATAAGACCGTCGGGCGTGATGATGGGAGCCTCGTTGGTCCAAGCCTCGGTAAACGCCAACTCGTAATCCTCGAACGCCTCGTCCTCGGCACCGGGGGCGGGCACGTTAAATGCGGGGTGGCCGCCCACCGAGAACGGCAGGTCCACGTCGCCGGTGTTGGTGACGGCAAAGGTCTGCGTGAGGGTGGCGTCGCCGGTCAAGGCATAGGTCATGTTGAGCTTAAAGTGGAACGGGAACGCCTTGAGCGACTCGGGCGTATCGGTAATCTCGTACGTTACCGAGGAGCCGTCCTCCGAAACCTCGACCAGCTTGTGCTCGACAATGCGCGCGAGTCCGTGGCGCGGCATCTCGCAGGTACCGGCCGCAGACGTTGCCGTGTTGTTGCGCAGCGAGCCCACAATGGGGAACAGGATGGGCGCGTGCTTGCCCCAAAAGGCGGGGTCGCCCTGCCACAGATACTCGTTGCCGTTGAGGGCAAGGCTCGTGAGCTGGGCGCCCATGGAATCGATGGCCGCGGTGAGGCCGCCGCGCTTGATGGTAGTAACGGTAGACATGCTACTTCCTCCAAAAGTAAACAATAGTGTCGAGGGCTATTGTCCCACTCTTGGCGGCGGGACGGGACGGCAGGCGATTATTGAGTAGCCATAGCGGAATGAGCGGCGAGTGCCTACTGGGTATCCACGTAAAGGTCGAACCCGCCCTGCGGTGTAGTGTCGACCGTGTCGGGCGCCTGTGAGTTAAAGTTCACGGGGACCATGCGCTTTGAGGCGCGGAAGCGCGTGCCGTCGGTGGCGACGGGCGGTTCATCGACGGTGAGCTCGTAGTCGCCGGGCTTGAGCTCGATGCCGTCACCAGCGGAATTGACGTATTGATACTCGTCGATCGTCTGCCCTTTGAGCGTGCGCCCCACGATATGGATGAGCATTTGGCTGTCGCCGCGCGCGGTGTCCCACGTCGCGCCGTCCTTGACCTCGACCGACACATGTACCGAGCGCGTGCGGCCGAGCGATTGCTCGACAGACATCTCGACCTTGGCGGCGTCTTTTCGCTGTTGCTCAACATGGCTCCAGACGTTTCCAATTACCGAGCATGCGATAACGCCGGCCATGAAGGCGATAAGGATGGGGCCGAGCGGAGAGCGACGTCCTGCATCTTCCTCGCGAGACAGATTGGGGCGACGTGTGGGCGCGGGCGCCTGGGCACCCTGCGAGGGCACGTCGAGAATACTGAAGGATGCCGTGCTGTCGGGATCGATGGTGTGACGCGGCTGCGGGGTCTTTGCCGGCGAGATCGACATGTCGGCTGGCTCGCCGAGCGTGGCCGTAGCGTCGGCCTTGGCCTCGTCTGCCTCGGCCTGGGCCCAAGCTTGTTCGAAGGTCAGGGGCTCGACGGAATCGAGGGCGGCGTCCGAGTCGGCGGCGACGTCGTTGCCGGTCTCGTCCTCGTCGCTCGACACGTCACGCGGCGTAGGCTCGTCCCACCCCTCGTCCGGAGCCTCACCCTCGCTATACCACCATTCAAAGTTATCGATATCCATACGGGGCGCCCCTTAGGCCTCGCAAATAAACACTTGTTAGCCTTATACCCCCAGACGGCACGAGGGCTCGCACGGAATGCGAAAAAGGACTGCTCCTTTGTCGCATCGAAGTTGCGGTGGAATAGTTCCTGTTTGCACGCCCACTCGAGCTATTTAGGGACTATTTCACCGCAAGTTATTTGAGGGCGACGGGGATTTGGATACAGCAGAAGTCCTCTTGGTGAGACTCGTCGTAGCTCGTGGTGTCCAGGTAGCAAAAATCGAAAGCATTGCCGATGGGCTGGAGCGCGTGCCTGTCCATGCAGGCCACGATGGCGCGGATACCCTCGGGCTCGTACGGCATGCCCCAGCGACTCATGCACAGGTACGTGCCCTCGGGCAGCACCTCGACGCCAATCTCCGCCAGCTCGGCAGGATCGCTCGGCAGTATTTCCTCGGCACCACGCGGCAACACGGCAAAGGAACCGGCACCGGCGATGGGGTCGTCGGAATGCAGCGCCTCGCAACGCAGCATGGCGCCCCAACCGCGCATGGGGCGTGTGCCCGTGAGCGCACGCATGCGCAGAATCGCCCGCATGAGCGTGGGGTGCAGCATCGAGCGGCCACGCTCGATATCGCTCGGGAACTCCTCAAAGACCACGTAGCGGCGCTCGAATTGCTTGAGCTCCGGTTTGCCCTCGCGCTCGCGCCAATAGACCGCCTCGTCGTAAAAACTCAGCCGCTCCTGCACGCTCGCGCGCTCGGCTTTGAGCCCGGCAATCTGCTCGTCGAGCGCCTGCACCCGCGAGCGCAGGTGATCGGTCATCTCTCCAATGTCGAACGTCGAGGTCAGGCGATCGATCTCATCGAGTTCCAGTCCCAAGTCGCGCAGCATGCAGATCAGACGCATGAGCGGGATCTGCGTGGACGAATAGAAACGGTAGCCTTTTTCGTTAACCACGGCGGGTTTAAACAGACCGATCTTGTCGTAGTAGATGAGCGTTTGGCGCGAAACGTTAAACAAGCTCGCCATCTCGCTAATCGCATACATACCCGTCTGCATAGGTCCTCCCGACACACCCTTTGACACGAAAAGCCCGCCGCCCACAGGGGTGAACTGCCTCCCATTTCTTGGACATGAGAAATGGGAGGCTTTCTTTATGCGCGTTGATTTGAGGGTGAAGCATGAT
>NZ_JBCOIG010000033.1:0-13435 GCF_040926405.1 Collinsella aerofaciens
GTTCTCGGCCTTAGCGGCTTCCAGAAGGGAGCGCGCGTAGGTCTCGAGCACCTTGTCCTGATAGCGGCTAGTCGGCATTCAGGCTACCTGCTTCCTGGATGTAGCGCTCGATGAGCTTCTTCTGCTCGGCATCGTCCTCGAGTGCCTCGCCCACGATCTTGGTGGCGACGGCAACGGACAGGTCGGCGATGGAGCTCGCGGCACCGGCGTAAATGGACTTGCGCTCGTCCTCGACGGTCGTATGGGCCTTGGCGATGATCTCCTCGGCCTCCTTGTGAGCAGCCTCGATGATACGGGCGCGCTCGGACTCGGCGTCCTTACGGGCCTCGAGAACGATGTCGGCAGCCTGACGACGGGCGTCGGTGACGATCGAGTCGGACTCAGCGCGCTTGGCGATAGCCTCCTGCTTGGTCTTCTCGGCCTCGTCGAGGCTCTCCTCGATCTTCTTGCCGCGCTCCTCCATGGTTTTCATGATGCCCGGCAGGGCGACCTTTGCCAGCACGATCCAGATGATCAGGAAGGCGATAAGCGCCGGGATGAACTCCGCCATCTTAGGGATGAGGATGTCCGCACCGGCAGCGCCGTCCTCGGCGAACGCGGAAACCGGCATAAGCAGCGCGGCCGCGGACGCGGAGAGTGCGATCGCGCTCTTCTGGGATGAAAGATTCATACTTGACGCTCCGTGCTATTTAACGATCAGCGCGACAACGAAGCCGATCAGAGCCAGAGCCTCGCCGAAAGCGGAGCCCATGATGAAGACGGTGAACACGCGGCCCTGGACCTCAGGCTGACGGGCCATAGCACCCGTAGCACCCAGAGCAGACAGGCCGATAGCAAGACCAGCGCCGATAACACCGAGACCGTAACCGATAACTCCCACGATTCCTCCTTTGTCGTGCGTGTCTTATTTCACGCAGGATAACCTTTTTATAACTGCCGGGCTCCATGGGTACGGGCACCGGCGGTTTAACGAATTGCCTTACCTTTAAGGCGCGAACGGAAGACTACTCCTCCTCCGCGACCTCCTCTGCCTCGGAGACATACACGGCGGTAAGGACCGTGAAGACGTAAGCCTGGATGGCGCCGACCACAAGCTCGATCGCATAGATCAGGATGAGGATGGCAAGCCAGGCCAGCGAAGGCAGGGCGCCGACGGCGTGGGCCGCGGAAACCTGCTGAAGCAGCGGCTGCATGAACATGCTCGCCATGATGGCGAACGAGCCCATGACCACGTGTCCTGCGAACATGTTGCAGAACAGACGGACGGCGAGCGTGATGAGGCGCAGGAAGGTCGAGAAGAGCTCGACGACCCACACGAGCACGTTCATCGGGAAGCTCACGCCCTGCGGGGCGAGGCTCTTGATGTAGCCAATCACGCCGTGAGCCTTGCATCCGTAGTAGATGAAGTACACGAAGGCGAAGATGGCGAGCGCGGCGGTGGAGCCGATTGCGCCGGTGCCGGGCTTCATTCCCGGGATCAGGCCGATCATGTTATTGATCAGGATGAACAGGAAAAGCGAGCACAGGAACGGGAAGTGCTTCTTCCAGTTCTCACCCACGACGCCCTTGCCGATATCGTTCTCGACGTACTCGATGATGTACTCGAAACCGTTGACGAAGAAGCCCTTGGGAACCAGGGTCTGCTTCTTCTTGAACACGGCCAGGACGATCAGGAGCACGATCGTGGAGACGATCAGCCAAAACGAGTACTGCGTGATGCCGCAGCTCAGATCGCCCACGACAGGGGTGGAGCTGAACTCGCTGACCAGATGATTAATCTCATCAGGCAGCTTTTCAAAAATTTCCACGACTTACCTTTCGACCTCATGAGGATCTCGCAGCGCCTTGGCGACACGAACTGTGCAGGCGGCCATAAAGGCCACAAAGCCGATCGCCTCGCCCAGGAGGAACATGCGAAATGCCTCTCCGAACAACACAAACACAACCAAGGTAAAGACGAGCAGGGCGATCGCCGAGACCGCCAGACTCACCATACCCTTGAGCATGTCCGCATTCTGCTTATCGTCAAGAACCGGCTTGAGCGTAAAGACAAAGGGAAGAAAGGCGACCGCGCCCGCGATGGCGCCTGCAACGATAGCGAGCAGATCGGCTATCTGAAACATTGGCGTCCTCACTTTCCTTTTTTAACGCCTCACAGAACAGTTCCCGCCAAACATTGGTGACTATTGTACGAGCCAATCGCTAAAGTACAACCGAAAAAGCATCGGTTAATACGCACCTGTTCGTTTTCTTAAGACCTTCTTTATGCCGCAGGTACGGTAATACGTTTTTCTCGAACCCTGCAGGGCAAAACGTCCATTAACTAAAGGTGCGCACAGGCGTCTTCTACTTGCCCGCGCGCACCATTTCTTCCAATTTGCAGCCGCGGCCGTCTTAGCCCAGCGACTAAAGCGTGCCGTAGATGCGATCGCCGGCGTCGCCCAGGCCGGGAACGATGTAGGCAGCCTCGTTGAGATGGTCGTCGATAGCGCAGGTATAGATATGCACATCTGGGTCCTTCTCGGTCAGCGACTTGAGGCCCTCGGGGGCAGCGACGATGCACAGCATGCGGATGTCCTTGACACCGCGCTCGCGCAGGTAGCTGATGGCCATCTCGGCCGAACCGCCCGTGGCGAGCATGGGGTCGACGACCAGGCAGATGCGCTGGTCGATATCCTTGGGCATCTTGCAGTAATACTCATGCGGCTCATGGGTAACCTCGTCGCGTTCCATACCGATGTGGCCTACGCGAGCGGAGGGCACCAGGTCGAGAATGCCGTCGACCATGCCAAGGCCCGCACGCAGGATGGGCACGATGGCGAGTTTCTTGCCGGCGAGCTGTTTGAACGTGGCGGTAGTGATGGGGGTCTCGACCTCGACGTCTTCCATAGGCAGGTCGCGCATGGCCTCGTAGCCGTCAAAAAGCGCGAGTTCGCGCACGAGCTGGCGGAACTGGTTGGTGCCGGTGTTTTTGTCGCGCAGGATCGACAGCTTGTGCTGGACGAGCGGATGATCGACAAGCGTCACACGGGACGCATCGTAGGTGACGGTCATGGGTTGATTGCCCCTTTCGTTGCAGCCGCAAAACGGCCTTGCTGACAAGGCGCGCAGCAATGTTGCCGCCGCACGCCATGCATAAGTTTAGCGGTTTGTTGTATCGAGCAGCCCATCGCAGCCCTACTGTGCGGTACTGAGCGAGCGCTTGACTGCATCACGCCAGCCCGCAAGGTTTTGCTCGCGACGCTCGGCGGACATATGGGGAAGGAAGGTCCTAACGATCTGGGCATTTTGCTCCAGCTCTTCAAGGTCTTCCCAATAGCCGACGGCAAGACCCGCCAAGTACGCGGCACCGATTGCCGTGGTCTCCACCGTCTCGCATTGCAGCACGGGGATATCCAGCAGGTCGGCCTGGAATTGCATGATGAACTCGTTGCGCGAGGCACCGCCATCGACAGACAGGCGCTCAATCGAAAGCCCCACGTCCTGCTCCATGGCGCGCAGCACGTCGTAGCTCTGATATGCCATGGATTCGCAGGCGGCACGTACGATGGTCGCACGGCTCGAGGCGCCGGTCAGACCGCACACGATACCGCGGGCATGCGGGTCCCACCAGGGAGCACCCAAACCTGCAAAGGCGGGAACGAAGTAGCAGCCCTCGTTGTCGCTAATCGAAGCGGCGAGTTGTGCCGACTCGCTCACACTCGAGATGATGCCCATGTTGTTGCGAAGCCAGTTCATCGTTGAACCGGCGGCAAAAATAGAGCCCTCGAGCGCATAGCTGACTTTGCCGTCCGCAGCGATACCGATGGTGGAGACCAGGCCATTCTTGGATTCGACGATCTCGTCACCGGTGTTCATGAGCATAAAGCAGCCCGTGCCATAGGTGTTTTTGGTCTGGCCGGGATAGAAGCAGCAGTGGCCGAACAGCGATGCCTGCTGGTCGCCCGCCACGCCCATGATGGGCGGCATGTTGGTCATGATGTCGCTCGCGACGCGGCCGTAGTCGCCCGAGCTCCAGCGAACCTCGGGCATCATGGAACGTGGAACGTCAAAGAGCGCCAGCAGGTCGTCGTCCCAATCGAGCGTATGGATATTAAAGAGTGCCGTGCGGCTGGCATTGGTGTAGTCGGTGGCAAAGACCTGGCCGCCGGTGAGGTTGTAGATGAGCCAAGTGTCGATGGTGCCAAACATGAGGTCGCCCGCCGCCGCGCTCTCGCGTGCGCCGTCGACGTTGTCGAGAATCCACTGCACCTTGGAGGCCGAGAAATACGGGTCAAGCGTAAGTCCCGTGCGGGAGCGCACCAGCTCCTCGCAACCCTGTTCAACCAACGCGTCGATCGCCGGCGCGGTACGACGGCACTGCCATACGATGGCGTTATAGATGGGCTGGCCGCTCACGCGGTCCCAGACCACCGTGGTCTCGCGCTGGTTGGAGATGCCGATGGCGGCGATGCGATCGGAATGGATGCCGCTCTTAAACTGAACCTCCATCATCACGCCGATCTGGCTGGCAAGCACCTCCGTGGGATCCTGCTCCACCCAGCCGGGGCGCGGGAAGCTGGTTTTGACGCTACGACGCGCCTGGGCAACGATGCAGCCGTATTCGTCGACAATGGCCGCGAGTACCGAGGTAGTGCCGCAGTCGAGCGCCATGATGTAGGAACCGCCAAAGTTAAACGAGGCATCTTCCATGCCCAGGCTGCCCAGATTCAACGACATCGCTTACACCCTTCTATTGCATCGGGTCGGACAGGACCCGCTCGATCTCTGATGCGGGAAGTGCGCCTTGGCGCAGGATCTGGAGCCCGCCGTGCTGGAACGACACGATGGTCGAGGCGTAGCGACACGGGGTCTCACCGGCGTCGACGGCAACATCGACCCCCTCCAGGATGCGGCCCTCGACGGCGGCAAAGCTTGCCGGCGAAGGCGCGCCGTGCGTGTTGGCGCTCGTGCAGGCAAGGGGACTGCCGCAGGCGCGGATGAGCGCTTGGACCACGGGAGAGGCCGAAGCGCGCAGGGCCACGGTGTCGTCGGCAGCGCGCATAAAGGTCGGCACGCAGGGGGCTGCCTTGACCACGATAGTCAGGGCTCCCGGCCAGCATCGTCGCGCGAGTACGCGGGCATCTTCCGGGATATCCACGCCATAGCGGTCGAGTGCTTCGACGCCATCGACCAGCCAAGCGACGGTTTGCGTGAGCTCACGTTGCTTGAGAGTGAAGATACGGCGATAGCCGGTGCCGAGCGCAGGAACTGCGGCGCCATTGACGGCAGCCTGCGGATCGCGCGGCCACGATGGGAATTCGCTTGTATCTTGGGGCACGGCGCCCGAGAAGGCGTTGACTGCCACGGCGACACCGTAGACGGTCTCGGTCGGAATCAAGGCCAGGCCGCCGCGGCCGAGCACCTCGGCCGCGCGCTCGACGGCAAGCCGATGCGGCTCACGCGCTCCCTCGAATACCCGATAGACTGTCTGCATGTGTATGCCAGCCCCTTACGCTCTGGTGCAAGTTTGTTTACTGAGGGGCATTCTCGCACGAAACGTTCAACCTATTTGCCCAGAGCGCATGTTGGTTTGGTGAGCGGCTCTTGTAGTCGGTGAAAGTGAGGGGGTTAATTGAAGATTTTTAGCGCGCAAGCGTAACGGTACGATCGGGAAACTCGATGCTTGCAACCAGTTTTCCGCCGAGGCTCTCTGCGTACCTGCTCAGCGTGTCAAGCCTCATCGAACCCAATTCCCCACGCTCGAGCTCGGATACGCGTTTTTGAGAAACGCCCATCGATTGGGCGACCGACGCCTGTGTTAGATCTTTTAGCCTGCGAATCTGAGCAAGCTTATAGGCTTCGATACGATCGCGAGTCCTCTCCTGCTCGGCGGTAATGGAGTCGCGTGTTATCCCGCGAGATTCCATATACTCATGCAGTTCCATCTCGATCGAGCCTCCTTACGTGGCGACGGTATATTTGCTCGGCCTTTGGAATGTTGATCGCATACCAGCCGTTCCATTTTGCCCTTGACGATCCCGCTCGCGACTTATCACCCGCCAATAGCAATACCGCCTGGCGCTTGGGGTCAAAGGCGAAGAGGATGCGAATCACCTGCCCACCACACGACGTCACTCTCAGCTCCTTTAAATGATGAAGCTTCGAGCCCTTTACGCGGTCAACCAGCGGACGACCAAGGCTGGGACCTTCCTTCTCGAGCACCAAAAGGTCTGCATAAATCTGCTTCAGCGTAGCTTCATCCTGCTCATCAAGCCAAGGTTCAATGTAATCAAGCACGATACGGTACCGATGCAGCTGATTTGACATACCTTTCTCCTTCTATAGTAGAAGTTTTACGGTATATTGCAAGGACAAACTTGCGCAAATGTCTATTAATTCAGCTTAAATACGCTGTTTGGGCTCGGTGACGATGGCTCGGACGATGCGGGGGCGATCGGTGAGGTCATGGACGATACGCACGTCCGAAAGGCCTGCCTGGCGACAGAGCTCGGCCGCGGCATCGAGGGCACCCTCGTAGAGCTCGCAGGCAAACAGGCCGCCGGCGCGCAGCATGTAAGGCGCCGCATTGAGCAGGCGGCGGAAAATATCGAGGCCGTCGGCGCCGCCCTCGAGCGCCAGGTCGGGCTCAAAGTCCTTGACCTCGTGCGGCAGCGAGCGCATGACGTCGGTCGGGATGTAAGGCGGGTTGGAGACGAGCACATCAAAGGTGCCCCACTCTTCGCGGGGAATGGAACTCACCAGGTTGGTGAGGCTAAAGGCAACCTCATCTGCCGTGAGGCCGAGGGCGTCGCGGTTTTTGGTGGCCAGATCGATGGCGCGCGGCTCGATATCGGTGGCGGTGCAGGTAACGTGGCCGCGGCGCTCCCAGGCAAGGGAGAGCGAAATGCAGCCCGTGCCGCAGCCGACCTCGAGAACGCGGGCAGTGCAGGGCTCGGTTGGGGCAGATACGTTAGCCTCGGCGGCATCTTGCGCGGGAGTCGCCTGTTGGTCGTTGTCCTCAATGGCGATGCCGTATTCGTCGAGCTCGGGCTCGGGGGTTTCCATGGCCTCTGCTTCTGCCGCTTCGGCTTCTGCTGCCTGCGCGGCGGCTTCCTCGGCCTCGCGGTCGGCCAGTTCCTCGGCATAGGCGCGGCTACCGAGCACGTCGCTACCCAGCGCAGCCTCATCGGCGGCCGTCAGGTTGGCGGCACGGCGCTCGGCGGCCGCGCGTTCGTCAGCCAGCGCCGCCTCGGCTTTGCGGGCCTGCTCGACCTCATCGTTCCAAGGCAGCTCAACACGCTGACGGGCAGCAGCCTCGGGGCTCAGCACCTCGGCATCCAGATAATTGAGGACTTCCTCGACGAGCATCTCGGTCTCGGGGCGCGGAATGAGCACACCGGGGGCGCACGCGACGTCGATCATGCGAAACTGCGTGCTGCCGGTGATGTACTGCAGCGGCTCGCCCTTCGCGCGACGGACGACCGCCGCGTGCATGGTCTCGAGCTGCGATGCGTCGAGCGTCTCGTCCATGCGCATATACAAGTCGATACGCGCCAGGCCCGTGGCCGCGCACAGCAGCCACTCGGCAGAAAGACGGGGATGCTCCTCACCGCGCTCGGCCAGGTACTCCTTGGTCCACTCGAGACAACGCTTGATGGTCCAGATCTCGTTTGCCATGGGGTCCTCCCCTCTTAAGCGCCGGGCGGCGCGCGAATGTCGGAGCAGATTGTACGCGAGGGTGGCACGCGGCAAGGGACGATTGGAAGCGATTATCGAGAATCAGCCCAGAATTTTGCACCGAGCTCGCTCAAAGTGTTCATTCGCCGACGTCCAGATTTGCATTCGTCAAGCTTTTGGCAAGGTTGCCCAAAAACTGACCAATATCTAACCAAGAACATACCAAATCACTTGACGCGCGACTCATCAAAAAATGCACTGCGACTTCTTGGACGATTTTTTGAGCAATATTTTCAATAGCAGATGAATGCTATTAATTACTTTGAGCAGGTAGGCAGCTTAATTTCTAACAAAACAGATTAAATAAACTCGAAAAGTAATTTACCCAACCTAGTCATTTAAGAACGTCCCCAATGACTACCTCTAAGGCGCCGCAGGTTGAGCATACCGCATCCGGAGCAAGGCAACGCCGCATGTAGAGGACGGACAGCGAGCGGGTCGCATTTGAGACAAGGTGACGTGAAACGAAAGGGCGCTGACCTTCTGGTCGCGCCCTTGAAGTTGAACGTCAGATTGTCCAAATGCGGCCCGCGCAGCGTCGGCTGGTCCGCCGTTCGGTAGAACGGCGGAACCTACACAGCCTGTGCCAGCTTCTCGGCTCGCTCGGCGGCGGCGAGCGCCTCGATGACGGTGCCGAGCTGATCGCCCAGAAGGACGCCGTTGTAGGTGGAGTTGAAACCGATGCGGTGATCGGTCACGCGGTCCTGGGGCTGGTTGTAGGTACGGATCTTCTCGGAACGGTTGCCGTGGCCGATCTGGCTCTGGCGCTCGGCACCGAGCTCGGCCTGCTGCTTCTCGAGTTCCATCTCGTACAGACGGGCGCGCAGCATCTGCATGCAGACCTCGCGGTTCTGGATCTGGGAACGCTGCTCCTGCGACTGCACCACGGTGTTGGTGGGCAGGTGGGTGATGCGCACGGCGGAGTAGGTGGTGTTAACGCACTGACCGCCAGGGCCGGAGGCGCAGTAGGTGTCGATGCGCAGGTCGGACTGGTTGATCTGGACGTCGATCTCCTCGGCCTCGGGAAGTACGGCGACGGTAGCCGTGGAGGTCTGAATGCGGCCCTGGGACTCAGTCTTGGGAACGCGCTGGACGCGGTGCACGCCGGACTCGAACTTCATGACGGAGTAGACGCGGTCGCCCTCGACCTTGAACTCGATGGACTTAAAGCCACCGGCCTCGCTGGGGCTGGAATCGAGCACGGTAGTCTTCCAGCCGCGCGACTCGCAAAAGCGCTGGTACATCTTGTACAAGTCGCCGGCGAAGATGGCCGCCTCGTCGCCACCGGCGGCGGAGCGGATCTCGACGATGGTGTTCTTGTCGTCGTTGGGGTCGCTCGGGATGAGCATGTACTTGATGTCTTCCTCGAGCTGGGGAAGCTTGGCCTCGTTTTCGGAGATGTCCATCTGGAGCATCTCCTTCTCATCGGCATCGGTGGTATCGTGCAGCATTTCCTTGGCAGCCTCGATGTCATCGAGCGCGCCGATGTACTCGCGCGAGGCGGCAATGAGGTCGGACTGGTGCGCGTACTCCTTGTTGAGACGCGTGAACTCCTTGATATCGGAGGCGACGGCCGGGTCGGAAAGCTTCTTCTCGAGCTCCTCGTAGGCCTTGATGATCTTTTCGAGCTTGTCGCGCATGACGGACTCCTTTATATGCGTGAAGGCGAAAATCGGCAGAATTGATGGGGCGCGGGGCGCCGCTGCGGGGGTAAGCCCAGCTAGAACATGTCGATCTTCAGATACATGCGCATCCCTTCGCGTATGAGGTACATAGTTGCGGTCTAACCCATACATGATAGCGTGCGCAGGCATACCTGCATATAACCCGCACGGAATGCGACAAAGGGTCAGTCTCTTTCCTTGAATACAACTTCATCCGAACGCCTCCCGCATTCATCCGCACATATACGGATAAATTTGGGAATCCGATACCCTGAGGGCCGGATCGGCCGGCCCCGGGAGATCGGAGGACGCCATGTCCGGAAAGGGCGGGAAGGGCGCCGCGAGGGCGGTCCCAAGGACCCACGGCAGGCTCACCGGGTACGAGCGGGACACGGTCCAGAGGATGCTGAAGCGCAGGGTTCGCTCGGCCACTTCCTCGAGAGGTTCAAGGGCGTATCGACCCGCAGGCTCCACAGCTGCCTGATGTGGTTCAGATGGCTGCGCGAGGCCGCACGCGTCGGGGACAGGACGTCGCTCATGCGCGAGCAGCTCGACGACGGGCGCTACGAAAAGATCCGGAAGAAGATGATGGAGCCGGAGTACGAGTTCCATCTGGAGCCGGACGTGCAAACGGTGGGTTAACATAGCCTTTCACCAAAAAGGGCGAGCGGCCGTGCCCTGCGACCACCCGCCCTCAATCAAAGCCCTTCTCGGCCGCCGTAGCTACCGGTTCCGGCGCCGCAGGATAACGCCTGCGGCGATCAGCACCACCGCGCCGCCCGCGATGCCACCCAGGGCCATCGGCGACAAGCTGGTATCGCCCGTATACGGCAGACCCGGCTTCTCCTCCTTCGGCACCGGTGACTTGCTCGGCGGATTGGTGGGCGGCTCCGTCGGCGGGGTGGTCGGCGGCGTGTACGTGTTCTTGAACACCGGCGCCACGGCGCCGTCATAGGTTACCGTCGCCACCAGATGGCCCGCACCGTCGTCCGTCACCGTCACCGTTACCCGGTGCTCGGCCGCGTCGTACGTCACGTTCTTCTGACCGTCGTCCACCTCGGAGATGCTGTAGGCGTACGTTCCGGGCTTGTCGTACGAGATCGCCTCGAAGCCCACCGTGCCGTCCGCCGCGTTCTTTGCGGTCTGCAGCACCTTGCCGTCGGCATCCTTCAGCTGGAAGGAGAACTGCCCTTCCTTCAGGTCCTCGCCGCTCAGCACCTTGGAAGCCCCCAGCTTCACCTCAGTCGCGGCCGGCGCGTAGCTGTTGCTGAACGTCACCGCATCCGCAGCCTTGCCGCCCGTGCTGTAGGCAACCTGCGCCTCCAGCGCGTGCGTCTCCGCATCCTCCGTCACCGTCACCGTCGCGGTAAAGACCGTCGTGTCGTAGGTGACGCCGTTCGCCGTCGCCCCTGCCCGCTCGGACACGGTGTAGACGTACGTCCCCACCTTGTCCAGCTGCAGCGGCGCGAAGCCGAACGTACCGTCGGCGCCGTTCTGCACCGTCTGCACCACGTTACCGTCGGCGTCCTTCAGGTCGAAGGAGAACTCACCCTTGGCCAGGTCGCGGCCGGTCAGAGCCTTCGTTCCGGTAATCGTCGCCGTCGTTGCCGTCGGCGTGTAGGCGTTGGTGAAGGTCAGATCTGCAGCCGTCTTGTTCGCCGTCGCGGTCAGCTGGCCGCTGCCGTCGTCGGTCACGCTCACCGTCACATCCAACACCGCATCGCTGTAAGTGATGGTGCCATCTTGGCCCGCAACCTCCTTCACCTGGTACGCATGCGAACCAGTCGCAGTGTACGAGATGGCCTTGAAGGTAAACGCGCTACCCACGTTCGTGGTCCGGTCAATCTCCTGCCCGGTGGCCACGTCAATCAGCGCGAACGTGAACTCGCCATTGGCGGGCGTCCGCGTGGTGGCCGGGTCGGCGTTCTTAAGCACCTTGGTGCCGGAAATCTGGTAGGAGATCGCGCGCGGCTGGTAGCTGTTCGCAAACGTCATGGTGTTGGGGGTTACGCCGTTCTCGGTGCCCTCGCTCGGCTTCGCCGTGGAGCTCTCCACCACCAGCTTGCCGTCGTTGTTGTCTGCCACCACATAGGTCAGGGTGTACGTCTTGCCGGTGTAGGTCACGCCCGGCACGCCCGGCGCGTCGTCCGTCGGCTGCACCTCGCGGACCGTGTAGATAAAGGTGCCCGCATGGTCGAAGGTCAGCTTGTCGAAGGCAACCTTGCCGTGCGCATCGTTCTTCTGGGTCTGGATCACCGAGCCGTCAGACCCCACCAGCTCGAAGGCGAAGTCTCCCGCCTTTAGCTGATAGCTGCCGTCGTGCACGTCAACGCTCTTGGTGAGGGCGATCGCGCCGGAGTCCGTCGCCTGTGCCTCGTAGGTGTTGGTGAAGCTGGGCTTCGTGACATTCGTGCCGTCGTAGGCGACGCTCGCCTGCAGCGTGCCGGCATTGTCCGCAACCGTCACCACGGCATGGTGCACCGCGGCGTCGTAGGTCACGTAGGCCAGATCACCCTTCCGCTCCACGATGGTGTACTCGTGCGTGCCCGGCTTCGCGTAGGAGAAGGCGTCGAAGTTAACACTTCCGTCCGCGCCGTTGGTCGCGGTCCGGACGGGCTTGGCCCCGGCAAGCTGCTCAGCCGTCAGGTTGCCCTCGTACACATCGAAGGTGAACTCGCCGCACTTGGGGACGATCGGCGTGTTGTCGTCCTTCTTCACATAGCTCTTCTGCGCACCGAGGGCCAGGCCGGTCGCGGCCGGCTGGTAGGTGTTGGTGAAGGTATCCGAGCCGGATGCGCTCGTCACGATCGCCTTCGCATTCAGTGCTCCGTTCCCGCCGTCCGTGACCGTCACCGTATAGGTGAGGGGATGGCTGTCATAGACCATGCCCGGCTCCGCGCCCGGCTGCTCCACGATGGTGTAGGTGAAGTCCTTGCTCGCGGCGCCGTCCAAGTCGGAGAGCTGGAACTCGCGCGTGAAGCTGACCTTGCCGTTTGCATCGTTCTTCGCGGTGTCGAGCACGTTGCCGGCAGCGTCCTTCAGGTCGAAGGTGAACTCGCCGTCCGCGGGCTTCGTCGTGTGGTCGAAGCCGTCCGCAACCTTGATGGTCTTGGTCGCCGTCAGGATTACGGAACCCTTTGCGTCGTAGGTGTTGTTGAAGGTGGGAGCCGTAGCGGCACCGTCATAGGTGACGGTCACCTTCGTCTTGTTGTTGTCGCCCTGGTTCTGCTCTACCTTGACGTGGACCTTGACTTCCTTGGCGTCGTAGGCCACGCCGTCGACGGTCTGGCCGGCTTTCTCCTCCTTGAGCGTGTAGTCGTACTCGCCCAGGTTCAGGTTCTTGACGGCCAGCTCGACCTTGCCGCCCCGGTCGTTGGTGCCCTTGGCGACCTCGTTGCCGGCCTGGTCGTACAGGCCGAAGGTGAACGCGTCGGCCGTCAGGTCCTTGCCCGTGAGGATCTTCGTCGCCTCGACGGCAACGTCCGTCGTCGGCTTCGAGTTGGTGAAGGTCGGAACGTCGGCCTCGCCGTCGTAGGTGGCGGTCGCCTTTAGCTCGCCCTTCTCATCGGAGACCTTGATGTGGACCTTCACGTCCTTCGTGTCGTACACGACGGTCGGGTCGTTGCCGGCAACCTCCTTGATGGTGTAGTCGTGATCGCCCGGCGTGTCGTAGCTGATTGCCTGGAAGGCGACCTTGCCGTCCTTGTCATTCTGGACGGTCTGGATCACGTTGCCATCCTTGTCGAGCAGCTGGAACGTGAAGTCGCCCCCTGCGAGCTCGCCACCCGTGAAGCGCTTCGTCGCCTTGAGCGTTACCGAGGTCTCCTTCGGGTGGTACGTGTTCGTGAAGGTCTTGTCTCCACTCGTTACCTGCGGTGTGGCCGTCAGCGAGCCGGTGCCATCGTCCGCGACCGTCACCTTGTAGATGAGCGCATGGGTGTCGTAGACCATGCCCGGCTCCGTGCCCGGCTTCTCCGCGATGGTGTAGGTGAAGTCCTTGCTCGCAGCGCCGCCCAGGTTGGAGAGCGTGAACTTGCGCGTGAACTTCACCG
>NZ_JBCOIG010000034.1:0-12450 GCF_040926405.1 Collinsella aerofaciens
GGGCCTCGGGGGCGTTCGGCTAGCTGCGGGAACGGCCTATCCGCTCAAAGTGTTCGGCTGAGATCGGAAATCAACCTTGACCTTATTTCCCGCCACTCATCTTCGCAGGAGAAAAATCAACGAGAAGCTACTGTATCGGAATAAGCGGTTCAGCGCATTGCTGTCACCATTGTGGAGGTGTTCGTTCTTCTGATTACCGTCTGCGAAGCTTATTGCTACGTTCGCCGAAACCATTCTAGAAATATGGTGAACTAGACATCTTGGTTTGTTATACACAATATTGAGGTTTTTCTGCACTCAAAGGGAGGTAGTCGTGAAGCATATTCATCCGATTAATCCAGGAAGTGGCGACGAGGCAGGCGTGAAGCCGATGTCTTTTGACTGCCTCTTGGGCATTACTGACATCTGTACTGTTTATGATAAAGCAGATGGCTGTGGTGCATACGATTACTGCGACTATGACATGGATGGCGGCAGCATCTGCGTTGTAGATCACTGTGGCATTGATCAAACGTAGTCTCTAATTGGATTAAGGTGAGGAGCTGTTATGAAGCATATCCATCCTGTTGGTTCAAATGAACATCCTCCCGTTGAGCCTTGTTGTCTTGGAGTTGATATATGCAATTTTTACGACATCGCCGAGTGCCCTGTTGCGGATTGGTGCTATGTCGATAAAGAATCAAGCTGTGTTTTGCCAGCAGATTGGTGCGATCCAGTTGACGAGTAGTTTTGTGGCTAGGAACTATTTGGTCCAATTCAGAATAAGATGGGAACAAATACCAAAATCTCGTGTCTGGGAGGAGTTATGCCATTATTGCAAGGTCTCGTTGGATTAGCCTTTATACTTGCGTTATATCTGGCACCTTTTTTAATTCTATTCTTCATTATCCGACTCTTTCTTCGGAGAAAATAGGAGTGTCACGCAAACATTAGCGTAGCTTTCTTCCAATATGAGCCGAGCATTGGCAAGTGGAATAAGAAGCCCGACCGTTCGCCACATGAAAGTGATCGGACGGGCTTCTCTATTTAACCCGGGCCGCCACCCATAGCGGCTTTCCAAGCGTATTCTCAGTGCAAAGCAATCGTCAGTTTAATCCTATGCGCTGATACCGCATTTCATTTGTTCGGCTCGAATTCTACGGCCTGGCAACCCTCGCACTCTCCGGCAAATGGATTGAACGCGAAGGCAGAGATGATGTGTGCGTGGACATCGAGGCTGCTGTAGGCAACATACTGGGACATGGACCCCCGCTGCGCGTGGTATGCGGCCCGGCATATTCATTGCCGTCCAACCCCGTGTAGTTGCAGCAAAGGGTGGAACCTCAATGCTCAGCTCATGTTGTCCGTGGGACACGAGAATCGTAAGTACACTTTGGTGCGATTCTCACGCTGATACTGAGCCACCTGGAATAAGATACGTCGCGACAACACTTCGCTTCACCTCTGTCTCGACAAGATGACGTAGACTAAAGTTTCCTTTAGTAAGAGAACGAGAACTATATCTGAAAGCGTTGCGATGGCGTGAAGGCACCGAGTCCGAACCGCCTGAATGCTACGTGCATCTGCATCGCCTTTTTGTTATCTCTGCCAGTTGGGTAGCACTACACTTGTCATCATTTACCCTGGTACATGCTGCCTAAATCCACTACCCCTTCTACCGCGCCGACCATCTCGTCATCGTGAGAGACAACGATGATCAGCTGGCTTTGCTTGTTGCGCTTAACATAGGCCGCAAGCTCGGCGCGGCTTACAGCGTCTAACCCAGTCGTGGGCTCGTCGAGTACCAAAACTGACGACTTGCGTGAAATCGCCGACCATAAGTACACTCGGCGCAGCTCACCGCCCGAAAGCGCGGAGCAACGTTTCCCGAGCAACTCCTTCACGCTGTTTTCCAGCGAAAGTAGGCCATCTACACCCCGGTGATAGGAAGAAAAGGGCGTGTCGAAATACTCTAACAGCTCTTTCACCGTTTCGTCCGGCGCGAAGCACGACTGTGGGCAGCACGATATCTCTCTCGCACGTATGTAATCCAAGTCGCATTCTTCGATTGGCACGCCGTTGTATTTTACTTTGCCTTTCGATGAGTATAGCCCGAGTATCAAGTAAAGAAGTGACGTCTTGCCTCTTCCGTTTTCCCCAACTATGCAATATGTACCAGGACCGGAAAACTTGAAAGAAAACCCGCCGAGGACCTCTCGGACAGATCCGTCTGGAAGGGCAACCGAGAATTCCAAATCAGATACCGAAATGTCATTTATTTCATCGAGTTTAGCTAAATCGGTCCGATTCCACCCCGATCTCTCCTTTTCTCTCGTCGCGATAGCCGTCCTATCCCATGATGCTTTGGCATCTTGATAGGATTTGAACAATGACATCATACTTTTCAAAGTCTTAAAGAGAACCGCGAAGTATGTACCGATGATAGTGTACTCGCCTATTGACATAGTTCCGTTAATGATTCGTACTCCGGAAACAACAAGTATCACCGCTTGAAACAACGCTGCGAAAAGACCATCGAGCGATGTCAGAGAATATGATAGCTTTCCGGAGCGCAAAACTTTGGGAAAATAGCTCTTAAACCCAGCGTCGAGCGCTTGTTCGCTCTTGCCGTACGAAGATGTCAGTTGAATGTTGAGAATCTGATTAAGCTGCGATGCAATTGCGGCGTAAAAGGCGCTGTCCGCCTCTTTCTTCTCATACGTGACCCTATACAAAAGTTTCCTCAACCCAGTAATTACACAGAAATACACGATGAGGAGAATGATGGAAAACACCGCGAGAGTTGAATCAATTGACCATATGATAAGCAATACGATGGGAATGGCTACAATGGACAGCGGCGCACTGATAAAATTCGCCAAAACGAAGGATGAGACCACGCTGGAGTCGGAAATAATCCGTTGCGTTGTATAGGCTGGATCGATGGTCCGACTCACCAAGTAATCGTCTCTTTCAAAACGCAAGACGGCCTCCCTGAGAAGATCAAAGGAAAGTCTCGTGGTTATGCGAATGGAAAGTGTTCCTGCAAAATAAGTAAAGAGGGTGGAGAAAACTCCTATTGACGCAACCAGGAGCGCGAAGAGTACGGCGTCTCTTTCGCTGCGGTTACCGAGAAGAAAATCTAAGAATTTCCCGTTCACGTATGGCATGGCATAGGAGAGAGCGGTTCCAATCACCGTGATAGCAATGAAGACGAAAGCCCCTTTTGCTCTGATGAACCTCGAGAGAACGCATCGAATCAAGGAAGGCCCCAATCTACCCGCCACAAAACATCAATCACTGATACCTTACACCTCAACACAACAGGAGCGAAGATTTGCCAATGAGACTGCTTTAAGATTGCCTTGGGCCAATACGATCTCAAGCTCTTCCTACAAGAGAGTCGGAATCGGACATCTCCTCCGACGAACCTGGCAATCGGGCGGTTGAAATATCTTTTTCAACCGCCCGATTGCCACAATAGATTTGAGCATCCGCCCACAAACGTCCGCGTTTTATACCCATCAAATCCTTTGCCTTTTGTCGTCTAGACTAGAAAAATCGCTCGAAATAACGCAACCGGCCTGCTCGCTTGAAGAAACCTAAGCCCGTAACGTAGATGTGCAAACTTCCGAAACGCCTTGCGCGGCATAGTGCGTATAAACTTCGTCAACCGCCTCAGAAATATCTGAGTATCGCGCCGGGTCAAAAGCATACGATGTCGCAGCTATACCCTGCACCCATTCGGAACGCGGATTAATTGAATAGCCACACAGCATCATCATACATGCATCTAGACCTGATTTCCCAAGTATCCGACGTATTGATGAGAGCATCGCGGGTCGCCCCTGCACCATCGTCGTCACCCCTATTAGCAGTATTTACCGTTTTTCTCTAAATGCGTATCGCCACCCTTAAGAATACGAAGTGTTTTATCCAGACCCGATTGTCCTCCATCTCAAACGAAGGGATAAGGAATCTCATCCGGAATCGGCAGTAACGGAGGATTCACAACGACAAGCGAAAAACATGAGTCATCTCTCAGAGGGGAGTAAAGGCTCCCCTCAAGCACCCTAGTTTCGTCATCCAAAGAGTTGATGGCAGTGTTTTTCTTACAAAGGTCGACAACAAAAGGGTTGATTTCTACAGATGTTACATCCATGCCACAGTTGGTAAGTATCAGGCCCTGTATTCTGGGGCCAGAACACAAATCGAGAGCCTTCCGTGCGCTCTGCGGTGTAAGGCGCCAATCTCAGCAAATCTGTCCCACAATACTGCGCTGAAGAACAAGACGGAACCCCTGAGCCAAACTCCCCTATACCTTATTAAGGCTAAGACAGGCAAGTTCACGCACCCGGCATATTCCAGAATAACATCCTATTGTTTTAGATGCTCTACAAGCATGAACAGCCGCGAATCGGAAAGATCTTCTAGTTTCGCCCCGACTGACCGCCAAGGGCCAAAATGGCCCCTCCATCCCCGGGCGACTGGCTCTGGCGCGCCGAGGAGTGTCCCCAAGTGCCGGCAGAAAAGGAACGTCCCTATCTGCCGGCTAGAGGGCACCGAAGAGAATGGCGTAGGTAGTGGATTCGCCGAGCTTGAGCTCGTCGCCGGGATTGAGCTGGGCGGAACGGCCGGGCTCGACCTGAATGCAGACGCGCGTGGCCCCGTTTACCACCACGGTTCCGTTGGTGGACGACAAGTCCTCGACATGCCAGATATTTTGAGCATCGCACCAGATATGGGCATGGCGGGCCGAGACATCGTCGCCGACGTCGGTAATATCGCCCTCACCAGTGGCCAGCGCGCCAATCTCAACACCCTGCTCACTCGGCTGAATCCAGCGCGGGGCGCTCACGACAAAACTGTTTTGTACGCGCAGCAAGCCCAAGGGGTGCGCCGGGGCGGGTTCGCGTTCGCCCGCGGTCATCGACATGCCAAGCGAACGCGGCGTGGATGTGCCTCCGCCACAGGTCGCGTGCGCGTAGTCGATGGCATAGTTCACCGAGGACCGCACATCCGCCGAACAACCGACGGCGACAAACAGCACCAGCACGGCCTCGGCGCGCTCGGCGGGCATGAGTTCCGCCGCCTGGGACAGGCGATCGAGCGCGTTGCGATAGAGATTCGTGTCCTGGTGGCACTCTTCGAGCGCGCGTACCATCGGTTCACCTGCAGGACCGCACACCATATTGATCACAGCCGTGGAGTCCATGGGATTGCGCTGGCGCAGGGCCAGTTGCGACATAATACGCGCAGCCGAGGTACCGTATTCGGCAAAGTAGCGCTGCTGAAGCGTGCCGACCGGCGCGCGAACGATAAAGCGGGAAACCCAAGAGCGATCGGCGGCTCGGCTCTGCGGGCTGCGGCCGTCGGCGAGCGGACGGGACGAAAGCACCAAGCCGCACAGCTCGATATGGCTCAGATGCGCTGCGCGCTTAAAGATGTCAAACATGGCCCCGCATGGGGTGAGCTCAACTTGAGATGCCATGACCTAGGCCTCCTTGGTCGTAGAAATAGAATCGGACGATACTTCGACAGGTCCGCCAAAAGTACGGGCAGCTGCGGCTCCACCGGCAAGCGGAGTCGCCATCTGGGCTTTTGTGCGTCGCGGTGCCGAAACGGGAAGTTCAAAGGCAAAGCCCATCGCAAGCAAAAACCACGTAAGCGTATAGGTTGCAACCAGAGCGGCAACAAGGCCGCCCATCACGGCGCGTTGGGAAAATACGCTACATGCAGCCACAACCAACACCGGAACCTCGCAGGCAGAAAGCGCAAGCACACCCTGCAGGAACCCCGAGCGCCGATTGCGCGCAAATGCCCCCGTGACAACGCCGGCTATGCCTGGCAGTGCCAACGCCAGTGCGGCAATAATACCCGGTAGCGACCCAGACCACACGAGCGATCCCAAAGTCGCCGTCACGCGGGCGCCCGACGCCAGCAGCGCGGCCGAAACCACGACCACAGCCCAAACCACGCTGCAAACGACCGCCGCACCGATCATCGCCGTGCGACGAACCGCGCGGCCGGACGCATCCATGGGGCACGGCGTGAGCGGCTCGCCGCGGAGCGAACGACCGACATTTTGCGCATAGTGGTCACAAAACGCCGAGAGCGCCGCCTCGACCGCCGCCGGCTCGGGACGATCTTTTTGATGGCTGGACAGACAGGCCATCACCACGTCGAACAGCTGGGCATCGACAAACGCCAGCGCATCGCGTAGCTCTTCGGAATCCGGCTCAAGCCCTAGCTGCTGGGCCTGCTCGGCCGCGGCGAGCGCCACATCGGGCTCACGACGAAGCAGCTGAGTCAAATCACAACCGGGCGCATGGGCACCAATGGGATAGCCGGGCCGCGTGTCCATCTTGAGACGGTAGGGGCTCGCGATGTCGCGCGTCTTTTTGCGCGAACCCGAGGTGCCCGAAGTGCTCGGCGCGGCTTCGTATGGCGCGACGCCGGCAATGAGCTCGTAAACCGTGCTTGCCGCGGCATAGACGTCAATCGCCGGCGACATACGCAAAGCGCGCAGATCGGGAATATCGTCGGTGAGCATCTCGGGCGGGGCATAGGCAACCGTCGCGCGACGCAGCGTGGCATAACGCTCCGTAAACGACGCCTTGCCGCCGGTACCGGCCACGGCCGACGCAGGCTCGAGCGCCAGCGACGAGCCAAAGTCGATCAGGCACAGGTCAAAGGCGCCCTCGGCAAGCTGCCGGTCAAGCGGCAGGCGCGCCGTACGCACCATAATATTAGCGGGCGAGATATCGCGATGGACAAAGCCCTCGCCCACCAGGCTCATACGGCAGAGCAGATCGAACAGGTCGCGACCCAGACGCGCCGCCACAAGCGGCGACAGGCGTCCGGCATCGTCCACGGCGAGTCGCGAACGCAAGCGGGCAAGCGTCTCGCCCTCGACCCATTCCATGACAATTGCAGGCACACCGTCGACCTCGCCCCAGCCATAGAGGCGGGGAAAGCCCTTAAGGCCCGAAAGGGCGCGATGGCATTCGTATTCCTCGCGAAACGCCGCCTTGAACTTGGCGACCAGCGCCTCGTGAGCGGCATCGTCGTCAAACTCATCGCGCGTCGGCAAGATGAGCTGCTTGAGTGCCACGGCCTCGCCTTGGGCGTTGACGGCACGCGTCACGCGGCCGATACCGCCACGGCGCATGGTGGCATCGTCGGCAAACAGCATCGTAAAACGACGCAGATAGGCAGGCAGTTCGTCCTGACCGAGCGCAATGGCCGGCTCAAACCCGTCGACACGCGCCAGGCGCAGGCCGACCATGGGATCGCGACCGAGCGATTGTGGTGTGGTGGATGCAAGATCGGTCATCATAGGGCAAGCGCCGCCACGTTATTGTTGAAGTTACCGAGCGCGACGTCATCATCGCCGTAATGGCCGACCCATTGACATAGGTTGGTGTAACAGCCCCACAGATTGGCATACTGCTGATACCACTTTGACCGGGGCGAGAATGTCTGACGACCGAACTCAGCTCGAATAACAAACATCTCCCCGACCAGGCTGTCGCACGGTCTGGGATCTCCCGTAGAGTTATAGGTCGAGACCACGTCATTGGCACGAGAAACATAGCCGTCGAGCATGTTGTACTTGGTCACAAGCCAACTGTGAATGCTCTCTTCCTCAGCAGCGGAAAGGCCGCCGGAGTTTGCATCGTTGTCAGTGTTGCCGCCCGTCGAGCCGCCGTTTCCAGGCCCTCCGGTAGAGGAACCCGACCCAGAGCCGCCGCCCGAACTCGATGAATCCGAGCCGGAGCCAGAAGTATCCGAGCTACCGGGCTTTCCGGACTGCTGGGCGTCCTGCTCCTTTTGCTGCTCGACCTTATTCACCGTTGCCGCCACGCTATTGTTGGACAATCGATCGATGATCTTGGTGTTGGTGAGCACGATGGTTTTGCCATTGGCAAGCGTGACTTCGTTGTCCGGGGCCTCGGCGCCGTCCGCATCGTCGGTGCCAAACACAATATGCCCGACCACACTTGCCCAAGCATATCCAGTCGTGGTGCCCAGATCGCTTTTGGCCTCATGCCCCACGCGCGGTTCGCGTGCGGCATGCGCCTGCATCATGGACGGCACGGTCATGCCATAGGCAGAAACGCCAGCTATGACCAGCACCAGCGAGCACGATAGCAGTGCGTACGCCCGCGGCGCCAAGCCCAGTCGGCGTCGTATGCGCACCGCGGCGCCGCGCTTTGTCTGAGTGCCACCGGGCCGCATGCGTTCTCCTCCAATCAAAACCACCCCTAAAAGGGGTGGTTTGCTCTTAGGGTATAACCCTTGGATTTCCGGCACGCGTCTAAAGGCGCCGGCCCTCACGGGGTTCGGGCCGCACTGCAGATTGACCCGTGGCGAGCCGGTCAAACCGGCGCTATTTACGCCCCGGCCCCCTGCCGAAGGGGTCCTCGTACTCCTTGACGCTCAGCCGGTCGAGCGCGATGTCGGCCTTCTCCTGCTCCCGGATGTACTTCGCGATCGTGGCCTCGTTCAGGCCGACCGTGGACACGTAGTAGCCCTCGGCCCAGAACTTCCTGTTGCCGAACTTGTACTTCATGTTCGCGTGCTTGTCGAATACCATCAGCGAGCTCTTCCCCTTCAGGTAGCCCATCACGCTCGATACGCTGTACTTCGGCGGTATCGCCAGCAGCATGTGGACGTGGTCAGGCATCAGGTGCCCCTCGATGATCTCTATCCCCTTGTACTGGCAGAGCTTCCTGAAGATCTCCCCAAGTTCGGACCTTATTTGGTTGTAGATGACTTTGCGCCTATACTTCGGCGTGAACACGACGTGGTACTTGCACATCCACTTCGTGTGCGACAGGCTGTAGGCCTTCTGGGCCATACGCCACCACCGCCCTCTCGACTCGGATTCCTTGCGGCCTGAACAATCGCAAGTGTCCGGCGAGGGGGCGGCTTTGTAAAGCCGTTTGGCCCCACCCGCATAGCGGGTGGTTTCTGATGCGGCGCGCTGCGCGCCCCGCACAGGCTAAAGCCTCTAAACAACAAAAACACGCCGCTCGGGAGCGGCGCATTCATTCGAATCCATATTTGAGTGTATCAGCGAACCCAAAAGGTTGCGCAACGAATGAGCAAATTAAGGATGCGAGCGGAAGCATCCATGCGATAAGCGGATACGAAGCATCTTTGTTGCACAACAAACTCACAGTCGCACGGGGAAATTATGACTACCCCGTGCGACTGTGAGGAAAACATACGGCAGGAGCAGGCTCGCCACCTAAATCGCGCGACGGGCCTCGATGGCGCGGCCAAGCGTAAGCTCGTCGGCATACTCCAAGTCGCCGCCCACGGGAAGGCCGCTTGCCAGACGCGACACCTCGACACCCAACGGCTTGATGGTACGGGCCAGATAGCTCGCCGTGGTCTCGCCCTCAATATTGGGGTTGGTGGCGATGATGACCTCGTGGATGTCCTCGTGGCCCAAGCGTGCCAGCAGCTCTCGAATGTGCAGCTGCTCGGGGCCAATCTTGTCCATGGGACTGATCACGCCGCCCAATACGTGGTAGAGGCCGTGGTAGCTGCCCGTGCGCTCGATCGCCTGGACATCGCGCGGCTCGCCCACCACGCAAATGCGAGTGGTATCGCGCATCGGGTCCTGGCAGATGGAGCACTCGTCGGCCGTGGCGTAGTTAAAGCAGCGGCTGCAAAAGTGGACCTCCTGCTTGACCTCCAGGATGGCCTCGGCCAGGCGGCGCGCCTCCTCGGCGTCGGCCTCCAACAGGTAATAGGCGATGCGCTGGGCCGACTTGGGACCAATGCCCGGCAGACGGCCCAGCTCATCGAGCAGTTTTTGCAGACTGTGGTTGGCACTCATATATATGCGTGTCTTAGAACGGCATGCCCGGGATGTTGAGGCCGCCGGTGATGGCGCCCATCTGCTTGTTGGCGAGCTCGTTGACGCCGCGGACGGCCTCGTTGACGGCAGCCATGATCATATCCTGCAGCATATCGACGTCCTCGGGATCGAGCGCATCGGGATCGATGGTGAGGTTGACGAGCTCCATCTCGCCGTTAACGGTCACCTTGACCATGCCGCCGCCGGCAGAGGCGTCGACGGTCTGGGACTTGAGGTTCTCCTGCGCGGCGGCAAGCTGCTCCTGCATCTTGCGAGCCTGCTTCATCATCTGCTGCATGTTCATACCGGCCATGATGGCTCCTTTACGTGCGGCCGCACGCCGAGCTGCAAGGGCAGCCGGAGCACGGCGGGACTTTCAAACTCAAAAATCGTACCACGGCGCGCGGCGAGAGAGCGGGGCGGACGTGTTACCTCAGTCGATATACATGTCCTCCAATACAAACCGCACTCAAAGATTATGCAAGGTCGAATTATGCAAGGTTGCATAATATCGCACACTCAATCTAGTAGAGCCGAATCCGGCATTTCATGTGCGCCACTAAATAGCTAAATGCCGAACCGCTGCTCGAGGCGGCGCACATGGCGGCAGGGTATAATTTGATTGTCATAGATAGTAATTTGGAGGTGCCCCATGAATGCCCCCAACGCGCTCCAAAACATCCGCTCAAAACACCCCGTTGCATATGTGGTTCTCTATCTCTTTGTCGGCTGGGCATTGCTGGTTGTCATCACCCATGCCATAGCTTTTGGAGCAGAACTGCTGATAGCCAGCTCGGACCAGCCCGTCGTCAAATGGGAAGCGACCGATGAGTGCACCGACGGAACCCGAACCGTTTACTACAACAGCCCGTCCCTCTACCAAGAGTTCAAGGTCAAGATAAAGGACTCCAAGATTGTCGATGCCGAACTAGGCGCTTTCTTGACAATCGGAGCAACCGTCAACGCCGAGCAAGTCGAGCACACGGACAGCCATGCGACGTATCGTATCGACCTCAGCATCCTAGGCCGACCGTCACGTACCTGTCTGCTCGAATGCGAGATACGCGGCACCGCGTTGCACATGTCCGAAATACAGATGCGCCCGGGCAAAGAGATCTCTTCTTGAGCAGCATACCCGCCCGCACGGTTACTCCACCGGTTTGAAGATGGTGGACTGGCCGAAGACGCTGCGGATGAGGGCTTTGGCCTCGTCCTCGGTCTGCGGGATGCTCGGGGCTGCACCCTGATGGCCGAAGGGGCTGCCCGCACCGGGGTTGGACTCCCAGGGAGCTGCAGGAGCGCCCTCCTCTTTGGGGGCAGTTGCAGCGGACTTGGGCGCGGACGCCGCACCCGGCACGTCGAACGGAGGCAGATCGTCCCCGCTCGCATCGCCGGCAAAGCCGCCGACCATAGCGTCGTCGTAGGGCACCTGCTCGGATTCCCACGGCGCGGGCTGCGCGACAGGCTGAGCCTTGGGAGCGGACGCGCGCTCGGGCGCTCGGGGTGCGGGCTCGGTCGGGAGCTTACCCGTGACAGGAGCGCCGGCGGGGTTGTCGGAGCGTAGCCAGGGGGCTTTGCCCAGGTCAGACGACTTGGGCGCGGGTGAGACGGGCTTGGGCGCGGGTGTCGGAGCAGCCGGTTTGGGCGCTGCGGGCTTAGGCGCCGACGGGGTCGATGCCGCTACCGGCGCCGCTTGCTGCTGCGGCGCGCTGGCGCTCGAGGATACAGGGGCCGCCGAGGACACGGGTTGCGGGTCCGCAGATGCCGCAGCCCGTGCAGATGGAGAATGCTCCTCATGTTGAGGAGCCGGCGTGCCACCCCCATCCAGGACATAGTCGACGGTACGACGACCGAAGACCGCGCAGACCGTCGGCAGGACCACCGACTGCGTATCGGCGCGACCGAGCATCTTAATGGCAAAAGTCGAACCCGCGGGGAACGAGACCGTGAGCTTGGAGCCGTCGTCGGCCGTGGCGCGGGCGTTGAGCAAAAGCCCTGCGTAGGAAGCCTGACGCGCCTTGACACGCTCGACAACCTCGGCCCATTTGCGCTGCAGCTCTCCGGCATCCTCGACCGCGGGCGTCTCGGCGGCACCGGCGGCGGCAACCTGGGCGGCGTTGTTGGACTGGGGCTTAGGTGCCGGAGCGGTGGCAGGCGCGGGGGCCGCAACGGGCTGAGGCGTCGGAGCCGGCGCAGGCTGAGGCGCAGGCGCTGCAGGCTTGGAAGCTGACACGGACGCAGAACGGGGCGCAGGCTGAGCCGTCGGAGCGGCAGCACCACGGTCCCAAGGCATACCGCCCTGGCGCGCGGACGTAGCAGCGGGGGCAGCGGATGCCGCCGGGGCGGCAGCGCGGGCGCCCGAAATGAGCGTCGGCTGTTGGGCAGCAGCGGGTACGGATGCTGCAGGCGCGGCGGCCTGAGCAGCAGCCACGCTCGCCGGCACGGCGGCGTTGGCAACCATGGCCTCCAGGCGTGCCACGCGCTCGGCCAATGCCTCAATCGTTAAATCAGCCTCGGGACGCGCCAGACGCGTGCAGGCAATCTCGAGCACCAGGCGCACGTCGCTCGCGCCCCTCATCTCCAGTGCGGCATCGTCG
>NZ_JBCOIG010000035.1:0-11979 GCF_040926405.1 Collinsella aerofaciens
GATGTAGTGGGCGTGACCGTCACCACGGCGATCCCGCTCGACGACGAGCTGCGTCAAACCATCACTAAGAAATGCGAGCAGGACTTCGGCCGCAAGGTATTCCTTATCGAGCAGGTCGACCCGTCTATCGTGGGCGGCCTGGTGCTCGAGGCCCGCGGCGAGCGTCGTGACATTTCCGTCAAGACGCAGCTGCGCATCGCGCAGGAGACCCTCGCAAACTCTGCTAATTCGTACGGAGGTGAAGCCTAATGTCCGAAACCCTCAATGCCCAGGATATCGCCAAGAAACTGCAGGAGCAGCTCACGAGCCTCTCCGCGACGGTCGATACGCATGAGGTTTCAACGGTCGACGAGGTAGGCGACGGCATCGCGCGCGTCTCCGGCCTCAAGAGCGCCATGGCAGGCGAGCTTCTGGAGTTCAAGAGCTCCGATACCGGTGAGACCGTCTTCGGCCTTGCCCAGAACCTTGACCGTGACGAGGTCGGCGCCGTTCTGTTTGGTGCCGTCGACTCCATCAAGGAAGGCGACGAGTGCCGCACCACTGGCCGCATTATGGATATCCCTGTGAGCCGCGCCATGCTCGGCCGCGTCGTCAATCCGCTCGGCCAACCTATCGACGGCCTTGGCGACATCGTCGCCACGCATCGTCGCCCCATCGAGTTCAAGGCCCCCGGCGTCATCGACCGTACCCCGGTGTGCGAGCCGGTTCAGACCGGCCTGTTGGCCATCGACTCCATGGTGCCTATTGGTCGCGGTCAGCGTGAGCTCATCATCGGCGACCGTAAGACCGGTAAGACCGCCATCGCCATCGACGCTATCCTCAATCAGCGCGGCAAGGGCATGGTCTGCATCTATGTAGCCATCGGCCAGAAGGCCTCCACGGTTGCCAACATCCGCGAGACCCTCGCTCAGCACGGTGCGCTCGACTACACCATCATCGTTTCGGCCACCGCTGCCGATTCCGCCCCTATGCAGTACATCGCGCCTATGGCCGGTGCCGCTATCGGCGAGTTCTTCATGTACAACGGCGAGGACGGCAAGCCCGCCAGCGAGACCAACCCCGGCGGCCACGTGATCGTCATCTACGACGACCTGTCCAAGCAGGCTGTGGCCTACCGTCAGATGTCGCTGACGCTGCATCGTCCGCCCGGACGCGAGGCCTATCCTGGCGACATCTTCTACCTGCACTCTCGTCTGCTCGAGCGTGCCGTCAAGATGTCCAAGAAGAACGGTTATGGCTCCATGACGGCTCTGCCGATCATCGAGACCCAGGACGGCGACGTCTCGGCCTACATTCCGACCAACGTCATTTCCATTACTGATGGTCAGATCTACCTGCAGTCCGAGCTCTTCTTCCAGGGCCAGCGCCCGGCAGTTGACGTGGGCATTTCCGTGTCCCGCGTCGGTGGCGACGCGCAGACCAAGGCTATGAAGCAGGTCGCCGGCAACCTCCGTCTGGACCTCGCTTCGTACCAGGAGCTCGCCGGCTTTACGCAGTTCGGCTCCGACCTCGACGAGGCTACTCAGAAGCAGCTGACCCATGGTGCCCGCATGACCGAGCTCCTGAAGCAGCCGCGCTACAAGCCGTTTGAGGTTGGCGAGCAGATCGTTACGCTGTTCGCTGGCAACGAGGGCTTCCTGGATGACCTGGGGATCGCCGACGTGCTGCCTTTCCGTGCCGAGCTCATCGAGTACATGGACAATGGCTTTGGCTCGCTGCTCGACAAGGTTCGCGCCAAGAAGATCGATGATGACACCAAGGCTGAGCTCTTGCGCGTCATCGGCGACTTCAAGCAGCAGTTCATGGCCAAGCACCATTCGGATGTTTCTGGATCAGAGGAGAACTAAGCCCCATGGCCAACCTTCGCGACATTAAGAAGCGAATCTCCTCGGTTACCACGACCAAGCAGATCACGCGCACGATGGAGATGGTCTCTACGGCCAAGATCCGTCGTGCCCTTGATCGCTCCAAGCAGGCCGAGCCCTATAAGGAGGCGCTGACCGACGTCATGTTGACGGTCGCCGGCGACGCTTCCTGTTCGGGCACCGATCCCATGCTGCAGAAGCATGAGAACGTCAAGCATGGCCTGATTGTCGTTATTGCCTCGGACCGCGGCCTTGCCGGCGGTTTCAATACGACGGTGGAGCGCACGGCCGAAAAGCTCGCCGCTTCTTGGGCGAACGACGGCATCGAGTGCGAGATCATCGCGTGTGGGCGCAAACCGGCCACGTATTTCCGTGACCGCGAAAACGTCGTCATGCACTTTGAGGGCAACTCCTCTGAGCCCGATTTCAATCAGGCCCGCATGATCTCCTCTCATATCTGCGATGCGTATCGTGCCGGTGAGCTTGACCGTGTCGAGCTTGTCTACCACCACGCCAAGAATCGCGTGGATCAGGAGCTTCGCGTCGAGCATCTGTTGCCGCTCGACCCCGAGATGATCGCTATGGCCCACGGTCCGCGTAAGAACGAGACCGACGCCCCTAAGCGCATCTCGTCCACGTTCGAGTTCGTGCCCTCTCCCGAGCATGTTCTCGGCAAGCTTGTGCCGTCTTATATCCTGACGGTCATCTACCAGGCCCTGATCGATTCGGCGGCTGCCGAGCAGGGTGCACGCCGCAAGGCCATGCACTCCGCGACGGAAAACGCCACCGCGATCATCTCGACCCTTACCCGCACGTATAGTCGCGTGCGCCAGGCTTCGATCACGACCGAGATTAACGAGATCGTCGGCGGAGCCTCAGCATTGGAGGAACAGTAATGGCTAATAACACCGTAAAGCTTGCGGTCGAGGAAGCCACCAAGAAGACGACTGCCGGTGATGGTCGCATCGTGCGAATCATCGGTCCTGTCGTCGACGTCAAGTTTGACGGTGCGGTGCCCCCGATCTACAACGCGCTCACGGTCGAGGCCGAGACCCCGATCGGTCATCTGAGCACGATCCTCGAGGTCGAGAGCCAGCTTCCGGGCGGCGTCGTCCGCACGGTCGCCATGTCCTCGACCGACGGCCTGCAGCGCGGCCTCATCGCCACCGATACCGGTGAGCCCATGAAGATGCCCGTTGGTCCCAAGACGCTCGGCCGCATTTGGAACGTCATGGGCAAGCCCGTCGACGGCAAGCCCATGCCCGAGGTGGAGGAGTTCTACCCCATCCACCATGCAGCGCCCCGTTTCGACGAGCTCACCACCAAGACCGAGATCTTCGAGACCGGCATCAAGGCCGTTGACCTGCTCGAGCCCTACATCCGTGGCGGCAAGACGGGCCTGTTCGGCGGCGCCGGCGTCGGCAAGACCGTTCTGATTCAGGAGCTCATCAACAACCTCGCCCAGGAGCACGGCGGTACCTCGGTGTTCACCGGCGTCGGCGAGCGTACCCGCGAGGGCACCGACCTGTTCCTCGAGATGAGCGAGTCTGGCGTTATCGACAAGACCTGCTTGGTCTATGGTCAGATGAACGAGCCGCCCGGAGCGCGTCTGCGCATCGGTCTGGCCGGCCTTACCACCGCTGAGTACTTCCGCGATCGTGGCCAGGACGTTCTGCTATTCATCGACAACATCTTCCGCTTCTCCCAGGCAGGTTCCGAGGTTTCCGCACTGCTGGGCCGTATGCCGTCCGCCGTTGGTTACCAGCCCACGCTGGCAACCGAGATGGGCGACCTCCAGGAGCGCATTACCTCGACCAAGACGGGCTCCATTACCTCCGTCCAGGCTGTCTACGTCCCCGCAGACGACCTGACCGACCCGGCGCCTGCCACGACGTTTACGCACCTCGATGCCACCACGGTTCTTTCGCGTAGCATTTCGTCGCTCGGCCTGTTCCCGGCTATCGACCCGCTTGCGTCTTCCTCCGACGCTCTCGATCCCTCGATCGTTGGCGAGGAGCACTACCGTGTCGCCGTCAAGGTCCAGGAGCTCCTGCAGGAGTACTCCGACCTTCAGGACATCATCGCCATTCTGGGTATGGACGAGCTGTCCGAGGAGCAGCGCCTTACGGTCAACCGTGCCCGTAAGATTCAGCAGTTCCTCTCGCAGTCCTTCCACGTCGCCGAGAAGTTCACCGGCAACCCCGGTGTCTACGTCCGCGTCGAGGATACCGTCCGCTCTTTCGCCGAGATTGTCGACGGCAAGGCCGATGACCTGCCCGAGCAGGCTTTCCGCTATGCTTCCACGATTGAGGACGTGCGCGAGCGCGCCCGCAAGATGGGGGAGAAGTAGGTTATGCGTATCCGCATCGTGTGCCCCGTGAGCTGCGCCTATGAGGGCGACGCTGCGTTTGTGTCGATTCCGTCCACGGATGGCGAGTTTGGTGTTCTGCCTGCTCACTCCAGCGAGATCTGCACGATCGACCGCGGTTACGTTCGCGTTTCCGATAAGGCCATGGGCACTGTCGACCACACGTTTGCCGTGGCCGGCGGCTATGCCCAGGTTGCGGACGATGTCGTGACCGTTCTCGCCGAGCGCGCTTGCGATTTGGCGACCGTCGATGCCGACAAGCTTAAAGCTGATATTCAAGGTTTTGAAGAGAAGCTGGGTAATTTGTCGGAGGATGATGCACGCCGCGCCTACCTCTATAATGAAATCGCATGGTGTAAGCTCAAGCTTGCCCAATAGTCAAACGATTTAGCGTTCGACCATTTGCGAACACATCATGCCCGGGATGGCCCAGCCACCCCGGGCATGCTTTTTGAAAGGGTAGACCTTGGATATTATCCGCGTTGAGGGTGGCCACGCCATCGGAGGCTCCGTGCCCGTCTCGGGCGCCAAGAACTCCGCGCTCAAACTCATGGCGGCAACGCTTCTGGCGCCGGGCAAGACGACGCTGCAGAACGTGCCCGATATTTCCGATGTCCACGTGATGGGCAAGGTGCTCAAGGGCATGGGCGCTACGATCGATGTTCTCGACGAGCACACGCTCGAGATTGATACCTCTCAGGTCGATTCTTGGGAGGCCCCCTACGAGCTCGTTGCCAAGATGCGTGCTTCCACCGCCGTCATGGGACCCCTGCTGGGCCGCTTCCATCGCGCCAAGATTGCCATGCCGGGCGGCTGCAACCTGGGTGCTCGCAAGATCGATATGCACATTCTTGGTCTTGAGGCCCTGGGCGTTGAGTTCGATACCGCCCACGGTTACATCAACGCTAATGCGCCCCAAGGTCTGCGCGGTACCACCGTCACGCTCGAGTTCGCCAGCGTCGGTGCGACCGAGAACCTCATCATGGCCTCTGTGCGCGCACAGGGCACCACGGTTATCGATAATGCCGCCCGCGAGCCCGAGATCGTCGATCTCGCCAACATGCTCAACGAGATGGGCGCTAAGATTGTCGGCGCGGGCACGCCCGTCGTGACCATCGAGGGCGTGGAAGAGCTCCATCCCGTTACCCATCGCGTGGTGGGCGACCGCATCGAGGCCGGTACCTTTATCGTTGCCGGTGCGTTGATGGCCGACGATCGCGGTGTCGATGTCACGGGCTTTTGCCCCATTCACTTGGGTATGGTGCTCAAGAAGATGGAGCTCATGGGTATCGACTGCGAGCGCGTCGAAGATGGCGTCCATGTGAACCGTGCCGAGCGTATCAAGCCGGTCGACATCCAGACGCTTCCGTTCCCCGGTTTCCCGACCGACATGCAGGCGCAGATTATGGTGCTCTCCGCCCTTGCCGACGGCAGTTCCGTTATTACCGAAAACATCTTCGAGAATCGCTTTATGTTCGCCTCTGAGCTGGTGCGCATGGGTGCCGACATTCGTATCGAGAGCCATCATGCCATGATTCATGGCGTCAAGGGCTTCTCGGGTGCACAGGTTACCTCGCCCGATCTGCGTGGCGGAGCGGCCCTCGTCGTAGCGGGCTTGATCGCCGACGGGACGACCGAGGTTTCGGCCATCCATCACATCAAGCGCGGCTACGAGCAGTTTGTCGAAAAGCTGCAGGCGCTCGGCGCGCATGTCGAGCATGCTACCGTCCCCGATCCCGTCATCTACTAATACAGGTTGCCTATGTTTAATAAAAAGCCCCTCGCGGATACCACCGCCCGAAGACCCTCAACTGGTGCGCAGGCCAAGATCTACAGTCGCGATAACGTGGCTCGCTATTCCGAGCGCGCTCGTCAACGTCGTCGTAGCCACACGATTCGTCACGTCGCGCTCATTGTCGTGCTTGGCGTGCTGCTGAGTGCCACTACCGCTGCCGGCCTGTGGTTTGCCACCATTATGGGCAAGCTCGGCGATTCTAATGTCATTACCGACAATCTGCGTCGGGTTCTGGTTGACACCGATGAGGCAAAGGATCCGTTCTACGTGCTGCTCCTTGGCACCGACGGCCGTCCGGGCGAGGATACGTACCGTGCCGACTCGATTATCCTGGCACGCATCGACCCCACGCAAAAGCAGGCGACGCTCATTTCCGTTCCGCGCGACACCAAGGTCGAGTACAAGGGCGAGACCATGAAGATCAACGCCTGCCATACCGTTGGCGGCGCCGAGGCCATGGTCGAGGCTGTCAACGAGCTGTGCGGTGTTCAGATTTCCCACTATGCCGAGGTCAGCTTCGACGGTATGCAGGCGCTGATTGATTCGGTTGGCGGTATCGACATTAACGCAACCGATGATGTTGACGACCCCGAGCACCTGGATATTAAGATTACCGCTGGCCAGCAGCATATGGACGGTGCCACCGCCCTTACCTATGCCCGCTGCCGCTACACCTATGCCGACGGCGATTACACGCGCATGCGCCACCAGCGTCAGGTGCTTGGCGCCCTTGCCAACCAGATTCTCAATAACTTCGATGCCACGAAGATCTTTGGCCTGGTTAATTCGCTGTCCGATATGCTCGTAACCGATATGAGCGTTCAGGATATCGTGGCTACGGTCAACGCCATGCGCGGTATGGATGTCGACGGTATCTACTCGGCCAACCTGCCCTCGTACGCCGACGACAGCACCATGATCGACGGTGTGAGCTACGTCTTTGTCTACGAGGACGAGCTCAAGGAAATGATGGAGCGCGTCGATGCCGGCAAGGATCCCAAGGGTCCCAACACCATGGGTCTTTCCGACGGTTCCAGCTCTACGATCGGCGACCTGAACAACAACACGTCTGACGATTACGCAAACGGTACCGCAACCTCATCGGTCAGCTCTGACGATTCCGATGACTCAAGCGATTCGAGCGATTCGGACTACTACGAAGAGCCCACCGGCGACGGTAACGGCTACGAGGCCAACTACTAGAGTTACGGCGTTTTACCAAACGCCGTAACGACTCGACGCTGCGCGGGCCGCATTTGGACAATCTGACGTTCAACTTCAAGGGCGCGACCAGAAGGTCAGCGCCCTTTCGCTTCACGTCACCTTGTCTCAAATGCGACCCGCTCGCTGTCGTTGCCAAAACATCGGCGTTGCCGGAACACTTGGCACTTGGGGACGTTCCTTTTGTGCCGGCAGTTTGGGACACTCCTTGCGTTAAGAGGCTGGCGTGCGTCAACCTGTTCACATTGCAGCAAAAAAATCGCCCCGTTCTCGGTTGAGGACGGGGCGATTCGTCTTTCGGACTTGTGCAGCCAGGCTTATGCAAAGCGGGCGACGAGCTCCTGGAGCACATCGGTCATCTTGACGAGCGAACTGACCGGGACGAACTCGTTGACGCCGTGGTAGCAATAGCCGCCGGTGGAAAGGTTGGGGCAGGGCAGACCGCGGAACGACAGCTGCGCGCCGTCGGTGCCGCCGCGAATCGGCAGCACTTGGGGCTCAACGCCGCAGGCAAGGTAGGCTTCCTTGGCAACATCAATAAGCTCGGGATAGTCACGAACGATCTCGGCCATATTTCGATACTGCTGCTTAATCTCGACCGTCACACGCTCCTCACCCAGACGCTGGTTGAGCATCGAGGCGGCGGCATCAATAAGGTCGAGTTTCTGCTGGAACTTGGCGGCGTCATGGTCGCGGACGATATAGCGCGCTGTGGCGTGATCGACGGTCGCAGATACACCCTCAAGGTGATAAAAGCCCTCGTAGCCTTCCGTATACTCCGGGCGCTGCACGTAGGGGAGCAACGCGTTGAAGTCGCAGAACAGATTGCCTGCGTTGACCATACGGCCCTTAGCGTCGCCCGGGTGGATGGACTGGCCCTCAAAGCGGACGGTCGCCTCAGCGGCGTTAAAGCACTCCCACTCCAGCTCGCCGATGGGGCCGCCGTCGACCGTGTAGGCGTACTTGCAGCCAAAGGTATCGATATCCAACAGCTCGGCTCCGTGGCCGATCTCCTCGTCAGGGCAGAAGCAAATGCCGAGTGCGGGATGGGGCAGAGAAGGGTCCTGAGCGATACGCGCGACAAGCGACATGATCTCGGCGACGCCTGCCTTGTCGTCTGCGCCCAGCAGCGTGGTGCCGTCGCTGCAGACCAGGTCCTCACCCGCGAGGTCATTCAGGGCGGGAAGCTTGGCGGTACTCATGGCAACGGGTTTACCGTCAACCGTGCCGCAGACCAGGTTGCCGCCTTCGTAGTGCACGATGTGCGGCTTCACGCCGGCGCCCGGTGCAACTTCGGTGGTGTCGAGATGGGCGATCAGGCCCAGGGCGGGCTTGTCCTCAGCGCCCGCACTTGCGGGGATATGCGCGCAGACATAGGCGTGCTCGGTCACGTGGGCATCTTCCGCACCAAGCTCGCGCAGCTCTTCAGCCAGCACGTTGGCAAGGTCAAACTGAACGGCGCTCGAGGGTACCTGGTCGCAGTTTGCATCCTCGGACTGCGTGTTGATCTGGACGTAGCGCAAAAAGCGTTCGAGGACATCGGGGCTCGTGGTGGTGTTTTCCATAAAGACCGCTCCAATCTTGGTCGTCGTGTGCAACAAGAACTCTAGCACGGTATGCCACGGCATACCACGACGCTTGGATGGGGTAGAATCAGCCATTGAATGCAGAAGGGACGGAAGATCATGGATACGACAAATAGCTCGCGCGAACTACATCTGACGGTGGCGAACGAAGACTACTTGGAGTGCATGGTTCGCATTGAAAGCGAAGAGGGGGAAACCAACGGCGTGCGATCGGTCGACATCGCGCAGCGCCTTGGCGTCTCCAAGGCATCGGTCAATAAAGCGGTTTCGGCGCTCAAGGCATCCGAGCTTGTCGAGCAATCGCACTACGGCAAGGTAATCCTGACCGATCGCGGTCGCGAGGTTGGCACGGCTATCTGGTACCGTCATCGCCTCATCCGCACGTTTTTGGTTCAGGAGCTCGGTGTCGAATTTGAGCGAGCCGATTCCGAGGCCTGCATGATGGAGCATGCGCTATCCGAGGACACGATGAGCCGCTGGCTCGCCTATCTCGAAAAGCAGGGAATCAGCGTCGAGGAATAGCGGGATATATATGGATACGAGTTATTACAACCGCTTTGGTGCCGAGGAACTAACGCGCCGCTTGTCGAGCGAGACCTTGTTGGCGCAGGGCCCCATGGGCAGTGTTCTGTTGAGTGAGTACGATGCCGCCGACATTCCACCGGCGTTTTGGAATCTGGCAGAGCCGCAGACCGTTTCTCGTATCCATCGCTTGTATGTCGCCGCCGGCGCGCAGGTGCTCATTACCAACACCTTTCAGGCATCGAGCTATGCCCTCAAGCACGACCAGATTGCGCCGTCCGTGGCGGAGGTCAATCGCGGGGCCGTCGACGATGCCCGCCAGGCGCACCCTCAGCTGCTGCTAGGCTCGATGGGCCCGATCGGTATTGAGTGGTTTGCCGAGGACTCTGCCGAGTATCGTGAAATCCGAGGCATTGCGCGCGAACAGGCGCACGCCTTGCTCAACGCCGGCGTTGACGGTCTGCTGATCGAGACGGTGACGTCTATCCGTAATTTGCAGCCCATGCTTGCCGGCGCCCGAGATGCCGCCGATGGCATGCCTGTTCTGGTGAGTTTTGTCGTTGACGATAAAGGCGACCTGTTGGGCGATGGCCTCAACATCGAGGCAGCCGTTTTGTACGCCGAAAAACACGGCGCAAATTCGGTTGGTGTTAATTGCTGTTCGCTTGCGGCCGCGAACGCGGCGGTGCCCAGGATGGTTGCATCGGCGACTACTCCCGTCACGGTGCGTCCCAACGTAGGCGATCCGGTCCAGACTCAGGATGGCCCCGTATGGCACGAGAACCCCGAAGCTTTCGCGCGCGCATGCATCGAATGGAGACATGCCGGTGCCGCAATGGTGGGCAGTTGCTGTGGAACCACGGCAATCACTACGGCCGCGATGGCCGAGGCGCTCGATATATAAAGGGCAAACCGCTCCATACGGGGCGGTTTTTTTATTGCTTGCATGTCCTCGGCAGCATTTGCCCAAATGGTGAATGCTGGTGCCGGCAGGTTGCCGAGTGCATGTTGCGGGTATACCCCATGCGTACCATGATCCAAACACTGTGAGGTGTCTGCGCGTGTGCGCGATAATTCATTTTGGAACTGACGGTTGGCGCGCTCGCGTCGATGAGGACTTCACTGCCGATAACGTTGCCCGTATCGCCGATGCCGTCGGCGAGTTGTGGCAAAAGACCAATCCGGGCAAAACGGTATATATAGGGTTCGACACCCGGCCCCTGGCGCGCGAGTTCGCTGAGCTTGCGGCGGGCGTGCTAGCAGCGCACGGGCTAGACGCCGTGCTCGCTTCGCGACCTGTCCCGACCCCTGCCCTTACGTGGGCGGCGGCTTATGACGGTGAAGCGTGCGGCGCGCTCATGGTGACGGGGTCCCATCATCCGCAGGGCTATCTGTGCCTCAAGATTCGCATGGGTGACGGCTCGACCGCCAACCAGGATGTCATCGAAGAGCTCGAAGAGACTATGGCTCCCGAGCCAATGGGGATCGAGGGGCAATATCGCACCGCGGATATCATTCCTGACTATATGCAGGCGGTGGCATCGTTTGTCGATGCCGAAGCCATCCGCGCCGCGCACTTGCGCGTGGTTGTCGATCCCATGGGCGGCGCAGCCCAGGGCTATCTAGCCGACTTGCTGCGCGAGCTTGGCGTTGAGGTGCACGAGATTCACGCTGGGCAGGCGTCTGACCAAGAAGATATCTGCCCCGACCCCGTTGAACCGTGGGTGGACGCTTGCGAGCGCACGGTTATCGAGGACGGAGCTTGCGCTGGCCTGGTGACCGACGGCGACGCCGACCGTATCGGCGCGGTTGACGAGCGCGGCAGATATATACATCCGCATCAGATCATAGCGCTCGTTTTGGGCGACTTGGTTCAATTTCGTAATTTGGAGGGGCGCGTCGTCGTCAATCTTTCATGCTCGACGCTCGTGCGTCGCATTGCCGAGGCGCTTGGCTGCCGCGTGACCGTCAAACCAGTCGGTTTCAAATATATAGCGGCGGAGATGAAGAAGGGCGGCGTCCTCATGGGCGGCGAAGAAGCCGGTGGTATCGGCATCGCCGCGCATATGCCCGAGCGCGATGGAATCCTCGCCTGTCTGATTCTGTGTGAGCTTATGGCAAAGACGGACGCGCCTTTGGGCGTTCTGGTCGACCAACTCGAGGACAGTTTTGGTAAGACGAGTTACGGTCGACGCGATTTGCGCCTTGAGGCCGAAGATGCCGAAACGTTACGAACCCTGCTGCCGGGCGTAAACCCCAAGTCGATTTGTGGCAAGGTGCCGCAAAACGTTAGTCATATGGACGGCTTGCGTCTGTCATTCGAGGATGACACGTGGCTGCTGGTCCGTCCTAGCGGGACCGAACCAGTGGTGCGCGTCTACGCCGAGGGGTTCTCGGTGGAAGAACGTGATGAGTTGCTCGATGCTGGCTGTGCTTTAGCTAGGGGGACGTATCCGCTTTAACCATGAGACTGCCTTATATAAAGAGATGCTCGGCGAGCGGTAGTTAACGGCTGGCAAACGTTAGTCGGATCACAAGATGTGTAGGAAATGTGTACGCCCAGATTCCCGCCCGCGGGGGCCCTCCGGTCTGGCAATATATCTCCTTGCCGCGCGGCCCGGT
>NZ_JBCOIG010000036.1:0-11657 GCF_040926405.1 Collinsella aerofaciens
GCGCCAGACGCGTGCAGGCAATCTCGAGCACCAGGCGCACGTCGCTCGCGCCCCTCATCTCCAGTGCGGCATCGTCGAGCACTGTCAGCACACGAGCCAGGCGGTCGGCAGGATGCTCGCCAAAGGCAGCGGCCTCGGCAGCAAGCGCCTCGGCCTGCTCGGAGCCGCCCTCAAACAACTCGGCACGGGCACGGGCAACGCAGGCAACATACACGTCGCGCACGTGCGCCACCAGGTCGCGCGTCAGCTCCAGCAGATCGTTACCTTCCTCGACCTGCGCGCGAATAAGCCCATACAGCTCGGCAACATCGCGATCGGCAATGGCGCGGGAAAACTCGCCCAGAATCTGGTCCGAAACCTCGCCTAAAAGCGAGCGGGCGTCGTCCGCATGCACAGAACCGTTGCCAAAGACGCTCAGCTGCTCCAGCGTGGAAAGCGCGTCGCGCATACCGCCCTTGGCATGGCGCGCCACAATGGCGAGTGCCTCGTCGTCGTAATCGAAGCCCTCCTGCTCGCACACGTATGCCAGGCGATGCTCAATATCCTCGTTGCCGATGCGATGGAAATCGAAACGCTGGCAGCGCGAGAGGATGGTCTCCAGAATCTTTTGCGGGTCGGTGGTGCACAGCACAAAGATCACGTGCGCCGGCGGCTCTTCAAGCGTCTTGAGCAGCGCGTTGAACGCCGCCGTCGTGAGCATGTGGACCTCGTCGATGATATAGATCTTGTACTTGCCGCGCACCGGGGCAAAGTTGACGGAGTTGATGATCTCCTCGCGCACATTGTCCACGCCCGTGCGGGAGGCGGCATCGAGCTCGTAGACATCGGGGTGGTTACCCTCGGCAATGAGCTCGCACTCCTCGCAAGTACCGTCGGGCATGCAGCCGCTTGCACCCTCGGCGCGCGCCGCCTCGGCATTGCGGCACAGCAGCGCCTTGGCCAGAATGCGCGCCATGGTGGTCTTGCCCGTGCCGCGCGGTCCGCAGAACAGGTAGGCGTGGGACAGGCGCCCCTCGGTGATGGCGTGCTCGAGCGTCGAGACGATATGCTGCTGGCCCACCACGGAGTCAAAGGTGAGCGGGCGATACTTTCGGTACAACGATTCCATGGGTGCTCCCCCGGGTATACTGAGTCTTGTTGCCGCGGCGGCCATGCGGTCGCACGGCATACTGCATTCCATAATACCCGTACGGCGAGCCCGCCGCGATAGGAGTCCAAAGAGCATGGCAGACGCAGAGAGCAACCTCGTCCCCTCCGAAGCAGCCGACCAGGTCGAGGTCGCGCTCGAGGAGCAGGCCGCAGCCGACGACGGCATCCTGTACCTCAACGAGTACCAGTACGAAAACGACCTGGTCACCGACTTCGCCCGCCTGGTCGCCTCGCCCAGGCGTCGCGGCTCGCTGTATGTCGCCGCGGCAATTGCCGCGCTCATCGGCATCGGCATGCTGGTGGCCGGCGGCAACTGGATCAAGTTTGGCGTCGTCCTGATCGTGTTCGGCGCCTTTTTGGCCTGGTGGAGCAAAAACCTGCACCACACCCTCGCCCGCGACTTTATCGACGCCGTTGAGGCCGACGAGTCCATGGGTGGCCGCTATCGCCGCGTCGCCGCCAACGAGGACGGCCTGATGGTTTGGGGCAAGAGCGGCAAGTCACAGTTCTTCCCGTTTGAGAAGCTCGACCACGTGCTCGACGGCGAGCGCATCTTTGTGGCCATGTTCGCCGACCAGGGCGTGACGATTCCTAAGGACACCTTCGTCCGTGGCGATGCCGAGCAGTTTGGCGCCTTCCTTAAGGCGCGCATCAACAAAAAACTCCGCATCGAGACCAAGAAGAAGAAAATGAAGGCCGAGAAGGCCGCTGCCGAGGCCAAGCAGGGCGACAAGCCCCAGGACAACAAGGGCAAGCAGCGCAAGCGGAAGAAGAACAAGAAGAAGCACTAGGCCGGACGCAGGGTCCAGACCCCAGACGGAGCTTAAATTGAATGTCGCCCACCTGCGCGTGCTACACTAGCAGCATCTATGCCACCGCGAACGGCTCGGCCCCGCGCCCGCCGCTCGCAAACGAACTTTAAACGCACGAGGGTTGGCCATGCCGCTTTTCTCGCAACATACCGCCCGGTTCTCGCCGGACGTTCCTTTGGAGGGCACCAGCTCTCGCGAGCTGCTCAAGCGGTACCAGCCGCTCGAGACACTTGCGACCGGCGGTTTTGGCTCCATCGAGATCTGCCGCGACACGCACCTGCGCCGCCGCGTCGCCATTAAGCGCATCCCCCTTATTAACGGTGTCGGCATGCCCGCCAGCGACATCATGGATGTCCTGCGCGAGGCGCACACTGCCGCCATGCTTCAACATCCCAACATCGTGCAGGTCATCGACTTTACGCACGACACAGCCTATGCCTACCTGGTTATGGAATATGTCGATGGCATGTCGCTGGCCGAGTTTTTGCACCGCGTGGACGGTCACTCACTTACCTTTGACGAGGCCGCGGCCATTGCCGATGCCCTAGGCCAGGCGCTCACCTTCGCCCATAGTAATGGCGTACTCCACCTGGACATTAAGCCCGACAACGTGCTCATCGACCACTCGGGCAATGTAAAGCTCACCGACTTTGGCATGGCGCGACTGTCGTCCGCCGGTGGCTTTGGCGGCTCGCGCGGCGGCACCATCGGCTACATGCCGCCCGAGCAGCTCGATATCGAGACCGGCACGGTCGATGAGCGCGCCGATGTCTTTGCCCTCGCCTGTGTAATCTATGAGGGCCTGTGCGGCAGCGCTCCCTTTATGGCGGCCACGCCCGCCGACTCGCTCGACCGCATCATCGGCGGCGCCACCTATCCCAGCGAGCTGATACCACACTTTCCCCCGGGAGCCGAGGCCGCGCTCATGAGCGCGCTCTCCCCCATGCCGCAGGACCGCCCCAGCAGCATCGAGGCATTTTGCGACCAGCTCCTTGCCGGTCTGGGCAGCGTACGCGAGGGCCGTCGCAGCCTGGAACAAATGGTTGGCGAGCTTTCGGATGACGAGCAGGAGCTCGACGATATCGAGCCGTCGCACTACGAGGACGAAGCCATCGAGGTCGACCCCGCACTTGGCTGGGCGGGCACGCGCTGGAGCCATGCGCGCGACTACACCATGCGCGCTATCTCGGCGCTAACGTGCGGCACCTTTAGCTTTTTGCTGATGCAAACGGCCGGGGTCGCGGCGCTTCCCGGCTTGGTCATTGCGGCCATCGCGATCGGAGCGGCGGCTGGCCTGGCCCCCCAGATTGGCTCGGCCATCTCGGCTGTGGGCTTTTTGGTGCTCATGGCCAACGCCACCATGCAGGCGCAGGGCATCCTGTCGATGCTGCCGGTCGCGGTGATCTTTGCCGCTGCCATGTCCGGTTGGTGGATCGCCTGGGGTCGCACCGAGGCTGCCGCGAGCGCCGCGCTCACCTGTGCACTCGCGCTTGGCTGTCTGACCGGCAATACCTTCCTGGCAGCTGGGGTCGCCGGCGGCGTCGCGTCATTTTGGCTCGGCCCGGCAAGCGCCGCCGCGGCAACGGGCATGGGCGCGCTTTTTGCCCGTCTGGCCACGGTCGCGCTTTCAGCCGGAGGCGTGCTGGGGCTCGGTAACGTTGCCGCAGCGCTGGGAGACCCGCTCCTTTGGGCTGCCTTTGGGCTAGTCGCGGCAACTGCCGCAGCGTCATCCGCGCTGCTCAATGCCCATGCCAAGCGTGCCGATCAGGGCTCAAACCTTGCCGCAATCGCCGCCATCGCTGTCACCGGCATCGGCTGCGCAGCGGCGTCCTGTCTTGCACACCATATGGAAATTGCCAGCCTTGCAGCCGCGGTCGTCGCCAAGGCGGCGGTTGCGGGAACCCTATCCTCTATAATCGTTGGGATATGCCTATATTTGCTCGGATACCAAAGAACCTATACGGAGAGTGATCTTTCGTGAACTTCCTGAACATCTTCGAGGACCACGTGGCCGGCATCTTCGGTGCCACCCGTGCCCCGTTCTCCTTTAAGAAGCTTGCCAAGCAGGCCGCTCGCGACATGGAGGATCAGACTCTGGTGATCAACGGCGTCAACACGGCGCCGGCACTCTATACCATCCTTATCGCCGCCGACGACGATCCCATGCTCGCCCCGTTCTACCCCGAGCTTTCGCGCGAGGTCCGCGAGTTTGTGAAGGCGCAGGCCGAAAAGCGCCGCTATGTCTTTGTCGGCGAGCCCCTCGTGCGCTTTATGATCGATCCGCAGCTGCGCGCCGGCAAGTTCTCGGTCTTTGCCGAGAACGTCGATGCCCCCACGCTCGGCCGCCTGTACGAAGAAGAGCGCGCCTATCAGAACGGCCTGGGCCAGAACAACTCCGCGGCAAGCCGTGCCGCCAGCGCCCCGCGCGCCGGCCAGCAGCAGTTTGCTGCCCCGCAGCAGCAGCGCCCCGCCGCCATGCCCCAGCAGCAGCCGACGCCTCGCGCCGCCGCTCCCGACCCGCTTGCCGTGGCAGACCCCTTCGCGCCTAGCGTCCCCGACCCCGCCGCCGCACCCATCCCGGTGCCGCAGACCGTCTCGCGCGACGCGCTTGCCGGCATGGGCGGAGCCGCCGCGACCGGTGCCGCCGTGGGCCTAGGCGCCGCAGCCGGCATCGCCTCCAACATGGCGAGCACTCGCGCCCCGCAGCGCCCGCTCGCCCAGCTCGTCGACGTCGTGAGCGGCGAGAGCCATAGCATCACCTCCGCACAGGTGACCATCGGTCGCGAGCGCTCAGTTTCCGACATTGCCCTGCGCGACCCCAACGTGTCGCGCCGCCACGCCCAGCTCACCTTTACGGGCTCGGATTGGTCGATCGAGGACCTCAATTCCACCAACGGCACGCTCGTCAACAACCGCCGCATTACGCGCTGCCCGCTGCGCAACGGCGATCTGCTGACGTTTGGCCTGAGCACCTTTGAATTTAGGGGATAGTCGCTTATGAACATCGATATCGTCCTTTTTGCAGGCCGCATCGTCCTGGTCGCCCTGCTCTATATCTTCCTGTTCGCCGTCATGAAGACCGGCGTGGGACTTGTGCGCGGGCAGCGCCGCGACTCGGCCATTTGGACGATCGATGTGGACAAGGGTCCGCGCGGTATCCGCGGCATCCACGTAGACATGCTCGGCCCCGTCATCGTCGGTCGCTCGCCATCTTCGGACATCTGCATCAACGAACCGTTCGTCTCGGCCTCGCATGCGCGCTTTTCGCTGCAGGGCCCGGCGCTCATCATCGAGGACCTCAACTCGCTTAACGGCACGCTCGTCAACGGCCGCCAGCTCGTGGAGCCCGCGACGCTGCGTGAGGGCGACGAAGTCCAGATTGGCGATGTGGTCATGAAGGTGAACCGTCGATGATCGACGAGGAGAACAAGTCCGCAACTATGACCGAGGCACCGGCTGCCGCCGCAGCCGTGCCGGCCCACGCCGCTCCGGCGGGCTCCGCACCCGTGGAACCCGAGGACACCGTGTTCTCCCTGCCTCTTTCGCATGTAACGCATGATATTTCGGATCTCGCCGATAACGAGGACGAAGAGGATGCCGTAGCGGCGCCCATCGGTGCACATGCTGCGGAACAGCCCACAGCGCCCGAAGCAACCCCGGCGCCGGCTCACTTTGCAGAGCCCGTCGCCGCGGCAATCAACGAGAGCGCTGCGGTGTTTGCAGCACCCGAGCCCGCCGCGCCGGCGTTTCCCATAGCCCCGGCATCCGAGGTTACGCCCGCGTCTACGCCGGCGCCCGATCCTATAGACGTCAGCCCGCAAGATGACGAGTCGACCGCCCGCGTTTCCGAGGAGCCCGACTCCCCGGACACCGGTGATTCTGAATCAAACGCCGAGACCGACACCGTCTCTCCCGGTGACACAGCAGAGATCGACGTTGCCGCCGTTGAGGCCAAGCTCAAAGATCCCGGCTCGACCATGAGCTTTGAGCCGCTGACCGACGAGCGCATCGAGACCGACTCGACCTACGACGCCGGCACCACCACGCAGCTTATGTGGGGTGCCCGCTCCGACGTCGGATGTGTACGCCCGCACAATGAGGACTCCTATCTGGTGCAGTCACCGCTCTTTTGCGTGTGCGACGGCATGGGAGGACACGCCGCCGGCGAGGTGGCATCCTCCATTGCCGTCGAGACCATCGCCAAGACGGCACCGCAGTCCGCCGACGCCGCGCGCCTGGCCGCAGCCGTCGAGGCCGCCAACGCCGCCGTGATCGAGGCCGCCCTCAACGGCCTGGGCAAACCCGGCATGGGATGCACGGCCACCTGCGCCTACATCGAAAACGACACGCTCGCCATCGCCCACGTGGGCGACTCGCGCGCCTACCTGCTCCACGAGGGCACGCTCATCCGCGTGACCCGCGACCACTCCTACGTGGAGGAGCTCGTGGATGCCGGCGAGATTACGGCCGACGAGGCCCGCGTCCACCCCAACCGCTCGGTCATCACCCGCGCGCTGGGCTCGGATCCCGCCATGTATGCCGACCACTTTACCCTGCACATCGAGGAAGGCGACCGCCTGATTCTGTGCTCCGACGGTCTTTCGAGCATGATTCCCGATAGCGATATCGAGAACATCGCTACGCAGTCCTCGAGCGCACAGATCTGTGTCGACAACTTGGTGGACGCGGCGCTCGCCGCCGGCGGCCACGACAATGTGACCGTGGTGGTGGTCGACCTGGTCGACGACGGCGTCATGCGCGAGGCAAAACGCGTCCGACGCCGCAATGTCACCATCGCCACCGTCTTGGCCCTTGTCTTTGTGCTGGTAGCAGGCATCTGGGCATACACGGGCGTCACCGGCTCCTATTACTTGGGAACCTACCACGGCAATGTCGCCGTCTGGCGCGGCCTGCCCGGCAAGACGCTCGGGGTCGAGCTCCACTGGCTCGAGAGCGAAACCAGCATCAAGCTGTCCGACCTGCCCGAAGACACGCAAAACCGCCTGAAGACAGGCATTCCGCAAACGAGTGCCGACGATGCGCAGGACACCATTTCCAAGTACCGCCATCAGATTGACGAGGAGCAGACCCGTCAGGTGATTGACGCGCAAACAATTCGCGACAACACCAATCAGGAATCCACCTCCGAGTCAGATTCCGAGAAAACCGCCGAACAGTCAGCCGAGGCCGAAGCCTCCGATAAGAATTAGAAAGGGAGTGCCGCTTATGAGTCGCCGCAACACCGAACTGCTCTTGCTCATCGCCTCGGCGTTCCCCGTCATCCTGCTCTATGCGATGTACGTGCTCACCGCGGGTGCCACGATTTCCTTTGAGACGCTCGCCGTGCCGATCGGCCTGTTCGCCGCCTTCGCCGCGGCGCATATCGCCGTGCGCATCCTGGTGCCCGGCGCCGACCCCGCCATCCTGCCCATCGTCTTTGTGCTCTCGGGCATCGGCATCACATTCGTGACGCGCCTGGCCCCCGACCTCGCCATCTCGCAGCTCATCATCTTGTTTGTCTCGGTGGCGCTCATGGTGGGAACGCTCGCACTGGTTAAGAACCTCGACGTGGTCATGCGCTACAAGTACACCTTTGGCATTATCGGCATCATCCTGCTGATGCTGCCGATCTTTATCGGCACCACGATCTCGGGCTCCAAGCTGTGGATTCGCATCGCGGGCTTCACCATCCAGCCCGGCGAGTTCGCCAAGGTCTTTATCGTCCTGTTCCTGGCAGGCTATCTGGCCGAGAACCGCGAGCTGCTCTCCATCTCCAACCGCAAGATCCTGGGCCTCAAGATTCCGCGCTTCCGCCTGCTGCTGCCGCTGTTTGCCGTGTGGGGCGTGTGCCTGCTCATCGTCGTCTTCGAACGCGACCTGGGCTCGGCCGTCCTGTTCTACACCATCTTTTTGCTGATGCTCTATGTTGCCACGGGACGCTTTTCGTACGTCATCATCGGCCTTGCTCTGCTGGCAGTTGGAGCCGTGGGCGCCTACAAGTTCCTGTCGCACGTGCAGGTGCGCTTTCAGGTCTGGGTCGATCCGTTTAAGGACGCCCAGGGCCAGGGCTACCAGATCGTACAGTCACTTTACTCGCTGGCTGACGGCGGCCTGGTTGGCGTCGGCATCGGCAATGGCATGGCAAACAACATCCCCGTCGTCGAGTCCGACTTTATCTTCTCGGCCATCGGCGAGGAAATGGGCCTTTTGGGCGGCGGCGCCGTGCTCATCCTGTTTATGCTTTTTGCCGTGCGCGGCCTCACCACGGCAGCCCGCGCCAAGTCCGACCTTGCTGCCTTTAGCGCGACCGGCCTTACGGCGGCCATCAGCTTCCAGGCATTCTTAATCGTTGGCGGCGTAACCCGCCTAATCCCGCTGACCGGCGTCACCCTGCCCTTTATGAGCCAGGGCGGTTCTTCGCTGCTGGCGAGTTTTATCATCGTCGCGCTGCTGCTGCGCGCCGGCGACGAGGCAACCGGACGCGAAGCCGAGCTCACCGGCACCGGCACCATGGCCGCCATCACCGATGACCAGGTCGCATCAGCCGCCGCCCCGACCGGTACGCGTTTTGCCAACATACCTTCCTACAGCCACGGCAACCACTCCGCGGGCTCTCGCATGCGTCGTCGCCTGCTCGACACGCCTGAATCCGGCGTGCTCGGCCGCGTGGCACTTGCCAACCGTCTGACTCGTGCCGTGTTTGCCTTTACGGCGCTGTTCGCCATCCTTATCGGCAACCTCACCTATGTCCAGGTCATCAAGGCGAAGGACTACCAGGACATGCCGACCAACAACCACACCATCGCCCGCTCCAAGTACATCCAGCGTGGCTCCATCATCACGTCCGACGGCGTGACACTAGCCGAGTCGCTGCAACAGGAGGACGGCACCTACGCCCGTTCCTACCCCAACGGCAACATGGCCGCGCACGTGGTGGGCTACGTGAGCCAGCAATACGGCACCGCCGGCATCGAGAGCGTCATGAACGATACGCTCACCGGCTCCAAGGATTACTCCAGCTGGAACAATGCCATCGCGTCGCTCGCGGGGCAGACCCAGCCGGGTAATACCGCCAAGCTCACCATCGACTCGCGCATCCAGACGGCTGCCGAACAGGCACTCAAGGGCTTTAAGGGCGCTGTGGTGGTCATGGATCCGCGCACCGGTGCGGTCCTTGCGTGCGCGAGCTCGCCCACCTACGACAACACCAACATCGATGCGCTGCTCCAGTCGGGCGGCGGCGAGGACGGTTCCATGTACGACCGTGCCATGGACGCGCTGTACACCCCGGGCTCGACCTTTAAGGTCGTCACGCTCTCCGCGGCGCTCGAAACCGGCACCGCCAGCCTTACCAGCACGTACCAGGCGCCCGGTTCCATGGACATCGGCAACGCGCCGGTCACCAACGATGCCAACGAGAGCTACGGCACCATCAGCCTGCAGCAGGCCTTCGCAGTGTCGTCCAACGTCGTCTTTGGCCAGGTGGCAAACGAGGTCGGTGCCAGCTCGCTCGTCCAGTTTGCCAACGCCTTTGGCTACGGTCAAAAGCTCGGTCAGGATCTGACCACCGCGGCTTCCATCATGGCCGACCCGTCGCTTATGACCGAGTGGGAGACCGCTTGGGCAGGCGCCGGCCAGCCCGTCGGCATGGACCACACGCCTGGCCCGCAGACCACCGTTATGCAGAATTGCGTGATCGCTGCCGCTATCGCCAACAGCGGCGTGGTCATGGACCCGTTCTTTGTGTCCCAGATACTCGCCCCGGACGGAACCGTGGTTAAGACTACGCAGTCCCGCTCGCTGGGCCAGGCTGTCAGCTCTGCCACGGCCGACCAGGTCAAGCAGGCCATGCTCACCGTCGTCCAGTCCGGTACCGGCACCGATGCCCAGATTCCGGGCGTCAAGGTTGCCGGCAAGACCGGTTCGGCCGAGACCGGCGGTACCAACGTCAACTCTATGTTTGTTGGCTTTGCACCTTACGATTCACCCACGGTTGCCATCTCGGTGGCCCTGGAGGATTACGACAAACACGACGTCGAGGCGGCCAAGATTGCCGGCATCGTCCTGACCGCGGCGCTCGCCGCACAGGGAGCGTGATGCCCATGATCAAAGCGGATACTTATGGCGCGCCGCGGCCGATGAGCTAGCGGCAACACGCCACACGGCCCCAGAGGCCACACATTTGGTACTACACGCATCGTTGAGCGAATAGTTATGTTAGGAGCAGGAATGGAACAGAGGGTCCTCGGGGGAAGATACCTCCTTAAGGATAAGGTGGGGACGGGCGGTATGGCGACCGTCTTCCGTGCACAGGATCAGGTCCTCGACCGCACGGTTGCCGTCAAGATCATGCTGCCGCAGTATGCCGGCGACGCCACCTTCGCCGCCCGCTTTAAGCAGGAGGCCCAGGCAGCGGCCGGCCTGTCCTCCCCCTATATCGTGGGCGTCTACGACTGGGGCAAGGACGGCGACACCTATTACATCGTCATGGAGTACCTGCGCGGTACCGACCTTAAGAGCGGCATCAAGAGCCACGGCGCCCTCGATCCCAAGAAGGTCGCGCAGATCGGCTCGCAGATCAGCTCCGCGCTTTCAGTCGCACACAAGCACGAGATCATCCACCGCGACATTAAGCCGCAAAACATCATGGTGCTGCCTGACGGCAACATCAAGGTAATGGATTTTGGCATCGCACGCGCCAAGAACAGCCATCTCACGCAGGATAACAACGTGCTGGGCACCGCCCACTATGTAAGCCCCGAGCAGACTCGCGGCCAGGACCTCGGCCCCACCTCGGATATCTACTCGCTGGGCGTCGTCATGTACGAGTGCGCCACCGGCCGCGTACCCTTTGACGGCGACGACGCCATCTCGGTCGCGCTCAAGCAGGTCAACGAGCTCCCCATCCCGCCGAGCCAGATCAACTCCGGCGTCGATGCCGACCTGGAGCGCATCATCCTCAAGTGCATGGAGAAGGACCCGGCAAACCGCTTCCAGACGGCCGACGAGCTGCGCCAGGTGCTCAACAGCTACCTGTCCGGCCGTGCCGTCAACGTCTCGGAGCCCACGCGTATCATCGGTGCCGCCGGCGACCTGGGTGCCACCAAGACCCGTGAGCTTTCCGACTCAACGCGCGCTATGGTTCGTCCCGTCTCGGGCGTGAGCGGTCAGAACACCGCCCGTAGCGCTGTCTCGGGCTCCACGGGCTCCTACGAGGTCGAGAAGCCTAAGTCCAACAAGAACAAGATCATCGCCGCCGTGATTGCCGCCGTCGCCGTGATTGGCGTGGTGGTGGCCTTTGCCACGGGCATGTTCAGTGGCGAACAGGTCACGGTGCCCGACGTGCTGGGCAAGGACCAGGAAACCGCTATTGAGCTGATCAAGGAAGCCGGCCTTGAGGTTGGCACCGTCGACCAGAGCTACAACGACGATGTCGACGAGGGAAAGGTCGCCGAGCAGACCCCCAACGGCAACACCAAGAAGGCCAAGGGCACAAGGGTGAACCTGGTAATCTCCAAGGGCCCTAAGCCCTCCGAGAAGGTTGAGGTTCCGCAGCTCGTCGGCCTGACCAAGGACCAGGCCGAGGCCGCACTGGCAAGCGTGGGCCTGAAGGGCAGCGCTTCGGAGGAAGCCAATGAGGCCGAAGAGGGCCAGGTCTTTGAGCAGAGCACTGCTGCCGGCAAGGAGGTCGAGAAG
>NZ_JBCOIG010000037.1:0-11623 GCF_040926405.1 Collinsella aerofaciens
CAGACGGAGCCGGGCCTTTTTGTACGGAGAAACCACCACAAAGGTGACTGTCCCCTTTGTGGTGGTTTTGGCAGGTTAGCGGAGCTTGCTGGTCTCGAAGTACTCGGGGAACTGATCCAGAACCTCGGTTTGGTTGCGGAACATCATGTGCAGGTGCTTGCTGACCAAAAAGCTCGCTTCGATGGGGTCGCGACCGGCGATAGCGCGGCGAATCTGCTTGTGCTCGTTCACGATGTCCTGATTGTCGAGAACCTGCGTGGCGGCGCGCAGCCAGCGGAAGCGCTCCAGGTCGGCATTGGTCTCTTCGAGCCACGACCACACGGTGCTGCGACATGCGATGCTAAAAATCATGTGATGCATGAGGTTGTCGCTCAAAAAGAAGCCGATGCGATCCTCTTCGGCCATGGCCTTTTCCTGCAGCGCGATGGCGCGGTCGAGCTGCTCGATGCCGGCCGACGTGGCGCGCGCACAGCACTCCACGATCACCTGCTTTTCCAGATGCTCGCGAATGTAGCAGGCACTCTCGGCAAGGGTGAGGTTGATGGGTGAGACGTAGGTACCGCTCTGGGGCACGGTGCGCACCAGGCCTTCCTGCGCCAAACGAACCAAAGCCTCGCGCACAGGGGTGCGACCCATGTCCAGGTCATCGCAAAGCTGCTTGACGCCCAGCTTTTCGCCCGGCTTGTAGTCCAGGTAGACGATTTTGCGTCGAATGGTGTGGTAGGACTGGTCCTGTAGGCTCGTTTCCTGCTCGCCGACGTGCATCGATTCTTCCATAGCGCCTCGCAACTGTTCTATCAAACTCATATGTCAGTTGTTAATTATGCCGCGAATCAGCTCTCCGCGGTGGGTAATTCGGCTGTTGCCTGAGAACTATTGCGGCATCTTAGTCTGTGTTTGCACAAGGCTGCGCTCAATGTTGCCGTATCATAAGCCGTCGCAAACGTGAAATAGAAAGAAGGAATCCCATATGCAACTGGCAAATATCGTACGCGAGCGCTGGAAAGGCGTCTTGTTCTGCCTGATCATCGCCATTCCCGCGACGTTGCTCGGCAAACAAATTGAGGTGGTCGGCGGTCCGGTATTTGCCATCCTCTTTGGCATGGTCTTGGCGCTCGTCTTTCCCAAGAATCATCGCGAACAGCTCGCCGCCGGCGTCACCTATACGTCCAAAAAAGTCTTGCAGTACGCGGTTATCCTGCTTGGCTTTGGCATGAACCTCTCCCAGATTCTGTCCAAGGGCGCCCAGTCGCTGCCGATTATCGTGGCGACAATCTCGACCTCGCTTGTCATCGCCTTTGTGCTCTGCCACGTTATGAACGTGCCGGGCAAGATCGCGACGCTTGTGGGTGTGGGTTCGTCGATTTGCGGCGGTTCTGCCATCGCCGCGACCGCACCCGTCATCGATGCCGACGATCGCGAGATTGCCCAGGCCATCTCGGTCATCTTCCTGTTTAACGTTATCGCGGCGCTCGTGTTTCCGACGCTCGGCGGCATGCTCGGGCTGACCAATGAGGGCTTCGGCCTGTTTGCCGGTACCGCCATCAACGACACCTCGTCGGTAACGGCTGCGGCGAGCGCCTGGGACAGCATACATCCCGGCGCCAATGTGCTCGAGAGCGCCACGGTGGTCAAGCTCACCAGGACGCTGGCCATTATTCCCATCACGTTGGTCCTCGCATGCTGGCAGATGCATCTGGCACGCAAGGCCGGCGGCGACGCTAAGAGCACGTTCTCGCTTAAACGCGCGTTTCCCATGTTCGTGCTGTTCTTTGTGCTGGCGAGCGTGATCACCACGGTGCTTCAGCTTCCCGCGTCCTTTACGGCGCCCATCAAGGAGCTGTCGAAGTTCTTTATTGTGATGGCCATGGCGGCTATTGGTTTTAATACCGATATCGTCGAGCTGGTCAAAAAAGGCGGCAAGCCCATCGCGCTGGGCTTTTGCTGCTGGATTGGCATTGCGTGCATGAGTTTGGGAATGCAACACGTACTGGGAATCTGGTAGAGAAGTAGCTTGTTTGCGTGCTGCGTGCTGGTGAGCGCATTCTCACGGTGGAGCGATAGGAGCTCTTGCGGGTATGGCTTGTCCGCAGGTTTATAAGTCCCGAAGAGCTCTTATCGCCCCGCCAGGATGGCGATGCGGGGCAACACCTATACTCGCAGGACGGCGCTTTCTGCCCTATAGTGTTTGGTGAGCAATATCGTTCAATTCTGAAACACTCGGTCGTGCGACCATCGGCGGTTGCACGTCGCCGCGGACAGGGGCAAATCATGGATAGCGATGCCAAGCTGAACATCTTGACCGAGGCCCTGGCTGCTGCCGGGGCCTTGGCATTGGCAATCGATGCGCGCGGGGACATCGCGATCTCGACCATGAATGACGCGGCGCTTGAGCGGGATGTGGCGGCTTTTGTCGCTGAGCGCCTCGACCGTATAGGAGACGGCGCGCGTCTGGTTATGGGGCGTGCGGGTACGCGCCTGAGCCTGACCGTTCGCCCCACCGACAAAGAGGGCGGGGGCCTTTGGGTCGTCGTGGTCCGCGAGGTGCGCGGCGCCGCGGCGCATGCGGGCATCGAGTGGCTCAACGCCGACGAAGTTGAGGCCCGTTACGAATCGAGCGCGTACGGCATCGTTGAGGGTGCCGCTGCGGTAGCTGCACCGGTTGCCGAGAGCTACGCGCGCGGTGTGCCCCTTATGCTCGAGGGCGAGCTGGGAGCAGGTCAGGTCGAGATCGCCAAGCGCCTCTATCTGGACGGTCCTTTTGCCGATCAACCCTTTGTTTCCGTCGCGCTCGATGAGCTCACCGAGCGCGGTTGGCGCCACGTGCTCAAAAGCGCCGAATCGCCGTTGTTCCAAACGGGGCTGACCCTTTGCATTGAGGGCTGGAATGCGGTTGGTCCCCAGCGCCTCCGCGAGCTCGTTTCCACGATGGCCGACACCGCGTTGGCGACGCGCTGTCATGTGGTGCTGACGGCGAATGACATGCCGGGCGGCAGCGAAAGTGATCAAGCCGCCTTTGTGACCGAGCGTTTCGCCTGTGCGGTGAGCGTGGCGCCAGCAATCGCCGAGCAGGGAGCCGCGTCGACGAAGGTCGCGCGCTATTTGGAATATCTCGCTGACGCATTTGGGACGGCGGCGCCCACGCTGTCTGCCGCGGCGACGAAGACGCTCGATGCTTACCGCTGGCCGCGCAATTATCTGCAGCTCCGCGAGGTCTCGGAACGACTGTATATATTGGTGGGGGCGGGCACGGTGGACCGCGCTGTGGCGGAGGAAGTGCTCGCCCAAGAGGACGTGATTAAGACCGCAACTTTTGGCGCCCCGACGCTCGAAAGCGACCTGTATATCCTGCGACCGCTGGCCGATACCGAGCGAGATATCGCGCATCTGGTTGTAGACCATCTCCACGGCAACCGAACCCGTGCGGCGGAGGTGCTGGGCATAAGCCGTACAACGCTGTGGCGCTTGCTGAAGGACGATGACCGTTGAGCGAGGCACCCGTGACCGCGCGCGATGCGTGTGCTACAGTCCAAAGCGTTATTGTTTCGATTTGGTTACGGCGTGCGAGGGCAAATGGCTGAGACTTCAAAACCGAGCCGCAGAAGGCGGAGTGCCGCGCCGGTTAACCGGCGCACAACATCGGTGACGTGGGGCAAACACGCCTCGGGGTTTGATGGCTCGTTCAAGCGCACTAAATACGGTTATCCTTCGGCAAGCGCTCGCTTGGCCATGCAGGCCGAGTCGTCGCTGTGGGGCCGCAAACGCGTGGTGGGCTCAAAGCTCAAGCACGACGGCACGCTTGGTTACATCAGCCGCGGGGCGGCTCGCCGCAGTGGGCTCAATCCTGCTGGTTGGCATCGTTATGTGCCGATCGTGGCCGTCGTTGCGGTGATCGTCATCGCACTCGCTGCGCTTGGCTACGCCGGCGGTGGCGCCAACTTGGACGCAATGTTTAAATCGCCCGAGCTCGCGCATGTAGGTACAGAAGTTGTCGAGGGCGCTCAGGCCCAGACGAGCGTCGCGCCCCAGCGCGGTATCGTTGCGGCGGCCTCCACCATCGCCGATGTGCAAAAGGACGAAGACAAGCAAGGCGACGACGTCGATGCGAATCAGACGAGCGAAACGGCAATAACTCCATCGGCGGGATAAGTTGCGAGTGGGGCAGCTAATTTGGGACGGGGCTTTTTTAGCTGCCCAAGACAGTGGCTCATTCGATGTCAGTCGCCAAAAGCGAGCGAGCCGCATTTGCGCCAAGGTGACGTGAAATGAGAGGGCGCTGACCTTCTGGTCGCGCCCTCGAAATTGAACGTCAGATTGGCGTGAATGCGGCCCGCGCAGCGTCAACGAGCCCGCCGTTCGGTAGAATGGCGGAACTAATTACCTTACGTAGACCACGTTGTCGCGGCGGGGTTTGGGCTCGGGCAGCGTGTCCTCGGCATAGCCCAGAATGCAGTGACCGACACCGCGCAGGCTGCCGTCGGCGGGTAGACCCCAACTGGCCAGTAGCTCCAGGCCCTCGGGCGAATCGAAAACCTCGTGGGCGCGATGAATCCAGCACGAATCAACGCCCAGCGCATAGGCAGCGTTGAGCAGGTTGCCCATGGCGAGCGAGCCGTCTTCCAGATGTGTGGGCACGCTGCGGTCAACCAGCACCACCACAACGGTCTTGGCGCCATAGAAGGGGTCGCTGTTGCTGCCCATGACTTGCGCGTTGAGCTGCGAGAGACGCTCGACGGTCGCGGGGTCGGTGACGGCGACAAACGTCACCGGCTGGCGGCCCATGCCGCTCGGTGCATATTGGCCGGCTTCGATAATACGTGCAAGCTTTTCGGCCTCGACGGGACGATCGCTGTAGTTGCGGCAGCTGCGGCGGTGAATGAGTGCTTCGATAGTCTCCATGGTGTCTCCTTGCGGTGGCGTTGCAGATGCCCCGTTCATACCCGTCGGGCTCAAACGATAGACGGTCAATTGCCCGGCCAAAAGGATAGATTCCAATTGGGAAAGTAGGTTTGCATAAAAGTACCTTCAGAATGTGACAAACAAATGGGATGGTTAAACGTTTTATCCCGTCTACCCTGCGGTTTTTTACCACTTGCCTAAATGACGAACGCATAACCTCTGATAAGGGTTTTACTAAAGGAGTACCAACGTTTATCAATGCGCCGTGGTGGCGCCGGGCCAGGAGGTAACATCATGTTCCAGGCTGGAGATGTCGTCGAGACCGATTTCGAAGGATTTCTGAAGCTGCTGCGTTCCAAGACGCGCGCTTTCGTGTCGATCAACGATCACGAGTACTACATCACGCACACCGATGGCTATTGGCGTGTTCAGGATTGCGAGGCCCTCAACGACAAGGGCCACTTTACTGACTGTTCTGAGTTGGTCAACACGGTCTGCGAGGTCGTCGAGCTGCCGTGGATTGCCGGCAAGAGCCTGCATGACAGCTTCTCGGGCGCTACGGTCTATGAGGCCGTCGCCGCTTAACAGGCAATAAAACCCGATTTTCACGTGACCGCTGGCGCCGCCCCCGCGCCGGCGGTCTTTTTCTGCCGATAGGCCATAAAAATGCACGCATTTGCGGAGAGCCTGTTGACGATAGTCAAAACTCGGACTAATCTAGAGACACATAATTGGTCAAAAATCGGACAATTGAATGGTGGGATAGATGAATAGTGCGGTTACGCTGGTCGACTTCGATCGGTTGCTCAATGGACTCGACCATATCTATTCGGAGTTCTCGCGCGCCTGCGGCCTTTCGGACTGCGCCTACTGGATGCTCGTCGACACGAGTGCAGCGGGCGGAAGCGTTGCCGTGAGTCGGCTGACGAGTGAATGGTTCTACAGCAAACAGACCATCAATTCGGCGATTAAAACGCTTAGGGCGCGAGGGCTTGCGACGTTGGAGTTTGCCGAGGGCAGTCGTAAAAACAAGGTTGTACGACTGACCGAAGAAGGCGTGCGGTTTGCCAAGCGCTACGCGTTGCCGGCGCAAAAAGCCGAGCAACAGGCATTCGAGGCGCTCGAGCCGTGGGAACAGTGCGAGATCATGCGCTTGGTCGGTAAGTTCTCCCATGTTCTTAACGAAGAGTGCGAGGCATTTAAACGGCAAGTGGCCGCCGAGAACGAGACTGACGATAAGGGCGAGGGGGACGCATGCGACTCTTAATGAGGTTTATGAGGCCGTACCGCGGTCTGATTGCGGTGACGCTGTTTGCGGTGCTGATAGATAACGTCGGTACGCTGTTGGTTCCCACGATGCTGGCGAACATGGTCAACACCGGTATTACCACGGGTGATGTCGACTATATATTACGCAACGGCCTGTACATGCTTATCGCGACCGGCATGGCCAGCGGCGGCACGGTGCTGGGCTGCTATCTTTCGGCGCGCCTGGCCGCCAACGTGGCCTGCGATATCCGCAATGCCGTGTACGACAAGTCGCTCGAGCTGTCCGCCAGCGACTTTGAGCGCTTTGGCACGGGTTCGATGATCACGCGCTCGCTCAACGACATCAACGTGATTCAGCAAGCTGTCCTTCAGACGATTCAGCTGGTGCTGCCGGTGCCGTTCTTGGCCGTGGCAGGCATCATTTTTGCTTGGTTCATCGATCCCGCCATGGGTACGCTGCTGGGCGTGGTGGTTGCGATCGTGCTGGTGGCGGCGGTCTTTACCGTTGCCAACGCCGCGCCGATCTTTATGCGCCTGCAGAGCTTTATCGACCGCATGAACGTGGTGCTGCGCGAGAACATCGTGGGCGTGCGCGTCATCCGCGCATTTAACAAGGAGCGCCACGAGGAGCAGCGCCTGGACGAGGTGTTTAGCGATTACGCGGCCAATGCCATCAAGGTCAACCACCTGTTTGTGGGTCTCGACAGCTCCAGCTTCTTTTTGATGAATATCGCCGAGGTGGCGGTGCTGTGGGTGGGCGGCGACCGCGTGGGCGTCCACGCCATGCAAATCGGTAGCATCTCGGCCGTGCTGGAGTACGCGATCCTGATCCTGTTCTTTGTGATGACGGCGCAGATGGTGATTCTGACGCTCCCACGCGCCGCCGCATGCCTGAACCGTGCGCAGCAGGTGTTGGAGATTGAGCCGAGCATCGTGGACGGCAAGCGCACGCTGGACACGTGCGCGGCGGAGTCTGTTGACGGTGCCGACGCGGTGGCCGTGTTCGACCACATGTCGTTCCGTTTTGACGATGCCGACGAGGATACCCTGTGCGACCTGAGCTTTGCCTGTCGCCGTAGCCAGACCACGGCGATTGTAGGCTCGACGGGTTCGGGCAAGTCGACGGTGGCCAAGCTCTTGCTTCGCTTCCACGATGCCACGAAGGGCGCCATTCGCCTGAATGGCATCGATCTGCGCGACCTTTCGCAAGACGACATCCGCGGGCGTATCGCCTATGTGCCGCAGAAGGCATGGCTGTTCTCGGGTACGGTGGCGAGCAACCTGCGCTTTGGCAACGAAGACGCGACTGAGGCTGACATGCTCCATGCGCTGGAGGTTGCCCAGAGCACCTTTGTGCTCGACCAGCCCCAAGGGCTCGATACGCCGGTGGCCCAGGGCGGCACGAACTTCTCGGGTGGTCAGCGCCAGCGCCTGGCGATTGCCCGCGCACTCATGAAGCATGCCGATCTATATATCTTCGACGACAGTTTTTCGGCCCTGGACTTTAAGACCGATGCGGCACTGCGCCATGCGCTGCAGGACGAGACGTGCGATGCCGCGGTGCTCATCATCGCCCAGCGCATCTCGACTATTTTGCATGCCGATCAGATCGTGGTGCTCAAAGACGGCGAGATCGTGGGCCTAGGCACGCACGACGAGCTCATGGAAACCTGCGAGGTGTACCGCGCAATCGCGGAATCGCAGATGAAGGGAGGTGAGTAGCATGACCGAGGAGCTCAAGAAGCAGGGCATCGTCGATGGCGCTGCGGTTGTAGAGACAGTCGAGGAGACGGGCGTCGCGCCCGACCTGGACGAAGCCGCCAAGGCGGCGGAGCGCGAGGCTCGCCGCCAAGCGCTCTACGAGGAAAACGAACGTGCCGAGGACGAGCGCGCCCGCGCCGAGGCAGAGCGTATGCGCGACGTGGACGACGAAGACGAGGACGAGACGCCTCGGGATACCTGGGCGACGGTGCGCCGCCTGTGGAGTGAGGCTGCCGGCGACCATTGGCGCTTCTATATCGTGTTCGCGAGCATTGTGTTCTATGTCATCTTTAACACCGCCGCGCCGGCATATAGCGCCCGCGTGATCGATGAGCTGTGGGGCCACATTCAGGTGGCGTTTGCCAACGACACCACTTTCAGCATCACCTGGGAGAACTGCGGCAAGACCATTTTCGTCTACTTTATGATCTGGACTGCCGCTGCCTCGTTCTATGCGCTCCAGAGCTTTTTGATGTCGAGCGTCGCTGAGCGTCTCAATCTGCGCCTGCGCAACCGCATCGCGCAAAAGCTCAACCGTCTGCCGCTCGCCTATTTTGACGCGCATCGTCCCGGCGAGGTCGTCAGCCGCGCGACCAACGACCTGGACAAGATGTCCGAGAGCATGCAGCGCGGATTGCTGCAGCTGCTCGTGTCGATCGGCACGGTTGTTGGTGCTGTGAGCGTGATGTTCGTGTTCAGCGTGCAGCTTACGCTCGTCTTTCTGTTCTTTACGGCACTGTCGCTGCTGGTGACGAAGGTCGTCTCGCGCCGCACACACGATGTGACGGGCGAGCGCCAGGAGTGGGTGTCCAAGATTACGAGTGCGGTCGAGGAAGGCTATTCGGGCCGTCTGGTGATCCGCGCGTTTAACCGCGAACGCCAAAGTTCTGCCGAGGTGCACCAGGCCTCGGGCGAGCTGGCACGCGTGAGTGCCAAGGCCGACTTTATGATCAATGCCGTCGGCCCTGCGGTGCGCTTTATCGGCCGTTTGGCGCAGATCGTGATCGCGCTGGTGGGCTGCAGCATGCTGGTTGCCGGTCACATGACCGTCGGCGTGTTCCAGGCGTTCTTCCAGTTTATCTACGAGGCGTCCGAACCCATGACGCAGCTGTCGTTTACCTTCAACTCGCTGCAGAGCGCGTTGGCGAGTGCGGAGCGCGTGTTCGACCTGCTCGATGAGCCCGAGATGGAGGCCGATCCGCTGCCGGACGAGGCCGCCAAGCTGCCGGGTCGCGTTGAGGGTCGCGTCTCCTTTGAGCACGTGCGCTTTGGTTATTCGCCCGACAAGCCGCTTATGCACGACGTGTCGTTTACCGCCGAGCCGGGCCAGAAGATTGCCGTGGTGGGAACCACGGGCGCGGGCAAGACGACGCTCATCAACCTGCTCATGCGCTTCTACGAGATTGACGGCGGGCGTATTACGCTCGACGGCGTGGATACGAGCCGCATGGACCGCGGCGAGCTACGGCAGCAGTTTGGCATGGTGCTGCAGGACGCCTGGCTGTTCGATGGCACGATTGCCGAAAACATCGCCTACGGCTGTCCCGAGGCGACGCGTGAGGAGATCGTGGCGGCTGCGCGCGCCGCGCAGGTCGACTTCTTTGTGCGCACCATGCCGCAGGGCTATGACACGCGCGTGGCCAACGATGCCGAAAGCATCAGCCAGGGCCAGCGTCAGCTGCTGACCATCGCACGCGTGCTGCTCAATAACCCGGCGATTCTCATCCTGGACGAGGCGACCTCAAGCGTGGATACGCGTACCGAGCTTGCCATCGGTCGTGCCATGGACGCGCTCATGCGCGGGCGCACGAGCTTTGTGATCGCGCACCGCCTGTCGACGATCGTGGACGCCGACCTGATCTTGGTCATGGATCACGGCAACATTATCGAGCAGGGCACGCATAAGGAGCTGCTGGCTGCCGAGGGTGCCTACGCCGACCTCTATCTGAGCCAGTTCGCATAATGTGACAAAGGGACAGTCTCTTTGCCACATCACAAATAAGGCGCGCCGGGGATGAATTCCCTGGCGCGCCTTTGCGTTGATGCCGATGTCGTTTTGTGCCGCTTGCGTTCCTAGCGTTCGTCCACGAGCTTGGCGACGAGGGCCTTGAGCTCGGCCACCTCTCGCTCGAGTTCCTTGACGCGGCGGGCATTCTCGGTGATGCCCTGGCGGTTGAGGGCGGACTGCTCGGCGGCGTCATCGGGCATGTACTCGCGATGCTGCTTGGCGTCGAAACTCTCCTCGAACACACGGCAGCCGTTGCGCTTGATGATGCGTCCCGGCACGCCCACGACGGTGCAGTTGTCGGGGACGTCCTTAACGACGACCGAGTTGCCGCCGATCTTGACGTTGTTGCCGATGCAGATGTTGCCGAGCACCTTGGCGCCCGTGCCCACCGTGACATTGTTGCCCAGGGTGGGGTGACGCTTGCCGGTCTCGTTGCCGGTGCCGCCGAGCGTGACGCCCTGGTAGAGCACACAGTTGTCGCCCACAATGGTGGTCTCGCCGATGACGACGCCCATGGCGTGGTCGATAAAGAAGTGCTTGCCAATCTGCGCGGCAGGGTGAATCTCGACGCCGGTGATGTGGCGGGTGATTTGCGAGAGCACGCGGGCGAGCGAGCGATGACCGTGCTCCCACAGCCAGTGCTCGGGCACGTGGTTCCACTTGGCGTGCAGGCCAGGATAGGAAAGAAAGATGACCAGACCGTTTTGCGCGGCGGGGTCCTGCGCCTGGACGGTCTTGATGTCCTCGCGAATGGTATTGATAAAGCTCACCGGCCGCCCTCCCTTAGCGCCATGGCAATGCGATTCAATAAAGTATAGCGATTCGCTAGGGATTAAAAAGGACAATCTTGGCGGCTTTGCGCTACAAGTGTCAGTTATGCAAACTTGCTGGTAATGGAGTCATGCTTTTGTGGGGTTGCGCACGAGGGGGCACCGCAACCGTATACTGGTCAACTTGGACGTATCCGCGCCCACAACTGAGAGGTTTTACTTCATGGGTTTCATCAATTTTATTGCCGAGCTGCTTAAGGACCCGCGCACCGCGATCGCCAGCTGGATCGCCGCCGGCCCGCTTATGGCCTACGGCTGCGTGTTCCTGATCATCTTTATCGAGACGGGCGTGGTGTTCTTCCCGTTCCTTCCCGGTGATTCGCTGCTGTTCGCCTCGGGTTTCTTTGCCCACAACGGCGGCTTTAACATCGTGGCGCTTCTGGCCACCGCATGGGCCGCTGCCATTTTGGGCGATCAGTGCAACTTTATGATCGGTCACTTCTTTGGCCGCAAGATCATCGCTTCGGGCAAGGTCAAGGCCATGACGCCCGAGCGCATCAAAAAGTCCGAGGACTTCTTGGACAAGTGGGGTCATCTGGCCATCTTCCTGGGTCGCTTCTTCCCGTTTATCCGCACCTTTGTGCCCTTTATCGCTGGCATGGGCGGCATGCACTGGCGCAACTTTGTCGTCTTTAACGTGCTGGGCGGCATTACCTGGTCGACGGTCTTTACGCTGCTGGGCTACTTCTTTGGCGGCATTCCCTTTGTGCAAGAGCACTTTGAGCTGCTGATTATCGGCATCGTTGCCGTGTCGATCATCCCGACCGTGGTCGGTCTGGTTAAGGCCAAGCTGGGTAAATAGAACGCCTAGCTCGAGCCAGCGCGCAGACCGTACAGTTGAGGCCCGTCACCGCTT
>NZ_JBCOIG010000038.1:0-10704 GCF_040926405.1 Collinsella aerofaciens
CCAGATTCTAGGACAGGGGCCGCTTGCGTTTGGCGGTCAGCCGTCGGCGCGCTTACACCAACATTTCCGACGCGATCTCAATGGACGGGCGATCGTCATCGAAGGCGGAAACATCGCGTACTCCCCCATCACCACGACAACGGCCGCATGGCCAGCAAAGGAGGCTGACACCATGAGGGTGGCAACGACGTACGACAACGGCAACATCTTTATGCACTTTGGCCGCAGCGAACAGTTCAAGATCTATGACATCCAGGATGACAAGGTGCTCAACGAGCAGGTCGTAGGCACCGGTGGCACCGGCCACGGCGCCTTGGCGGGCCTGCTTGCCAACGGTGGCGTTGACACGCTCATCTGCGGCGGCATCGGCGGTGGCGCTATCAACGCGCTTGCTCAAGCCGGCATCACGATATACGCAGGCGCCCAGGGCAGCTGCGACGCTTGCGTCGAGGCCCTTATCGCCGGCACGCTTGCACAGAACGGCGAGGCCACGTGCGGCTGCCACGGCCATGACCACGAGCACGCACATGAGCATGGCGAGTCCTGTGGTTGTCACGGCCATCACGAGCACGAGGGCCACGAGGGCTGCGGCTGCCACTAGCGGCACGGCACCGCGAACTCGGGGCGCGACACAGAACGCAACCCAACAATCAAAGCCAACAACAAAGGCCACCCGGTAGCTTCCGAGTGGCCTTTGCCATATCAAGCTGGAATTACAGCACTATTTCTTATTACGCATCTGCGCTTCCATTTGACGCAGCAGGTCCATATCGGACTTGGGGCCGCCCGTTCCCAGGCCGCCCATGCCGCCCAGCCCCATGGCATCCAAACCGGGAATATTGGGCATGCGCATCTTTTTGCCCTTCTTACCCTTCTTGCCCTTCTTACCGCCGGCCTGCGCCTGATTGGCCATCGTGCGCATGCGGCCCATCATCTTATTCATCTCGCCCCACTGCTTCATAAGGCTATTGACCTCGGTGGGGGTCACGCCGGCGCCCTTGGCAATGCGGGCACGGCGCTGGCCGTTGATGATGGAGGGGCGAAGGCGCTCCTCCTTGGTCATCGACATGATGATGGCCTCGTTCTTATCGAAGATACCTTCGTCCAGGTTGCCACCCATCTGGTTAAGCGCACGCTGGCCACCGGGGAGCATGCCCAGAATGCCCTTCATGCCGCCCATCTTCTTGACGGCCTTCATCTGGTCGAGCATGTCGTTCATGGTGAAGCCCTCGCGCAGCATGCGCTCGGCAGCCTCGAGCTGCTCGGCGTCGGCCGCCTCCTGGGCCTTCTCGATGATGCCGACAACGTCGCCCATACCCAGAATGCGCTTGGCCATACGATCGGGGTAGAACGGCTCCAGCGAATCGGGCTTCTCGCCCATGCTCACAAACTTGATGGGCTTGCCGGTCACCTGGCGCACGGAAAGCGCGCCGCCGCCACGGGCGTCGCCATCGAGCTTGGAGATGATCACGCCGTCAAAGTCGGTGCGCTCGGCGAAGGTCGAGACGACGTTGACGATATCCTGGCCGGTCATGGCATCGACGACCATCAGCACCTGATCGGGCTTGACGGCCTTCTTGATGTCCACGGCCTCCTGCATCATCTGTTCGTCGATCTGAAGACGTCCGGCGGTATCGACGATGACCACGTCGCGCAGGTGATCGACGGCCTCCTGGATGGCGCCCTTGGCGATATCGACCGGGTGCGCACCGTCGCCGCGGAAGACCGGTACGCCGATCTCGCCACCGAGCGTGGCCAGCTGGTCGGCAGCAGCGGGACGGTAGACGTCGCACGCGGCGAGCAACGGCGAGCGGCCCTGCTTCTTGAGCAGGTAGGCCAGCTTTACGGCCGCCGTGGTCTTACCGGAGCCCTGCAGGCCCACGAGCATGATGACGTTGGGAATACGGTTACTAAAGACGAGCTTGCTCTCGGTGGAGCCGAGCATCTCGGTGAGCTCGTCGAGCACAATCTTGACGACGTTTTGCGCCGGCGACAGCGACTCCATGACCTCGGCGGTCATGCAGCGCTCCTTGGTCTTGGCGACGAACTCCTTGACGACCTTAAAGTTAACGTCGGCCTCGAGCAGCGCCATGCGAATATCGCGCATGGCCGAAGTAATATCGGCCTCGGTCAGCTTGCCCTTGCCGCGCAGGCGGTCAAATGTGTCGTTGAGGCGATCGCTCAGGGAATCAAACACTAGTCACTCCTTAATTGGACTCGCCCACCAGGGCGCGGCAGAAATCTTTGGCATTGAACTCCTGCAGGTCATCGACCTGCTCGCCCACGCCCACGCGCAGGATCGGGAGCTTGAGTTTCTCGGCCACGGCCATGGCGATACCGCCCTTAGCCGTGCCGTCGAGCTTAGTCATGATAATACCGTCCAGGCCCAGCGCCTCGTTAAACTCGAGCGCCTGGTTCAGACCGTTTTGACCCGTCGCGGCGTCGATCACAAGCACGACCGAAACCGGCATGGGACCGGCGGCCATATTGGCGGCGCGCTTACGCGTCACGTTAACCACCTTGGCAAGCTCGCGCATGAGCTCAGGGCTCGTGTGCAGACGGCCGGCGGTATCGATAAGCACCAGGTCGCTGCCGCGCTTATCGGCCTCGTCGAGCACGTCATAGCACACGCTCGCCGGATCGGAGCCGCGGTCACGCTTGATAACCGGTACGCCAGCGCGCTGGCCCCACACATCGAGCTGCTCGATAGCGGCGGCGCGGAAGGTGTCGGCCGAACCGATCACCACGTTCTTGCCGCGGGCGGCCATGGCGCTCGCGATCTTGCCGACCGTAGTGGTCTTGCCGGCACCGTTAATGCCCACAAACAGCACGCAGCTCGGCGTATCGGAAAACGGATCGCGCTCGATGGGCACAAAGTGCTGCTCGAGCTGCTCGGCCAGGGCACGACGAAGCTGCGGAGCGGTCTTGAGGTTCTTCTTGGCCGCGGCGTCGCGCAGGTCATCGGAGACCTGAATGGCGATCTCGGCACCCATGTCACCCATGACGAGGGTGTCCTCTAAGTCCTCCCAAAAATCCTCGTCGACCTCGCCGCCAAAGTAAAAGACCTCGTTGAGGGCCTCGCGACTGCGCTCAAGTCCGCGCGAGAGAGCGTCAAAGAATCCCATTATGCATTCACGACCTTTCCGGTTTCGCGATCGAGTTTTTGCGAGACGACGCGACTGACGCCGTCGGCTTGCATCGAGACGCCATAGAGGACGTCAGCGTCCTCCATAGTACGGCGCTGATGCGAAATGACCAAGAGCTGCGTATCGGAACGCAACACATCGAGCGCGCCGATGAGCTTGGACAGGTTGGCGTCATCGAGTGCCGCCTCGACCTCGTCCAGCACATAGAACGGCACCGTGCGCGTGCGGTACACAGCAAAGAGCAGGGCGAGCGCCGTCAGGCTCTTCTCGCCGCCCGACATGAGCATCATCTTGGTGATGCGCTTGCCGCGCGGCTGCGCCACGACCTCGATACCCGTCTCGGCAGGATGCTCGGGATCGGTCATCTCCAGATGAGCCTGGCCGCCCGGGAAGAGCATAGCGAAGATCTCGCGGAAGTTCGCGTCGACCTTCTCAAACGTCACCAGGAACGCCTTGCGCATCTTGCGATCAATGGCCACCGTGATCTTGGTGAGCGCCTTGCGCGCGCTCTCCAAATCGGCCAGCTGCTCCTCGATGTAGTCGGCGCGGCGTTTGAGCTGCTCGTACTCCTCCATGGCAACTTGGTTAACGGGACCAAGGTTGTTGATCTGGCGCACAAGCTGGTTGAGTTCGCGCTCGGCGGCATCGCGGTCCGTGGGCGCCGGAAGCATGAGCGCTTCCTCGAGCACCGTCGTGCCATCGGCGGTAATGGCCTTGATGGCAGCCTCGACCTGCACCTCGAGCTTGCCACGCGCGACCTTGAACTCGTTTTGCGTGGCAGAGGCGGTATCGACTCGCTCCTTAGCGCGGGCAACCTCTGCCTTGGCATCCTCGATGGTCTTCTTGAGCGAAGCGGAGTCCGCCTCCTCCAGAGAGGCCTGGTCACGCAGGCGCGCTGCCCAATCCGACGCGCGTTCCAACAGGGCAGAATAGCGTTCGTGCATGGGATCGACGCGCAGGCGCAGCAGCTCGAGCGAGCGCGAGGCCTGGCGTGTTCCGCGGATACGACGGTCGATGCCCTCAAGACGATGCTCCAGGTCGGGCACGCGGCCCTTCAGCGAACGCAGGCGTTCGCTCGTCTGGGCTAGGCGAACCTTGGCGTCGGCGAGCTTGCCGGCAGCCTCGGAATCGTCACGGCGAACGCGGTCGAGTTCGTCGTTGGCCTCAGAAATCTGCAAGCCCAGATCGCTTGCCTGCGCGCGGGCCTCGTCACGCGAACGGGTGAGCTCGTCAACGCGCGGGCGCGCAGCGCGAACGGCTTCGGAGGCCTGCTCGCGGCGCTTGGAGGTGCGCACGCGCTCGACCTCGGCATTGTTGGCGCTTTGCTCCAAGCGGCCGATCTCGGAAAGCAGCGAGCGGCGCTCGCCCTCAAGACGGGCGATCTCACCGGCGGCATCGCCCTCGGCGGCACGGGCCTCCTCGACGGCAGCGTTGGCCTCAACGACTTGGTCCGAAGCATGCTCAAAGATGGCAGCCAGATCGGGTTCCAGGCCCTCGAGCTCACGGATGCGGCGCTTGCGCTCCAAGGCACCCGAAGCCTCGCCGGCATCAAGCCCCACGCGCACCAGGCCGCCGCAGGCGACGCGGGCGCCATCGGGGGTCACGTAAGTCACGCCTTCAACGACCGGCGCCGACAGCGCGGCAGCAAGATCGTCAACGACGTAATAGCCGCCGAGCAGCGCCTCGACGACGGGTCCGTAGCCTGCGCGCACGGACAGACGATCAACCAGGCGGGTACCGGCAGCGCCCTCAGCGGCGGTAGAGCCGCTCACGCCGCGCGCCACCAGCAGTGCTTCGCCCGAGGCCTTCTTTTGGTCCAGAGCCGCACGACCGGCACGCTCAAGCGTGGCGGCGTCATCAAACAGCAGCGCATCGATATCGCCGGCGAGCAATTGCTCAACCAGGCCCTCAAGCTCGCGCGGGGCCTCCAGCACGTCGCCCAGACGACCCAAGACATCGTCGCCCAGCGCACCCACCAGACGGCTCACGAGCGGCGAGCTGTCGGCCATGCGGGCATCGAGTTTCTTTTGGCTGGCAAGCTCCGAGCGCACCTCGGATAGCTTGTTGCGCGCCTCACTCTCGCGGGCACGCAGGTCCTTCAGGGCCGCGCGTGCCGTCTCGGTGGCCTCACGCGCATCAACCTGAGCCTGGCGCGCTTCCTCAAGAGCGCCCTCAAGCTCCTCGGCGCGGTCGCGACGGCTCTCGAGCGAGGCCATGACCTCCTCAAGCTGCTCGTCAATCTGCTCCAGGCGCGAGGCATACATGTTGTCCTCGACCTCGGCATTGCTCAGCGAGTCCTTCACCTTGGCAAGCTCGAGCGCGGCGTTATCGGCCACGCGCTGCACATCGCGTTGCTCACGCGTAAGCTGCGAAATCTGATTGTCGAGCGCCACGCGCCGCTCGTGGAGCTCAGCGGCGGCAGGACCAGCGGCGTCGACGTCCTCCTGGGCCTGCATGTGCGCACCGGTCACTTCCTCAAGCTGCGCACGCGCGTCCTCGAGCTCCTCGAACACGCGACGTCGCTGATGCTCGGAGCTCGAAATCTGCCCGCGCATGTCAGACAGGCGCGACACCATGTTGTGGCCCTTTTCCTCGAGCAGGCGCATGTCGGAGTTAATGCGGCCGACCACATCTTGCATATGACGGCGCTGCTCGCCCAGGTCGCCCACAAACAGGCCCTTTTCCTCGAGCATGACCTGAAGCTTCTCGAGCTCGCGCTCCTTTTCGCCCAAGCGGTACTGCGCAAGCTCCAGCTCGGCGGCGCCTTCCTTGGAACGGCTCTCCAGGTCGTTCCACTGCGACTGCAGCGAACGCAGCTCGTCGACGGCTAGCATCTGCGTAAGCTCGTTCGCACGCGAGGACAGCTCTTTGTACTTGCGCGCGCGATCGACCTGACGCTCCAACGGTCGCAGCTGACGGGCGATTTCCTTATTGATGTCGCGGGCACGCGTCAGGTGCTCGTCCATCGACTTAATCTTTTTGAGCGCACGCTCCTTGCGGCGCTTGTGCTTGGAGATGCCGGCGGCCTCCTCGATGAGGGCACGGCGCTCCTCAGGGCGGCTCTGCAAGATGGCATCGAGCTTGCCCTGGCTGATGATGGAATGTGTATCCTTGCCCAGGCCCGAATCGTGCAAGATGTCCTGAATGTCCATCAGGCGGCACGGGCTCGAGTTGATGAGGTACTCGCTTTCGCCCGAGCGATACATACGACGGGTGATGGCGACCTCGTCAAAATCGACGGGCAGCATATGGTCCGAGTTATCGAGCACAAGCGTGACCTCGGCGACACCCACCGGCTTGCGCGCTGACGAGCCCGAGAAGATGACATCCTCCATGGCCTGGCCGCGCAGCTGCTTGGCGCTCTGCTCGCCCAGGACCCACAGAATCGAGTCAGAGATGTTCGATTTTCCCGAGCCGTTGGGACCGACGATGACGGTCAGGCCCGGCTCAAACGTCATATGGGCGCGGTCGGCAAACGACTTGAACCCTTTGAGCGTGAGGGACTTGAGATACACGGTTCCTCGCTTACACGTGCTTCTTGTTCAGAATCACGCCGTTGGTGGTGTAACCCATGCGGTCGAGCGCTTCGAGCGCGGCGGCTCCCTCGGCTTCCTTCTTTGAGGAGCCGGAGCCGCGACCCTGACGAATACCATCGATCAACACCACGGCGGTAAAGGTGGGCGCATGCGCCGGGCCCTCGGAGCCAACGAGCTTGTACGCCGGGGGTTCGTGACCGTCGGCTTGCACGCACTCCTGCAAAAACGACTTGGGGTTCGCGGGATGCTCGGCGCGCTCGGAAGCCAAATGCGGCTTAAGCGTACGATGGATAAACTCCGCCGCAACGTCCCAGCCGGCATCCAGGTACAGTGCGCCCACGAGCGACTCGTAGACGTTCTCGAGCGCCGAATGCAGGCCGCGCGCACCGGTACCGGTCTCGGAGGCACCAAAGATGATGATGTCGTCGATGCCCAGCTCGTGAGAAACCTCGGACAGCGTAGCGCCCGAGACAAGCGACACCTTCAGGCGCGTGAGCTTGCCCTCGTCAAACTCAGGATAGGACTCAAACAGGGAGCGTGCGACCACAGCACCCAAAATGGAATCGCCCAAGAACTCAAGGCGCTCATAGCTGGCAGAAACCGGCTGGCCCTCGACTGCCGAGGGATGCGTAAGGGCCGCGCGCAGCAGCACCTTATTATTGAACTCGTGCCCCAGGATTTCCTGGGCACGCGTAAGTCGTTCGGATAAAGCCAAGACCTAGGCCTCCCTGGCGTTTTCGATCGCGTCGACGGCGTCGGCGACAGAGTTGAGCGAGAGTAGGGTCTCGTCATCGATCTCGAGGTTGAACTCGTCCTCGATAGCCGTAACCAGCTGCAGGCGCTCGAGCGAGTTGGCATCGAGGTCGTCAAAGGTGGTCTCCTCGCTAATTTCGGCAACATCGACGCCCAGAACGTCAGCAGCGACCTCGGCGATCTTGTCGAAGATTTCGGAGCGGTCCATAGCGCTTCCTCTCATAGTGCATGAATACCAAAAGAATGGTACCGCCCGGGCGGTACCAAGACACGGTTCTGATTCTACCCCACGACGTGCACCGCGAAGCACATAACACCGCTCTAACTCGCTCTTATAAAACGATACCGTCCATAGAGTTGGCGACATTCTCGACCAGCCCGGCGCGCACGGCTTCGGCCGCCGCGAGCGCACCGTTTTTGACAGCCTCGACCGAGGTGGCACCATGGCCGATCAGGACCACGCCGCGCAGGCCCAAAAGAATCGCGCCGCCCTTGGCGTCGCCCGAAAGTTTGGCTTTAATCTCGCGCATCTGCTTTTTGATGAGCAGCGCGGCAATCTTGGTGCCGAGCGAAGACATAAAGACACCCTTGAGCTCCTGCAGCAAAAACTTGGCAGCGCCCTCGGTGGCCTTGAGCGCAATATTGCCCGACATACCATCGGCAACGACGACATCGAAGTTGCCTGAGGTGAGGTCGGTGCCCTCGCAGTTACCAACAAAGCCGGGAACGGCGGCCTTCATAGCAGGGAAACAGGCCTTGGTAAAGTTAGAACCCTTCTCGTCCTCGGCGCCGTTGGCAAGCAGACCGACGCGGGGATGCTCGATGCCCAGGACGACGCGGGCATAGGCGCTGCCCATCTGGGCAAAACGCACCATATCGTCAACCTCGACATCGGGGTTGGCACCCATGTCGCACAGCACCGTCAGACCGCCGGCGCGATTGGGCAGCGCATTGGTCAGACAGGGGCGCACCGGCTGCTTCTTGCCTTCGGCCTGATACCTAAACGGCGTCACGTAGGCGGTGGCAGCGGCGGTCATGGCACCGGTCGAGCCGGCGGAGAAGAACGCATCCGCGTTGCCCTTCTTAATGGCGCGGCAAGAAAGCACGATCGACGACTTACGCTTGGTCATCACGGCGCGAATGGGATCGTCATCCATGGCGATAACGTCAGGTGCCTCAAGGGCCTCAACACGTGCATGGGAAGCTGCAAAGGGATTGACGATTTCGGCCGGGCCAGTCGCCAAGACCTCGATATCGGGATCGGCGGCAAGCGCAGCCTCGATACCATCGAGAACAACCTGAGGTTTCTCGTCTCCGCCCACAACGTCTACACAAACGCGAACGTTACTCATATACATGCTCCTTATACAAAAATGGCCGACTCATTGAGCCGGCCATTGTGGTTCCATTTGGAACGGCATCGCATCCAGAGTATACCGTTACTCGGTAACGATAACCTCGCGGTCCTTGTAGAAACCGCAGCTGGGGCACACGTGGTGCGGAAGCTTGACAGCGCCGCAACGGGGGCACGTGGACTGAGCCGCAGCCGAGATCTTCATGTTGGCGGAACGACGGGTGTGAGTGCGGATACGACCCTGCTTTTGTTTAGGTACGGGCATAGTGACCTTCCTTATGAACTATCCAGTGTGGCGATTACGCGCAAGTAGCGATACTACCACAGTTTTACTCATCAAGCTTGAGATTCTTCAATGCTGCAAATGGATTTTCCGTGGCAGCGGCCCATTCTGCCTCTGCCTGGGCGGCGCAATCGCATTGCTCGACGTTGAGATTGCAACCGCATGTGGGGCACAGACCACGGCAATCGGGCTTGCAGAGCACCACAAACGGCGTGTCCATAACGACCGCGTCATTGATGGGCTCACCCAGATCGACGATACGGTCCTCACCCAGGAGCTCGTAGCCGTCCTCGTAGGCCTCGGGATCCTCGGGCTCATCAAAGAGGTAGAACTCCTCAATCTCACCGGCAATATCAAACGAAGCGGGCTCCAGGCAACGGTCGCACTCGCCAGTGGCGTGCGCGCGGACCATACCGGTGAGCAAGACACCGGTACCGGCATTGGTAAAGACAACGTCGTAGTCGATGCCGTCCTGAAGCTGGTACTCCTTCTCGCCCACCGTGTAGGTGGCGACATCGACCTTACCGGTCAGCGGATACGAATCTCCAGGAAACTCGAGCTGCTCGGAAAGATCGACGGTAACGCTCGGGAACTCAGCCATTACCACTGACCATTCTGCTGGGCGGCACCCTCGTTAAGCTGCTGGCGACAACGGGTGACGGTGCCGGTCAGGCTCTTGAGGTTCTCCTCGAGGTGCGTAAAGACCTGCTCGGCGTAATCCTCGGCAGCATAGCGCGTCTCACGCTCACACTGCTGGGCGCGGTCGCGGATATCGTCGGCCTGCTGCTGCGCTAAGCGGACGATCTCCTGCTCACCGGCAATGGTGAGGGCCTGCTGCTGAGCATCGGCGATGATGGAATCGGCCTGAGCGGCGGCGGAAGCCATAAGCTCCTCGCGCTCCTTGAGGATACGGCGGGACTTCTGCCATTCCTCGGGATAGCTCATGCGAATCTCGTCGAGGATGTTAAAGAAGACGTCGGCGTCGATAACCTTCATCTGGGCGTTCTTGCCGAACGGCGTCTTAGCCTCTTCGATGAGCCCCTCGAGCTCGTCGACAAGACTCACGATCCTGTCGCCAGGAAAATTCTCGCCCGGCATCCGGTCTCCTTTCATAGGTAACATATCATCGTGTTAGTTTACCACATGCCACCAGGCATTAAAAAACGTCACGAAAAGCGATGTTTGAGCGCCTTGACCACATTGGACGGAACAAAATTAGAGACGTCGCTACCGAGCGAGGCAATCTGGCGAACCACCGAGCTCGAAATATAGCCGTACTGCGGCGCACTCATGACAAAGATGGACTCCAGCTCGTTATCCAGGCGGTAGTTGAGGTCGGCCTGCTGCAGCTCATACTCAAAGTCGGTCATGGCACGCAGGCCCTTGACCACGGCTCCTGCTCCCTGTTCGCGGGCAAAATCGACCAAGAGGCCGGTGAAGGGCAGCACCTCGACGCCGTCAATATCACCGAGCGCCTCACGGGCCAGCGCCACGCGCTCGTCGAGCCTAAACGTGGTGCCGACGCCGTTTTTGCCCTGCGACTCGGCAACGGCCACGATCACGCTGGGAAAAATGCGGCGGGCGCGACGAATGACGTCGATATGGCCAAACGTGATGGGATCGAAGGTGCCC
>NZ_JBCOIG010000039.1:0-10752 GCF_040926405.1 Collinsella aerofaciens
ACTTAATGTGCTCTCCGTCGCGAGCAGGACTGTAGAGCAGCAAACTTAACCCCTGCCCCGGCACCCGGCGGGCAAACGTCGTTGGGTTTATCACTGACATGAAGTGGGCGCTTGCATATCGTCCGCTAGCTTGGCACGATACAATGCTTTCAGATTTCAATTTGTAAATTAGTGGGGTTAATTCATGGCAGAATCTCGTGCGGAGCGTAAGGCTCGTCGTGCTTTGATCGAGGCGGCTGAGGGGTCGGGGGAGAAAAAATCTTCTAAGAAATCCAAGTCGTCTCTGAATGCGAAGGGTAAGTCGGCTAAGGGCAAGGCTAAGGCCAAGCGTCCCGGCTCTCGTCGGAGCGAGGATAAGGCATCTCAGACTCGCTCCAAGCGCCCGTATAAGAATCCGGTTCCGTCTGCGCGTGAGGCTGTGGATCCCAAGTCTCCCTGTTCCATCATGAGAGCTTGTGGCGGATGCACGGCGCTCAATCGTCCTTATAAAAAGCAGTTGGCAGCTAAGCAGGCTGCTATGGAGGAGCTTTTTGCTTCGCTTTGTGAGCGTGAGGGCATTGCTGTAGATCCTATTCGTGGCATGGGTGTCACCCTGGGCGACCCGGGCAAATATCCTGCGCCGCGCGGTTTTCGCCATAAGGCCGCCACTCCCTTTGCTCCCGGTAAGGAGGGCGCTGTCCGTTGCGGTTTCTTTGAGCGCGGCACGCACAAGATCGTTGCCGTACCCGAATGCCCCGTCGAGGCACCGGGCGCCCGTCAGATTCTCAACGGCATCGCACGCGAAGCTGAGCGGCTGCATATTCCCGCCTTTAATGAGGACAAGCATCTTGGTTTGCTTCGCTATGCCGTCGTCCGCTGCGGTTGGCGTACCGACCAGGTCATGGTCACGCTCGTGACCGCTCAGCGCGACTTGCCGCATGCGCAGGAGTTCTTTGAGGCTGTCGCCGCACTCGATCCGCGCATCGTCACCGTCGCCCAAAACATCAACGGACGCCCCGGCAACGCCATCCTCGGCGAGGAAACCCGCATCGTGTATGGCGCCGAATGCATGCGCGACCAGCTGCTCGGCTGCGAATTCGACATCTCCCCCACCGCGTTTTATCAGACCAACCCGCAACAGACCGAGCTGCTCTATCAGCTCGCTATCGACGGCATGGATTTGCACCAGGGCGATGTGCTCATGGATGCCTACTGTGGCAGCGGTACCATCGGTCTTTGCGCAGCTAAAGATGCCCAGAACAAGGGTATCGGCATTATGCTGCTCGGCGTTGAGCGCAACCCGGCGGGCATTGCCGACGCACGTCGCAATGCCGAGCTCAACGGCCTCACCCGCAGCGCTTGGTTTATGGCCGACGACGCCACCGACTACATCCTGGATGCCGCCGACAACAACGAACGCGTCGACGTTCTTTCCATCGACCCGCCGCGCGCCGGCTCCACGCCCGAGTTCCTCGAAGCTGCCTGCGCACTTAAGCCGCGCCGCATCACCTATATCAGCTGCAACCCCGTGACCCAAGAGCGCGACCTGCACCAGCTCCTCGACGGAGGCTATCGCCTGCTCAAGATCACGCCAGTCGACATGTTCCCTCACACCGACCACACCGAAACCGTAGCGGTCCTCGAACGCCGCTAACCAACCTCAGTAGATTTTTGGGACAAGAAAGGGGGCGACCCGCCTGGGCCGCCCCCTTCGCTTGGTTTATAAACTCCGCTACATCCCATTGCGCAGATCGCACACGCCGGCTGCCGCCATCTCGCACAGCAGCGTCTCGCGGTCGCGCGTCACGATCAAATCCAGTGGGAAGTGAATCTCGTCGAGCATCTTGCGCGCGTGATCGAGCTTGCCAATGGCCATGCCAATGTGGGCATCGGTCGACACGCCAATGCCCACGCCCAGCTCGGCGCAGCGCTCGGCAATCTTGCGGCATACGGCCCAATGCTCAGTGTCGACACCGTGTTCAAGACTATGGTTGTTGATCTCGATAATCTTGTGCTTGGCCTTAGCTGCCAACAGCACCTCGTCGATATCGAACGGCACGCCCGAACGCCCCGTGTGACCCAGCATGAACACCTTGGGGTGCTCCAGGGCATTGATATACATCTCGGCCGTCTGGGCCAGCGTCGCGCCCTCAGCAATCTGCGGATTATGCACGCTCGCAACCAAATAATCCAAATTACGCGTAACCAAATCGAACAGCGAATGCTGACGGCTGTACGAATCGCCGGCAATATCGAGCGTGACAGGAGTGTCCTCGCCAAACAGGCTTCCGTCCAGCGAAACGATATCGGCCTCGGCACCACGCAGCACCAGCACGCCGCTCCAAATGCGCGGCCAGATATCCTGGTTGATAAAGAACTGGTAACTGCGCAGGTCATTGGGGCAAGCCGTAACCATAGAGCTCAAATGGTCGGCAGATCCGAGCACCTGCAGACCACGCTCTGACGCCCAGTACACATTCTCCTCAATGGTCGAATATGCATGCGCAGAGAACATCGTATGGGTATGAATGTCACAAGAAAGCAGGTAGGGCATCAGGTCTCCTTATCTGGCACGGCCGTCGCTTATATTCATTGTACGCATAGCCTTCGATAGTCGTAAAACCACTCCATCCCAAAGACACAACGTCCATGACAACGGGGTCCGGCTTAACACCAAACCCCGTTTCACGTAAAACATTGTAGGCAGAGCGCTTTACTTTTAACGATACTCGTCCGCCAACTGTTTCCAAGCGGGTAGCGAATTGACAATCGTTTCGTAGCTCACGCAATAGCCCAGGCGGAACCAACCCGGCATACCAAAGCTGTCCGAGGGAACCGCAAGCAACTCATACTTCTTTGCGCGCTCGCAAAACGCATTCGCATCGGGCTCCAATGCTTTCACCCATAGGTAGAACGCGCCATCCGGCTCAACATAGGTGTAGCCATACTCCGCTAGTGCGTCGGTAAGCGCGGTGCGGTTGCGTGCATAGGCCTCAACGTCACTCGGCTCATCGATGCAGTCGATAATTACGCGCTGAAAGAGCGCCGGCGCGCACACGAAGCCCAGCGTACGGGCGGCACCGGCAACGGCCGGCATCAGACGGGCAGCCTGCGGATTGGTGTTGGGAACCAAGATCCACCCCACGCGCTCACCCGGCAGCGACAGCGACTTGGAATACGAGTAGCACACGATGGTGTGCTCGTAGATCGAGGGCACCCAAGGCACCTCGGCACCGTACACGATCTCGCGGTACGGCTCATCCGAGATGAGCATAATCGGATTCTCGGGATCGCGCTGAGCGTTGGCCTCGCGCAGAACATTGGCCAGTCGCGTCAGCGTGTCGCGCGTATATACGGCACCGGTCGGGTTGTTGGGCGAGTCGATAATGACGGCTGCCGTCTTGTCGGTGATCGCCTTGAATACGTTATCCACGCTCAGCTGGAATGTGTCCTCGTTGGCAAGCGCCTCGACACACGTGCAGCCGGCCTTCTCAATCCAAACGCGATACTCCGGAAAGTACGGGGCGATAACAATAACCTCGTCGCCCGGATTCGTAACGGCGTTGAGCGCGCAGGTGAGCGAAGCCGCGGCACCCACCGTCATAAAGACGTCTTTGCCCTCATAGCTCGTGCCAAAGCGGCGGTTGAGCGATTCGGCCACAGCGGCACGACATTGCGGCAGGCCCGGTGCGGGCGTGTAGCCGTGCAGCTGGTCGCTCGGCAGCTCCAGGGCCTTCTTAATGGACTCCGCCACAGCAGCGGGTGCCGGAACGCTCGGATTGCCCAGCGAAAAATCGAATACGTTTTCCGCACCGATCTGCGCCTTGCGCTCAAGGCCATAGCTAAAAATCTCACGGATGATGGAGCTTTCCGCACCGCGAGCATACATAGTTTCGTTGATCATCTGTTCCCCTTTCGCATAGGCGCTATTGTACGCTTTAGCCGAGCAAAGTGCCGCAGCAATGTTGATTGGGGACAGACTTAAATGCGTGAAAACGCTCATTTAAGTCTGTCCCCAATCAACAGACGGCCCCATATCGCTCAAAAGAAAAAGCCTCCGCAGGTTTCCCCGCGGAGGCTTTCGCCACAAAGACTATTTGTCGGCGTCGGTGTCGGCATCGACGACGGCATGGTCATCGTCAGCATCATCGGATGCGGCTTCGGCATCCTCCTGCATGGCCGCCTGCGCAAAGGCCGCGGCATCAGCCGCCAGCTCCTCCTCGCTCATTCGAGGCACGCGCTTCTTGGTCGGCATGCCGGCCGCCTTGGCATTGCGCTCCTCCTTGGCCGCCAGGATATCGCCCTCGCGCTCAAGGTAGGCATTCCACTCGTTGTCGAGCAGGGCGTTCACGGCGTCGCCCTCGACGGTCTCGCGCTCAAGCAGCACCTTCGCCATCAGATCGAGCTGATCGCGACGGGCGTCCAGAATCTCGACCGCACGACGATGGGCCTCACGCATAATGCGCTGGACCTCGATATCGATGCGGCGCGCCGTCTCCTCGGAGTAATCCTGGTGATCGGCGTAATCGCGACCAAGGAACACCTGATGTTGCGCCTCGCCAAACACTTGCGTGCCCAGCTCCTCGCTCATGCCCAGGCGCGTGACCATCTCGCGCGCCATCTTGGTTGCGCGCTCCAGATCGTTGCTCGCGCCCGACGTGATGTCATCGCACATGAGCTCCTCGGCAACGCGACCGCCCAAAAACACGGCGAGCTCGTCGAGCATCTCGTTCTTGGTCTTGAGGAAGTGGCCCTCCTGCGGAAGCTGCAGCGTGTAGCCCAGCGCCTGGCCGCGGCTGACGATCGAGATCTTGTGGACCGGATCGGAGTGCTCCAGGATGTGACCCACCAGGGCGTGACCGCTCTCGTGGTAGGCAATCGTGGTGCGCTCGGCCTCGGTCATCACGCGACCCTTGCGCTGCGGTCCGGCAATCACGCGCTCCATCGATTCCTCGACCTCGTCCATCGAGATCACGGAACGATGGCGGCGGGCAGCCAACAGCGCAGACTCGTTGAGCAGATTTGCCAGATCGGCACCAGTGAAGCCAACGGTCATCTGGGCGAGCTTCTCAAACTTAACGTCCTCGTCCATCGGCTTGTTCTCGGCATGCACGCGCAAGATCTGCTCGCGGCCCTTCACATCCGGACGGTCGACCGTAACCTGACGGTCAAAACGACCGGGACGCAGCAGCGCCGGATCCAGAATGTCGGGGCGGTTGGTGGCGGCGATCAGGATGACCGACTCGCTTTCCTCAAAGCCGTCCATCTCGACCAGCAGCTGGTTGAGCGTCTGCTCGCGCTCGTCGTGACCGCCGCCCAAGCCAGCTCCGCGCTGACGTCCCACGGCATCGATCTCATCGATGAAGATGATCGACGGGGCCTGGGACTTGGCCTCCTTAAAGAGGTCACGCACACGGCTGGCGCCGACACCTACGAACATCTCGACAAAGTCGGAACCCGAGATGCTAAAGAACGGCACGCCCGCCTCGCCGGCAACGGCCTTGGCCAGCAGCGTTTTACCGGTGCCCGGAGGGCCAACCAGCAACACGCCACGCGGGATCTTGGCGCCCAGCTTGCGATAGCGATCCGGATCGCTCAAAAAGTCACGGATCTCCTCGAGCTCCTCGACTGCCTCGTCCACTCCGGCAACGTCTTCAAACTTGACCTTGGGGCGTGTGGCCTCGTTGGTCTTGGCGTTGGTCTTGCCAAACTGCATGTTCCTGTTGTTGGCGCCCATCATCTGGCGCATAAAGTAGAACATGATGGCGATAAGGGCGATCGTCGGAAGCACATTCATCGCCAAGTCGCCCCAAAAATCGGGATCGTTGGTGTTGACGATGTACTTGGTATCGGGGTGCTCCGCCATGAGCTCGGCAAGCGAATCGGAGCCGACATAGGTCGAAGAGAAGCTCTTGAGCTCGCTCGTATCGCCCTTGTCCTTTTTTGTCTTCCAGTAATGACCCGTCACGCTTCCGTCTTGAACCGTATAGGTCAGATTTTCGACGCAATCCTGCTTGATGGCGCTGACCATCTCGCTCGTCGCGAGCTTAACGGTATTGCTTGAGCTGGCAAAGCCGGAACCCATATTAAAGAAGGCATAGCCCAGAAGCGCGCAAGCCAAAAGAAAATACAGCCAGCCCGTACGCGTGGGCTTCTTGCCTCCGGGCATCCCCGGGATCTTAGGCTCCCGGGGAGTCTGGGAATTGTTATCGTTATGGTCGTCGGGCATCTTACGAATAAACCTCCGGTTTCAAAATGCCCAGATACGGAAGGTTACGATAGCGCTCGGCATAGTCGAGGCCGTAGCCCACCACAAAGGCATCGGGGCAATGGGTTCCAACATACTTGGGCGTGATGGCCGAGGTGCGGTCCTCAACGTCCTTCCACAGGAAGGCAGCGACCTCCAGCGAAGCGGGCTTGCGGCTCTCGAGGTTCTTCATCAGGTACTTGAGGGTCAGGCCCGAGTCCAGAATGTCCTCGACGATCAGCACGTCGCGACCACGGATGTCGATATCCAGATCCTTAATGATACGCACGATGCCCGAAGACTTCACACCGTCGCCATAGCTCGAAACAGCCATGAAATCGATGTTGGTCGGTAGCTCAATCTTGCGCATCAGGTCGCCCATAAAGACAACGGCACCGCGCAGAACCGCGATCAGCACCAGATCCTTACCCGCGTAGTCGCGAGTGATCTCCTCGCCCAGGCGAGAAACGATGCCGTCGATATCCTCCTGCGTAAACAGAACCTTCTCGATATCCGGATGTTGAGAAGCCATGACAACCCTTTCTTGTGCTTAATCGCCCACACACCGCCGTATGGACGCGAACTACACATTCTAGCAGCGCACGGGGTATATTTTCCAGCCCGCGCACCATCAGCGCGGGAATACCGTCAACGCCGCACAGAATAGCTGGCGTAGGACGCTATTCCGCATCGACCACACGAAGCAGATATGCCACGCGCGTTGCGGCCGTGCACTTAAAACGCTCGTCCGCGCGAACTCCGGCGACCCACACCACGGCACCTCCCGGCGCCGTCCTCACCATGGGCACGCCGGCGCGCTCGGAAACGGGAATGCGAGCCTCGCCTAGCAAGTCGGATACTTTCTTGCTTCGGCCACTCATCCCTAACGGGCACATCACGTCTCCCGGTGCGGGACCGTCCACCCACAGGCGCGCCAATCGCGCCTCGACAGGGATCTTGCCACGCGAGCCCGCCAGGATCCGCTCACTATCGCTGTCGGCAAAACCCAGGGCAGCCGCGTCTACCAAAGCTGTCACTTCCCCGGCAGCCGCAAGCTCACGGGCGCGACGCACGATATCGCATCCCGGCTCAACGGCCATCGGTTCTGTGACCAGCATACGTCCCCCGCCCAACGGCAAACGACCGGGTACGGTAACCCAGTCCGCGACCAGGCCCTCGCGAGCCGCCGGCGCCTTAAACGCCAGCATGCCAAACTCAATGCGTGCGTCAATCCCCGCCGGAAGCGTGACCGAGCCGGCGCCCTCGGCAACGCAGGAAAGGACTCGCTCCACATGTCGCATCTCTGGACGAGCGTCCGGATCGATGCGCTTAATCGCCAGTCGCACGATGCGCCGCGCGATTACCACCTCGGCCGCAGCAAGGCGTCTGGCATCGAGCACTAGCGCGCCCGCCGCCTCCTTGCGCAGGCAGCTTCGAAACGCCTGCGCCGACAGCTGGGATAGAAACGCGTCTTCGTCACCCAAGATCTCACAGGCGGCGCCAATCGTCTTGCACACGCTCGCATTACGCTGTGCCACCACTGGCATTACCCGATGGCGCACGTAGTTTCGCAGATACGAGATATCCTCATTGCTCTCGTCTTCACGCCACGGCTGACCATGTACCTGTAGATAGCCCACAAGCTCGCCATGAGTTAGGTCGAGCAAGGGACGCACCACGATATTCCTCCGGCGAGGAATGCTCGATAGACCAGCGGGCCCCGAACCCTTAATCGCGTTCATCAAAAACGTTTCCGCGCGATCCGAAGACGTGTGCGCGGTGCAGATACGAGCCGCCGTTCGCGGTGCCCCCGTCTGGGCGCAGAGTTCGCGAACATACCTCCGCGCCGCGGCATAGCGCACCTCGCGGGCCGCGGCCTCAATATTGCCCGACTCCCCATCAAAATAAGCGTGCTCCACACACAGCGGTAAACCATATTGCGCGCAGAGCTCACGCACAAAGGCCTCGTCGCCATCGGACGCCTTGCCGCGCAGATGATGGTTTACATGCAGCACGTGCAGTCGTTCGCGCGCGATGGGAGCTACACCACGCCCATCCTGAATATCCAACTTTGATGTGCACGCCATAAGAAGCAGTGCCGTCGAGTCCGCACCACCTGATACCATGAGCACCACGGGGGCAGCCGTCTGCCGCGTTGCCAGAGCTTTATCATCAGCCCACGATGCAGCATGGTGTCCATAATGCTGAGATACCGTTGGCATTTGCTTCCTCCTCTATTCGTTCGCACCCATTGTATCCTTTGGAATCTTATGTCTCGTCTGCACCTTCATATCCTTGGCAGCGGCTCAAAAGGCAACTGCGCGCTCATCGAAGGCCCCCGGGGGCTCATCATGATTGACGACGGTCTTTCTCGCCGCGAGACATTAAAGCGCATGGCAGAACTGGGGCTCTCGGCAGACAACGTCTCGGCTCTTCTCATTACTCATGAGCATAGCGATCACATCAAGGGTCTCGATGTCTGGTGCAAGCACTGGCACGGCCCCCTCTTTGCCAGCAGGGGCACACTTTCGAGCAAAGAAAATCTTTCGCATCTGCCTGTCGAGGAATTCGATCCCGGTGACACCCTATCCATTACCGGCATCCACGTGCAAACCTACTCAACATCACACGATGTCATCAATCCAGTCGGCTATCGATTCGATGCCCTCGATGATTCCATCGGCATTGCCACCGACACCGGAGAGCTATCGAGCCAAGCCATGAACACCCTCAAAGATTGTCGAGTCCTCGCGCTCGAAAGCAACCACGATGTGACTATGCTGCGCGAGGGAGAATATCCCCGCTTTCTTCAGGAGCGCATCCTGTCTGCAAGGGGACACCTCTCCAACGACCAAGCCGCCGAAGCCGCGCGCGAACTTGTTACCGATCGCACCGAACAGCTCATTGCCATGCATATCAGCCAAGATAACAATCGTCCGAGCCTTACCGTCAAAAGCTATGCCAAAGCTCTAGCCGCAACCCTGGATGACGAGGTCGGTAGCTCCGCCACCCTTCTCCAAGGATCGCGAAAACTCTCGATACGCCCTGCAAGTCAGTATCAACCGACAACCATTGTATAGACCGCTCAATAAAACAAAAGGGGCCGGGAATCAAATCCCAGCCCCTTTATCTTGGCTCAAAAGCTCTGACCATCGGAAACGTTAATCGATGGAGATCTTCGTAACGTTCTTCTTCTCGACGATCTTGGGAACCGTAACGGTCAGGATGCCGTCAGCATACTTAGCAGAGAGACCCTCGCTCGAAGCGTCCTTCAGATATACGCCACGCGTCGCGCTGTACGAGCTGAACTCCTTCTGCAGGAAGTTCTTGCCCTCGTTCTCCTCGTCTTCCTCGACATTCACGCTAATGGACAGACGGCCCTCATTAAGCTCGACATCGATATCGTCCTTGGCGACGCCGGTCAGATAAGCCTTGACCTCATAGCCATCGCCCTTATCCTCAACGTCAACGGGAAACGCCTTGGAGGCAATAGAGCTGTTCGCCAGGTCACTCATATCATCAAACAGATCGAACAGCGAGCTAGCAGAGGGACGAACGCCAAAAACCGAACGATAAGGAACCATGCTTGCCATGTTTACCACTCCTTTATAGGACTGCCGAGTCATCTTCTAGGTGACTGGGACTTCTTTTGACGTTCTTATATATGCCCACCCGGTGCTCATATATACACCGACTATAAAGTTTTTTGAGTCCAGTACTATAAGCATATCTAAGTGAGTAAGACTCAGGTTTTTGGAAGGTTAAGGTTCTTTGAACCAGAGCTTAAATAACGAGTATGTCCACAGCTACAAATAACAAGGGGCTTACAATGAGCGCGTACACGTTGTTGGTAACGAGCTAAAGGGCATCATGGACGACCAAAACCAGAACAATATGTTTATGCCGACGCAGGGGGAAGATATTTCCACGCAGCCGCCACGGTTCCGTCGCCCCCACATCTCGCAAGAGCCCATTAATGATGCAGAGCCCGAATATGTGACGAGAAATCGATATCAAACGCTCGAGGATGCCCAAACGGGACGTAAGCATATGGGCGTCGCCTCGGGAGACCCTGTATATCTGAAAGACGCACCATTATCTAAAAACAGCGCAGCTAGTGATGAGCCGATGAAAGCATCCGCCACTCATCGACAAAGAGGTCCTCGACCAAAGCAAACCTTGACGCATTCGGCTCGCTATCTCGAAACGCCAAAACAGGGAAAATCAATCTTCGTTTCGACAAGTAAACGACGCAAGCAGCATCGACTGACAATCCTGCTTTTGATCATTGCGGTCATAGCAGTTGCCCTTGTTATTCGATTTATTTTCTTTAAATAAAAGCTCAATACCAAAAACGATAAGATCGTCTGGTGTAAATGAGTCATTTACGCCCGGTAAACGCAAAAAAAGGGGGAGGCCGCGAGGCCTCCCCCTTCTCAGTTCAAGCGTACGGCTCGGTGCCGTCCACCGGTCAGCGGCGCCCTGGCCTCCCACGGGCTGACCCCGCAGTACTCTCGGCGCGATGG
>NZ_JBCOIG010000040.1:0-1073 GCF_040926405.1 Collinsella aerofaciens
CAGATTCTAGGACAGGGGCCGCTTGCGTTTGGCGGTCAGCCGTCGGCGCGCTTACACCAACATTTCCGACGCGATCCATCCCATTGCCGAAATGGCGTTTAGCTAACACGTCACACATTACATGCATGAAAAAAGGGCAACACTCTCTTACAGAAAGCGTCACCCTTAAAGCTCCCAAAGAGCTTTAATATTGCACTATATACTATACACCTTAATGAAGTGAAGCAGAAAAGAGGCCCCAACTCGTACTGCATCGCCCTAGCGGTTGACGAGTGCCAACGCATAAAAGCACTCTACATACCCGCGCCCGCAGCGACCCGAAAGACGGCATCGCACTCCACGAGGACACATTAGTCAAGCGTCTCATACACAAATTCGCAAACAACCATACTACCAATATTCGAAGCAGCCCTTATCAAGACGTTATCGGGAGTCATCTTTAAAGATACCTCAAACTAATCGAGGCTTATGAGTCCCCAGAACCCCTACCGTTTCCGGGCTCTATCCCAATTTCTCAAGTAGATCCTTTATGGTCTGAGCTTCATTTAAAAAGACCTGATCAATTTCAGCGTTGAGGTCATTGACGTAATCCTCAGCGACCTTTTTATAAGTGACATTCTTAACCGAGGAGTCAATCTTTAATTTCAGGCTGAATCTTTGCTTGAGCTGCTCATCCAACAGCCAGCGAAATAACTTGCGTAGAGAGGTCTGGTCGCTTTTCGCAAAGTCGATGTCCAACTCTTCCGGAGCGTCTTCAAAGTGAAGGACCTCATTGCCCTCCGAGTTCATACGCAACGTAACCGTAATCACGTGTTGGTCGGCACCGGCGTTCAGAACGATTCCGTTAGTTAAGTTTTCCATAAACAATCTCCCTGTCGGTAAATGCATATTCCCCGCCCTCAAGAGTGTCCATACTCACTTGTGTCCACACCTTAGGCGGTTTGACCTCAGCAATATCCCTAAGCTCATCGCAAAAGGGATTACCCACGTAGGTACGATAGCAACCGCCATCGTATTCGCGATAAATCGATTGCCAGGGCAAAGTACGAACAGCAATGTTGGCATTATGGGTG
>NZ_JBCOIG010000040.1:1227-10535 GCF_040926405.1 Collinsella aerofaciens
GCATGGGCAAGAACAATCATCGCCCTCTCCCCGTTAGAGGGCTCATAGCTCGAATCTCCCCCACAAGACACATAGGAGGTAACGCCCAGACAGTCCTTAAGCGAGGCAATTCCCATCTCATCTGTCATCTTGTTAACCTCGGCTATTTTCGAGGCCAATGCCCCACACGGAGTTTTGGCGGTATCCGATGCATTGCCGATTGCCGCAACCAACGATTTTAGATTCTTGGCCTTCACCTTATCGCGAAGATAAGAGACCTTCGTTCCCTGCGACGGATTTATTAAGTATTTTCGATGTTGTACAACGTCGCCCTTTTCAGCCAGACGTCCGAGTACCACTTTTTCCTCATAAGGCTCGTTTTGAAAAGAATCGGAAATCGAATTCAAAATGGATCTCGCCTTTTTGTAGCTTAAGGCAAAAGCCGAAAACCCGGTTCCGGAAGGCTTTGTAGGACTCCCCGTTCGCGCAGTGATGTAACTTTTCATTTTCTTGACTGTAAAACACTCGAGATGAAGTGCGTAGGCGTCAACGAAACCGGATCGCACATAGGATTGCGCGTTCATACATACTCTCAGAACAGCAGATCTAAGTTCACTGAATTCGTTAGAACTCAAGCAAGCCTCAACAATCTTGTTGTTAAGAATATTATTAGCGCTAGATATCAATGTCTTATAGTCATCGATAAGACATCTCATCGCGTCAAGGTCCGGTTCTACAGGTGCAGAAGCCAAGGCAAATCCGAAGCGAGCCGTGTCCTTTTTCTCGACACTGTATTCTTCCCAGCTGATGTAATTGCTAAAAGGAGTTACTGCCGGTTCATTCCACGCTCTGATGCCAGCGAATTTATCACTCGCGTCGTCGACGCCGAGTTTAACAAAGTCCTCCTCTTTGGGATTCACGTTCACCATTTGTTTATACTTGTCATTGTTTTCTGACGCGTAATACGAAGAGACATCGGTCCACCCCTTCGCCCGAAAATGATTCTCTATCTTTTTTAGAAGCGCCGTCTTCCCCGTGCCTTTGGCGCCAAAGACGATGGTGACGTCGTTGTAGACGGGGAAGGTAAGCTTCGCATCGTCATCGAACAAAGTGATTTCAACCTGCTCTGACGTTTTCTTGTCCATAATGGATTTGAGAACTTCAGGTGTCTTTCTAAGCAGGAGCAGAAACTGGCTGAAGCTCTTGACCTCAAGTTTAATCTCAGGAAGGGAGCACTCACAATACTTGCTCCAGTCTTTGACGTCCGAGCCAATCAGGCAATCGACCCCATCGGCATACATGATGCCAGCGCGCTTAAGGTTTGAAGGCTCGAAAAAGAACGGGGTTTCTACTGGAAAACTCGCTTTCAGTGCTTGATTATCGGCGTAAGGCAGTGCCTTATCTTTATAAGACTTGCCCTTGAAGGGACGGTAATGAGATATCACGATGAAATCGAACCCTTGTCCGACAAATGCGCCGGCAAGCTTATCCCAATCAAGAACAAAATCATCAGGATGTGTGCATTGAACCAGGCCATTACAGACATCAGAAAACTGCTTCGCATGCACGGGGTCAGCAATAACGATTACATGGCCGACAACCCTAGACTTGCCTCGAATATCAAGCTCTATGCCCGGCCAGAGATCGATTCCCTTGGCTGACGCTTCAGCTACGCATTGCTTGAATATTGAAAGGTCGAAGAGGTTATGGTTTGTAATGGCGGCGATACCAACCTGGTTGCCTGCTAAGGCCTCAGCCAAGCTGGCCGGGTCAATATCGCGCCCTCCATCGCCCGATTTCGCCTTGATGGTATGGCAATGCAAATCAATCTTCATACCAGATTCCTCTCATACGATAGTGTCGAGAAAGTTGATGTAAGCCCGATTCGAAGCGAGTCGGTCCGCATCCCAAACCTGAATATCATTAGATATCCTATGCCGCCCCTATTTCACCTGCAAGCTCGAAGATGGCCCCAATCATCCGTCCTGTCCCAATCCACTTTGCACCCACACCGGAAGTTCGAACTTGACGCTGAGCAAATCCTTGATAACCGTACCGTTCGACATCGCGGCGAGGCCCTAACACTCCGCACCACTTCCAACACGCGTCTGAAGAACGTAGCCCCGCTGAGGTTGCGCAGGACAGCCTCAACTGTGAGCTCGCCCCCAATTTCGTTATTAGCTGGCAGCAGCCGACACTCCCCTGCCCGGAAACAGCCCCCCCCCGGAACGCTCCACAGACATGCACCCCAGACGCCGAGGGCGATCACAGCCCCCGGGCAACACCAGCGACCCGCACCACTCCCGCACGAAGATCCCACCAGTCGGCCTTACCTTGGCGGCAAACAACCCGGGCGCACAAAGCGACCCAGGGCACCTCCACCCAAGAAAGGATCTTCTATGCTCAAAGACGGCATCGCATACCTACTCAAGTTTGCACCCAAGGAAGCATACATCGACGACCTAATAAACGGTCGCCTCTACATGAACGCGGCCGGCTACTATCATGGCCTGCCTGGCGAACAGGGCGATCCGCTCGAAGCTTCCATGGCTCCCGGGGTGCGCCTCTACAGATATACTTCCCTGCCCATCTACTGCATGTATACGGTCCGCGAGAACGATATCGTCGACAACGCCGTGAAAATCCCGAAACGCATGATCCAGGAGTTCGGATGCGAGGACGGATGGATCGGCATTGTGCAGTACGACAGCTTCGCGCGCCTCGCCGACAGACACACCACCGACGACGGAAGCATCTACGCCCACGGTCCCATCTCCTACGGCGTTCCCGGGCCAAAACTGATACGCGAGATCTTTGAGGGCATCCCGCACAATCTCGTTATCAAAACACCCAAGTACGCATATCAGAAGGAGTATCGAATCATCGGGTCGCGACCGGTCGAATGTCGCCTTTTACCAGACGAGAATCACCTAGGCTGCAAAATTGAAAAATACGACCACGCAGAACTTGACCTAGGCAGCAGCCTTGCGGACTTTTCCTGGAAGGTCTCGGTGGCGAGTCTCGAAGAAGCGCGAGACGGCCTTATGCTGGATTTGCCGCATCAGGCATAGTCAACCCAACGCGATTCACAACGTCACCGGGCAACCAACCATCCCTCCCCTCCCCAACATCCCCCAGAAAGTTCGCTGATGTTGACTGGGGTTCCCGTAAAATAATCCCCAATAAAATATGTGCGGAGTGCAGGCCTGGAGCTGCCTTCGGACCCTATTGACTGCTCACCGAGAGGCTCCGCTATGAAACGACCCCTTTACTACCTGCTCTGCGCGATCGCGTGCACGTCCATGGTCGGCGCGACGATGCCCATGGCAGCCATCGCGGAGGCAATTCAGCCCCAAGAGACCACCGAGCAGCAGGCGCAAGCCGACGCCACGAGCAGCGGCACAGACAAGGCTGAAGACGGCACCAACACAAATGCGACAGCAGATTCCGCAGAGGACAGCACCGCAACATCTACCGGCACCAGCCAGACCGACCCCGCGGACGCCAACACCACAGACACCGCCACCCCCGGCACCGCCGCCGCAACCGGCGCGGCCACCACAGCCCCCACCCCATCCCTCCGAGCCCGCACCAACCCCACGCCCGCCGCAATCTCCACCACGTCACAAACCACCTACGCCCACTCCGCCACGGCAACCCAAAACGGCTTCACCTTCACCGTCTCGTGGAACGACGCCCCCGCGGGCACCGCGACGATCTTCCACGTAACCCAGGCCAACGGCTCGTCCCAGGCCAAGGCGCGCATGGACGTGCCCACCTATTGGGACGGCGGCAGCCAGGAAAGCGTCTGCGACCCGTCGCGCCCGGCATGGGCCAGCTACTGCAGCCTGGGCACCGCGGGCCACGACTTTACCTTTGACTTCACGGCATCGGGCACCTACCGCATCTACTTCTACTTCATGGACAACGACAGAAACGACCCCCAAAACGACAAGGGGATCTACTACCTGCGCACCACGGCGGAGGTGACCGTAAACGACGCCGCCCGCCCCAGCGTCACGCAGATCGTCAACAGCGCCGTGGCCCAGTGCAGGCAACAGACAAACGGCTCGGAATACGACATGGCGCTGTGGCTCCACGACTGGACGCTCGACCAGCTGGAGTACGACCACAGCCTTAACTGGTGCTCGGCCGAAAGCGGCCTCACGCGCCACCAGGGCACCTGCGAGAGCTACCAGCGCATCTACTCCAAGCTCCTTGACGCCGTGGGCATCGCCAACGGCCGCATCACCGGCAACGGCCACACCTAGAACGCCGTAAAGATCGACGGCAAATGGTGCCAGATGGACCTAACCTGGGACGACACCAGCGACAACTGGTACGGAGATCTGGACCAGAGCCATCTGTACTTTGGCCTGACCGACGAGCTCATGGCAATCGCCCACTCCGACCACACGGCAAACTATCAGAAGAACGACTATGCTTACCGTTCAACCGATCTGTCAAACAATTACTTTGTGCGAAACGGTAAAGCAGAGGAATGGGCGGAGAAGTATGCCGACCGCGTTCAGCAGCACTTAGATGCCAAGGAAGAGAGCTTTTCCATCAATGCTGACAACCAGTCTTTCCCGCCTAGTATCTCGGGGATTCAGAATGGGATTGTTGCTTATGCGATGAATCATAGGGAGTGGAAGACGAACGACGCAAATGTTGAGCTTACGGCGGCATCTGACGTCACCAAAGAATCGAACAGCAAATGGAGCGCTAAGTACGACCTGAAAGCTGAATACAAAAATGCAGCATTAGAGAGGGTCATCGAGGACGGCGCCTACCGCGTCGCGTCCTCCCTCGACGCGGGGATGGCCGTCTCGGCCTCCGCATCGGGCTGCTCGCTGTCCTCGGGCGCGGGTGCCCTCTCCTTCGAGCGCGACGCCGCCACCAGCCCGTACAGGATCTCCTCGGGCGGGGCGCTGCTGACCGAGTCGGGCGACCGGGCCGCGCTGGCCGAGGCGGACGGCTCGGCGTCCCAGCTCTGGCGCGTATCGGCCTGCGAGGGCGGCTACGTCGAGGTCGACGATTCGGGCATGGCGCTCGACGACTACGCGCAGTCCACCGCAGAGGGCAACCGGGTGTGGCTCTACGCGCCCAACGGGACCGCCGCCCAGGCGTGGCTGCTCTCCGGGTAAATATTATTGAAAGCAAAGAACTGTCCCCGGGGGGACTCACCCCGAGGGACAGTTTCATTCCGCAAGCGCCTCGAGGTACTCCCCCAGCCCTACCCCCCCAGTCGGGCATGTGGAAGCCGATCAATTCGAGCTTGGACAGGTCGAGCGCGGAGTGGACCGGGCGCAGGGCGATGGCGCCCTCGGCGCTGGCGTAGTAGTCGGCGTTGCCGACTGGCACGACCCTGTCGCTATTGCCGCTGGCGGCCTAGAAGGCGGCTGGGGCAATGTCCGCCAGCACATAATCGCACCCGAGCCGGTGCAGCAGTAGGTGCCGTAGGGCGCGTGCGTCCCCAGCGCGCGGAAGATGGCCTACGCTATGTCGCACGAGAAGATTGGGCAGCCCAGTTGGTCGTCCATGACGGTGGTCTGATCCAGCTTGTCTTCCGGGTCGGCGACGCGGTCGGACAGGCCCTTCATGGTCTTGACAAAATTGCGGCCCTCGCCGATGACCCAGGGGCTGACGCGCCCCTCGAGAGTCTCGGCCCTGCCCATCGCGGTGCAATATTCGGCCGAGTGGACGTCGATGACGTCGGCGGCGCTGATCCGCAATATAGGTGGTGTCGAAAGGGCTTGGGACTCAGCTAACCGTATAATTAAAACCGAGTTGGCGCATTTTTTGTAAGGCGGTAAACATGGATCCAATTGACCTTGTCGGATCAGAGGCGGTTTCTCGGTTTATTGACTGGGGCAAATTACAAATTCAAGGCATAAATAAAAGGCGGGCAGTAGAAGAGCTTATCGAAGAAACCGCTATGCGCGCAGCAATGATTCTCACCAGCGTTGATTTGTCGCAGAAATTCAGAGATGTTCATCTTGTCGAAGAGCTATTGACCCATCGCACCTGCCTCGATAAAGACAAGGATGAAGCAATACGGACTTTTCTCGGCGACAAGTTCGATAAATCTGCCTACGATTTTGTTGAAGAATTCTGGAACTCCGTAAATTTAATTATGGCTACAGGAGAAGAGTCTCTTGCGGCAAGGAAAGCCGCCGAGGGAACCGAAGCTATTCGCAGGAAGCTCGATACCATCTCCGGGGCTCTAGGGACAAATCGACTGGATCAAGCAGAGCTGTTTCGATATCTATCAAGCTACTGCGCCAGGTTAGCAAAAGGCGGCAACGGGTCAAACGTTTCAAGGCGTTTATTTATTAACGGCTCATCGGCGTCCGTTCAGCAGGCAGCCATATTAACTAACCAGAAACCTACACTCATCTACGCAGAACCCGGGGCGGGTAAAAGCAAGTTGCTGAAAAATATCACAGCAGAACTTGCAAAAGATTGGCTCGTCCGCAAACGAAACGAAGCCCCAGTATTCCTTGAAGCACGAGGTTGGTCGCGCCGCTATTCAAGTCTAATTGAGGGCATAGCAAAAGAAGTCATTGGCAATGCATCCGAGGCGGCTATATCGCTTATAAGGGACAACATTTCAATCTTTAGGCTCATCGTAGACGGCCTAGATGAAGTTCGACGCGACAGGGACCTTTTCTTTGATGAGTTGGCACGATACGCTGCTGATGCGAATAGCCTTCTCATTTGCTCTTCACGTTTCGAAAGAGATTGCGGGCGAATCGGTATTCAAAGCATGTGTTTGCAAGAATTCAATGACGAAGACGTAATCTACTATCTTGAGCAAAGAGGAATCATCTCTCCAAGAAGCATGCTAGCAAATCTAAGCAAAACTGGACGAGAGCTGATGCATAACCCCCTGCGTCTTTCCTGTTTAGCAGACTATTTACTAAAGAAAGGAACTTATTCAGCTCCTCGAAATCTCGCAACCATTTTTGAGTCATGTATTGACTCAATGATTGAAGCTAAGATTGCTTATAGGGATGAACTTGATTCCGATTATCTTAAATATCAGCTTGGATCTTACGCCTTGGAGTGTATGACAGAAGAAAGCCCCAGGCCATTGAGGGCCTTCTTTCTGACCAAGCAAACGCCATCCGAAGCCGAGCGCATAGCGCAAGCAGGAAAGGAATCTGGCCTCCTGAGTATTTCCAATGGCGTGGTGGATTTTTCACATTCAGTTCTTCAGGAATACTTGGCGGCAAAATTCCTATCAAGTCAGTCGATTACGACAATTACTACCTACTGCAAACAACACTTCGAAAACCCGTTGCTGGAGAACTTCTTCATAATGCTATGCGGCTGCACAACAGACGCTTCAAAACAAACGGCAATTCTTGATCATCTCGAAAACAGCAACCTTCCTTTATTCATGAAATGCCTTAGAGGACGTATGAACCTCTCGAGTGAACTAGAAGCTCGGTTGAGCAGGGATGAACTGACAAAAATTGCAGAGCAAGCGCTTAAAACCTATACGAACATTTCTGACCGCTATCTGAGAAAAATGAAACCCTATATGCCGTTCCGACATACCCTATCTTCACAAGACGCACCGATACGCATGGAAATGATCTATAGCGCTGAAAGTACAGTTGCCCAAATAACGCTAAAAGAAAAGCATCCTGGTGAGGAAAATATAAGCCTCAGAATCACCGATGATGCACAGGGGCCGATGATGAAGACCGTTGATGGATTTACCGTACCCATTATTTCGATAAGATCATCTGATCGACCGGAAACCCATGTCTATCGAATAGATAGACTCTACGAAGGAATAGATTGTGCAAGAGAGCTAGCCATCTCGATGATAAACGATGATCTAGAAGACTTTTTCAACTCAGCAGAGACCGTGCTTTTCGAACCATTACCCATGAAAGTCGGGTTTGCGGAAGAAGCGCTTAGAAAAAGCCGAATCAATATCGGAGAAAGCGGGGGACAGCCTCGAAAGCTCAGTCTACGCAACATAACGGCAAAGGAAATTGGTCAGGCACTCAACGGGAAGCCAATTTACTTCATCAATGTAGCCAGCATAGATATACCGATTTCGGTAGTACCCATACTAGTCCAAATCCTCGAATTAGGCCATGAAGACCATCTGCAGTATCTTCCTCCCATTCCAGATAATTTAGGCAAAGGTTGCCATTGGGTTTGGGATTCATATTCAGATCAACTCTGTGAAACGTGGTGTAAATTCATCCTTGCCGAATGCGAAATATCTTATAGACAATTCATCAAAGCTTTTATGGAGGATATCGGAAAATATTTACCCGCCTATGCAGATGGACCTTTTAACTTGATCGTTAGTATAAAGCCTGCCAAAAAAGATGAATACCCTCAAGACAGGCAAATTCGAATCTCGCCATCTCCCGTCGAAAATGAAAACGAAATCAGAGTAATAGTTTCGGAGGATAATTCTCAAAGAGGATATTACGGTAGCGAATTTGAAACACGAGCGGAAAACTGTCTACGCAGCGAAAGACTTTTAGGAAGACCCGGCAACCATTATTGTGAGCATACTTGTGGCAGTACAAAACTATTAAGTGAGCCTGCATTTGTACATAACACTGTTCGAGATCGCATTCAAAAAGAGCTAAAGAAACTCTTCAAACTAAGTTAGAAGCATTCAATCGCAAAGGGCCGCCATCTATCAAGACGCTAGCGGTGTCAGTCTGCAATAGCTACAGCGCCGATTTGAGAATTCGCCCGATTGAAGTGTTGTCGATCACAACCAATCGGCGCTGTAAATATCATGCCACTGTCGGCAGGGCGTCGCCCTTACACCGATATTTTCAACGAGGATCCCAAGTCAGCATGCACGCGACTAAGACGTGTCAATGTTTCGGGCAGACCGCCAATAGCAAAAGGGCATCGAGAGCAATGCCAATCCAGACGCCTATGCGTAATATCGACTGTACGTTTCGCGATATTCAGTTGAGCACCTCAAGGATGAAGTTGATAGTCAGGGTTAGGTTTTCAACTGATACAAAGGTTGATACAAATCAAAACAAGAATCGAGCACCTTAGATGAAGTCCATCCCCATCTGCTATACTACCAATCTGGAAACAACTCACCAGCACAACTCAACCAGCTGCGCTTGTTCCGCTAACCCCACCCAACACCAAATCAAAAGGAGCACATCCATGTCCCAGTACGATTACCTCGTCGTCGGTGCCGGCCTCTCTGGCGCCGTCTTCGCCAACGCCGCCAGACGAGCCGGAAAGTCGGTCCTGGTCATCGACCGCCGCGACCACATCGCCGGCAACGTCTACACCGAGGACGTCGAGGGCATCCAGGT
>NZ_JBCOIG010000041.1:0-10345 GCF_040926405.1 Collinsella aerofaciens
TTTAAACGGCTGAAAAAGGGGCATCGACCTGCGCCGATGCCCCCAACGTGGACACACATTTTGTCCTATAAGCCCCCGACCATTGCCGGACCCCTTTTGCTTAAGCGCAAACGTGAGCAATCGCTCGTTTCAACGCCGCAATTTTCTAGCGCACAGTCTTGATTGCCGCCGCCAGGTCGAACAACGTATCGAGCACGGCCTCGCAGCCATCCACCACGTCCTGCGGCAGCGGCACAATATCGGGGACGGCAAAGACGTGGCAGCCGGCCGTGATGCCCGAGACGCAACCATTGCGCGAATCCTCGACCACGGCGCACTCCTCGGGGGCAAAGCCCGCACGCTCGCAGGCGAGCAGATACATCTCGGGGTCGGGCTTGCCGTGCACGACGTCCTCGCCACACGTTACCGTTTCAAACTTGTCAAAAAGACCGACCATCTTAAGGTTGCGCTCGGCCGTAACGAGGCGCGACGACGTCGCTAGACCAACGTGATAGCCCGCAGCCAGCAGCTCGTCTAGGCACTCGGCGGCGCCGGCCTTAAGTTCCAGTTCGGTCTTGACCATCTCGTCGCGAATCTCCTTGTGGCGACGATAGATCGCCTCGGTGGTTTCGTGGCTGCCATAATGCTTATCGAGGATATCCATAACATCGGGCAGCGTGCGGCCGATAAACTGATGGATCAGCGCTTCATCAATCGCGAGCCCCAGCTCAGCGGCGCCTGCCTTCCAGGCCTTAATCCCCAAACGCTCGGTATCGACCAGCGTTCCATCCATGTCAAAAATAACAGCCTTGATCATATCGGTCCCCCATCGACTCTCGCTGTCACGTTGCTGCAACTCTACCGCATTTGGCAACTTGTATATAACGTATATAGCATATTGCACTTTCGTTACATAGATAGAAGACTTATGGCAAGTAACGCATTAGGATTATAGTTTTCGATCGAGTACTCAACGATAAGGATCGTTTCATGATTTTAGACACCACGGCACCCGCAGAGGAGCTTCAAGACAAGCTATCGGCGCTCGAACAGCTGCTTTTGGCATACGGACGCGTGGCTATCGGGTTTTCCGGCGGCGTTGACAGCAGCTTTTTGGCCGCCGTATGCGCCCGCATCATGCCTACCAATACCCTCCTCGTCCATCTCACCACGCCGCTCATCGGCACGCCCGAGCAGGCTTCGTTTGAGCAGTCCGTTGATGGGCAGGCCAATGAGGGGCCGCATTTTAAGCTCCCCGTGCTCAATCTTTCGGTGGATCAGTTGCAGCTCCCCCAAGTAGCCTGCAACGATGCCAATCGCTGCTACCACTGCAAGCACGCCGGCTTTACCGCCATCGTCAACCACGCCAAGTCGCTCGGCTTTCCCACCGTCATCGATGGCAGCAATGCAAGCGATCGCGGTGACTACCGCCCCGGCATGCGTGCGGCAGAAGAGCTCGGCGTACGCTCACCCCTTATGGAGGTCGGCTTTACCAAGGACGAAGAGCGCGAGCTGCTGCGTGCATGGGGCTATCCCGTTTGGAACCTGCCGGCGGGAGCCTGCCTTGCCACCCGCGTCCCCACGGGCGAGGAGCTTACGTTCGAGAAGGTCTCCCTGATCCGCGCCTGCGAGGATTACCTGCACGATCTTGACTTGGCTCAGGTCCGCGCACGCCTGGTCGGCGGCTGCATGCATATCGAGGCCGCTCCCGCAGATGTCGCCAAGATCGCCGCGCTCGGCGGCACCGCCGTCGATGCCGAGGGCAAGACCCCGCTGCCCGCCGCCATCGAGTCCGCACTGCGCGGGCTGGGCTGCGACCATATCTCCCCCGAGGTCACCCCCTACATTCACGGCAACATGAACCTTTAGGTTACGCCGTTTTACAAACGGCGTAACTGCTCGGCGCTGCGCGGGCTCCGGACACGGCAATCTGACGTTCAACTTCACGGGCGCGACCAAAAGGTCAGCGCCCGCTTGTTTCACGTCACCTTACCGCACCCGGAGACCGCTCGCTCGCATATGCTCAACCTGCACTGCGTTAACTGACCCGCCAATAAGGGACAGGTTTATTTTGGCAGGTTTTATCTGGGGAAATATCGCGAGGCAGTCGCCCCCCTAGCACCCATCTCACTTCGAGAGACACAAGAGGGGCGACTCGGCTGCATCTACTTCTTCCGATAGCGGCGGTTGCGGCTCGTCGATGAACCCATTACTTCGATGAGTCCTTTATCCGCCATTTTTGGCAGATGGTAGCGGACGGACGAAATTTTGACCCCCGATGCAACCGCTATTTCTCGCGCCGTCATATCCACTTCGGCTCTGAGAGCCTCCAGGATCCTATCCGCTGTCGAAGCTGACGATTCTCTGCTCATATCGATAATCTCAAACGTGTCTTTGCCACATTTTGACAGGACATGTTTATCGACAAGATTCCCGCAGATCAGGCGAATGTCATCCGAATCCCACTTCAGGGCCTCTCGTATTTTTTGAACATCGCATACGCACCCATGCTCCCGCATAAACATGAGCAATGTTTCCTCGCGATCCGTCAGCTCGGTGCCCACATGGCTCTGAATCCACGTGCGGTTTTCAGCAAGCTCCGCCCCGTGCCGGGAAAGCAGCACCGTAAACGAATCGGCCTTAACGATAAATTTCGGCCTTCCAAGCGAACGAGACTCCATCTCGCGAATCATAGCCGGGATACCAGATCCCTGGCTTTCTGCAACGGGCCCCTCGGCATGCTCTAACGGCGTCGCCCCCATTAGGCTCATGAGCTTTGGGTTTCGGCAGCGCGATTCCCCGTCTGCAAGATTGTCCACCGTCTTTCCGCCCCAAAGCCCACCGGGGTTTTTGATCTCTATTCTGTCTGGATAGATATCGACACTCACGGCCTGCCCCACAAACATGGGCGAATATTCTCGATGGATGCAGGCGTTTGCCAAGGCCTCGCGCAAAACCTCCTGGGGAACTTCCCAATCCTCCCTTCTGCCAGCGCCTTGCACTATCGCCGCTTTGCGCAAGTTCCGTCCAATCGCGACAAGGGCATCTTCGATGCAAGCCGGAATCGGGCCATCGCACAACTGGCGGTCAATAAACCGGGGTTGCCCGGGTGCAGATTTTTCCACATCGGAATGAACGGCGACATCAATCATGAGTTTGGGATAGAACTGCTGGGGGTAAATTCCCGCCGACAGAAGCCCTGCGAGCTTCACCGCACCATCCTTTGTAGTGATATTGAGTCTGACCAGCTGCTTTTCCAGCGTATCGGCCCCGCGCAAAACGCGGGGGGTCTGCAGCCGGCGATTTGCGATAATAGACCGCACGACATCTGGATCCAAATCCTCGACTGTTGCCTCCGAAACCACCGTGCCGTCTGCATCGCTCGGAAGCAACGCACTCTGCAGCTCATATAGCTCAGCGGGTGACATCTTGATATCTTTATCATCCACGCGCTTGTAGCTACCGTTCTGCACGCCGCGCGCGCCGATATAGCAAGGCTTCGCTTTAAGCTCAAGTTCAAAGATGCGCACCAGAAGCACCTGGAGCCCGTCGACCTCGCCTCGATCAAGCTCGTACCGTGGCGCATGGGTCACCACTGCCGCTGAGCCTCCGTCTCCGATACCCGAAACAAACTGATCGCGCACCCTATCGATAGCAAAGTTAGCCGAAGGAACAAATCCTTCGGCTTCGTTTAGGCCCAAAATAATGAGCCCACCCGCAGTGTTCGCAAAAGCGCTCACTGTCTCCCATACGTCTGCGCTCAATTTATTCGTGCAGGCTTTAACTTCTACCGATGCGTCATCAGTCCCCCGCCTGCGAAGGCGCTCAACGATAAGGCCAAGAGGTTCATCCAGCAGCATTGGCATTCCGTCTCTCTAAAACGATAGATTTATCTCTCTAAAGTATAGTATATCTCTCTAACTTTAGAGAGATAAGCACCTTATTTTAGAGAGACATTTAGAGAGATGTATCGAATTCACTGTTAGATAGCCCAATGTTATCTCTTTAACTGGCTTTCTCTTTAGAGAGACAATTAGAGAGACGAGCGCGACCTCTCTAATCAAGGGCACCACTCTTTAAGGTGCACACTCCCTAACCGTGCCCTAAGTTGCGGTGAAATAGTCCCCCGATTAACCTGCCAAAAAGGGACAGGTTTATTTTGGCGGGTTTTATCTGGGGAAACGCAAAATAGCCCCACATACACAACCACCGCAGCTCCATATGAGGCAAATGAATCAGTAGCGTCTATCCCAAATCTTGAGTATTTGTTCGACAGAACGGCCCCTGCCGGCTCCTGCTAGACTGGTAGATTCCCAACCGTCCATCCAGGAGCCGCAATGTCGCGCAAGTCCGCCTACAAGCAAGTACTTTCCATCGGCGCCGCCGTGGTGCTGGGGTTTGCGCTGTTCACAGGGTCGCTCGACGGAGCGCCCAAGTTGTTGTCGCCGCAAAGTGATGAACAGGCGGCAGCTCTGGCCGAAAAACAAAACGAAAGTCCCAGCCGCACCGACGACGAGGCGGACCTGGTCGATCGGCTCGAATCAGGAACGGCGAGCTCCCCGGACCCTCAAAACAGCCAGGACTCTGGCGATGGCTCCGATTCCGCCACAACCGACACCGGCGACGGCGCTTCCGCGGACAGCGCCGCCACCCCCATCGACGAGGTCGAAAACCCCGACCTCAACCGCGCCCGCGGTGTTTATCTCAGCAGCATTCCCGACTACGCCGGCAACCCCTACGTTGCCCTGCGCGCCGACAGCACGCACCCGCTCGGCACACCATCATTCACGCTCGATGAATACGAGCGCGCTACAGAAGAGGGTTGCTTTAAGAAGTTCTCCAAGCTTGACAGCCTGGGCCGCACCCGCAAAGCGCTCGCCTGCGTGGGCCCCGAATCACTCGGTCAAGGCGAGCGCGGCGATATCTCGCGTATCCATCCCGCTGGATGGCGCCAGCAGCGCTACGACTTTATTCCGGGCCAGAGCCTCTACAACCGCTGCCATCTCATCGCCTGGTCGCTCTGCGGCGAAAACGCCAACCGCAAGAATCTCCTCACCGGCACGCGTTATCTCAACGAGACAGGCATGCTGCCGTTTGAGGAGCAGATTCTCGGCTACATCCGCGAGACGGGCAACCACGTGCTCTATCGCGTCACACCCATGTATAACGAAGAGGAACTTGTCTGCCGCGGCGTGCGCCTTGAGGCGCAATCGGTCGAGGACCACGGCAAGACCCTCTGCTTCCACGTGTACTGCTACAACCTGCAGCCGCACGTGCAGATCGACTACGCCACCGGCCGCAACCAGGCATCCGGAGACTAGTGCCGACCGCACCGCCCGTAACCCAAAAATGATTCGTTTTCCTCCGTCCCCATGGGATCAAAAAAGGCCGCCCTGGATTACCCAGGGCGGCCTTTTCGTCAGCGTCCACATTGCAGGCAAAACCACACGCTACTTGGCGCGGCCCTCCTCATAGCGCTCGACCAGCTTGGCCTGAACATCGTAGGGAACCTGCTCGTAGCCAGCGGGCTTCATGGTAAAGTCACCCGTGCCGCGCGTGATAGAGCGCAGGCGCGTCGAATAATCCGTCAGCTCTGCCAGCGGCGCCTGGGCAATGACCACGGTGTCGCCGCGCTCATCGGTCTCCATACCCGTCACGCGACCGCGCGATGCCGAGATGTCGCCCATCACAGCGCCGGCGTAGCTTTCGGGAATAGTCACCGTGATTTCCTCGATGGGCTCCAGCACCACCGGGTCGGCATCGGCGCACGCCTTGCGCAGGCCGATGCGAGCCGCCGCGCGGAACGCCATCTCGTTGGAGTCGACGCTGTGATACGAGCCGTCGTACACAGCCACGCGAATGCCCGTGAGCGGGTAGCCGGCAATGATGCCGTCCTTCATGGTCTCCTGGACACCCTTGTCCACGGCGGGGATGAGCGAGCGCGGGATGCGGCCACCCACGACCTCGTCTACAAACTCATAGCCATCGCTCGTGCCGTCGGGCCCAATGAGCGGCTCAACGCGCAGCCAGCAGTCGCCATACTGACCGGCACCGCCAGTCTGTTTCTTGTGGCGGCCCTGCGCGCTTGCCGTACGGCGAATGGTCTCGCGATACGGAATGCGGATCGGCACGCTCTTGGCCACGACCTTGGTGCGATCCTCCAAACGGTTGAGCAGCACCGAAACCTGCGCCTCACCAACGGCGGAGATAATGGTCTGGCCCGTCTCCTCGTCACGATCGATGCTCATGGTCGGATCGGCCTTGCAGGCCTTCTCGATAAACGTGTAGAGCTTCTCTTCGTCGCCGCGATTCTCAGCCTCGATGGCGATGCGGTACTGCGAGTTGGGGAACTTAAACGCCGCAGCCTCGACCTTGCCGGTAATCGAGAGCGTATCGCCCGTCTCGGCCGCCAGCTTGGGTGCCACGATAATGTCGCCGGCATAGGCGTGACCGACCTCGGTCATGTCGCGGCCGCACATCACATACAGGTGAGCCAGACGGTCGCCCTTGCGCGTGCGCGCGTTGACCAGCTCAAGGCCCGGCTCAAGCGTACCCGTCAGCACCTTAATAAAGCTGATGCGACCCTGCTGCGGATCGGCCAGGGTCTTAAACACAAACGCCACCGGACGATCATCGTCGCTTGAAATCTTGAGCGAATCGCCGTCGATAAGCGGCATCTCGCCGTAGTCGGTCGGCGCCGGGAAGTATGTGGCGATGTCGTCCATCAGCGAGTTGACGCCCTGCTCCTTAATGCAATCGCCCGCAAAGACCGGCACAAAGATGCGCTCGGCGATCGCCTTCGACAGCAGGCCTTCAAGCTCCTCCTGCGTCAGCGTCTCCTCGCCTTCCAAGTACTTCATCATCAGTTCATCGTCAGCCTCGGCCACCAGCTCGCACAGATGGTCATGGGCTTCCTCGGCCTGGGCACGATACTCCTCGGGAATCTCCGACTCAACGGCTTCGGTGCCGTTGCAATGGCGCGCCTTCATGCGCACCAGGTCGATGATGCCGTCAAAGTCCTCGCCCTCGCCCCAGGGAAGGGTCACGGCGCCCAGGCGCGTGCCAAAGCGCTCTTGCAGCAGGTCCATCGTGGTCGCAAAGCTGGCCTCGGAGCGCGACAGGCGGTTTACGAACACCGCACGCGCCAGTCGCAGGTCCTCGGCGGCATACCAGAGCTTAACCGTCGTAGGCTGCGGGCCGGCCTCGGCGTCGACCACAAACAGAGCCGTCTCGCAGACGCTCATCGCGGCAAAGGCGTCGCCGATAAAATCGGGGTAGCACGGGGCATCGAGCACATTGATGCGCGCGCCCTTCCAGTCGATCGGCGCGATGGTCGTCGAGATGGAAAATGCACGCTTGACCTCTTCGGGGTCATAGTCGAGCGTGGGCTTGGTGCCGTCGTGGCCGCCCAGGCGGGCGGTCTTGCCGGAAAGGTGGAGCATGGCCTCGGCGAGTGAAGTCTTGCCCACCCCGCCTTGGCCTACGAGCACCACGTTCCTTACGTTACCGGTCTTGGGAGCACCCATGATGACCTCCTTGCAGGGCCGCGCGCAATGCGCGACGCCAACGGGGAGAGTTCGCGGTCGGTGCCATCCCGGGAGCAGCATGGTCGGCAGCCGAGCCGACTCACCCTCCAAATGTCCTATGCCACCACCCTACCCTCACGGGCGGCTGTCCATGCATACCTTTCGGCGCACGTATGAATACAGGCGGCGAGAGGACAGAGCAAGTATGCCAGGTGATTATTAAACCCCATCGATACAAATAAAAGCCGCCGCAGTCCATAAGACCCGCGGCGGCTTCTTCTCAATACATAGCTGAGCTTAGCCCTCGATACGACTCAAGAACTCACGGGTACGTTGCTCACGCGGATGATCGATAACCTGCTCGGCCGGGCCCTCCTCGACAATGCGGCCTCCGTCCATAAAGACCACGCGATCGGCAACATCGCGCGCAAACTGCATCGCATGGGTCACGATCACCATCGTCATATTCTGCGCCGCCAGGTCTTTAATGACACGCAGCACCTCGGCCGTTAGCTCGGGATCGAGCGCCGAGGTCGGCTCGTCAAAGAATAAGATTTCCGGATCGAGCGCCAGGGCGCGGGCGATACTCACACGCTGTTGCTGACCGCCCGAAAGCTCACACGGCACCTTGTTCTCGTTGCCCGTCAGCCCCATTTGTGCAATCAGCTCGTGAGCGCGGGCTTCCGCCTGCTCGCGCGGACGCTTAAGCACGCGAATCGGCGCATCGGTGATGTTTTTCATCACCGTATAGTGCGGGAACAGGTTGTAATTTTGGAACACCAGGCCGAATCGCGAGCGCGCCTGCTTGGGCACATCGCCCTTCGCATAGACCGCGCCCGAACCCGCATCCGTCGCAACGGCAAGGTCGCCAAACGAGAGCGAGCCTCCGTCGAGTGACTCGAGCAGCGTGGCACACCGCAGCAGCGTGGACTTGCCGCCACCCGAAGGCCCGATAATCGCCACGACCTCGCCACGCTTCACCTCAAGCGAGATATCCTTGAGCACCTCATTGCCGCCAAACGCCTTACGCGCGTTCGATATATTCATTACCGAATTAATCATGGTAGTAATCCAATTTTTTCTCGGCGGCGCCCAGCAGCATCTCGACGACGAAATTAAAGACCCAGTAAATCAGCGCCGCGATCGCAAACGGCACCATGCTCACCTGCGAGGCGACCAGCGCCTTGGCCGTCGAGAACATCTCACCCACGCCAATGGCAAACGCCAGCGACGTGTCCTTGACCAGCGTGATGATCTCGTTGCCCATCGCCGGCAGAATACGCTTGGCGACCTGCGGCATCACGATATACAGAAACGTCTGCACGCGCGAATAGCCCAGCACCTCGGCAGCCTCGTATTGACCGCGCGGAATGGACTGCAAGCCCGAGCGATAGATCTCGGCAAAGTAACCGGCGTAGTTGATGATGAACGCCACGACGCACGCCGTCCACTTGGAATCGGGCGTGAGCGAAATGCCAAACACGTAGTACGGGGCAAAGTAGATGGCAAACATCTGCAGCATGAGCGGCGTACCGCGCATGACCGAAATGTAGATGCGCGCAATCCAGCGAAGCGGCGCGATTTTGCTCATGCGCATAAACGCCACGGGGATTCCCAGCGGAATCGACCCCAGCAGTGTCAGCACAAACAACTGCAAACTGACCAAGAATCCCTGGCCAAGCATCTGCATCATGACCTGAATAGACATTACTTGAGCACCCAATTATCGAAAGATAGACCATAGCTTGAATACTTGTCGCAGAGATCCTTAACCGTACCGTAATCGTAGAGTGCCTTGAGCGACTCGGTCACGGCGTCGGCCGACTTGGTGTCGCCCTTCTTAAAGCCGACGGCGTAGTGCTCGCTGGACAGCGGCTCATCAAGCTGCGTATAAGCATCGGGCTTGGCGGCAAGCTGATACTGGGCAATCGAAAGGTCGCAAGCCACGGCATCGACCGCGCCGCTCTCGAGCTGCATAAACGCCGTGTTGTACTCACCGATGGTGTCGAGCGTGGCAAACGTCGCCGCCAGATCCTTCTGGTCACCCTCAAGCACATCCTGCGCAGCGGAATCGGTCTGGGTAATCACGGTCTTGCCGGCAAGATCGTCCCAGCTCTTGATGCCTGCATCCTTCTTTACCACCAGCACCTGCTCGTTGAGCATGTACGGCTCGGAGAACGTGTAGTCGTCCTCACGGCCCTCCATGGTAAAGCCATTCCAGATGCAGTTGATGGCGCCCGAGTTAAGCAGCGTATCCTTGGCATCCCAGTCGATGGCCTCGTATTTGACCTCCCAGCCCTGCTTATCGGCAACAGCCTTGGCCAGATCGAGATCAAAGCCGGTGTACTCGCCATCGTCGCCCACAAAGCCGTACGGAGGATAGGACTTATCAAAGCCCACCACGAGCTTCTTGGACTCCGCAGCGCCCTTCACATCCTTGGCCGCGGCAGAGCCAGCAGCGGAGCCCTTGCCGGCACCACCGCCGCAACCGACAAGACCAAGGCCAAGCACCGTAGCGAGCGAGCCGGCTAGACCAACAAACTGACGACGAGACATATCGGTGTTCATGGTATCCCCCCTTGATGGCACTTTAGTTAAGTAAAGTGAGTCGTGTAACGTCCAGAATCATACACTTTAGTGAGATGGAGTACAAGGGAGGGTTTGCCCGCCGGGTGCCGGGGCAGGGGTTAAGTTTGCTGCTCTACAGTCCTGCTCGCGACGGAGAGCACATTAAGTGCTCTCCTGTTCGTGCGGAACTCGCGACAAACTTAACCCCTGCCCCGGCACCCGGCGGGCAAACGTCGTTGGGTTTATCACTGACATGAAGTGGGCGCTTGCAT
>NZ_JBCOIG010000042.1:0-9670 GCF_040926405.1 Collinsella aerofaciens
CCGGATTGGAAGCCTTCGCCCATGAGCGCGTAGTAGCTCTCGGCAGAATCGAGAAAGGCGGCGTCGGTTTGAGCGGCGAGGGCGGCGTTCGCGTATCTTGCAAGCTCCGCGTCAGCTTGCTGCTCTGGCGATAGGTCTGTGCCGTTGGCCTGGGGCGCGCGCGTATTGAATGCGTCGACAAAGCTCTGCATGCCCTGCTTCATAAAGAAGGGCCCGTAGATGGGTGAATTGAACGCAATGGGGACGGAGAAGGCTGCGGCGAGAACGAGCGTACAAATCCATGCGGCCTTGTCTCTTAGGATCAGTTTGAGAAGAAGTCGACAGTACATTTGGAAGCACCTACGTTCCTCAAAGAATCGTTAGATTAAAAGTAACAGACCGGATGAAGATACGTGCGACGGGGGCGAGGCGAATGGCTGAGCGGTATCGATATGCGGGCTCAACGGCATATCGACCACATAGATTATTAACTTGCATTTCTAACAGTTAAGGAGATGGGTGCTTTCCAGCACACTCCTTCGATGATACCTTCCGCTAGCTGCTATGCCGGTTTCATCCAACAAAGAATGTGCCCCGGCGCTCAGGTTCACCGCTAGTGTTGACAACATATGAGATGGGCCCTACCCTTGCCGCGCGCCGATTGCGCGAGAGATGTCGGGCTCCATGTTTATTCCACCTGCTTGTTATCAACCAGTCTCGCAAAACAAAGGAAAATGACCAACGGATTACGGACTGGATTCCGGCGAGGGAGTGGAGCACGGATTGATCGAAGAGGAATGACGCTCTGCTAGAATCAGCAGCGCTGTCGGCAGCCCTTGTGCCGGGCAGAGCCCTCCATCCGATGGGAGGTGATGCCCATGACCGATTTCACTGAGTCCGTGAAGCTCCTGACTGCTATGGTCTCGCTCCTCACGGCCCTTGTCGGCCTTTCCAAGGCACTCAAGCAGGGCTCGAAGCCCAAAAAGAAGGCCACCGTCGCTAAGACGATGACCCAACTTCATTAAGCAACGGCTCTGCCCAGCTCACTACAACTTGGGCTGCCGTCGGCACCATTCTACCCGCTTGACATTGCTGTTGTCGATGCGCCGTATCAAGAATCCACGGCAGCGCTCGTGGTTGCAAAACGGCCTAACAAATAGCGGCTATTAGTCAGTTCGGCTGTCTAAAAGGCCTAATAGTTGCCAATAGTGGCTAGTTGGCAACGGATTTGGGCTATTAGTTCTAACAGTGCCTATACTATGACCCCACAAACGGGACACGGTTTTCTGCCCGCACGAGGTTTTAAAGTTTTAGCTGGAACAATCCGGCAGATTGGAGCACAGAACATGAGGTTCGAACGCCTCATGTCGCTCAAAATACGTCTCCTCAATTGCGCAAAGGAGAACGGTATTTAGCGACAAGGGGACAATGGAATGATCTGGTTCACCAGTGACACGCACTTCGGGCACGAGAACGTCCTGAAGTTCACGGACCGGCCGTGGGAGACGATTTGGCAGATGAACGATGCCATCGTCGACAACATCAACGGCAGGGTCGCCGTGGATGACGAGCTCTACATCCTGGGGGATTTCTCATTCAAGATGACCGCCCAGGACGCATACGGGCTGCGTAAGCGGATCGCCTGCAAGCGCATCCACCTCGTCCCGGGAAACCATGACAAGGACTGGACCCAGCCGCCGGTCGCGGGCGCGTTCACCGTGGAACCGCCGATCTGCGTGCTCAAGATCGACGGGCAGAAGATCGTCCTGTGCCATTACCCCATGGCCGACTGGCAGGGCATGAGCCATGGATCGTGGCACCTCCACGGGCACATCCACAGCAGCGGCGGCGCGTACAACGAGTTCAACCGCAAGCAGGGGCTCCTGCGCTACGACGTGGGCTGCGACGCCAACGGGCACTCCCCGGTGAGCCTCGACGGGCTGAGGGAATGGTTCGCCGGAGTCGACGAGCCGTGCGGCCGGGTGAAATGGCCCTGGTGGGTCAACGAGACCGGTGACAGGCAGGTCGAACGCGAGCTGGCGGCTTACAAGCGGAAAGAGGCGATCCGATGACGGTCTATGTGACAGGCGACATCCACGGTGGGCTCGACATGCAAAAGCTCCGCGACTGGGAGCTTGGGGATAGCCTTGGCAGCGACGACTATCTGATCATCGCCGGCGACTTTGGCTTTCCGTGGGACTTCTCTGCCGAGGAATGCGCCGATATCGCCTGGATGGAGTCGCGCCCCTACACGGTTCTCTTCGTCGACGGCAACCACGAGCGCTTCGACCACTGGGCGGAGCGCCCCATGGAGCCGTGGCACGGCGGGCTGACGCAGCGCCTGTCGGATACTTCGTCCATCCGCCGCCTCATGCGCGGGGAGGTCTTCGAGCTCGACGGGAAGACGGTCTTCATCATGGGCGGGGCGACGAGCGTCGACAGGGCGTACCGCATCCCGTACAGCTCGTGGTGGCCGCAGGAGCTGCCGGACGAGCGCGATTTCGATGCCGCACGGGCAAGGCTCGACGAGGTCGCCTGGAAGGTCGACTGCGTCATCACCCATACCTGCTCGACGCGCATGCTCTCGCCGACGCTCTACCCGGACCCAGGCTGGGAACGCCCGGATGTGGACCGGCTGACCGGATTCCTCGACGAGCTCGAGGATCGTCTGGACTACAAGCGCTGGTATTACGGACATTTTCACCGAGACGGCAATCCGGACGAACGGCACACGGTGCTGTATGACCGGATCGTGAGGCTCGGGGACAAACTCCTGCCGTGGGGTGCGTACTGATGGCTATCTATGTGACGGGCGACGTACACGGCAGGGCCGAGCACGGGTCCAGCCGGTTTGCCTTCAAGAATTGGCCGCTGGGCCGGACTCTGACGCGCGATGACGTGGTAATCGTGGCCGGCGACTTCGGCTTTGTCTGGGATGGATCCAACGCCGAGAAATACTGGCTTGACTGGTTCGAGTCGAAGCCGTGGACCACGTGTTTCGTGGACGGCAATCATGAGAACCACCACGCCCTGGCTGAGCTGTCGGTGCGGGAGTGGAACGGCGGGCTCGTCCATGAGGCGCGACCGCACGTGCTGCACCTGATGCGCGGAGAGGTGTTCGATATCGACGGGCTCACAGTCCTTGCCATGGGCGGCGCCACGAGCAACGACAGGCAGTATCGCAAGGAGGGGAGGAGCTGGTGGCCCGAGGAGATGCCGAGCGAGGAAGAGATGTGGCAATGCCGCACCTCGCTCGACCGCGTGGGCTGGAAGGTCGACTACGTGGTGACTCACGAGGCTCCTGCCGACCTGGCAGAGAAGCTGTGCCGGGAGCGCGAACGCGAGTATCTGGACGACCAGCTGCAACGATTCCTTGCCGAGCTCGACGGGCAGCTCGGCTACCGCGCCTGGTTCTTCGGCCACTACCACGGCGACGAATGGCGCGACGACAGGCACCGCCTTATCTACCGAGACATCGTGCCGATCGAAAATGCTGCGCCCGGCTCTAGAAACCCTCTAGAAATGCTCTAGAAGGTTTCTAGAAATTAGACGCTTTGCGGCCTACTCCAATTCAAAGGTCTGGTCGAGGGAGTTTGACCCGGCGCCCATCCCGTCGACTTTCACTTCGATGGGAGACATGCCGTTGAGGTCAAAAATCGACACACCGTCGCATTCGCCTCCCGGCGCAAGCCCTTGCGAAGAGAAGCGGTCTTCCTGCAAATCGGCGGCAAACCCGCGAGATAGCATCTGCTTATTTTGATAAGCCGTGATGTAGCTACCAACAGCGCATGAATCTGCCGATCGGTTGTTAATGGTGTGCCAGCGAACAACGGCAACCTTCCCGCCATCGCCAGCCGAGGAATCATGCACCTCGACGCCGGTGACTGAATACTCCATCTTGCCGTAAACCCCGTCTTCCTGCGCGTTATCAGAATCAGCGACCTGAACTGCCGTCTGACGATCGTCTGCCTGGCTGCACCCAGAGGTCATAACTAGGGCGGCTGCCAGAACACCAGCAGCCCCAAAGTTCCGAGCTAGGTTGATTGCCTTTTTAACAGAGAGATGTTCCATCGACTACTCCAAACTTAATTGTTTTTGAATGCCATCAGCCAAACAGCCAAGCCCCAATGAGCATGACCACTGAAACTGCTGCAAGCGAAGCCCAGACGGCATTTTGACGGGTGATGACACCGCTGATGGTGAGCGCATTTGCGCCGGCACCATCAATGACAGTCCAGACGAGTGCCGTGACCAAAAAGACGACTAGCCCTGCCGTTATCAACTCACGGCGAGACGGCCTTAGCTTGTCGGACATATCTACTCGCCCCTCGCCTGGGTCATGACCTCGACCTTGGCCTCGGCCACGGCCGCCCGCTGCTCGGAGGCGGCGAGGCGGTCCTTGAGGGCGGCGACCTCGGCCATCAGGTCACGCTGGGCGAGGAGGGAGACGTTGAGATCGGCCTGAGCCTTGGTCGCGGCGTCGACCGCGCCCCTCATGCTTTCAATTCGATCGTCTTTTGCGGCTGATTCTGCCAAGAGCTGATTGTTCTCGGAATCGAGCTTCTTGAGCTGCGAGAGGTAATCGGCGACGGTGGCGTGGAGCTCATCGTTCTCAATCTCCAAGCTCGCAGTATCCAGCTCGAATTTCTCTTTGATGGCGGCGACCTGCTCGACGCAATTAGATTTGATGCTCTGAATCTGTTCCGTTGCACTTTTCTTGGCGGCGTCAGCGTCCTCGCGGGCAGCACGAGCCTCCATCGCGGCAGCTTCGGCAGCGCCCACGATGATGCGCTTGACCCGCTCGACCGCCTCATCGAGGACGGCCGATGCGTCGAGCGCAGCCTTCACGCCGGGAGTGGCGTTAGGGTGGTAGCCATCGACCAAGCGGGCGACGGTATCGGCCTGCGAGAGACCAAGGCTCGTGCTGATGTCCTTTATGGCGTCACGGGTCTCCGATGAGACATTCAGACTGGTCATTTTCTTTTCGGACTGGACTTGGTTTTCGGCCATGATGCGGCACTCCAATCAACAACGGGCATGGCTCCGCCATGCCATATGGCTGGGAACAATGCACGGCCGCTGTTGAGTTGTCTTTTTCCTGCGATCGGTGAGTTCTAAAAAGGCGTCTCAAGTCATGCGTTCACGCAGGTTTTCGGTTAGAGAAATACCGCACCCTTATATAGTAACGCCGCCGCACTCGGGCCTATTAGGCAAATCGCGAAACGACAGACGGACTTATTTCCTGACGCCCACCAATCCGCGTTCACGAAGGATGCGGTACAGCGTTGATTTGGAGACGCCAGTCGCAGCGCAAATATCGGGAATAGGAGTCTCTCCTCCAAGATAGAGCCTTACTGCGGCATCGGCTTTGACGCCGGCAGTGCGAGGCCTGCCACCCACGTTGCCGCCGTGGCTCCGTTTGACGGCGATACCCTCGGCCTGGCGTTGCCTGATCAGATCTCGCTCAAGTTCCGCGGTGCAAGCATGGGTGCCAAGCACGAAGCGCCCGAATGCGGTATCTAGATCCACGGGCTGTTTCAGGGACGTGAGCTTCACGCCGAGGTTTCGAAACATAAGGTCATAGTTGAGCAGCTGCCTGGTCGATCTGGTCAAGCGCTCCCAGGATTCGACCACCACCTCGTCGCCCGCCCGCATCTTCTTGAACAGGCGCTTCTGCTGCGTCCGGTCGCCGTCCTGGGCACCCGTGACCTTGTCCTTGTAGATATGGCCATAGGCCACGCCAGCGTTCACAAGAGCCTCGATCTGGCGGTCCAACCTCTGGTCTTTCGTGCTCACGCGAGCATATCCGTAACGTGTCATTTCAGCCTCCTGCCTCGTATTTGATTTTCCCATGGGAATTGACGCGGAGGTTTTGACACTGGGTTTTGGCACTCGACGTTCACGGCATCGAGGGTTCGATTTTCGAGTGCCCAGAGGCATACGTTTTGGAACGAACGGTTGGCGAATAGGCCATATAAGTTGATGCGTCGAATATTCTACTACCAAATAGTAGTAGAATATTATCGTACGATTGGAGGCAAATGGTTCAGATACACCGAAGGGTTCACGAGCGACATCCCGAGTTGGATGCCGTAGATGTCGAGGCGGCATGGGAGAACTACCGCTTCGCGGCCGTTCGCGTACCCGGGGAACAGGAGATGCGGACGGGCTACGACCCACATGGCCGGTATATCGAGATGGTCGGAGTCCTCCTGACTGACGGCGTATGGCTTATCTATCACGCCATGACGCCGCCGAGCAAGAAGACGCTGAAGGAGATCGAGAGCGCGAGAAGGAGAGGTTACTGATGGAGTTCAGGCTTGCAAACGGAACCGTGATCACGGACGAGGACATCGAGCGCGAGTGCGCGGAATATGAATCCGGCTCTTGGACGGGGGCCCTGGCAAACCTCCGCGTCGGCCGCCCAAGGCTCTCCGAGGGAGAGGCCAACGCCAGTCTGTCTTTCAAGTGCCCGAAAACGGGCGCCGATCTCATCGAGAGGGCGGCCACCGCGTGCGGGATGCGGAAGTCGGAGTTCCTGCGCTCGGCTGCGCTCGAGAAGGCTGAGAGAATCCTCAGGTCGGCATAGCCTCACGGCATGCCTTTTCGTGGGCGCGAAATGGGCTACATCGCGCTTATGTTAGTTATATAGCTAACATAAGCGCGATTAAACAGGACGCCGGGGCAAGACGTCTGCTTTATTCAATGGTGGGCCCCTTTCGCGATTCCCTTGCCGACGGACCTGCCGCAAACGGGTATAATAGTGTTAGCGAAATCACTAACATAATTAGGAGGCGATTGCCATGGGCAGGTGCGAGCCGAGGGCAAATGAGAACGACCCGGGGCTGATCACGCTGCCGGAGGGCATCGACGAGCTGAGCGACGCCGTCGAGCAGGAGTTCGACGTAACCACCAAGCAGGTGTGCCGGGCCCTGCAATGCACGAGGCCGTTCGTGCTGGCCCATTGCCGACACATCAGGCACATCTTCGTCTCAGGCGACTGGTCCGACAAGGTCGGACTCGGACCGGGCGGAGGCTTCATCTGGTCCCGCAACGAACTCCGAGACATGGCGGTGAGCGGCACAGTCGAGCGACGCACCCGCGTCGTCGGCGCCGCTGACATACTGGCCGGCAACCGGGAGGCGCTGGACTGGCTCGACGCGACGAAGGCCGAGGCGGGGAAGATAGCGATGGACCCGAGCAGGCCGCGCGCGGATGAAGTCCATTTCCGCGAGATGTCCCGCGAGGTCTTCGAGAGGGTCTACCTGCCGGACGAATGGAAGCCGGCCTATAACGCGGCGAGGCGCAAGAGGTCAGAACTGCATTGGGTCGACCTCGGCGAGCACCCGCGGTCATTCGACGAGCTGGGGACCGTTTGGAGGACGACCGCGGACCGCAAAGGCTACGGGGACACGGACGAGGAATGGTCGAGGGCGTATCGGCGCAACGGAGCGGTGCGGCTCACCATCACCCTGCCCGACGGCGCGACCAAGGTCATGCATGCGCCCGACCCGACGCCTCGGGCGCGGTTCGACGACTTCCTGGCGACAATTTTGCCTGTCGAGCTGCTGCCGCAGGACTACATCAGGGATGTCGTTCTCGGGAGTGACCATATGGAGCCGCAGGAACTCAAGCTGTACGGCTAATTCGCCTCATAGAGACGGGCCGTCGCCCCAAAACCAAACAGAATCTCGAATAAGCATATGAATCGACCGCCCGGGAGTACGTGCCCGGGCGGTCAATTCTATCGACCATGGGCGCGATTCCGTGAGGTCGTTTTTCTGGCACCCGCCGTTTACGCCGATTCCAAAGCGCCTATCGACCGCTCAACGAGCTTTGCGAGTGCGATCCCGTGCACATTGTCGGACATTTGAATTGTCCGACAATGTCTGACAGCACTGTCAGACATTCGCGCACGATCAAGCGAGCTTCGCGAGCGATTTCAGGCCGCATGCGGCCCCAGCTGCGGCTTTGCCGCAGGTTCAATGTCTGACATTCCCAATGTCTGACGTTGAACGAAGCTGGCGTGCAAACTGACTCTTAAGGGTCAGTTTGCACCATCCCAATGTCGCGATTTTGGATGGTGACGCCACGGCGGTCGCATCTTCGAGGGGAACACCCGGTGCTGGGTCGATAAATCCGCCATGTCCGTTATCGTAATAATCTCTCGCAGACACCATCGCACACGCCGCCGCACCCGTGTCTTTTATCGTAATAATTTGAAATTTGGCGCTATTTCGTTCCTGTCCGTTATCGTAATAACAAGGCGCACGAGTGTCCTTCCCCCGGTCCAAGGGCGGAGCCCTGGCAAGCGCCGAACCGCCCGGGTCGGTGGCAGATTTGTACACACATTTACGATGGGGGTACAAGTATGCGTCTCTTGCGGGATTTCTCGTTTATCGGCAGAAAATCGAGGTCAGAAGATGGATGAGTTCTTGAGTATTGAAGATCTGCGGTGGGAGTTCGGCGCGTCGCGAGCATGGATGTACAAGTATCTGGCGCCGCATATCAAGTCAATCACCGTGAAGTGCTCGACCGACGACGGCGAGCGCCTGTGCAAGCGGTATAGCCTCGATGATGCACGGCGCGTGGTCGCTGAAAAGGCTCGAGCCGAGGTCTATTCCGTGCCCGTTAAAGCGGACCCCGGGAAAAGCAGCTATGCTCCGTACCGCCGCCCGCGGCGCGTGCGAATCAAGACGAGCGCGTACATCGCCGAATATATCGTCGGCTTCGGCCATCTCTGGCAGATCGACGAGATTGCAGAGGAATACTGCGGTAAGCGCTCAAGAGAGGCGGCATATCAATTCATCTACCGTAACGCCTGGATCGCAATCGTGTTCGGCAACAAAACTTTCTATATCCCGAGGCGCACCACACCGCAATTCGTGGCGGCAGCAGTCGAGGTGTTCGGAGACGCCGCCCACACCGTCGAATACGCACGCGGTGGGCATAAAAGTGACGCCACGGAATAGCGGCACTATGTAACAAATGAATAAGTTAACGGCGTAAAAAGTGAAAAACCGAACTACGTAATATCGACAATGCGACATAACGCAATAACGACAAAGCGGAATAGCCGCACTATGTAACCACGTAATAACAGAACTATTGAACATCGGACTATTCGGTCCTGAAATCTGTCCGCAAGAGTCGTACGCTGCCGTACAAAATGCCCGGCAGCGTACCGCCGCAAGCGGCGCACGCTAGGGCTCTGCCCTAGCACCCGGCACTCGCGGCGTTAGCTCATTGTTCTGCAATTCAACGGTTACGTTTTTCAGTTTTGTCGTTATCACGTAGTTCGGTAATTACACAGTTGCGTAGTGTCGTAATTGCTTTGTTCGGTTGTGTCGCAGTTCAGATATGAACAACCGCCGCAGGCGCCGGGTGCTAGGGCAGAGCCTTGGCAGTACGCGGACGGCCGAAACGCAGTTTTGTACGGCAGCGTACGACACTTGCGGGCGAGTCCCGGCTATGTCATTGCTGAATTACGACAAAACGCAACAACAGAGCTGTGTAACCGCGACATAACTGATTTACAGACGATACGAAGAACGTAATGAATGAACTAGTGAACTGCGACACAACCGAAAAAGCGAACAGTTATAAACCCAAAAAAAGGTAGTGTCGAGAAAGTTGGTGTAAGGGCCCTTGCGGCCCCTGTGTCCGATATCCGGAATCAGTTGATATCCTA
>NZ_JBCOIG010000043.1:0-8485 GCF_040926405.1 Collinsella aerofaciens
GAACATGGTGAGGCACGAGGCGAAGAAGCACAGCTCAATGGCACCAAAGAGCAGGGCGAAGACGCAGGCACCCAGCCTGTGCTTGAGGATGCCGGCGATGTAGCTCGTCAAAAGCGTCGTGGTCATGAGCATGGTCACGGTAATGGCGAGGCCGTAGGCGCTCTCCATGCGCTCGGAGTTTTGGAACAGCAGCACGATGAAGATGCAGCCGACCCACATGATGTTATTGACGAGCGGAATATAGAGCTGGCCCTTGGTGTCGCTGGGGTAGTGGATGCGCAGATGCGGCATAAGGTTGAGACGCGTTGCCTCGGATACCAGCGAGAACGAGCCGGTGATGAGCGCCTGCGAGGCAATGATGGCCGCCACGGCCGAAAGCACGATGGCAAAGGGGCGCAGGGGCTCGGGGAGCATCATATAGAACGGGTTGACGATATCCATCGCGAGCATCTGGGGGTTGGAGTTATTGGCGAGTAGCCAAGCTCCCTGACCCAGATAGTTGAGGATAAGGGCCGCCTTAACAAATGGCCAGGATGCATAGATGTTTGCCTTGCCCACGTGGCCCATGTCCGAGTAGAGTGCCTCGGCACCGGTTGTCGACAGGAAGACAAAGCCGAGCACCATAATGCCCGAATGGTTGATGGGCGAGAACAGGAACATAATGCCGCGGATGGGGTTGAGCGCGCGCAAGATGGACAGGTTGCCGAGCATGTTGAACAGACCGGCGCCTGCCAGGAACAGGAACCACAGCGTCATGAGCGGGCCGAAGAGCTTGCCGATTGACGAGGTGCCGGCGCGCTGCATGGCAAATAGGCCGCAGATAATGATGATTGTGATGATGATGACGTTGGTCTGGCCGTCGCCCAGCAGCGCATGGCCCCATTCGATGGTGCGCAGACCCTCGATGGCTGTGGTGACCGTGACGGCGGGGGTGAGGATGCCGTCGGCAAGCAGTGCCGCACCGCCGATCATGGCGGGCAGAATCAGCCATGGTGCCACCTTGCGTACGAGGCTGAACAGGGCGAAGATGCCGCCTTCGTTGTGGTTGTCGGCCTTCATGGCGATTACTACGTACTTGACCGTGGTCACGAGCGTCATGGTCCAGATGACGAGCGAAAGCGCGCCCAGGATCATGTCCTCGCTGACGGTACCGATGCCGCCGTTGTTGGCGACGATTGATTTCATGGTGTACATGGGGCTCGTGCCGATGTCACCATAGACGACGCCGAGCGTTACGAGCAGCATGCCAGCGGAGAGGGGGATGGCTCCGTGCCCGCCTTGCCCGTGCTGGTCTTGGAGGTTTGCCTCCAGTTTATTGTGTGCCACGAGGACTCCCTTAGACATCCGGTTATCTGTCTAGGACAAAAAACTTTATGCCGTCTTTATACATACAAGAGCAGTTTGGCACATCGGGTTATTTTAGACAATAATCCTCAGCTGGGGATTATTTATCTACGCAGGTAGTATTTCAAAGCAGGGGCTTTTAAGCACGTACTGTCTGGGCGATGCCAGCCTTGGCGTTTGCGCGTTTGCCGGCGAGTTCGCAAAAAATCGCGCCGCCGATGATAAGCGCGGCGCCCGTCAGGCGGACCGGTGTTATGGCTTCGCCCAAAAGGACGGCCGAGAACACGACGGCCGAAAGCGGCTCGAGGTAGCCGACGACCGCGACGGTCTGGACGGGCAGCTTGGCGACGGCACTAAAGTAGAGCAGGCAACCGATGCCGGTGTTGACGACGCCGAGCATGACGACGGCGCGCCAATCAATACTGGTGGCGACGCCGGCGGACAGGAATGAGGGAGCGCCCTGCGTGATGAGCGTGAGGACCAGCGCGGTCACAAAGGCGGCGCTCACCTGGAGCGTGGAGTTCTCGAGGCCTTCGATGTGTGGCGCACCCTTGCTAGCGATGACCATCAGCGCATAGCAAAATGCCGAGGCGATACCGCAGACGATACCCGCAATGGGCATATTGCCGCCTAGACCTTGCGCTGCAATGAGAAAAGCACCACAAGCAACGGCGACAAAGCCGGCGATTTTGCCGCCGGTCAGCTTTTCGCCAAAGATGAGCGGGGAGAGCGCCATGACAATGATGGGGCCGCAGTAGTACAGCAGCGAGGATACGTCGACGCCGATCGTCTGGTAGGCGCGGAACAGAAAAATCCAGCTGGCGCCCAGCGCGGCTCCCGAAAGGAGGAGGGCTGCGGCTTCGCGGAGGCGAGATGGCGCCTGCAACTTATGGCGTTGGGTGATGGCAAGGATAGTGACAAGCGAGAGGGCGCCCAAAAACGTGCGCAGTAGCACGATATCGGAGCTCGGCAACGCGATGGCAGAGGCGATGATGCCGTTGGAGCCAAACAATAGCAATGCTGCTAAGTACGTAAACAGCCCGTTGTTCATGCGCTTCCATCCCCTCTATATCCGAGCATGTTCACTATGGGTGAACTGGCTTTAGAAGAAAAGCGAATATAATGCATAGATAACATGACAAAAGCTCATGCATAGGTGGAGGGGTGCCGTGGAAACGAATGTTCAAAAGATGCAGGTGCTGCTCGAGACCGTGCGCGCCGGAAGCTTTACGCGTGCTGCCGAGCGCCTGAGCTATTCGCAGTCGGGCGTGAGCCGTATGGTGGCCGATCTTGAGGCCGACTGGGGCTTTAAGGTGCTCGACCGCAGTCGCGAGGGCGTGGCTCTTTCTGCCGATGGGCGGCAGGTCATGCCGGCTGTCGAAGCGCTCTGTGAGGAATTCACTCGCTTGCAGCGACGGGTGGATGAGATGCGCGGGCTCATGCGCGGCAAAATCTGCATCGGTACGTTTTCGAGCGTGGCGACCCACGTGCTGCCGCCGGTGATTGCGCGCTTTCGCGCCGATCACCCGGACGTCGATTACGAGTTGCTGATGGGCGATTACTCAGAGATTGAACAATGGGTGGCAGAGGGCCGCTGCGATCTGGGCTTTATCCCGCGTGAACCCCGAGAAAACGGCATGGCATCGCGGTCTTTGGTGCGCGACGAGTTGATGGCGGTAGTGCCGGCGGACTCCTCGCTTGCCGCGGCGGAGGTCGTTCCCCTTGCCGATTTGGCAAACGAGCAGTTTATTCTGCTAGAACGCGGCACCGATGACGAGATTACGCCGCTGTTTCGTCGGACGGGACTGACAGTGCGCTCAAAACTGTCGACTTGGGATGACTATGCGATTATGGCTATGGTCGAGGACGGCCTGGGCGTGAGCATTCTACCCGCGCTCATCTTGCGCCGCTGTCAGTTCGATGTTGCCGTGCGCCCACTCGAGGGGCATCCCCATCGCCAGATCAACGCCATATATCGAACGGCCGATGTTTCGCTCGCGGCCGCTCGATTCCTTGAATACCTCTAAACGTGTACACGTCATTGTCCGCTTTGGGACAATTCTCGGGGTTCGGTACATTTTCTTGTGAAATTGAACTTCCGGATAATGCGCCGCGCTATACTGCTGCCTAAATTGAACTCAGGTTCAATTCGTGTTCTATAAATTGAACTTTGCCAGCAAGGAGGTTCTAGTGGCCCAAGAGACGTTTAGCGATCGCCTGCGACAGACTATGTCCGATCGCGACGTTCGCCAGTCGGACGTGATCCGCGCATCGGAGATGCTCGGCAAAAAACTCGGCAAGAGTCAGATGAGCCAATATGTGAGCGGCAAGACGATCCCGCGGCGCGATGTGGCCGAGCTGCTCGCCCGCATTTTGGAGGTCGATGTTACCTGGCTGCTTGCCGGTGACGCCGACCAAGGTGAGACCCCTCCGTCCCGTAAAGTTGCCAAATCCGAACCTAGTCCCTCAGCTCAAATTCCAAGGAGCACCACCATGCGTACTTTTTCTAAATCCACCAAGCTTGATAACGTCCTGTATGATGTGCGCGGTCCCGTCGTCGACGAGGCTGCCCGTATGGAGGACGAGGGCGAGCGCATCCTCAAGCTCAATATCGGCAACCCGGCGCCCTTCGGTTTCCGCACGCCCGACGAGGTCATCAAGGATATGCGTCAGCAGCTGCCCGACTGCGAAGGCTATTCCAACTCGCGCGGCCTGTTCTCTGCGCGCAAGGCGATCATGCAGTACTCCCAGATCAAAGGCCTGCCCAATGTTCAGATGGAGCATATCTACACGGGCAACGGCGTGTCCGAGCTCATTCAGCTTTCGATGAACGCGCTGCTCGACAATGGCGACGAGATTCTGATCCCCAGCCCCGACTATCCGCTCTGGACGGCGTGCGCAACCCTTGCCGGCGGCCATCCCGTGCACTATCTATGCGATGAGCAGGCGGATTGGTATCCCGACCTGGAGGATATGGAGTCCAAGATCACGAGCGCGACCAAGGCCCTCGTCATCATCAACCCCAACAACCCCACGGGCTCGGTCTATCCGCGCGAGGTGCTCGAGGGCATCGTCGAGGTTGCGCGCAAGCACCAGCTCATGATCTTTGCCGATGAGATCTACGACCGCCTGTGCATGGACGGCTACGAGCACGTCTCGATTGCCTCGCTCGCTCCCGATCTGCCCTGTGTCACCTTTAGCGGCCTTTCCAAGTCGCACATGATCGCGGGCTATCGTATTGGCTGGATGGTGCTTTCGGGCAACCAGCGCTGCATGAGCGACTTCATCATGGGCATCAACATGCTCTCTAACATGCGCCTGTGCTCCAACGTGCCGGCTCAGTCGATCGTCCAGACGGCGCTCGGCGGCCATCAGTCGGTTAACGACTACATCCGTCCCGGCGGTCGTGTCTACGAGCAGCGCAACTTTGTGTATGAGGCGCTCAACAAGATCGACGGCATCTCGGTGGTCAAGCCGCGCGCGGCGTTCTACATCTTCCCCAAGATGGATGTTAAGAAGTTCAACATCACCGATGACGAGCAGTTTGCCCTCGACCTGCTGCACGAGAAGAAGATTCTGATCACGCGCGGCGGCGGCTTTAACTGGGCCGAGCCCGATCACTTCCGCATCGTGTACCTGCCGCGCATGGAAGTACTCAAAGAGTCCCTCGAAGACCTCGCCGACTTCTTTGATCATTACCGTCAGAGCTAGTGGGATAGAAGCTCCGCACTATGAAAAGCTCCCTGCAGTTGTTTTGCTGCAGGGAGCTTTCTTGAATCGGCGGAACTAAATCACTATCCCGTTGCAGTGGTCGATTTCGTGCTGGATGATTTCGGCGGTGTAGCCCGAGAAGTTTTTGATGCGGTGGATGAAGTTCTCGTCCAAATACTCAACCTTAATGCGGCGATAGCGGGTACAGGGACGCTCGCCGATCAGCGAGAGGCATCCTTCGCTCGTTTGATAGGCATTGACCTGCTCAAGAATTTGCGGGTTGTACATCAGGAGCGCCCTGTTGCCGTCCTTTACGCAGATGATGCGTTTGCGCACGCCGATCATGTTGGCGGCGAGGCCCACGCACTCGTGCTCATGCTCGTGGAGCGTATCCAGGAGGTCTTGCCCGATCACGGCGTCGTCGGGTCCCGCGTCTTCGGAAGGCAGGCGTAAAAAGAACTCGGATTTCATGATGGGCTTAATCATGGCGGGCTCCTCATGTCTCATGCTTTCGTGGACTTTTAATAATAGCGCGGAAGGAAAGCTGCGCGTCCGCGTTACAATCTTTCGACGTTGGACCATGTTGTCAGATTCGTCGTGTACGGCGTCTGGCGTAAGTCTAGGGCTCATTTTCGCCCTGGACCGTTCCTCTGGGGCGATGCGATTGTCGTTCTAAGAGGAAGGAATTTCATGGGGACCAAATCCCAAAAGCAAACTCAATCACCGTCGACAGCCTCGGCGATTCTCGTCGTAATGTATGCTGCAGCCTTTGTCGCCGCGTTTAACGAGAACATCATTAACGTGGCGTTGCACGACATTATGGCGGCCTTTTCGGTGAGTGCCACCACGGCGCAGTGGCTTGTTTCGGGCTACATGATCGTGACGTCGATCTTTACGGCCATCATGGCCTTCCTGTCCGGTCGTTTCTCGACACGCAATCTGCTGTTTTTCGCATGCGGATGCATGGTCGCCGGCGAAGTCCTGTGCCTGGTCGCTCCGTCGTTTAGCGTTTTACTGCCAAGCCGTATTTTGCAGGCTGCGGGATCGGGTATCTTGTTCCCGCTCATGATGAACGTAGTGCTGTCTTGCGCTCCGCGCGAGAAGCTCGGTCTGTATCTGAGCCTGGGCGGTGCCTGCATTACGCTGGGGCCGGCGTTTGGACCCGTGATCAGCGGTCTCATGTGCACGTTGTTTGGCTGGAGGGCGGTGTTCGTAGTGCCGCTGGTGGGCGGCATTGTGGTCGCTGCGGCGGGCGTAAAGCTCGTTCAGAATGTCGGAGAGCGTTCGAACGCCACGCTTGATATTCTGTCGGTTGTTTTGCTCGCCGCCGGTATTACGGCATTTGTGTATTCCGTAGGCGAGTTCTCGACCAATCTGATTGCCGGCATCGCGACGCTCTTCGCCGCCATTGTGCTGCTCGGCCTGTTTGCGGCCCACCAGCTCAAGCTCGAGCATCCGGTGCTTAACGTGCGTCCCATGGCGGGCGTTCGTTTTTGGCCTGCGTGTCTGCTTGTGGTGGTGTCGATGATGACGACGTTCTCGATGAGCGTTTTGTTGCCGCTCTATTTTGAGGGCGCATACGGCATGACCGCCCTTGTTGCGGGCTTGCTCATTTTGCCGGCGATTGCCTGCAATGCCGTGACCTCGATTGTGGGCGGACGCGTGATGGACGCCCGTGGCGCATGGCCGCTGCTGCCGGTCGGCTTTGCCCTGATCGCCGTGGGGCAGACTGCCATCTCGATGACGGCCGCAAGCATGAACATCGGCGTCGTCGTGGCGCTGACCGTTGTTGTGTATGCCGGAGTCGGTTTGGTGCTGAGCCCCTCGCAAACGGCCGGCTTGGAGACGCTGCCTGTCGCTGAGCATCCTCACGGAACAGCATTGCTCAACACGTGGAACATGATTGCCGCATCGTTTGGCCCGTCGCTGTTTATCGGCCTGCTCTCGAGTTCTGCGGCGACTGCCGGCGCCGCTGGCGTTGCGACCGACGTTGCCCAGGCGATTGGATTTGCGGCAGCCGTGCGTGTGGCGGCTGTAATTGCCGTGGTCGGATTTGTGGTATCGGTTGTGTACGCTCGTCGCGAGTCGCACATGTCGCATTAATGTGTGCACATAGATTCTGCAGCTAGATTGAATGGCGACACCATAAACTAATGGACGTTTTGCCGAGAGGCATGAATGTTTAAAGCGCAAAGAGTGCGCGACGGGCCCCGCGAATGGGGCGATGATGCCCGAGAGGGCCAAGAAGGAGTCTCATGTCTGAGAACGAAGAGATCATGAACGAGACCGAGAACGAGACCATGGCTGCCGAGGTTGAGGCAGTCGAGACCGTGGAGACCGAAGCTGCCGAGGTTGAGGCTGCTGACGAGGTTTCCGCCGAGGAGGAGGCCGAGGTTGCCGAGGCCGCCGTTGATTACGATGACGAAGAGCTGATGGACAAGATGCAGAAGGCCGCCCGCCTGCTGCGTAGCCGTCGCTTTGCTATTTCCAAGGAGGAGGAGGCCAAGGCCGAGCGCATGGCGAACATCGAGCGCGCCATCAAGCTTCTTGACCTCAAGCCCAAGATGGAGCAGAAGGAAATGTCCGACCTACTGGGCATGCGCCTTCGTGAGCTCGATGGCCTGATGGCCGAGGCCGAGGCTGCCGATCTGGTCGGCCGCATCGACGACGCCGAGGGCGATATGCGCAAGATCGTTGTCTTCGCTGCCGAGGATGCCGCTGAGGGCCTGGTCGAGCTTGCCAACAAGAAGGAGAAGCTCCTGCCCGAGCTTTCTTACGAGGAGGCCACCGAGCTGATGGCCGCTCTCGATAAGGTTATCGCTCCGCTCGTCGCCATGGGCCTGGACGAGGACCGCGGTCCTCGCGGCGGCCGTGACGATCGCGGTGGCCGTGGCGGCGACCGTGGCGGTCGCGGCGGCTTTGGTGATCGCGGTGGCCGTGGCGGCGACCGTGGCGGTCGCGGTGGCGATCGCGGTGGCCGTGGCGGCTTTGGTGACCGTGGCGGCGACCGTGGCGGTCGCGGCGGCTTTGGCGGCAACCGTGGTGGCTATGGCGATCGCGGTGGCAACCGTGGCGGCTTCGGCGGCAACCGTGGTAACGACCGCGGCGGCCGCGGTGGCGATCGTGGCGGCCGCAACGGTGGCGGCTTCCGCGGCAATCGCTTTTAATTAGTTACGGCGTTTTACCAAACGCCGTAACCGCTTGACGCTGCAAACCCGCCAGAGCGGCAATCTGCCTTTCAACTTCGGCGGCATGACCAGAAGGTCAATGCCGCCTCGTTTCAAGGCACCTTGCTCGCTCTGGCGGGTTTTCGCTGTCGGTACCAAAACATCGGTGTTGTCGAAGTAGTCATTGGGGGCTTATAGGACAAAATGTGTGTCCACGTTGGGGGCATCGGCGCAGGTCGATGCCCCTTTTTCAGCCGTTTAAA
>NZ_JBCOIG010000044.1:0-8448 GCF_040926405.1 Collinsella aerofaciens
GCAACCGGCCGGGACGAGGGGCGACGCAAAAGCGTCGCCCCCGTTTTTAACCATGTCAACTGAACCTGGTTCAGTTTTAATGCAAGAAGAAGCAGGCCGAGGATAGGAGACATTAAGGCTAATAGCCCGAACTCGTTGCCCGACCGTCACTATTAGTGACTATTAGACAGGACTTGCGGACGATCCAGCTAATAGTCGGTACTTGCAAATCACCCGCGTGTACCGAAAGGTATGGCAGGAGAGGCTGCCGATACGCTGCGCGCTAGATGCCGATCGTATCGATGGGTGCGATGGTGATGCCGTCCGGCGTCGTGTGGGTAGGCATCCCGAACCCGATGACGATGAGCTTAGCCGCAGGCGGTCTTTCCCCGCGCTCGACCAGCTTCCGCTCTAGGCGAAGCAGGTTCTCGGATGCCTCCGGCACCTGCGGGCTTCCCAGCTTGACCTCGACCGCGATCCATGACCCGTCGCGCCTGTGGACGATGGCATCGACTTCCAGATCGTCGGCGTCGTGGTAATGCGAGACGGAGGCGTCGTTGATCGCCGCATAGACCTTGAGATCGTGCAGGACGATGGACTCGAAGAGCAGGCCGAGGGTCTTCGGGTCGGCCGTCAACGACTTGGGATTCGCGCCGAGCAGCGCCACGGCGAGCGAGGGGTCCGCGAGATGTCGCTTAGCGCCCTGGCGCAACCTCACCGGGGATCTGAGCGCCGGGTGCCACGCCGGGATGTCGTCGACGATGTTGATCCGTCGCAGCGCGTCCATGTAACTCGCAATTGTGTTCTTCGATATGTCGCCGTCCAGATCCCTTTCAATGGCTTTCGTGCCGGAAAGAGTCGACTCGTTGCGAGCGAGCGAGCAGAGCAGGGACCTGACCTTTTCCGGGTCGCGTCTCACTCCGTCGATTCTTGAGACATCGGATTCGCACACGCCATCGATATAGGCAGCCGATATCCGCATCGCTTCGGCGGTCGTCCTACCGACCGCCTGAGGCCAACCGCCGCGGCAGAGAATATCGGCAACACCGCTGATGCCATCGATGGACCCGAGCGATGTTTTAACGGGATCGCCTGCAAACAGCGCACCGATCGAAACCGCACCAGACGAGACGCCAAGTTCGGAAAGCGTCATGGTGTCCATCCGCAGGCGGGAGATGCGCCCGACGCCGCTGTGCATCGGTCGGTCCGCATCGTTCGGCGTCGCCGAGCCGGTAAGGATAAACTGCCCTGGTTCCCCTCCCCTCGCATCGCACTCGAAACGCACTGCGTCCCATAGCTTCGGCTCCTCCTGCCACTCGTCGATGAGTCGCGGCGCCGCACCGGTTATCGCCTGAGCCGGGTCGAGGCGAGCGAGTTGAAGCGCCGCGAAGCCGCCAGCGGGATCGGAGAGAGAAAGCGATGACTCCGCAAAGCGGTGCGCCGTCGTCGTCTTCCCGCACCATTTCGGTCCCTGAACAAGTACCGCGCCGAAAATGACGAGGTCTCGTTCGATCAACCGATCGACGCATCGGTCTATATATCTATTCACTAGTGCACCCCACTTCTTAAACAGAGAAATTATACTGTTTATCTGCTGCGTTGGGACAATTGCAGGTAATTCATTGGGACAATTGCAGGTAATTCATTGGGACAATTGCAGGTTGAACTATGAAGCTTGTACTAAAAGAAAGCCTATAAGAATGTAGGATGCATATAGCGCACGGGAGCGCTTATAGGCTTGGCAGAGCCGGCGCCCTGCGCGGATGGAAACAGTTTGGGGTTTTCTCCCAGCAGCTGAAGCCGCCCTAGTAGGGGCGGCTTCAGTCATTTAAAGGGATGAGCTCGTGCATCTCTCCCTTACCGGAATCAAGCCTTTCTGCAGCTACCTCTAGGTGTTTCTGGTTCTCTTTGCTCCAGAAAGGATCAATTTCCTCGACCGGGGTTCCAGTGATCTCGGTGACATCGTCGGCATCGACCTTGAGCTTTGCGACGATTTCTTCCACCACCCGGCGCCGTGCCTCATCTTTGATCTCCTCGCCGACCTCGCCAAACTCCATCGACGGCCCGTCCTTGCTCACCGGTCCATACATATGGATCCCCCTTTTTCAATCCATCTATTGCGATAGATCTTCTAGAAATTGGGCAAAAGCGTACTCATGCAACGTTGCATGAGTACACAATACACCGCATTATCGCGCTACGTTTCTTGCGGCAACGTAGAACCGGCAGTACTCCGGCTTGAAGACGAACTCAACAGTCCCGGTCGCCCCCATTCGGTTTTTAGCAACGATGACATTCGCGATGCCCTTGGCCGGACGTCCATCCATGTTCGCCTCTCGATCGTCAGCTGAACGGTCCAAGAACATAACAATATCGGCGTCCTGTTCGATCGAGCCGGAGTCGCGAAGATCAGACAACTGGGGCACTTTTCCGACGCGATTCTCAACCTGCCGAGAAAGCTGGGATAACGCAATGACGGGAACGTTAAGCTCCTTTGCGAGGATCTTGAGCGAACGGGAGATCTTGCCGATCTGAACGTTCCTGCTCTCGAACTTGCTTCCCTTGGGATCATCAACCAGCTGCAGGTAGTCGACGATGATGATTCCCTTTCCTTGCCCGCGAAGCATGCGCCTCGCCTTGGCGCGAATGGACGCGACGGTCGTTCCGGGCGTGTCGTCGATGTCGATTGGCAGAGCACTCACGGATGCCACGATGTTCTCAGCCAGGGCGCGGTCGCCCTCCTTGATAAGCCCATCCCTGATGGCTCCGATGGTCAAGCCGCTTGAAGCGCCGGCCGACGCGCTCGCGAGTATGCGCTGTCCTATTTCGGTAGCAGTCATCTCCAGCGAGAAGAGGCATACCTTCGTACCAACGCTTGCGATCGATGTTGCCAGATTGATTGCGAAAGCACTCTTACCGACCGCTGGCCGAGCGCCGAGGACGATGAGCTGTCCAGGCTCGAACGAACCGATAAGCTCATCGAGCTTGGAGAATCCAGTTTTGACATGGTCTGTCGCTCCGCCCGTCCTGGTCGCCTCGGCGGAATCGAGGACGAGGCGTAAAGCGCTTTCCATGCTCTTGTAATCGCTTGGGACGGATTGCTCGGTCGCGGCTAGAAAGGTGTCCTGGACTGCGGAGATGTATTCCGCGGTGTCTATCGGCGGGTTATTGGTTAGCGACGCTACTTCAGCGGTCGCGGCGATGACATTACGGCGAGCGGTGTCACGTCGCAGGATGTCAACGTAGTGCTCATACGACGCCTGAGCAAAGTCGTCCGAGATGAGTTCGATGACGTATGCCTCGCCACCGACGGCAGCGAGCTTTCCGCTGCTCCGAAGCCCATCGATGACGGAGACGCAGTCGGCCCCGATACCCTTCGCATCAAGATCGCAAATCGCCTTGAAGATCGTCCTGTTCGACGGAGAGAAAAAATCTGACTCCGTGCAACTTGCCACGATTTCCACGCGTGAAACGCGGTTCGTCATGGCGGCGGCCAGCACTTTCTTTTCTGCTTCGATGTTGGACGGGAGTTTCGTTGGTAACGGCATATTTGGCCTTCCTACTGCGTACCAATGCAACGTTGCATGAATACGCAGTTGAATAATTTGCTATTTTCTAGATATTTTCTAGAAAATATCTAGATTTATCCCTTAATGCGCACTGATGCAACGTTGCATCAGTGCGCATTTACTTGTTTCTCTTTCTCGCCTTCTTGAGAATCGCTTCCAGTGCTCGTGTGCGGTCATCTTCGAGACGGACCGCAGCAACAGCGGCCCCCGACGCGATTTCCGGCACGACCTGCTTTCCCTGCTTCTTGAGCTCAATGAAACCTTGCTCGGCAAGATGCTTCCTAGCCTTTTGGAGCGCGGAGACGGAAATACCCAGGAGCTCTGCCAGCTCCGGGTTCTTCATCGCGCCGCGGGGGTGGTCCAGCAGACTTTGGGACACGAGGTCGCCGAACACGACACAGGCTGCATCGTGGAACGCATCACTTGCAAGCATGAATCGCGGCACGTGAAGGAACTGACCGCTAATCAATTCGCTTTTGGACATGCCGACAAAGTTACCGATTTCATCAAAGTCAACCGAAAGAGCCCCGCTTTCCGAGCGCACGACCCATCCCCAACCAACCATCTCGTTGATGGTTGTACTCACTCGGCACCGATCGATATCAAGTTCGACGGCCGTTGACTCACGAAGCTCGGAAAGACCAGATCCGATATGCGAGAGCAGGATAACGGTTCCGATCGAGCATTTGCGCCCATTCGGCATCGTCTTGCCAACCACCGAAACGAGACCGAGGCGCACGAGAAGCCATGGATAGTCCTTGAGCTCACGGGTTGCGACGGGGCGCTGCAGCACAGGCGCTGCAGCGGAAGTACCCAGATTGCCTCCACCAACCGAAAGCTCGGTTTGGAACACGAACGGCGCAGGGGCATCATTCGATTTTTCAGATTGACTGCCGACGGCGGCAGCCAGAGCGTTGGCCAAGCTGGTCATGATTATCACGACCTCTAGCCGACAGCATCATCTGCCAAGGTACATCCACAAAAACCAGCGGTAGAACCGAAGGTACTATGGTATGATGTCCTTGACAAATCGATATCACGTCGGAAAGAAAGACTCATTTGCTTGGCGGCTTCGAGTCTTTTTTTCTGCCTATTTTTCCTCATCGCCAGCCCGATCCTCGCGCTCATGAAGCATCTGGTTGCGCAAAAGCACGCCGATATACCCGGACTTGTTCATTCCGGTCTGCTCGGTAACCTCGGTAAGATAATCCACGAGCTCAACGGGAAGGGTGAGCAACACGCGCTTCTTGGACGGAGTTGCGTCCTTCTTGGATTCCATCTCAAATACCTTTCTGGCCGAATTTACATTGCAGATAGTATATCCGTATATATCACGATGTTCAAATATATTTCTTCACGGTTGAATGCGTTGTTATAACCCCTTAACGCGTACTCATGCAACGTTGCATCAGTACATAACGTTGCATGAGTACGCACATAGCGTTGCATGAGTACACATTTATGTTGCATCAGTACGTGATAAATAGGGGTTAACGTTGCATGAGTACATGTCCCTATATATGTAGAGAAAAGAGAATTGAGAATTAAGAGAGAGGGCCACAAGTGGCCTAGAACCCTTGCTTGAAACTCACTGAAAGACGAACGTCTTTTTGCAATCGTGAGGTGGCTACAGATAGGGCATCTTTTTCAGCTGCTATCCATTCCGACATTCAGTCGACCTCACGTCTAGACCACGGAAACGGCCGCAGAATCGAGTATCTGACACTTTGGAACCAATTCGACCGTATTCCTCAGACTACATTATTTCGATGCCTTAAATCGGATCTGAGAGCCTACAAGAAAGAAAAAGCACCTTCCGGTGCTCTTCTTGACTGACGTTTGATTAAGATATGTTCGCGAAATGCGATATCAGGATGCTTGTTCCAATTCTTCAATCAGATTGAGCAATCGGTTTACGGCTGGGCCTAGAAGGTCTGAAAGAGCGAGCGTAATTTCACTCCCTGATTCCTCCATTGCCATTGCGAGGCCCTTTAGGCCATGAAGCTCGATGGCGAACTTGTCGTAAATTTCGGCGCGCGTCTCCTCGGCCGTTTTCGTCGAGTCTTCGATGGCATCCTCTGGGATGGCGAACGAATCAATATTGTCGCTCTCTTCGAGCAGGCCGAGCAATCGGTTTACGGCTGGGCCGAGAAGGTCGGCCAGCGCGAACAGGGCTTCGTTTTCGGATGTGTTCATCACCTGCGAAAGCCCGCTGAGCCCACAGAGCTCCGTGGTGATGTCGCCGCTGAGCTTCCTGCGTTTCTCGCTTTGAGTCATATCGGCTCCTTTTCTCATCGATTCCGAAACTAACCTATCGGTCTTCGTTTTCCGCCTCTTTAAGCAGCTCATCGACAGCGTTCTGCATCACAGCTGTCATCGTCCTGCCCTCCTGCTTGCAGTAGGCCTTCAGGGCTGCGTGCTTCTTTGCCGACACGTAAAACGTAATCATCTTGCGCTCGTCGGTCCCGGCATCACCCTTGTGTGCGGTGTCCTGGTTGTCCATGAGGCGCTTTTTGGCCGGCTTGGTGTTGTTGTTGGCAAATGCATTGAAGTTATTTTTAACGGCCATTCAGGGCCTCCCTGAGCTCGCTGTAGACGTCATCGTATCCGTAGAGTGCCGATCCGAACGGCAGCCCGAAGTAGCCCTTCAGGTCCTCCTTCTGGCGGATCGCCGTGTCGAAGTAGGAAATACCGCCGGCGGCAAGGTTTTCCTGCGCAGCCTTGAAACCGTTGGTGTTCGTCAGCACGCGGGTAAGAAGCACGGCGTACGGCCTCCCGTTCGCTTCCATCGTTTTCACGGTCTCGGCCGTTTTCACGAGGTCTGCGTTGCCGGTGCCGGTCGGCACGATGACGAAGTCCGACGCGTCCTGCGCCGCGTCCAAGATGGCCCCATTGGGTGGGCAATCGATGAAGGCCCAGCGGCCCGGATCGCCTTTGAACTTCTTCGCCGCCCGTTTGACGGTTGCGGGGTTCGCGGCGTCGACGGCGAAGGGAAGTTCCTCGCCGTTGTCCTCGGCGTTATCGGCCCAGAAGGTGGCCGATCCTTGCGGGTCCGCGTCGAGTACGACGACTTCCTTGCCGTCGCGAGCGGCGGCCGTCGCGAGCGCGATGCAGCTCGTCGTCTTGCCCACACCGCCCTTCAGATTGATCAGCGAAACGATCATTTTTGCACCGGTCCTCTCCATAATTCTTCTAGAACATTTCTAGAAATCTTCTAGATTCATTTTACCGCACCGCAACGCTCCATAACCCATGAATCCCTGCAAATCTAGAAATACTCTAGAAGTTTTATAGAAACTTACTAGAAGATTTCTAGATACAATCACGATCATGCGTACCTTTCTGGTTTGCGCCTTGATACGATAAATGAAGACTCAGTTGGGAGAGGGAGGGGGTTGTGGTGACTGGCTTTTGGCAAGTGTTTACACTTCTGGGCCACCTCGGTTTTGCAACGGTCCTTACCGTATGGCCGAACGACTTCGGCCGTCATCCCCGCCTTATACGTGCCATCGGCATTCTCGGGTTGATTACCGGCGCCCCGCGCGTTCTTCGATTTGGCCTAGCTATTTGAGAAGCGACGGCGCGGCAGACAAGCAGATTAAGGTGGAAGGAAATGACCAGGCGCCCACCGCGCCGCCATCCAAAGTGTATCGCTCGCCTTCAACCTAATAGTTCCTAATAGTGCCCATGCACCTGACTATTAGCGACTATTAACCTAAAGACCCTGAAAATTCGTCTATTAACCGGTATTACCGCAGGAAGATAGCCAAATCCAAACGCCTCAACATCTGGAAGCCAACAATTTATTTCTATAATTCTTCTAGAAAATCCCTAGAAACCTTATAGAAGAATTATAGATTCAACTCATGCTGCGTCCCTTTTCGTTTCGGGCATACTGTCGGCAAGAAGACGATTTCAAGGAGGCGGACATGCTCCAGAACGTACTTGGCAGCGACGGACAGATGCACGTCGAGAACCAGGTCGGCAACATGAGAATCGGCCTCACGACCGGGGAGACCAAGACGGTCGTTCCGTGAGCCGGTGGTATGAACACGGCCATTGGCCCCGACGGGACCCATACCGAGTTTCAGACCGGCCAGATGCGCCAGACTCTCGGTAAGCCCGGGTTCGACTGGTTGTTCAATAAGCACTGACAAACGGTCGGTAAAACATAGGCGCTCTTAAAAATATGTGACCATAAGACCAGGCTAACATGTGCTCACAGACATATAGTCACAGCTGTAGATCGGTTTAATCCGCAGTCCGTAAGCTGAAGCTGCCTCAACGAACCGTGGCTGGCGAGACGAAAAAGGGGAATCCCTTTTGCGGGATTCCCCTTTCCGAGTCGTTATGCGATTTGCACTACATCTGCTCGCGGCGCTTCTTTTGATCGAGGAAGACGCCGGCTGCCACGAGGACGGTGCCGCCGATGGCGAACGTCTCGCCGATGAGTCCCGCGCGGTCGCCGGTCTGGGCGAGGCTGCCGGGCTGGGCGGTATCCGTGCCGGCGAGGTGCTTCGGGGTGTATGCCGCCTGCTGCTTTGCCGCCTCCTCTGCCTTCTGTCGTGCGATCTCATCGGAAAGCTTCTGCTCCGCCGCGATGCGGTCGGACTTCGCCTGCTCGTAGGCGGCGAGTGCCACATCATAGCCGGACTGGAGCTCGTCCACCGCGGCCTGCTTCTCGTCCAGGATTGCCTTTGCGGGCGCGACCTTGGCACGTGCCTCGACTGCTGCGACTATTTTGCCACGGTTCGTCGGGACGCTACTGTTCTCGATTTGTGGGCTGAGATTTAAAACATCTCGCCTGTTTCAATGCGTTTTTTGGGATCGCGTCGGAAATGTTGGTGTAAGCGCGCCGACGGCTGACCGCCAAACGCAAGCGGCCCCTGTCCTAGAATCT
>NZ_JBCOIG010000045.1:0-8362 GCF_040926405.1 Collinsella aerofaciens
CCGGATTGGAAGCCTTCGCCCATGAGCGCGTAGTAGCTCTCGGCAGAATCGAGAAAGGCGGCGTCGGTTTGAGCGGCAAGGGCGGCGTTCGCGTATCTCGCAAGCTCCGCGTCATTTTGCTGCTCTGGAGATAGGTCTGTGCCGCTGGCCTGGGGCGCGCGCGTATTGAATGCGTCGACAAAGCCCTGCATGCCCTGCTTCATAAAGAAGGGCCCGTAGATGGGTGAATTGAACGCAATGGGGACGGAAAAGGCTGCAGCGAGAACGAGCGTACAAATCCATACGGCCTTGTCTCTTAGGATCAGTTTGAGAAGAAGTCGACAGTACATTTGGAAGCACCTACATTTCTCAAAGCATCGTTAGATTAATAATGACAGACCGAATGAAGATGCGTGCGATGGGGGCGAGGCGAATGGCTGAGCGGTATCGATATGCGGGTTCAACGGTATCACATTGGCCACATAGATTTTTAACTTGCATTTCTACCCGCCCTTTTCGTAGAGTCGCCGATACGTGCTTAGCGCACCCTCGGCGCGTCCGGCAGGCTTTGCGAAATGGGATCCAGGAGACTTCGGCGCAGCATCATCTTGCGGAATGCTTCTAATGAGCCTCCCATCCTTCAAAAACAGAATCTCATCGCACAGCCTATCGACCGAATCCAAGATGTGGGATGACATGATGATGCACGTACCAGAATCGGCCAGCTTCCTGAGAATCTCGGAATGCAAGTCCACCCTGCTGGGGTCGAGCGCGTTCATGGGCTCATCTAATAGAAGGTACCGCGCGCCCGTCGCATACGCAATCGCCAGGGTAAGCTGCTGCTTCATGCCCTGGCTCAGAGTGCGGATCCTCATCTTCGCGAACTCGCCTATCTGCGTTTGTTCCACTATCTCTTCGATATCGCGAGCATGCGGCCACATATCGCAAACCATCTTGAGGTGATCTTCCGCACGCAATCCGGGATACAGCAGCGTCCCCTCACCAGGTGCATAGAAGATCATAGAACGGACCTCTCTCGCACCCGTACCCTGCACCTCATCCAGAACGATGCTCCCGTCCACGCGAGGACCCGGCAAACCTGCCATCGCACGCAGCAACGTCGTCTTTCCATGCCCGTTCGGAGCGACGAGACCGTAGACCGTACCCGGGGCAAACTCAGCGTTCACCGAATCTACGAGCACCTTCTTTCCATAAGAGATCGTCAGCGTTTGAAGGTCAATCATCGAGATCATCCCCTTTCGATCTTTGGAACACTCAGGCGCACCATCAACGGAGATACGGCGCCCAAGACCACCAGCAGAGCGCCCGATGCGCCGACGACCTCTCCAAAAGGCATCGCGTTCGTCCCTCGCCCAAGGAACCCAATCGTCCCCACCTGGGAAGCGGAATCAAACGAGGCGAATGGAGCCAGCAGCGCGACGCCCATGCCCACGCTTTCAACATGAGCGCTCAACGAACCCAACACCAAGAGAACCGCGCAAACCATTCCGGTGACAACGGGGTTGCGGCTAATCGCTGCTGTCAACGCAGCGACGACGGAAATCACGCCGTATGCCATGACCAGCAACGGAATACTGCACAACACCGCCTCCCCCACCGTGGACGTTGTCGAAGCTCCCGCCCGAATGAGAGCGACGGGATACTCCGATCCACCCGCACCGTTCTTAATCACGGACACAACGACAGCGGGAACCATCGACACCAAAAGCAGCACCAAGCCAAGCAGGAGAGCCAGCGCAACAGCCGTCAGAAAACGCACATGCGCTGTTGCGGGGATCTGGAGAACCAGAAGGGAACGACACTGCAGGTGGGTGCACGCGAGCGATGCGACAACCACGGGCAACAGCAAAAATAAGGAGGGAAGCGCTGCCTGGAGATACGAAAGGAGGATTAATGGGGGCATCTTCGTACTTAACTCGTAAACCTTGGGGTCCGGCAAGCTCGCGATCGACTCAAGCAGAAGGGCGCGCGCCTCCGCACGAGAAGGAGTCTCCGGCTCGATTCCGATCGATTGCAGGAGAGTCGCATCTGCCGCGCCCAGCTCACCTCGAGCGCGCTCGTACGTCGCAAGGCTTCGAAACCCCTCCGCAGGCATAGGCGCGTACACGAAACCCGAAAGAGCATCCCGCATGTCTTCCAGGGCCGCTTTGCCCTCGACGTCCATATTCGCAGCGTTCTGCTCTAGATACCGATCTATTGAACGGAGCTCCCCATCCCTATACCGAACAGCGGAAACGTTATCAGCGTCAGGAAACATCTCGACCAGAGCCGGGGCCAGCATCGTCGTCGACATTGCAATCGCGCATACGGCGAGGGTAGGAGAACGCAGGAGCAGTTTCCCCATCGTTCTTACGTATGCAACGGCGGAGGCACAAGCGCTCGAACGAGTTGCCGTTCTCGATGCAGTGAAGGAACCTCTCTCAAGACAAATCGGGGATATCGGGCACGCGCAGCCGCTCTTTCCAGCAACGCAAAGCAGGCTAATTGCCAGCACCTCGATCCCGATTGCGCATACGAGGGCAATCGCGCCACGCTCGAAGCAAAGTCCAGGCAGATTCACTATCTGCGTTGTCGGGTACGGGCTATAGGCGCCGACGGTCAACTCAGTGTTCGCATACGTAAGGGGATTCAACAGGGCGAACTCACGTAAAGCGATGGATCTTCCGTAATACCCGGGAACCATCGTCACCCCCATCAGGGCACATACGAACACGATTCCAAGCGTAGGGTTATTGGCAATCTTCACGGCAAGGTGAACGACAAGCGAGATGAACGCTGCCACCAAGAATTGCAAGATGGCCGTCTTCGCGAACACCAGCCAAGCCGGTTTGATAACCGGAGTCGCATATTGAATGTAGCCTATCGGATAGAACGGCGAGCCCGGGCCATTCTTCACAAGCGCGGCGATTATCCCTGGAAGATTGATGGCGAGGACGGCAAGCATTGCAAAAACACTCGCCCATACGCTCGATGCAACAAGTCTACCCAGCTCGCCCATCGGTGCCTGGATGATGAGCTTTTCACGTTTGTTAAGACGCGCGGCAAGGAACGAGACGGCAACGGCCGTTGCGACCCATAGCAAGTACTCCTTCGATCCGTCATAATAGGTGTACTCTCCATCCGATATCTGCAGAAACGGAAGTAGGGGAGAGAGCGGTGCCAAGATAAGACGTCCCGCGGCAAGAGGGTACAGAAGCGCGGGCATGCTTGATGAAGAGGTATAGACACCGTCCTCCCCCGCATTCACAAGCGCATCCGCATAGGATGCTGACAATTCCTGCTCAACACGGGTTATTCCCGACTCGAGGTATTCGACCCGTCCGTCGATGCCAGCCGCGCTCCTGAAGACGGGCAGAGCACAAAGAACCATCAACGCAACAACGACAACACAGAGCGACCTGGAGGAGAGAAGCGACCTAAAGATCGCCTTCGAGATTTTGAGCATATTCATCGCCAACCTTAACCTCATCCAGTCGGAACAGAGGGGCCGAACAAAATGCTCGGCCCTTATTACTTGTCGGCAAAGTCAATTTAACATAAACTGTTAAAAAGTAACCTGAGTTTTTTAAATTCTTCGGAGGTTATTATGAGTTCCGACAATCGCACTCCCCGGCTTCATTCCTTCCGCATCGCATGTGCGATAGCCTCTGCGACCCTTTGCGCCACCGCCATCGCACAAGTGGCGTTCTCCTTAAAGCCAGCAATCGAAGTGCTCGACAACCCTGTAATTGCAGACTCCCCCGCGTATCCAGCCCTTGCGATCTCGACATTGGTCCCTGCCGTCATCGGTATCGCTACGACCATCCTCAGCGCCGTTCTCGTGTGGACGATCAAGAGCGGAGACCCCTTCAAGAAAGGGTCTGCGACATGCCTGAAGGTGCTCGGCATTCTCTTCGTTGTTCAAGCTGCCACCAGCCTCTACGCCGGCTCACTCAAAACCTCCGTTTCGATGTTTGGCGGCGAGGGGGCCGTCGGCGCCCAAGAGATCGCTTCATCATTCGATTGGACCTCTCTGGTTCTCGGCATCGTCCTGTTCATGCTTTCCCAGCTCTTCTTGTACGCCCGAGAGCTGTACCTCGACTCCGACGAGATTGCGTAAGGAAACGCCATGCCCGTAATTGTTCGCCTCGACAAGATCATGGCCGAGCGAAAGATTTCCTCGAACGAACTTGCCGAAAGGATTGGAACCACGCCCGTGAACCTGTCCCGTATTAAAAAAGGGCATATTCGCGGCATTCGCTTCAACACACTCGAGCAGCTATGCCTCGCCCTTCGTTGCCAACCCGGAGACCTTCTCGAAGTCATGAGCGAAGAGGATGCCCGAAAGGAGTTCGGACTCGATTGGTCCGCCGAGGATTAGAGGGCGGTCGTACTCGCCCTGCACACGGGGATGCGAATCGGCGAGGTCTGCGGCCTTCGGTGGTGCGATGTGGATTTCGAGACGGGCCTGATCTCGATCAGACACTCGGTGGCGTACGCGAAGGGAATGGGTTCGTTCATCAAGGACACCAAGACCCATGACGCCAGGGGTATCCCCATCGACCCGGTCGGCCTACTCCCCTTCCTGAAGGAGACCCACGAGATCGACTGCGGAAAGCTGCGCTTGCGCGGCCTTACCGGGGCGGTCGAGATCGGGGACTGCTACATCCTGTCGGAGCCGGGCGCGACCTTCGCGACGACAAGCTATATCCGCAGGGCGTTCAAGACGTTCTCGGAGACCAACGGCCTCATGGGCACCAACGACGAGCTGATCACGTTCCACGGCCTTCGCCACACGTTCGCAACGCAGTGGATCCGCCAAGGCGGCGATATCAAGGCGCTCCAATCGATCCCCGGCCACAAGGACGCCATGGCGACGCTCAGCGTCTACGCCGACATCGAGCCCATCTCCAAAATCCATAACATGCTGCGCGCCACGCCGTGCCTTTGGCGCGGGCACCTCGGGCCGAGGGTCGATCCGGGTCCCATGTTCCAACAGAGGATCCAGGAGTCCATCGAGACGCTCCAGGCGTTCGGCTACGGCATCACCGAGCCGGACGACCGAAATATCGCCATACGCGACGTGAAGACGAACAGTTGGCTCTAGCTCACCGAGTACGCGGCAGTGCTGGGCCCATCCCAACTGAGGTCACGGTGGTCCGATAGGGGCGCCGCCCGCGGCATGCGCCGCGGAGCGGTATCCCCTACCGAAGGGCGGGGATGCCCTCCGCTTCCAGTTCGGAATCAGCCGTCGGAGGCGTTCGGCTGACTGCGGGAACGGCCTGTCCGCTCAATGTGTTCGGCTGAGATCGGAAATCAACCCAACACGAGCCGGACACGCGCCAGACGGCTCTTCCCCGTACGGCCTTCCCCCTTACGCTCATGTTGCAGGCATGTAACGCCGCAGCGAGCGCGCCTTTTTTGCGCCAGACAGGTACAATGATGAACACTGTACCGTAGCGGAGCGCCCCGCGCGCGCCGCAACCACGCGAAAGGGTTTCCCATGGCCGAGATCTCGTCCTCCCGTATCGTCATCACCGTCCTTGGCAAGAACCGCCCCGGCATCGTCGCCGGCGTCACCCGTGTCCTGGGCGAGGCCAACGTCGACATCCGCGACATCACGCAATCCATTATCGAGGACATCTTCACCATGACCATGCTGGCCGATACCGCCGAGTCCAAGCTCGACTTCGCTGAGCTGCAGAAGGCCCTGGCCGAGGCCGGCGAGCTTTCGGGCGTCAACGTGTCCATCCAGCGCGAGGACGTCTTTAACTTTATGTACCGCCTGTAGCGAACAAGCCGCTGGGGATAGCCTGACGCGCGCATGCCCATGCAAGCCACCCCGATGCGGCCCGGAGAGGAGCGCGCATGGCCTACGACGCCAAGAAAATCTATTACCGCTTCGATGACCACTTGAGCCGACTGGTTCTGGATTACGAAGCAAGCCGCCAGATTTCGTCTGAGAGCGAAAGCCTCTACCACGGCCTGCCGACCGACCCTTATGACGAGGGCTTGTTCGAAGAGCACAATGTCAAGCGCGGCCTGCGCAATGCCGACGGCTCGGGCGTGGTCGCGGGCCTCACTCGTATCTCGGATGTGCACGGCTACAACAAGGTCGACGGAAAGGTCGTGCCCGATCAGGGCAAGCTCACGCTTCGCGGCTACAGCATCGAGGATCTGGTCAACAATGCCCAGGCCGAGAATCGCTACGGCTACGAAGAAGTCGCCTATCTGCTTATCACGGGCTCGCTGCCCAACAAGGAAGAGCTCGACGGCTTTTGCGAGCGCCTGGGCGCCTTTAGACATCTGAGCGACGAGTACGTTAAAGAGTTCCCTATGACCACGGTGTCGTCGAGCATCATGAACGTGCTCCAGCGCGCCGTACTGCTGCTCTACGCCTTCGATGCCGAACCAGACGTGATCACGCCTGAGCACGAAATCGACGTCGCCATTTCCATGCTCGCACGTCTCCCGCGCATCGCCGCCTTCGCACACATGGCCTCGGTCGCCAAGCTTCGCGGCTCCGAGGTTCACGTGCCGCACCCTACGCCCGGTCTCTCCACCGCCGAGACCATCCTACAGGTCCTGCGCGGCGGCATGGCGTTCACCCGCGATGAGGCGATGCTGCTCGACGTTATGCTCATGCTGCATGCCGAGCACGGCGGCGGCAACAACTCCACCTTCGCTTGCCGCGTGCTGTCGTCTTCGGCCACCGACCCGTATTCCGCCTACGCCGCGGCTATCGGCTCGCTCAAGGGCCCGCGCCACGGCGGCGCCAATGCCAAGGTCGTGTCTATGCACGAGGACATCCGCGCGCATGTCTCCAACTGGGAGGACGAGGACGAGGTCGCGGCCTACCTGGGCAAGATCCTCGACAAGCAGGCCTTCGACGGCACGGGCCTCATCTACGGTATGGGCCACGCCGTCTACACGCTGAGCGACCCGCGTGCCGAGGTGTGCCGTCGTTACGCGCGCACGCTTGCCGCCAAGAAGGACCTGGGCGAGGAGTTCGCGCTCATCGAGCGCATCGAGCGCCTGGCCCCGCAAGTGATGCGCGATCACGGCATGACCAAGCCCATCTGTGCCAACATCGACCTGTACACGGGCTTTATCTACAAGATGCTCGGCGTGCCCGAGACGCTCTTTACGCCGCTGTTCGCCGTCGCCCGCATGGCCGGCTGGTCTGCGCACCGCATGGAAGAGCTCTTCTGCGCGCACCGTATTATTCGCCCGGCCTATCGTCCGGTGATCGAGCCGCTGGAGTACAAGCCACTCGCTGACCGCTAGGACGCGGACCGTTATAGAACTCGAGCGTGGCCAGGGCATCACCGCCCTCGGCCACGCTTTTTATGCCAGTAGAAAGGATCGCAACGAATGATTGTGTTTTCCGATATGGATGGGACGCTGCTGACGAGCGATAAGCAAATGAGCGATGCCACCTGGGCAATGCTCGACGAGCTCGCACGTCGTGGCATCGAGTTTGTTCCCTGCACGGGGCGTCCGCTGTCGGGCATCTTTGAGCCCATTCTCGCCCATCCCGCCGTGCACTACGCGGTCTGTGCCAACGGCGCCAGCGTCTGGCAGCTCGACGAAGATACGCCCACCGACGCCTCGCGCGCCACGTGCATCTTGAGCCGTCCGCTCGACCGTGGCATTGCCCACCGCATCCATCGCATTGCCGCCGGCCACGATGTGACCTTCGATATCTTCGCGGATGGGCAGTGCTTCCTCCCCCGCTCGCTATACGGGCGTCTGGATGAGTTCTGTGGCGGCGACCCCCACATCGCGGCTTCGCTCAAGCGCACACGAACACCGATCGACATGGATATCGACAGCAAGATCGACGAGGTCGAGACGCTCGAACGCATCGCCATGTACTGGCACGACCCGGCCGATCGCGACGCCATCGCGGCGGCGCTCGACACGCTCGGAGGCATTGAGGTCACGCGTTCTTACGCCATGAATATCGAGGTCATGGGTGAGGGCGCCACCAAGGGGACGGCCCTCACGTGGCTATGCGAATACCTGGGCAAGCGTCTCGCCGACGCCTGGGCATTCGGCGACAACATCAACGACATCCCCATGCTGCAGGCAGCGGGCCACGGCATGGCCATGATCAACGCCGAGCCCGAAGACCGTGAGGCCGCCGACGCCATCACCGAATACGACAACGACCACGACGGCGTCGCCCGCACCATCATGGCCGCCCTCGCCTAGTCATCGGCCAGTCACTGGGGACGTTCTTAAACGACTAGTCACTGGGGACACTCTTCGCAAAAAGCTGCAAGGACTGTCCCCCACTGCCGGCAGAGACGATATGAGCAGGACATAAAAACATTGAGAGCCCCTGCTGCATGAAAGACCGCGGATTAGGCCGACAATG
>NZ_JBCOIG010000046.1:0-6894 GCF_040926405.1 Collinsella aerofaciens
GGCGTGGAAGGCTGGCGTGCGCGGCAAGCTTGGTATCTTGGCCGATGCTATGCGCGGTGAGGTATATCCGGCGCTGTATATGCTGGTCGATGAGGGTCCCGAGCGTCAATTTGAGCGCGAACACGTGGCCAAGGCCGCCGTGGCGCTCGATGAGTGGCGCCAAGCAGCGGACTGGGACCAGGTTCAGCTGACCGGTGACGGTCTCGTGCGCTATGGCAAGCTGCTGGGTGAGGACGAGACCGCCCGCTGCGTGGAGCGCGACCTGTGGTGGCCTTCGGGCGAGGGCTTGCTGCTCGCGCACGCTGCGGGTGACGGCGATCCGGCTCGCGTCCTGCCGATTTACACGCGCCTTTCGGATGCCGAGGAAAACGAGCGCAAGCGTCTTGGTCTTGCCGAGAGTGCGCAGAGCGAAATTACGGGTGTTGCCGATGAGCTCGCCGGTCGTCATCTGCAGTTCCGCCCCATGGGCGCGGCGGATGCCGAGGGCGCGAGCGCGCTGGAGGCTGCCTGCTTTGAAGGTGCCGGACACGAGGCGTGGACGCCGGGCATGTTCCTGTCCGAACTGGGCGAGGACGTTGCTGCGCCGCGTAGTTGGTGGGTGGCACACGACGACGGCAAGCTGCTGGGCCTTGCCGGCGGTATGGTTGTGGACGGTGATGTGCAGATTCTGGATGTCGCCGTCGACCCGGCACATCGCCGCGAGGGCATTGCCCGCAAGCTGCTGTCGCACGTGAGCTATGATGCCCAGATGCTCGGCTGCACCACGGCTTCGCTCGAGGTCGAGGACGGTAACGAGGGAGCGATCGCGCTTTATAACGCTCTGGGCTTTACCGAGGCTGGCCGTCGCCGCGGTTACTACGGTGTTGGCAAAGATGCCATCGTCATGACGGCGCCGCTGCCCTTGGTGCTCCCGGTCGACAACGCTTCGCCCGAGCCGACGGCGGCTGAGCAGCGTGTATGGCCGCTGCCTGCGCCCGAGCGAACCGTTGAGGAGCGCGCTGAAATTGAGCGCCGTCGCCTAGTGCTCGCTATCGAGAGTTCCTGCGACGAGACGGCCGTGGCGATTATCGATGCGGATGGCAATATGCTGGCCAACCAGGTGTCGACACAGATTGATTTTCACGCCCGCTTTGGCGGCGTGGTGCCCGAGATCGCCTCGCGCAAACACGTTGAGGTGATTGTGAGTGTCGTGGATGCGGCGCTCGAGGATGCCGCAGCATCGCTTGGTCTTGAGGGTGGAGCCATTGCCCCCAGCGAGCTTGCCGCCGTGGGCGTGACACAGGGTCCGGGCCTGGTGGGCGCTCTCGTGGTGGGCGTTGCCTTTGCCAAAGGCTTTGCCTACGCTGCCGGTAAGCCGCTCGTATGCGTCAACCATCTGGAGGGGCACCTGTTTGCCAACTTGCTGGCGCAGCCCGACCTCAAGCCGCCGTTCATCTTCACGCTTGTCTCGGGCGGGCACACCATGCTCGTGCACGTAAAGGCATGGGGCGACTACGAGGTGCTCGGTGAGACGCTCGACGACGCCGTGGGCGAGGCCTTCGACAAGGTGGCCAAGGCGTTGGGCCTGGGCTATCCCGGTGGCCCCATCATTTCCAAGCTGGCCGAGACGGGCAATCCCCGCGCGATCGATTTCCCCCGTGCGCTTAACAGCAGGGGAGACTATCGTTTCTCGCTTTCGGGTCTTAAAACGGCCGTGACGCTCTACATCGAGCAGGAGACCAAGGCCGGGCGCACGATTCACCTGCCCGATCTGGCGGCTTCGTTTGAGGCGGCTGTCTTTGACGTGCAGTACAAGAAGGCCAAAAACGCATTGCACGCTACCGGATGTAAGGAATACTGCATCGGCGGCGGCGTCTCGGCCAACCCGCATCTGCGCGAGATGATGATCAAGAAGCTTGGGCGTCAGGGGATTCGCGTAACGGTGCCGCCCTTGTCTGCCTGTACCGATAACGCAGCCATGATCGCGGAGGTCGCCCGCCGTAAATTCGACCGAGGTGAAATCTCGCCGTTCGACGTCGACGCCGATCCGAACATGACGCTGTAGCTGGTACGGCGCGGTCCCCGGACGGAGGGGCCGGATATAAGGTTTCCTGCTCTACAGTCCTGCGCAAGACGAAGGCCACATTAAGTGGCCTTCGTCTTGCGCAGGACTGTAGAGCAGGAAAGTTCATATGCGCCGCCCGGCTCCCGCGGCTCTCAGGGGCATCTCTCATGCAAAAACTGTCGTGGGGTAAAGTCCGAGGTCAGTGGCGTTTAATACCGAGAAATCCAAAAAAGTTGAAAATTCATTACAAATTTGCGTTGACTTTAGGCAACTAAAGTTTCATACTCCTTTTCAACCACTGGGGGATGTGAACACGCACGGATCGTTCGCATCATGATTGAAGAGGATTTCTTAGACATGTTCACGCATCAGCTAAACATTATCAGCGTAGTAATTATCTGATGCGGGTTAGCACATACAGCTAGCCCGTACGATAACGGGCGGCTGATGAAGATGAGGGCCGTCGAGCGCAACCGACGGCCCTCATTTTTTTATGTCTGGGAAGTTCTTTTTAGAGGAGGAAATGTAATGAACGGAGTTTTGCTCATGGTTGTGGCCGCGGCGGTGCTCGCCTGCGGCTATCTGGGCTATGGCCGATGGCTGGCCAACAAGTGGGGCGTTGACAAAGAGGCCCTCACGCCGGCCAAGCGCATGAAGGACGGCAACAGCTTCTCGCCCGTCTCCGCCTTCACTGCGTTCTCGCACCAGTTCAGCTCGATCTGCGGTGCTGGCCCTGTTACGGGTACGATCGTCGCCATGGCCTTTGGCTGGCTGCCCGTCGTGCTCTGGGTCCTCGTCGGCGGCATCTTCTTTGGCGCCGTCCACGACTTTGGTGCCCTGTACGCTTCGATGAAGAACAACGGCAAGTCGCTCGCTCAGCTCATCGAGAAGTACATCGGCAAGACCGGCCGTCGCCTGTTCCTGCTGTTCTGCTGGCTGTTCTGCATCATCGTCATCGCCGCCTTCACCGACATGGTCTGCAAGACGTTCATGTTCACCCCGGCCGTTGACGCTTCTGGTGCTGCTACCGGTGCCATCGACTTCACCAAGTCCTATGCCGCCGGCTGCGCTGGTACCATCTCCATCCTGTTCACCTTCGTCGCTATCGCCTTTGGTTGGGCCCAGAAGAAGTTCAACCTCACCGGCGCTGCCGAGTTCGTCACCGGCGTTATCCTCATGGTTCTCATGTTCGCCGTCGGTATGCAGTTCCCGGTCTACCTGGATAAGTTCCAGTGGTTCGCCGTCGTCATGGTCTACCTGGTCTTCGCTGGCGCTATGCCCATCCAGATGCTCAAGACCCCGCGTGACTACCTCACTTCCATCATGATGATCGTCATGATCGTCTGCGCTGTCCTCGGCATCGTCGTCCTGGGTGTCAACGGTCAGGCCACTATCACCGCTCCGGTCTTCACCGGCTTCTCCACTGCCTCCGGCATGATGTTCCCGGTCCTGTTCGTCTCCGTCGCATGCGGTGCTCTCTCCGGTTTCCACAGCCTCGTTTCTTCCGGCACCTCTTCCAAGCAGGTCGAGAAGGAGCAGGACGCCGTCAAGGTCGGTTACGGTGCAATGATCGTCGAGTCCTTCGTTGGCATCCTTGCCATCATCGTCGCCGGCATCATGTTCTCCGATATGAACACCGCCGGTACTGGCGCTCTCAACGCCGGTGTCGCTTCCACCCCGTTCCAGATCTTCGCCGCCGGCATCTCCCGCGGTATGCAGGCCTTCGGTGTTGACGGCACGCTCGCTACCGTCTTCATGACCATGAACGTCTCCGCTCTGGCCCTGACCTCGCTCGACGCCGTCGCCCGCATCGCCCGCACCTCGTTCTCCGAGTTCTTTGCCCAGACCAACGACGCCCTGGCCATCGAGTCCAAGGCCGGCTACATGAAGGTCCTCGGCAACCCCTGGTTCGCCACGGTCGTTACCCTGCTTCCCGGTCTCGCTCTCGCTTTTGGTGGCTATGCCAACATCTGGCCGCTCTTTGGTGCTTCCAACCAGCTGCTCGGCGGCATGACCATGATCACCCTCGCCGTGTTCTGCAAGTGCACCGGCCGCAAGGGCTGGATGCTCTACGTGCCCGTCGTCTTCCTGCTCTGCTGCACCTTCACCTCGCTGGTCCAGAGCGCCATGGGCTGCATGACCGCCGTCCAGGCCTACGGTTTCTTCGGTACCATCCCGGCTACCGCCACCACGGCCGCCGTCTCCGTCGCCGCCACCAAGGGCCTGCAGCTCGTCTTTGCCGTCCTGCTGATGGTCCTGGGCCTCATCGTTGCCGTCAACTGCCTCAAGGAGTTCTTCGGCAAGGAGGCTGGCTCCATGCCTGATGAGGAGCCCGAGTGGTCCGATATGGGCAAGGCCGAGTACGGTCGCGCCGCTGCCGCTGAGGCTCCTGCCGACGCCGAGGCCGCCAAGGCCTAGTCGGTCGGACGGGTTGAATCTCCCATCCATTTGACTCGGAAAGACCGGGTCCGCGACTTCGCGGGCTCGGTCTTTTTTCATGCAAAAGCGGGTGACGCTCGAGTGTTCTCGCAGATGTTTTGCGTGGATAAGGGCGCGCGTTGTACCATATAGACGTATATGTGTACATATGAAAGGGGCCCCGTGGCCAAGACGGTATATTCCGATAACCAAAATAATGTCGATGCCCTGGCTGAGCGTCTGAGCAGCCAGACATCGCTTTCTGCTGAGCGTGCCAAGCTGGTTGCCTACGACCTGCTTTGCCGCAAGGCGCTCAAGATCAAGTCGAGCGCGCTGGCGCAAATTTTCCGCTCCGTCGATAAGGAATGTGACACCAAGGCGATGCGCGATGAGCTTATCGCGGCAAATATCGTGACCAAGATCGAGGGTAGCGGCGTTAACGGGCGCCCGGCGTTCTATACCATCAATGCCGAGATCCGCGATGCCCAGGAGCAGCCTGCCGAGTCCGTCGAGGATTTTGTCGTCGAGGATTCCGCTGACGTGCCTGCTGTGGAAGAAGTTGCCCCGCGTGAGCATGTCGATACCGATGAGTTGCTCGATGAGAACGTCGTGCGTGCCTTTACGGCCAAGGCAGGACGCGGCGGTTTTGGCGGGGGCGGCAAGCGCGATGCACAGCGCCGCGCCCAGCAGGAGCGCTTCCGTCGCGCCGTTGCTCGAAAGGGCGAGACGGATGCCGAGGCTGTTGAGACCGAGGCTGCTGAGACCGAGGCTGCTGCCGAGTCGCAGAAGCCCACGAAGGAGCAAAAGCCCGTGGAGGCCCAAGAGCCCAAGCACCGTCGCGGCGCTCACTTTAAGGCTGCACAGCAGGATGCCGCGCGTGAGGTCGAAGAGTCTTCTGAGGTTGCAGACGATGTTGAGGAGTCTGCCAAGAAGGCTCCGGGTTCATGTCGTCCCGGACGTGGTTTTGCGGGGCGCGCGTATCCCGTGAGGCGTCAGGAGAAGAGCGAGCCGGCTTCGACCACTCAGGACGAGAAGGCCGAACAAACCGAGAAAACCGTTGAGCCGGCGGCTCGCGAGCAGCAACCTTCCGAGTCGCAGCCTGCGGCTGACACCGAGGTCAAAGTTCAACAGTCCGCTGATAAACAGGCGGGGGAGAGCGCTTCGAGCAAGCCCCGCCGTCGTCGTCACCGTGGCGGACGTGGCTCAAATGCCGAAACCGTGGCCGAGAAGGCGACAACGCAAAACAAGGATGTGAAGGCTGAGACCCCGGTGGAGCAGCCCAAGCGCCAGCCGGCGAAGGGGGACAAGCCTGAACGTTCGCAAAAGAGCTCGTCCGCGCCAAAGCAAGAGCGCAAAGCTCAGGCAGATTCCAAGCACAAATCCCAGGCGCAGCCCAAACCGACTGCAAACGATGCGGCCGCCCAGCAGCCTGAGCAGCCCGCTCATGGCGAGGTTTCGGCGTTTGCTCTGGCCCGTGTCCTGGGCAGGCAGCTGCTCAAGGTCGTTCCCACGCCAATGGCGCTCTCCAAGATTAAGGAGCAGCAGACACAGATCGTAAAGGTCGAGGGCAAGGACGGCAAAAAGGCTCCGCAGCGCACTCAGCACAACGAGATGTCCAACCGCAAGATTGCCGAGGAAATCGCAATCATCCAGGCTTGGATCGAGCAGAACCGAGGTGCCGATACGCCGGTTGCCTCGCGCCGCCAGCGTGCCTACCAGATCTTTAACGACGAGAAGGCTTTTGACGGCAAGCACGGTGAGCGCTTGATCAGGCGTATGACCGAAAAGGGCATCAGCATGCAGGCGATCAAGGTCGCCCCCAATCGCCCCGTGCACTTTACGGGCTTCTTTACGCTGGGAGCCGACAAGCCGTTCATTATGGTCGAGAACCTGGACACCTACGACGAGATCGTCAAGCTGCTGCGTGGCCGCAAGCACGCCAAGCTCTTTGGCATCAAGGTGGGCGGCGTGATTTTTGGCGGCGGATGCAAGGCGAGCGTCTCGCATGCCTTGGACGATTATCTGGCCGAGATTGGCTATCGCTTTAACTACGTCTACTACGTAGGCGATATCGATCGCGAGGGCGCGCGCATCGTCGAACAGGCTCGCAATGCCAATGTGGTTGAGATTCGCCTGCATGCCGGCATGTACCGCGCCATGCTCGCCGAGCATAAGCGTCGCGTGAAGGCCGGCGGCGAGTGCGAGCCCGCGGCTGCCAACCAGGGCGTGCCGCAGAACCTGGCAGCGACGATCAAGGATCTGCCCATGGTTACGCGCGTGCAGTTCCGCAACGTGCTACGTGAAGGCGGGCGCATTCCGCAGGAGATCCTGATGACCGCCGACTATCGGGATGGCGACTCGGGAAGCTTCGACCGCATGCTCAACAACTAGGGCGTTCGGCCCCGGGAGAGCGGGGACACCGGCTTAGGTTT
>NZ_JBCOIG010000047.1:0-5315 GCF_040926405.1 Collinsella aerofaciens
GACCCGTACCCGTTCTGGCTTGATTAATGGATAGAAACGGATGTTCTATCGGGACACACATTTTGTCCTATAAGCCTGCAATTGCAATATGACCGCGGTAATAAATCACATCGCCGCGTTGAATCGAGCTCGTGCTCACGGGCATAAAGATAATGCTTCGATACCAATTCATGGAATTATAGGTTTGGCTTGGATCCCAGCGATGGTTATAAGGGTTGTAAACACCCATATCCATGCCAGTAGCATAAAGGCACTGCAAGACAAAACCAGAGCAATCAACAGCTCCACCGGGAGCGGTAGACCAAGGCTCAATATATTGCGTACCAATATACTCATAGGCGCGCTGGATAAAGGCGTTCACGCAATCTTCCCGCGTTGCTTCGACAGAAATGCGAGAAGGGGTCACATAGGTAAAGTATCCGGTGCAATAGCCAGGCAGCCGAACAGTCCAAGAACTGACCTGAGGATACTGGGATGGATTTTGCCAGCCAACTTTGTCGCACTGTCCATCGCTCCAGAAAACTCGACGAACGCCATCGATGGTCCTTGCGCCCGTTGCCATAGCGCCGCTGCCGTCTAACCAATACCACTTACCCGAATCTTTAAGCCAGCCAACATGCATGCTTCCATTGGACTCAAGGTAATACCATGTTCCATTCAGGCATTTCCAACCAGTTGCCATTTTTCCGTCAGCGTTTAGGTAATACCATGCACCGCCAGTAAAAACCCATCCGGTCTTCATCACGCCAGAATCGGCATCAAGCCAATACCAATCGCCGTCAATCTGCAGCCATCCAAGATGAATGGCACCCGTTCCGGGCTCAGCGTAAAACCTAAGATTTGCGACATTAACCCAGCCGGACGCAACCTGCCAACCATCAGCTCCAGCGGTTTTTAGGATAGTGCCGTTTTCGCGAATCACATCCTTGCAAAGATATCCATTATCATTAGCGTATCTTTGAACGCCGTCATTAACGGTAACCCAGCTTGAAACCACAAGCCTACCGCTCTGGTTTGCAAAACAATCGTTGCCGCCCACCTCAAATAAGCCCGTTTTCATGAGATGGCTAACAGGGTCCAGGTAATACCAGCTCGTGCCCTCTTTATACCAGCCAGAAATAAGTGCACCAGATTGGGAGGCGAAATACCAGCCGTCCTCGACCTGAGCCCAACCAACAGCCATAGCCCCGTTAGGCTTTAAATAATAAGCTGCATTGCCAAGGTCTAAATACCCAACGGACATCTTACCATCGGAGGCTGGGTCGAGATAATACCAAGCGCCGTTAACGAGTTTCCAGCCAGTAGCCGCAATACCGTTAGAGCAGTAATACCAATCTGCTCCGTCTTTGTACCATCCATTTGCGAGGCCATAGTCACCAAAAATGTAGGTTCTTCCATCAATCTTTTGACGACCCTTAAACATGATGAACGTCTGTGGGTCAAAATAATAGCGAGCTCCACCTATCGTTTGCCATGACGAAGCAAGGGCACCCGATAAATAAGCCCAGTACCAATTCCCGTCAACGAGAATCCAGCCGGTTTTCATAGCACCAGTGGCATCTAAATAGTATTTCCCGCTCCCGAGGTCGACAAAACCAACCTGCATTATATGGGTGGCAGGATCCAGGTAATACCATGTGCCGTCTTGATAAAACCAACCGGCAGCTAAATCGCCTCCAGCATTGGCATAAAACCAATTTCCATCTGAGTTACGTAGCCAGCAGTTCTGATATAGCGCGCCAAAAGGCGTTGCGGTATTGCCGTCATTCGCATAAAACGAAGCAGTCGATCCGCCAGCATCGGTCACATTGAAATAACCTGTCTGCATTGCACCATCATTGGCTGGATCAAGCCAATACCAATAGCCCCCGCTTTGCAGCCAGCCAGTTTGGTGTTTACCGTTTTTTCCGTAATACCAAACTCCAGACGACTCGTCTCGTTGCCAGCCATCTTTTATGACGGAAGAATTATCAGGTTGCAAATCATCGGAAACCACAGAAGAAAAATCCGCTTTTGACTCAATACTCTGAGCCTCAACGGAATCCTGTGCAAACGCGACATTCGCACTCAGGGGCAAGCAGCAAGCAGTGATTAATGACGCAGCAGCACAAACAAGCGTGGCCTTCTTTTCGAATCGATACATAAGCGACCCTCCCAGATGTCTCATTTATTTATTTTAATCCACATTCCAGGATTGATTTTCGTTACTGTCTGTTCAGTCTATGTAGATAAATATATTAAATTGAACATAACGTTCAATCATTCTATTCTTTCACTAAGCAATGAACATCTTAATTGGAGGCCTGCAGTGGAACTGACCAAGCGTAACTTTACTGTTCTGTACGAATACCTAAAGAACCCATATGCCAGCCAGCGAGAAGTTGCCGAGCGCACTGGCCTCTCACTTGGATCGGTAAACGCAGCAAATAAAGAGCTTACGAATGAGGGCCTTCTCGAATCGGACAGCCTAACCGACAGCGGTTACGAAGCACTTCACCCCTATAAGGTTGAAAACGCAGTGATATTGGCTGCGGGGCTTTCGAGCCGCTTTGCTCCCATTTCGTATGAAAAGCCCAAAGGCCTTTTAAAAGTGCGTGGTGAGATCCTCATTGAGCGACAGATTAGGCAGCTGCAAGACGCGGGCATCAGCAATATCACCATCGTTGTTGGCTATAAAAAAGAGTATTTCTTCTATCTTGAAAGCAAGTTCGGCGTTTCGATTGTCGTCAACAACGAATATGCATCCAAAAATAACCACGCATCGCTTATGTGCGTAAAAGAGCGGCTTGGCAACACCTATATTTGCTCAAGCGATGATTACCTTCTAAACAATCCGTTTGAAGCATACGTTTGGAAAGCATTTTATTCTGCTCAATATGCTGAAGGCGCCACCAAAGAATGGTGCATTCAAACCGGAGCAATGGACAGAATCACCAATGTTACGATTGGCGGTTCCGATGCTTGGTATATGCTCGGACATGTCTACTTTGATAAAGCCTTCTCGCTTGCGTTTAAGCAGATTCTCGAAACGGAATATAACAAGCCCGAAACAACGGACAAGCTTTGGGAAGATTTATATATCGAGCACATCAAGGAGCTCGATATGGTGATCAAGAAGTATCCTGAGGGCGAGATCAACGAATTCGATTCTCTTGATGAGCTGCGTGCCTTTGATCCGCATTTTATCGAAAACGTTGACTCCGACATTTTCGATAACATCGAGCAAGTGCTCGGCTGTTCCAAATCAGAGATTCACGACGTTTATCCCCTTAAACAAGGCCTTACGAATCTATCGTGCCACTTTAGAACCAATGATGGAGAGTACGTTTACCGCCATCCGGGAGTCGGAACCGAACTGCTTATTAACAGAAATGGAGAAGTAGCCGCACTTAAAAAGGCCAAGGAACTCGGCCTTGACGATACGTTCATTCATGAGGACCCAAAGCGCGGTTGGAAAATTTCGAAGTTTGTACCCAACGCAAAGCAGCCTGATCCGCACGATGCTGCCCAAATGAATCGAATGATGCAGATGTGTCGTTCGCTTCACGAGAGCGGTGCAAATGTCGAAACCGAATTTGACTTCTACCTCGAAGCGAAGCGCTACGAATCACTTCTTCTGGAAAAAGGTCCCATCGACATTCCAGGCTACAGGGAAATGGCCGCCGAAATCGATGAATTGGAGCACTTTGTTCAGGCCGACAATGCGCCAAAATGCCTTTGTCACAATGACTTCTTTTACCTCAATTTCCTTATCGATGAAAACGACAAGTACTATCTCATTGACTGGGAATATGCTGGCATGAGCGATTACGCGAACGATTTTGGAACGTGCAGTGTCTGCTGTGAGCTTTCCGAAGATGAAGTCGACCGCGCGCTTGATGCATATTTTGGGCGCAAGGCAACAAACAACGAAATTGCGCATAACTATGCGCACATTGCCCTTGCAGGATGGTGCTGGTACCTCTGGTCTCTTCTGAAAGAAGCCGAAGGCGACTTCGTGGGCGAATGGCTCTATATCTACTTCAATTACGGTGCCAAATACCTCAAAAAGGCACTGGAGATCTATCGGAAAGGTGAGTAACGATGCAATTCGGCTTTTTTAGCGGTCTTCTTTGGGGCCTTGATACAGTAATTCTTGGAATCGGCTTGGCGCTTGCGCCCTATATTGGATCGGCGGAAGCGCTTGCATGCGCCTCCATTGCGGGATCCTTTCTCCATGATGCCTTCTGTGCAATTTGGCTCTTTGGCTACATGGGAGTCCGAGGCAGACTAAAAGACACGCTCGCTGCACTTAAAACTCGTTCGGGCAAGGTCGTCATCGCCGGCGCCCTACTCGGTGGACCTATCGGAATGACCGGCTACGTATTGGCAATTAATAACATCGGAGCTGCCTACACGGCAATCATCTCCGCCTTCTATCCCGCAGTCGGAGCATTCCTTTCCTTCGTACTGCTGAAGGAGAAAATGGGCAAAGGCCAGATTCTTTCCCTTCTCGTTGCTCTTTGCGGTGTAATGACGATGGGCTATCTATCGGCCGGATCGAGCGAGATTGCAAATGCCCCCCTCGGCTTACTCGGCGCGGTGCTTGCCGTTATTGGATGGGGATCCGAAGCGGTGCTGTGCGCATGGGGAATGAAAGATGATGCCGTTGATGACGAAACAGCTTTGCAAATCCGCGAAACTACAAGTGCGCTTGTTTATGGAGCGCTCGTACTCCCCCTCTTCGGAGCATGGCATTTCACGTTGGGCGCTATCCCAAGCATGCCCACATTGATTATTGCACTCGCCGGACTCGCAGGAACTGCATCCTATCTGTTCTATTACAAGGGCATTGCGGCAATCGGAGCAGCGCGTGCGATGGCTCTGAATATCTCCTATTCGGCATGGTCAGTGGTCTTTGGCCTGATCTTGCTTGGAACAATTCCCGACATGGCATCCGTAATCTGCTGCGTTGTAATTGTATGCGGAACAGTTTTGGCAGCCAGTAACTGGGACGAACTATTTGGACGTAAGAAGACGGCGTAGCTAGATTAACAAAGTAGCAAAAGGGGAGAGCTCGTCGAGCTCTCCCCTTTTAGCATCATGGCTATTCAATTACCACGGCCTGGCTATCCATCTGTTGCCACGTGCCGAAGAACACCTGGGCATTTCGCGTAACATTGCCGTTAATCGAATCCGAAAGAAAGACAATTCCCCGCTCGTCATCATAGCCTTTAAGGACTACGGCATGATTACCGCGGTAGTGTCGAGAAAGTTGGTGTAAGGGCCCTTGCGGCCCCTGTGTCCGATATCCGGAATCAGTTGATATCCTAGGC
>NZ_JBCOIG010000048.1:0-1434 GCF_040926405.1 Collinsella aerofaciens
GAAGCGAGTGGCGAACGGCTGAGTAACACGTGGAGAACCTGCCCCCTCCCCCGGGATAGCCGCCCGAAAGGACGGGTAATACCGGATACCCCGGGGTGCCGCATGGCACCCCGGCTAAAGCCCCGACGGGAGGGGATGGCTCCGCGGCCCATCAGGTAGACGGCGGGGTGACGGCCCACCGTGCCGACAACGGGTAGCCGGGTTGAGAGACCGACCGGCCAGATTGGGACTGAGACACGGCCCAGACTCCTACGGGAGGCAGCAGTGGGGAATCTTGCGCAATGGGGGGAACCCTGACGCAGCGACGCCGCGTGCGGGACGGAGGCCTTCGGGTCGTAAACCGCTTTCAGCAGGGAAGAGTCAAGACTGTACCTGCAGAAGAAGCCCCGGCTAACTACGTGCCAGCAGCCGCGGTAATACGTAGGGGGCGAGCGTTATCCGGATTCATTGGGCGTAAAGCGCGCGTAGGCGGCCCGGCAGGCCGGGGGTCGAAGCGGGGGGCTCAACCCCCCGAAGCCCCCGGAACCTCCGCGGCTTGGGTCCGGTAGGGGAGGGTGGAACACCCGGTGTAGCGGTGGAATGCGCAGATATCGGGTGGAACACCGGTGGCGAAGGCGGCCCTCTGGGCCGAGACCGACGCTGAGGCGCGAAAGCTGGGGGAGCGAACAGGATTAGATACCCTGGTAGTCCCAGCCGTAAACGATGGACGCTAGGTGTGGGGGGACGATCCCCCCGTGCCGCAGCCAACGCATTAAGCGTCCCGCCTGGGGAGTACGGCCGCAAGGCTAAAACTCAAAGGAATTGACGGGGGCCCGCACAAGCAGCGGAGCATGTGGCTTAATTCGAAGCAACGCGAAGAACCTTACCAGGGCTTGACATATGGGTGAAGCGGGGGAGACCCCGTGGCCGAGAGGAGCCCATACAGGTGGTGCATGGCTGTCGTCAGCTCGTGTCGTGAGATGTTGGGTTAAGTCCCGCAACGAGCGCAACCCCCGCCGCGTGTTGCCATCGGGTGATGCCGGGAACCCACGCGGGACCGCCGCCGTCAAGGCGGAGGAGGGCGGGGACGACGTCAAGTCATCATGCCCCTTATGCCCTGGGCTGCACACGTGCTACAATGGCCGGTACAGAGGGATGCCACCCCGCGAGGGGGAGCGGATCCCGGAAAGCCGGCCCCAGTTCGGATTGGGGGCTGCAACCCGCCCCCATGAAGTCGGAGTTGCTAGTAATCGCGGATCAGCATGCCGCGGTGAATGCGTTCCCGGGCCTTGTACACACCGCCCGTCACACCACCCGAGTCGTCTGCACCCGAAGTCGCCGGCCCAACCGAGAGGGGGGAGGCGCCGAAGGTGTGGAGGGTGAGGGGGGTGAAGTCGTAACAAGGTAGCCGTACCGGAAGGTGCGGCTGGATCACCTCCTTTCTAGGGAGATAAA
>NZ_JBCOIG010000048.1:1531-4942 GCF_040926405.1 Collinsella aerofaciens
TAATGAGTGAGGAGCATCTGATCGCGAGCACAGTGAAGACACTGTGCCGCGGTATGAGATACCCGAATTGCGACATACGAGCGCTATTCATGATATCGATTAATTAGATTAATTAGCGACACGTGGATATCCCGCGGGCCCGATGCGGTCCCGCAAGATACCACGGGCGCACGGCGGATGCCTTGGCACAGGGAGCCGATGAAGGACGCGGCAAGCTGCGATAATCCCCGGCGAGGAGCACACATCCTTCGACCCGGGGGTCTCCGAATGGGCGAACCCATGCACAGCAGTGTGCATATCCCCACCCCGAACACATAAGGGTGGGGAGGACAACCCGGGGAACTGAAACATCTAAGTACCCGGAGGAGAGGAAATCAATCTCGAGACTCCCCGAGTAGCGGCGAGCGAAAGGGGACCGATGGCCAAACCGTCGAGCGGGCATACCCGGCAGGGGTTCCGCCGACGGGGTTGCAGGGCCGCGCATCCGGGGGCTGCCGCCCCCGGGCGCAGGTCCGGCTGGGGAGCGGAACGGCATGGGAGGGCCGGCCGCAGCGGGTGACAGCCCCGTACGCGAACCCAGACCGGACGGCGCGACGCGGTCCCTGAGTAGGGCCGGGCACGTGAAACCCGGTCCGAACCTGGGTGGACCACCATCCAAGCCTGAGTACTACCCTGTGACCGATAGCGCACCAGTACCGTGAGGGAAAGGTGAAAAGCACCCCGGGAGGGGAGTGAAACAGTACCTGAAACCGTGCGCCCACGAGCAGTCGGAGCAACTTTCAGTTGTGACGGCGTGCCTTTTGTAGAATGAGCCAGCGAGTCGCTGGCGCGGGGCGAGGTTAACCGAAAGGGAGCCGGAGCGAAAGCGAGCCTTAACAGGGCGACTTGAGTCCCGCGCCGCGGACGCGAAGCCGGGTGAGCTATCCGTGGGCAGGCTGAAGCGGGGGTAAGACCCCGTGGAGGGCCGAACGCACGTCGGTTGAAAACGGCGGCGATGACCTGCGGATAGGGGTGAAAGGCCAATCAAACCCGGAGATATCTCGTTCTCCCCGAAATAGCTTTAGGGCTAGCGTCGCGCGTTCACCGCCGGAGGTAGAGCACCGGATGGACGAGGGGGCTTCGCCGCCTACCGAATCCAACCGAACTCCGAATGCCGGCGGCCCAGAGCGCGGCAGTCAGAGCATGTGGGCTAAGCTGTGTGCTCGAGAGGGAAACAGCCCGGACCGCCCGCTAAGGTCCCCAAGTTCCAGCCGAGTGGCAAAGGATGTGCGTCCGCCCAGACAACCAGGATGTTGGCTTAGAAGCAGCCATCCATTCAAAGAGTGCGTAACAGCTCACTGGTCGAGTGGACATGCGCCGACAATACACGGGGCTAAGCTGGACACCGAAGCGGCGGGATTTTAATTCATTAGAATCGGTAGGGGAGCTTCCCATGGGCGGAGAAGCCGGAGGGCGACCGACGGTGGAGCGCATGGGAGTGAGAATGCTGGCATGAGTAGCGAGAGACGAGAGAGTAACTCGTCCGCCGTGAACCCGAGGTTTCCTGGGCAAGGCTAATCCTCCCAGGGTCAGTCGGGGGCTAAGGCGAGGCCGGGAGGCGTAGCCGACGCGCAGCAGGCAGACATTCCTGCACCGCGCACGCGGCGCTACGACCGACGGGGCGACGGATGGGGGTGGCTCGGCGGGGTTCTGGACGTCCCCGTGATGGAGCGCGGCCCGCGGACCAGGGAAATCCGGTCCGCAGGAGGGCGAGGCTCCGGACGAAGCGACTGAGCGAAGCGAGTGAGCCCGAGGTCCCTAGAAAAACCCCTAGGCAGGCGCGTGCGCGCCCGTACCGCAAACCGACACAGGTGGGTGGGTAGAACATACCGAGGCGATCGGGTCAACCATGGTCAAGGAACTCGGCACAATGGCCCCGTAACTTCGGGAGAAGGGGTGCCCGCGCGTACGTGAACCGGCTTGCCCGGGGAGCGGAGGCGGGCCGCAGTGGAGAGGCCCAAGCGACTGTTTACCAAAAACACAGGACTCTGCAGAAGCCGCAAGGCGACGTATAGGGTCTGACGCCTGCCCGGTGCCGGAAGGTCACGCGGAGGAGTTAGCCGATTCGGCGAAGCCCCGAAGCCAAGCCCCGGTAAACGGCGGCCGTAACTATAACGGTCCTAAGGTAGCGAAATTCCTTGTCGGGTAAGTTCCGACCTGCACGAAAGGCGCAACGACTTGGGCGCTGTCTCGACCATGGACCCGGTGAAATTGCACTGGTCGTGAAGATGCGACTTACCCGCGGAAGGACGGAAAGACCCCGTGAACCTTCACTGCAGCTTGGCATTGGCCGCTGGTCCCGCGTGTAGAGGATAGGCAGGAGGCATCGATCCGGAGGCGCCAGCCCCCGGGGAGCCGCCCTTGGAATACTGCCCTCGCGCGACCGGCGTCCTAACCCGAGGCCGTCAACCGGCTCGGGGACCGTGCCAGGCGGGCAGTTTGACTGGGGCGGTCGCCTCCTAAAGGGTAACGGAGGCGCGCGAAGGTCCGCTCGGGACGGTCGGCAACCGTCCTTTTGAATGCAAGAGTACAAGCGGGCTTGACTGCGAGGCCCACAAGCCGAGCAGGTGCGAAAGCAGGCTCTAGTGATCCGGCGGCCCCGAGTGGGTGGGCCGTCGCTCAACGGATAAAAGGTACTCCGGGGATAACAGGCTGATCTTGCCCAAGAGTCCACATCGACGGCAAGGTTTGGCACCTCGATGTCGGCTCATCGCATCCTGGGGCTGGAGCAGGTCCCAAGGGTACGGCTGTTCGCCGTTTAAAGCGGTACGCGAGCTGGGTTCAGAACGTCGTGAGACAGTTCGGTCCCTATCCTCCGTGGGCGCAGGAGAATCGATGGAGGCTGCCCCCAGTACGAGAGGACCGGGGTGGACGCACCTCCGGTGAACCGGTTGTCGACCAACGGCACGGCCGGGTAGCCGCGTGCGGCGCGGATAACCGCTGAAGGCATCTAAGCGGGAAGCCGTTCCAGGGATTAGTTCTCCTTCCGGTAAGGGCCCAGGTAGACTACCTGGTCGATAGACGGCAGGTGCAAGGGCGGCGACGTCCTCAGCCGAGCCGCACTAATCGCCCGAGCTCTTCCGGAACCGCACCTCGCGGCCCGCGGGACCCAGCGCTCACGCGCGGTCCGGGCACGAGGATGCCCCCGAGTCAGTTTCTTTCCTATACGCCATGCGGCCCCCAGGGCACGTGAGTGAGACACCGGACACCGAAGATACGGTGGGCGCCGCCCACCGGTCAGCGGCCAGAGCATGGGGGGCACGCCCGGTCCCGTTCCGAACCCGGAAGCTAAGCCCCATCGCGCCGAGAGTACTGCGGGGTCAGCCCGTGGGAGGCCAGGGCGCCGCTGACCGGTGGACGGCACCGAGCCGT
>NZ_JBCOIG010000049.1:0-4811 GCF_040926405.1 Collinsella aerofaciens
CTTCGGAGGAAGCCAATGAGGCCGAAGAGGGCCAGGTCTTTGAGCAGAGCACTGCTGCCGGCAAGGAGGTCGAGAAGGGCACGACTATCTCGTACAAGGTCTCTGGCGGCCCGGACACCACCTCGGTGCCCGATCTGACCGACATGACCGAGGCCCAGGCGCGCAACGCTCTCGACATGGCTGGCTTTGGCGTCGACGTGAGCTACCAGGAAAACGACTCGGTTACCGAGGGCACCGTAATTAGCTGGAACCCCAGCGGCAAGCAGAAGCCCGGTGCCACGATCACCGTCGTCATCGCCAAGAAGTCCGGCAAGGCCAGCGTCCCGGGCAACCTGTACGGCAAGAGCATCTCCGCCGCCGTCACCGCGCTCAACAACGCCGGTTTCTACAACATCGCATTCTGCGATCAGAACGGCAACCCCGTGAGCGGCAACGAAAACGCCACCGTTACGGGTGTCTCCCCCACCGGCAAGCAGTCCACCGATAGCACGATCACGCTGACGGTTTCCATCTCCGGTTCCGGCGACGACTCCGAGTCTAGCAACTAACGTCGATCGCTTGTTGCTCCGAGCGGCTTAGACCGCAAACACATTCGCTCAGAAGCGCCCGCTTGCTCCCCCAGCAAGCGGGCGCTTTTCTTTTGATGTGGGATTGCCGCCCATGGATGAACGCGGCTTTAAACCAGAAGAGCCCGGCACCATGGCGGTACCGGGCTCGATAAATCTCTGGTGCCCCCGGGCGGATTCGAACCGTCGGCACCCGCTTTAGGAGATATGATTTAATGCTACCCCTACCATTCATCAAGCATCATTGAACAACATATAACCGCAGATAAAAAGGCCAATTTGCTTGCGTCCTACCGCTGGGCCTTTCATGAAAATAGGAACACCGAGCGCAACGCGTTGCGCTGAGTCATGAGGCTGTTGCAATAAAAATGAGAATCAAGGCTTCGATAGCAGGATGACAATGAGGGCACAATTTGATTTTTGAAATATGGACGAATTCCTCGTCAGGAGGGTAAAATGATGCCGACGGCAGCCCAAGTTGTGATGAGCTGGGCAGAGCCGTTGCTTAACGAAGTTAGGTCATCGTCTTAGCGACGGTGGCCTTTCTTTTTGGGCTTCGAACCCTGCTTGAGTGCCTTGGAAAGGCCGACAAGGGCCGTGAGGAGCGAGACCATAGCGGTCAGGAGCTTCACGAGCTCAGTGAAATCGGTCATGGGCATCACCTCCCATCGGATGGAGGGCTCTGCCCGGCACGAGGACTGCCGACAGCGAGGATGATTTTATCAGAGTGGTTGGCCCTCTCCGATCAATTCACGCTCCTCACCTTCGCGAAGAGTGCGGGCATGGCAGAATCGGCACTAAACGGCAGTGCGTTAGGGCACCGACGCGATCCTTTCAAAAACTAGCAAGGCGTATCGCCGTTGCGGTACCGGGATCGGCAAATCTCTGGTGTCCCCCGGACGGACTCGAACCCCTCCGCGGGGAAATTGGTGACGCGGTGTCGACGGCCCGAATCCGCCGGCGGCCCCCACAAACCAGAAACGGCGCCGCTCTCGCGACGCCGTCATATTCCCTGGTGCCCCCGGGCGGATTCGAAAACTCCCCCGCGGGAAAATGAGTGACGCGGGTGCCGACGGTCCGAATCCGGCCCTTAGACCAGAAGAGCCCGGCACCATAGCGGTACCGGGCTCGATCAATCTCTGGTGCCCCCGGGCGGATTCGAACCGTCGACACCCGCTTTAGGAGAGCGGTGCTCTATCCCCTGAGCTACGGAGGCATGTCGTACTAGTGTAGCAGATTTACGCCACTACCATGCAGCGCATAGCCGCTCTTCGAGATAGTCATCTGCGACGTTCTTTAATGACTGGTCGTTTAAGAACGTCGCAGGAGACTAGTTGCCTTTGTGGAAGAGGCTTTTGATGACGGAAGGGATGCTCTTGGCGCCCTTGGCGGTCACATCGATAAAGTCGGGCGAACGCACGAGCTTATCCTCGTCGACGTACTTGCGGACCGCACGAAGCGTCTCTTTGTCGTCGCGCGTCGAAAACGTAAAGTGACCGTTGTCCTTGGTGAAGATGGCAAAACGCGTGATCTTCTTGGTGCCGCGTAAAACCTCGGCGGCAATATAGTCGACCTCGTCCCACGGGATTTGAATATAATCCTCGGGATTGCGCTCGTTATAGTACTCAAACGCCTTATTGCCCACCATCACGTTACCGTGGCTGGTAAGCCCCATCAGGCAGGTTGCCGGCGTTGCCAGATCGACCGTGCTGTTCTGAGATTGCGCCATACGCGCCTCGCCCTCCAATAAAAACAATCGGACCGCATCCAGTGTACCCACCGGGTGCGGTCCGTTTCAATGGCTCAAAAGCCCTTGCCTAGCAACTCTCGGTCTTAAGCCGAAGCGTGCTTACATGAAGCCGCAGACGCGACCGATGATGCCGACGGCGAAGAGAGCCAGGATGATGACGATCGGGCTGACCTTCTTCTTGAGGAGCTTGCAGACCAGCAGGGTCAGGCACACAGCGGCAAGGCCGGGGATGAGCTGATCGAGGTTAGCCTGAAGCGTGGTGACCTTAACCTGATCAAGGGCGGTAGCACCGATGGAGTTGTACATCGTCAGCGCTTCCTTGACGCCCTCGGAGCCGGAGGGCAGGCTAGCCCAGTCGATAAAGGCGCCAGCAGACTGCGTGACCTTGGAGACGACCGGGGTGAAGGAGATGGACACCCAGCGCTCGACCAGGGCGCCGATGATGAACATACCCAGGATGGAAGCACCCTCGGTGACCTTGCCCATCAGACCGCCGGAGAGGTCCTTGGCGATGGAGGAGCCGACCTTGTAGCCAAACTCCTGCGTGTACCACAGGAAAGCGTAACGGATGATGTTCCACGCAAAGAAGAACAGCAGCGGACCGGCGATGCTACCGGACAGGGCCATGGAAGCGCCCAGAGCGCCCAAAATCGGGCGAAGGGTGAACCAGAAGGCGGGGTCGCCGACGCCGGCGAGCGGGCCCATCATACCGACCTTGACGCCCTGGATGGCGACGTCGTCGATCGGAGCACCGTTGGCGCGCTCCTCCTCGAGAGCGAGGGTAACGCCAATGACGGGGGCGGAAACATAGGGGTGGGTGTTATAGAACTCCAGGTGGCGCTTAAGAGCGGCAATCTGGTCATCCTTGCTGGTGTAGAGCTTCTTGATCGCAGGGATCATTGCGAAGCACCAGCCGCCGTTCTGCATACGCTCGTAGTTCCACGAGCCCTGAAGGAACTGATGACGGAAGCAAACCTTCTTGCGGTCAGCCTTGGTGAGCTGAATCTTGTTCTCTGCCATATGTATCACTCCCCTCCTACTCGTAATCGTTCAGAATGTCGCCGAGCGGGTCACCGGAGCCACCGCCCATGCCGCCACCCTGCTTGGCCAGATCCTTAAGGCCAAGGTAGATGAGGGCAAGGGAGATGCCGATGAGGCCAAGGGCGATCAGCGTGAGCTGAGGGATGGCAGCAAGGACAAAGCCGAGGATGAAGAACGGCCAGGTCTCCTTGGTGGCCATCATGTTGATGACCATGGCGTAACCGACGGAAGCGACCATGCCGCCGCCGACAGCCATGCCGCCGGACAGCCAGTCGGGCATAGCGTTAAGCGCGTTGGTAACAGCCTCGGCCGGGATGATGCACAGAAGCACTGCCGGGATGGCGATACGAAGGCCCTGCATAAGGATGGCAATGTACTGCCAACGCTCGATGCCGGCGAAGTCGCCCTTCTCGGCGCAACCGTCCATGGCGTGAGCGATAGCGGTAGCCAGGGTACGGCAGATCATGGTCAGGAACAGACCAGCGACCGACAGCGGGACAGCGACGGCGATAGCGGCGGTAACGGCCTTCGACGGATCGGTAGCGCCGCCGTTGAGGGCGAGCACCATGATGATCGAAGAGGCGACCGAGGCCAGAGCGGCGTCAGGCGCGACGGCGGCGCCGACGTTAGCCCAGCCAAGGGCCATCATCTGGAGCGAACCGCCCAGGAGGATGCCCTCCTGAAGGTGACCGGTTACGAGACCGATAAGCGTGCATGCCACGAGCGGCTGATGGAACTGGAACTCATCCAGAATGCCTTCCATACCGGCAAGCAACGCGACAATCGCAACAAGCAGAATAGTGATTGCAGACATGTATCGGACCCTCCTTTACTATGCTTGAGCGGCCAGTTCGGCCTTAGCTTTCTTCAACATGGCGTCGAGATCCTCGGAGGAATCCGAAGGAACCTTGCGGACCTCGAACTTGACGCCCTTAGCCTTGAGGGCCTCGAGAGTCTTGACGTCGTCATCGCCCATGGCGACGGCGTTGGTGACGACGACCTTGCCCTTGGAGTGAGCCATGGAACCGATGTTGACTTCCTTGATGTCGACGCCGGCCTCGATGGCCTTGAGCAGATCCTGCGGGTTCTCGAAGAGCAGCATGGCCTTGGTGTCACCAAAGCGCGTGTCCTTGACGACCTCGGCCATCTTCTTGATGGGCACGACGTTGGCATGGACTCCCGGAGGGGCAGCCTGCTCGATCATGGTCTTGCGGAGCTCGTCGTGAGCAACGCCGTCGGAAACCACGATGATGCGGTTGGGGTTGATCTGCTTGGTCCACGTGGTGGCCACCTGGCCATGCAGCAGACGGGTGTCGATACGGACGTGGGCAATCTTGATGTGCCCGTCGCCGATGACCGTTCCCGGAGGGATGGCGCCTGCAGGAGCAGCGGCGGCCGCAGCCGGCTTCTTCTCCTCGGGCTCCAGAGACTCGGGCTTGACGCGCACGCCAGCC
>NZ_JBCOIG010000050.1:0-4569 GCF_040926405.1 Collinsella aerofaciens
CAAACTTAAACAGCGGGCCGCCCGGACCGGGAATCCGACGTGCTTGTCGGGGCAACGTTCCCTTCCAAATAGGGACAGGTTTATTTTGGTCGGTTTTATCTGGGGAAACGTCGCGCTCCAGCGGTGATCTGCTCTCATCTGTCGCATGGAAATCGGCGGCGTTTCCATTTAACGCAAAAGAGGCCGCTTCCCCTAGTAGGAAGCGACCCCAAATCTTACGAATAGACGATGGTAAAGGGCTCTTTCGTTTCGGTCTCTCCTGTTGACGTGCACCTCGTGCCCTCAAGCGTTACTGAGACCACTTGATCGACATCAATCAACTTCGTTGGCACCCAGATGTTCTCTCCGCTATTGCGCCCATAAGAAAAATATAAGTTGAACACCCCTGCGTCGTCATCTTCGATAATCTGCTCCGATCCATCCTTGTAGCTGACGGTCAGCTTATTATCAACTGCTTCATAGCCCAAATCATCGATGTGCGTCTGGATGGAAAACGGGCTAATCTCAAGAGGCGAGTCACCGGAGCGGAGTTCCTTTGTATCGACGTACGCTCCAATATTGAACTCGGGTGTCGACGCCTCAAACCGCCTCGCACTCTCACCTTCACCCTCGGTCCAATGGATATTCCAGGTGACAGCATGTTGCAAATCTCGCTCGCGATCCATAGCGGCAAAGTACATCGTGCCATTAATGACAGTATCGCTTGATGTGTCCTTATCAATTGTGCTGCGTGTGTCAGGCCATTCCTCGCCGAACTTCATATCGGGCGTGCCGATGCCCTGCTCTTCTTCACCATAGAGAACAAGTTCGCCAATCTCTGCTGCTGGCTTGTAGTAGTTAACTCCATTTGGATTGGACAACGTAAACGTCACGGCTCCGCAGCCGTTTTGGTCGATTGCCATCTCATGGATATCAAGCGTATAGCCGTTGCCCTCGACGGACAGATTAACCTCCTGGACTGCGCCTTCCAGGCTTTGGGGCGCGATGCCATCGCCAAACTCTCTGGTGTAGGTATATTTAGTTCCCGATGAGCCGCCGTTGGTCCAGGTAATAGAATCCCCGTTGCCGTGGTTTCCCCAGGCAGAGGCAAAATAGCTGGAATTGACGACGGCGTAGGCGACCCCTCCGGTCGCCAGCACTCCGGCAAGGCATCCGATCACGGCAACATACAGAGGCTTCGCGTGACCCTTTCGGCGAAGCGGCTCACCAGCAGCGGCATAAAGAACACGGTCAGCAAGATCGCTATCGGCTTGGACGGACTCGAAGGCCTGCTTGATTTGATTGGATTTCACGGTCGCCCTCCTCTAGGATGAACTTGAGCTTCGATCTGCCGCGAGCCAAACGCGTTCGAACAGTCGCGGCTGGCACATGCAATAACTCGGCAATCTCTGAGGTCGAAAAGCCCAGATAGTAATAGAGCATGATGGGAACACGGAATCGTTCCGGAAGTCGCATAACGTCTGACAGGACCGCCTTGGTCTCCTCCTGCGCCGTCGAAAGCGAATCGGCCAGGTTCTCAATATCCTCCACACGCCTCCATGGCTTTCGAAAGAGAGATTTGCATTCATTGATCGTGACCCGGATAAGCCATCGACGAAGATGTTCCCAGCTTTCAAATTGGGCATCGCTTTTGAGTAACTTCAGAAAGACGTCTTGAGCGACATCGTCGGCATCGGCACGATCGCGCAGATACGTCAATGCGATTCGAAACACGACATCACGGTGATCCTCGACCGCCTGTCTAAATGCTTGTTCTTCCATAATCACCTCCCGGTGATGCTGATGTATCCTGCTGAGGCCCTCACCATAGATACGCTTTGACCGAACGGAATGTTTCAAATTCAAGCATGAATAACCTACCAAATTAAACCTGTCCCTTATTGGCAGGTTTTCTTCAGCAAAAAAGGCCCGCTCCCCTGTTGGGAAGCGGGCCTTTATAAGGGCGGTTAACGTACTAGGAAATTACTCCTCGTCGTTGTCCTTGGCCTCTTCGGCGTCGTCGGTGTCCACGAGCTGGTTGAGCAGCTCGTCGAGGGAAGCCATGTCCTCGTTGATCGCGCCGTTGGCGGGAGCCTTCTTGTCGTCGATCGGGGCGCCCAAGAGCTCCTCGTCGGCGTCGGCGTGATGCGTCGGAGCGGAGGTACCCAGCAGGATATCGTCCGGACCGTCGGGGCTAAAGACCATCTGCAGCAGCTGCGAGAGGTCTTCCTCGTCGGCAACGTCGTCGTTGTTCTCGAGGATGTAGAGCAGATCGTGGGCCTCGAGGCCGTCACGGAGCTCCTCGATCGCCTTGGCACCGATGCCGTCGATGCGCAGCAGATCCTCCTCGGACTTGCCGACCAGGTCGCCGACCGTCTCGATGCCGACCTCGCTGAACTTGTTGGTCCAGCGCTGCGACACGCCCAGGTCGTCGAACAGGTACAGACGAGCCTTCTCGGCGGAGATGGTGTGACCATTGCGGGTGAACGAACCGTCAGCACCGCCGAACTCGTCGTAGCCGGCCCAGTCGAGCTGCTGCGGGAGTTGCTCGTCCAGGTCCTTGAGCTCCACAGGAGCCCACTCGGGCAGCGACTTGGCGTTGGGCGAAGCCGGGCCGTCGATGTCCACGTAGCCGTCGGCCGTGCGATACGTCAGCTTGGCGTTGGCGTACGGCTTGAGGCCGGTACCAGCAGGGATCTTCTTACCGACGATGACGTTGGACTTAAGGTCGAGCAGGTGATCGACCTTGCCCTCGATGGCAGCCTCGGTAAGGACGCCGGCGGTACGGATGAACGAAGCGCTCGACAGCCAGGAGTCGATGTTGGACGCGACCTTGAGCGTACCCAGGATGACGGGCTCGGCCACAGGAGCCTGACCGCCCAGACGGGCAACGCGCTCGACCTCGTCGGCGAACTCGTAGCGGTCGACGTACTGACCAAGCAGGTACTTGGAGTCACCGGGGTTGGTGATCTGAACGCGACGCAGCATCTGACGTGCGAGCACCTCGATGTGCTTGTCGTTCAGGTCGACGCCCTGACTGGTGTAGACGTCCTTGACGCTCTCGACGAAGGTGTGCATCGTCGACTCGATGTCGGTCAGCTTGCGCAGGTTGCGGAAGTTGACGAAGCCCTTGGTGATCTGGTCGCCGGCGCGAACCTCGCAGCCGTCCTCGATCTCGGGCATAAAGCGCACCGAAGCGGGGACGCGACGCTCGTCGAGGACACGGGTGTGATCCTCGGAGTCGGTGAGCGTCAGCACGTACTCGGACTTCTCGGGCTTAATCGAGAGGTGACCGGAGTACGGAGCCAGCTCGGCCTCGCGACCCAGGATCTTCTCGTTGACGTTGCCGACGATATCGAACATACGGCTGACCGTAGGCAGACCCTGCGTAATATCGTCGACGCCAGCGACGCCGCCGGAGTGAATGGTACGCATCGTAAGCTGCGTACCGGGCTCACCGATGGACTGGGCGGCAATAATGCCGACCGCGGTACCGATGGCGACCGGACGACGGGTGGAAAGATCCCAGCCGTAGCACTTCTGGCACACGCCGTACTTGGAGCGGCAGGTGAGCAGCGCGCGAAGCTTGACCTTCTTGAGGCCCGCATCGACCATCTTCTGGATGTCGGCGACCTTCTCGATGTAGCCGTCCTGCTCAAAGAGCACGGTGCCATCGGGAGCCACGACGTCCTCAATGAAGCAACGGCCGACGAGGTCGGTGTTGAGGTCGGTGGTGCCGGGGATGATGAGGTTGTAGGTGACGCCCTCGTGCGTACCGCAGTCCTCCTCGCGGACGATGACGTCCTGGGCCACGTCGACCAGACGACGGGTCAGGTAACCAGAGTCCGAGGTGTGGGATGCGGTATCGACCAGGCCCTTACGGGCGCCGTAGGTCGAAATGAAGTACTCGAGCGGCAGCAGGCCCTCGCGGAAGTTCGCCTTAATGGGAAGGTCGATCGTCTCGCCGGACATGTCTGCCATCAGGCCACGCATGCCGCCGAGCTGACGCAGCTGGGTCTTAGAACCACGGGCGCCGGAGTCGGCCATCATGTACAGCGGGTTCTCCTCGTCGAACATATCGAGCATGAGCGCTGCAACCTTGTCGGTACAAGCGGTCCACTCGTTAACGACTTCGATGTGGCGCTCCGTCTCGTTGATGAAGCCCTCCTCGAAGTACTCGTTGATCTGGTCGACGTTGGCCTGGGCGCGGTCGAGCAGCTCCTGCTTCTCGGCAGGGATGAGAGCGTCCCACACCGAGATGGTGAGGCCGGCGCGGGTAGCGTAGTGGAAGCCGGAGTACTTGATGGCGTCGAGGATCGGGCCGACCTTGGCCTCGGGGTAACGATCGCAGCAGTCGGCAACCAGCTTGGCCACGTCGCCCTTGACCATCTTGTAGTTCATGAACTCATAGTCTTCGGGCAGGCACTGGCGGTTGAAGATGATGCGGCCGATAGAGGTCTCGAAGCGCGCGGTCTTATTGCCGGTGACATCGTAGTCGACAAACTCGTTCTTGCCGTTCTTGACGCGGAAGATACGGGTGCCGTCCTCATTGATGACGTTGGCATCGGCAGCGGACACGCGGACCTGGAT
>NZ_JBCOIG010000051.1:0-4406 GCF_040926405.1 Collinsella aerofaciens
GCGCCGCTGACCGGTGGACGGCACCGAGCCGTACGCTTGAACTGAGAAGGGGGAGGCCTCGCGGCCTCCCCCTTTTTGCGTTATATACACGTTGTACTTTGGGACCTAGTTCCCCCGTATGCGCTCTTACTGTTTGGCTGTATTTTGAGTCCTTCTAGTGTATTTGAGCGATAATTACTCGCATTGGCGTTAGGGAGGGCTTGATGTTTACCGTATTTGTCTTGGGCAATATTGCTTCGGGTAAGTCGACTGCCTGCCGCTATTTCGAATCTCGTGGCGCTATGCTAATCGATCTGGATGAGCTTGCAAAATCGCTGTATGTGCCGGGCTCTGATATCGTCAATGCTCTCGCGGATGAATTCGGTTGGGACATTTTGGATGAGGATGGCGGCATTCGCCGCAACATCCTCGCTTCTCGAGCTTTTGCTTCTCCTGATTCGGTCGCACGGCTCAATGGCATTGTGCATCCCGTTCTCATTGAACAGCTTTCGCTTAGGATTCTCGATCCGGTTTGTTGTACGGTTTCGTCTCCCCGTTATCCCTTTGCGGTGGTCGAGGTTTCTGCTCCGACTGGTTTTGAGGATGCATTTGGCTTGGCTGATGAAATTTTGGTCATCAGCGCCCCTTTGTCAGTTCGTCGCGAGCGCGCTATTCAACGTGGCATGGAGCCATCTGATTTCGATGCCCGTTCTGCTTGTCAGCCCGATGAGTCTGCGCTGTGCAATCTCGCTACTACGGTGATTGATAATGCCGCAGGCGATAATTCGCTCTTTGAGCAGCTTGACTCATGGCTTGCATGCCACGGGTTTATAGATACTCCGGATAAGGAGGAGGCCGATGCCTAAGGCACGTTTCTTTACGTGGTATCGCGTGGCGCCACTTGCCGTTGTGTTCGTCTTCGGCCTTATTTCGCTCGTCTACTCGTGTGCCCCTGCCGCTTTCTTTAAGCCGCTGTATCCGATTGACTACGAGGCGTACGTAAAGCAATCGAGCATTTCGCACAATCTTGATCCGTATCTGGTGTGTGCCGTCATAAAGTCGGAATCGAATTGGGATCCCGAGGCCGAGTCGAATCAAGGCGCACAGGGCTTGATGCAGCTGATGCCCGAGACTGCCCAGGATATGATTGCCAAGGGTCTTGTCGATGGTAGCGAGTATTCAGCCGACAGCCTTAACGATCCCGCTACGAACATCGAGTTTGGCTGTGCGTATCTTTCGTATCTTCTAACGTATTTTAACGGGTCGACTGACAGTGCCATTGCCGCCTATAACGCCGGCATGGGCAATGTCGACGGATGGGCGCAGCAGAGCACGTCGCTTCATAATGCAATCACCTTTCCCGAGACGCAGGCGTATCTGATTCGTGTCAATAATGCCTGGGTTCGCTACAAGACCCTCTATCCCGATCGGTTCGTATAGGACTATGCCTGCCGCCTGCGTATACTGCAGATATATGAGTTAGGAGTATCCATGGCGGAATTTGAAGTAGAACGCGTTGGTGGTGAACTTAAGCGCTTTGGCGTTGAGGGCGCTGAGGTGCCGTTTGAAGTCGTTTCCCCCTATGAGCCTGCCGGTTCCCAGCCTAAGGCCATTGAGTCGCTTGTGCAGGGCGTGAGGGACGGAGACCGCTATCAGGTTTTGCTGGGCGTGACTGGTTCGGGCAAGACCTTCACGATGGCAAAGACTATTGAGGCCCTGGGAAAGCCGACGCTGGTCATGGCTCCGAATAAAACGCTCGCCGCTCAGCTTGCGAGCGAGCTCAAAGAGTTCTTTCCCAACAACGCTGTGGTCTACTTCGTCTCGTACTACGACTACTATCAGCCCGAAGCGTATGTGCCGCAAAGCGATACATATATCGAGAAAGACTCCTCGATTAACGAAGAGGTCGAGATGCTGCGCCATCAGGCGACCGCGTCACTGCTCTCTCGACGCGATGTGATCGTTGTCGCATCGGTCTCGTGTATCTATGGCATTGGCTCTCCTGAGGACTATGCGGGTCTGGCTCCAAACGTCGACAAGAAGGTGCCGCTCGAGCGCGATGACTTTATCCATGCACTTATCGACATTCAATATGATCGCAATGACTATGACCTGGCACGCGGCACGTTCCGCGTGCGCGGCGATGTTGTCGACGTGTATCCGCCTTATGCCGAGCATCCGTTGCGGTTTGAGTTCTTTGGCGACGAGGTCGAGCTGATTGCCGAGATCGATGAGGTCACCGGTGAGATGCTTCGTGAGTACGAGGCTATTCCCGTATGGCCGGCATCGCACTACGTGACCGAGAAGCCGAAGGTCAAGGCGGCTCTGAAATCGATCAGCGAAGAGTGCGAGAAGCGCGTGGCGGAGCTCAAGGCGACCGACAAGTTGCTCGAGGCGCAGCGTCTGCAGCAGCGCACCGATTATGATCTTGAGATGCTCGAGACGATGGGCTTTTGCAACGGCATCGAGAACTACTCGCGTCATCTGGACGGTCGCAAACCGGGTGAGCCGCCGTTTACCCTAATCGATTACTTTCCCAAGGATATGCTCTGCATCATCGATGAGAGCCATGTGACGGTGCCGCAGATTCGCGGCATGCACGAAGGTGACCGCTCGCGTAAGGTGACGCTGGTGGAACACGGTTTTCGCCTGCCCTCGGCGCTCGATAACCGCCCGCTTCGTTTCGATGAGTTTGAGGCAAGGATACCCCAGTTTATCTATGTTTCGGCCACGCCGGGCGATTACGAGCTGCGGGTGAGCCAAAACGACGTGGAGCAGATTATTCGTCCGACCGGTCTGCTCGATCCCAAGATCGATGTGCGTCCGGTTCGCGGTCAGATTGACGATCTTGAGGACGAGATTCGCGAGCGCGTTGCCCGCAAGGAGCGCGTGCTGGTGACCACGTTGACCAAGCGCATGGCCGAGGACCTGACCGACCATCTGCTTGATGCGGGCATTAAGGTCAATTACATGCATTCTGATACGGCGACAATGGACCGTGTCGAGATCCTGCGAACGCTGCGCGAGGGCAAGATCGATGTTCTCGTTGGCATCAACCTGCTTCGCGAGGGCTTGGATCTTCCCGAGGTCTCACTGGTGGCAATTCTCGATGCCGATAAGGAAGGCTTCTTGCGCAACCGCCGTTCGCTGATTCAGACGATTGGCCGCGCGGCCCGTAATGCCGATGGCGAAGTCATCATGTATGCGGACGTTGTGACCGATTCGATGAAAGAGGCCATCGAGGAGACGCAGCGCCGTCGCGAGATTCAGATGGCATATAACGAAGAGCATGGCATTGTGCCCAAGACAGTGCGCAAGGCCATCAACGACATCTCAAGTTTTATTGCCGAGGCCGAAAAAACCGTGGGTTCCAAGGGGCGCTCGAAGGGCGATTCTCTTGGTCATGGCGCATTCTATACGCCCGATGAGTCGGGCGAGGGCGGTGTGCCGGAAACGGTGGCGCCCGAGCAGACACTTGCGGAGCAGTTGGAAGAACTGCCGCATGACGAGCTTGTGCGGATCGTCGAAACCATGGAAGAGGATATGCGTAACGCTTCTGCCGCTATGGACTTTGAGGAGGCGGCGCGCCTGCGCGATGCCGTCGTTCAGATTCGGGCGATGCTCGAGGGTGCGTCTGAGGACGAGACGATCGAGCGCTTACGCTCGCAGGCCCGCAAGGGTTCCACGTTCGCATCGGGCAGAAAACGCCAGGGTGCACGGTTTAAGAAATAGCGAACAGGCCCCGAGTTCTCTGTGGAGCTCGGGGCCTATGTCTTTTGCGCGCTGGAATTTGTGCGTTAGAGGTCTGCGATCAGGGCTTCAGCACAACGGATGCCGTCGGTGGCCGCGCTCATGATGCCGCCGGCATATCCAGCTCCCTCACCACAAGGGTAGAGGCCCGGGGTCGACACGGCATGGCACGCTCGGTCTCGGGTGACAGCGACCGGTGAGCTCGAACGCGTCTCCACGCCAGTGAGGACCGCATCGGGGCGGTCATAGCCACGCAGTTTCTTACCGAGCAGGGGGATTCCCAAACGAAGCGACTCGACGATATGCTGCGGGAGGGCATCGTCGATCGCCGTCCAGGTCACACCAAGTGGATAGGTTGGTTTTACCTTTCCGGGTGCCGTGCTGGCGCGTCTAGCAAGGAAATCTCCGACGAGCTGTGCCGGCGCGTTCCAGTTGGAGCCACCCAGGCGATAGGCGGCTCGCTCGCAGGCGCGCTGGAGCTCAATGCCTGCGAGCGGATCATCGCCGGGAAGGTCGTCAGGTGTGACGTTGACGAGTAGGGCGGCATTCGCGTTGCGCCCGTCGCGGGCATTGAGGCTGGCACCGTTGACGCACAGATGGCCCTGCTCGGAAGAAGCCGCGACAACCTGTCCGCCGGGGCACATACAAAACGAGAACACGCTGCGGCCGTTGGGGAG
>NZ_JBCOIG010000052.1:0-3951 GCF_040926405.1 Collinsella aerofaciens
CGGGGTTGCCGAGCGTCACGATAATATCAGGCCAGATGCTTCGAATCTGCTCACGCAAAAACGGCGAGCAAGCCAGCACTTCCTCGGGACGCGGATTGCGGTTTCCCGGCGGGCGGCACTTAAGCACGTTGGCAATGTAGACGTCTTCGCGTTTGAGCCCCGCCAGCGACAAAATGCCGTTGAGGTCCTCGCCTGCCGCCCCCACAAAGGGCTCGCCCTGCAAATCCTCATTGCGGCCCGGCGCCTCGCCAATAAACATCACGCGAGCGCGGGGGTTTCCCACGCCAAACACGATATTGTGACGCGACTGGTAGAGCTGGCAGAGGTGACAATCGCCCAGAACGGCCTCAATTTCCTCGAGTGCGACCTCACGTGGTGCCTGATGGGTATGGCCGGGGATGTGCATGACGCCCATAGCGGCTCCTACACGTAGACCTTGTCGAGACGCATGCCAAAGCCGCAGGCGACCTCGTAGTTAATCGTTCCGCGCAGTCGGGCCATCTCGTCCATAGTGATCTCGGCATCGCCATCGCGGCCGACAATAATCATCTCATCACCATGTTCGGCCTCGGGAATCTCGTGTGCCGGGTTGGACTGAATGGCGACCATAAACTGGTCCATGCAGATATTGCCAACCTGATGCACACGCTCGCCGCGATACAGCACATCCATACGATTGGAAAGCGTACGCGATAGGCCGTCGGCATAACCGATCGGCAGCGTGCAGATCTGAACGCGTGTACGCGGTACGCGGTAGGTAAAACCGTAGCCCACGCCCTCACCCATCGCAGGGTGCGCCACGCGCGTCACGCGCGCATGGACGCTCATAACGGGATCAAGCCGCATCACGCGGCCACTCAGCTCGCACGGCTGCATGCCATACAAGCCAACGCCGGCGCGAATCATATCAAAATGCATCGAGGGGTCGAGCATCGAAGACGGCGTGTTGGCGCAGTGCACGATACCGCACTCAAAACCCGCATCCTTAATGGCCTGAACGGCCTCGGTAAAGCGCTGACACTGCAGCTTGTAGTCCCAGCCCGAAGGTTCATCGGCCGTGGCGAAGTGCGTAAATACGCCGTCGCACTGAATACCGCGATGGAAATTAATACCGCGGACAAAGTCGAGCACCTGCGTGTAATGTACGCCGATGCGGTTCATGCCCGTCTCGATGGCGAGATGATACTTGCCCACCTTGCCCGCCGCGACGGCACATTCGCCATACGCAAGAGCAAAGTCAGACGTATAGACCGAGGGCATGATATCAAACTCGAGCAACGTCGGAATGGCCTCGATAGGCGGCTCGCTTAGGATGAGAATGGGTTTCGTAATCCCGCCCTGTCGGAGCTCAACGCCCTCGTTAACCGTCGCCACGGCAAACATATCGGCACCGGCCGAATACATGATCTTGGCGCACTCAACAGCTCCATGGCCATAAGCATCAGCCTTGACCACGCAGCACAGGCGCTGACGTGGATTCAACAAGTTCTTATAGGCCCTCGTGTTGCGACGGAGCGCCCCGCGGTCGATCTCAACCCAGGACCAGCGCGTCAAATCGGCTTTATTCATGATTAGTCATCCGACCCTTCGTCCATGATTCCCAGATCTTCGAGCGCATCCTTTGCCGCCAGTTCCATGGCAGGACCGATCAAGTCAATAAGATCGGTCGCGATAACGCTCTTCTCACCATACTCCGTCGCCGCGGCAAAACCGGCGTAGCTGTGAAGTGCGACGGCGTACGAATACAGCAACTCCCAACGATCCATCTCGTCGCGCATGGTGGCAAGCGTGCCGGCCAAAATACCCGCGAGAACATCACCCGAACCGGCAGTTGCCAGAGAAGCCGGACCCGAGAGCGGCAGCAGCACACGCTCAACGCCACAGATAGCCGTCGTCGGCCCCTTGGCAATGACCACCAGATTGTCAGAGCCTGCAGCCCAGACAACCTTCTGCGCGGCTGCAATCGCAGTACCAAGGTCGTTCACCTCGTCACCGGCAACCAGACGCGAAAGTTCACGATAGTGCGGCGTCATAACCAACGGCTGCTCGCGACGATACATCTCGGGATTACTATCAATACCGTCAATGGCAATCTTAGCAAGGCAGTTGAGTGCATCGGCGTCCAAGATAAGCGGCACATCAAGCTCGAGCAAGCCCGAAACCACCTGCATAGCGCCGGCAGATGTCGTCATACCGGGACCGCACAGTACACAGCTGTACTTCTTTGCAATCTCGCACACCGTCATGCGCGCAGCGGCGCCAAAGGAGCCGCGGGAATCAGACGGAATAGCAAAGACGGGAATCGAAGGAAGTGCCATGCGAATAAGATTGGCGCAGGCGTCAGGAGCCGCGACTGCCACGTAACCAGCACCCGCGCGAGCTGCAGACTTGGCCGCCATAATGGCAGCACCAGGATATTGCGCAGATCCGGCGACAATAAGCACAGAGCCACGGGAATACTTATCGATATTCGTAGGTAGTGGGGCAAAGTAATCAACTAAGTCACCGGGCTCGACAATCTCGGCGGCGTGGTCGACATCATCGATGACCTCGTCAAGACGGTCGTAAAGATTGCCGCAGATCAAATCGCCAGCATACTCAGGACCATCAGCGCTATACAGACCAATCTTGGGCGCAATCATCGTCACCGTATGCTCGGCACGAATGCAGTCGTCATCAACAACGCCCGTCTCGGCATTCAGGCCCGAGGGAACATCAATGGATACGACACAATCGGCGCATTCATTGACCGTAGGAATCCAGATGGAGAACGGCGCACGCAGATTTCCGTGGAAACCGGTACCAAAAATGGCATCGACAACAACATCGGCCTTATCGATCAAAACCTCGAGTTCGTCACGCGAGGGGCCGACGCAAACGCGCACATCGCGGCCGGCAGTACGACGAGCAACATGACGTGCCAGAGCAGCAGGAATCTCATCCGGCTCAACCGGAGAAACGATATCCACGTCCACACCCTTATGGCTCAGGATATCGGCGGCAACCCAACCGTCGCCGCCATTATTACCAAAACCGACCAGAACGAGAACCCGATCGGGATTGAGCTTCAAGACCTCGTTGGCGGCAAACTCACCCGCTAGCTCCATAAGCTCGGCCTTCGAAGTCCCTTCGCGTTCGATGATATCCTCGAGACGAACGACTTCTTCGGTACTCAAAACCGGTTTCATCTATGCTCCTAGCGTATCTTGCGAAGCATCGCCCAGGTGCTCCGTCAATGCTGAATTCTGCAGCTGCTCAAGCTCATCTAAAACAGAGCGAGCCTCTTTAAATGTCTGCGCTACGCGTTTCTTGGTGCTCACCTTTTCCTCTTTTGGCTTAGGCCGAGCATCTTCGGTAATCGCGATGGCATTCGCAACGGCCAAATCTCCTGTAAGCGTAATGGAAAGAGCGACTTCAACAACACCCAGTTCTTGAGCGATCTCGAGAGCACGGCCCGAAAGCAGCGCCTTCGGTTTGCCGAGTTTATCACGCGTAACCGAAACATCCTTGCGACCCACGCCTTGACTAAAACCCGTGCCGAGAGCTTTAAGTACCGCCTCGCGCGAAGCAAAGCGGCTCGCATAGTGAGCAGCGGGACGCGATGATGCATCGCAATACGCACGCTCTTCTTCGGTAAACACACGCCGAGCAAACGACGGCGTCTTTTCAAGAATTGATTTCATGCGGGAAATCTCGACGATATCAACGCCGATACCAGCTTCAGCCATGTTCACCTCCATATCGCACAGACTAAGTTATTGTAGCCCGTTCGCAGAAGATGCGACAAACGAGGGTTATAAAACACAGCTACTATGTGAGACAAAAGCCCGTAAACGCAAAAAAAGGGGGAGGCCGCGAGGCCTCCCCCCTTCAAAGTTCAAGCGTACGGCTCGGTGCCGTCCACCGGTCAGCGGCGCCCTGGCCTCCCACGGGCTGACCCCGCAGTACTCT
>NZ_JBCOIG010000053.1:0-3516 GCF_040926405.1 Collinsella aerofaciens
TCATGCTTCACCCTCAAATCAACGCGCATAAAGAAAGCCTCCCATTTCTCATGTCCAAGAAATGGGAGGCAGTTCATGATGACGCGGAGCCGGGCCTTGGTCGTTAGAACGGCGGAACCAACTACTCGACAGTAACGCTTTTCGCCAGGTTACGAGGTTGGTCGACGTCGCAGCCGCGCAAGATGGCGACCTCGCGGGCGAGCAGCTGCAGCGGGACGCTCGCCGTGATGGGGCTGAACACATCGCGGACGGCCGGCACGCGGATGATGCAGTCGGCGATCTTGTTAATTTCCTCGTCGCCCTCGGTGGCAACGACGATAACCTTGGCACCACGCGCCTTGCACTCCATAAGGTTCGACACGGTCTTGTCGTAGGTGGCGCTCTTGGTGGCCACGGCGATGACGGGGAAGCCCGGATCGATCAGTGCGATGGGGCCGTGCTTCATCTCGCCGGCGGCATATGCCTCGGCGTGCAGGTAGCTAACCTCCTTGAGCTTGAGCGCGCCCTCGTAGGAGATGGCAGCGCCCATACCGCGGCCCACGAACAGCGCCGACTGCGCGTCCTTACACAGCAGGGCGGCCTCGTGCACGGCCTCGGTCTGCGTGTCCAAAATCCACTGGATCTGCTCGGCCGTATCGGAAAGCTCGCGGAACATCATGCGCGTCTGCTTGGTGGTCAGACGGTACTTGACCTGCGCCAGCAGCAGAGCCAAAAGCGTCAGGCTCACAACCTGGCCGATGAAGCTCTTGGTCGAGGCGACCGCGATCTCCTTGTTGGCCTTGGTGTAGATGACGCCGTCGCTCTCACGCGCCACGGGGCTGCCCACCACATTGGTGATGCCGAAGACCTTGGCACCCTTGATGCGCGCGTCGCGAATGGCAGCAAGGGTATCGGCCGTCTCGCCCGACTGGGACACGGCAACGACAAGCGTCGTCGGCGTAATGATGGGATTGCGATAACGGAACTCGCTGGCCGCCTCAACCTCAGTGGGGATGCGAGCCCAGCCCTCAATGAGATTCTTGGCGATCAGGCCGGCGTGATAGCTGGTGCCGCAGGCGATTACGTAGACGCGGTCGATGTCGTTGAGCTCCTCGAGCGAAAGGCCCAGCTCGTCGATGTCGAGCTCGCCGGCCGGCGTCATGCGGCCCACCAGCGTGTCGCGCACGACGCGCGGCTGCTCGTGGATCTCCTTGAGCATAAAGTCGGGATAACCGCCCTTTTCTGCCATGTCCAGGTCCCAGTCGATGTGGGTGACCTTGGGCTCGATAACGTTGCCGGCCTCGTCGGTGTACTCGACGCCTGCGGGCGTAAGCTTGGCAAACTGACCGTCCTCGAGCACCACGACATCGCGGGTGGCGTCGATGAGCGCGATGACGTCGGAGGCGACATAGGCGCCGGTCTCGCCCGCGCCGACCACGATCGGGGAATCCTTGCGGGCCACGGCGATCACGCCGGGCTCGTCAGCGCACACGACGGCCAGACCATAGGCACCGACCACGTGGGCGCAAGCCTCGCGCACGGAGGCCATCAGGTCGTGCGTCTCGGCATAAGCCTCTTCGATCAGATGCGCGAAGACCTCGGTATCGGTCTCGCTCTTAAAGTGGTGGCCGCGGCCCTCCAGCTCTTCGCGCAGCTCGGCGAAGTTCTCGATGATGCCGTTGTGGACGATGGCGATACGACCGTCGCAGCTGGTGTGGGGGTGAGCGTTAACGACGGAGGGCTTGCCGTGGGTGGCCCAACGGGTGTGGCCGATACCGCAGGTAGCGTCGCTGTCGATGTTGGAAAGCTCACTCTCCAAGCCCGCGACCTTGCCCACGCGGCGGATGACGTCGAGGTGCGCCGCGGCGCCCTCGCCCACCTCGAGCGCGACGCCCGAGGAGTCATAGCCGCGATACTCCATACGCTTGAGGCCCGTGACCAGGATGTTCTTTGCAATATCAGAGCCGGTGTAGCCGACGATTCCGCACATAAGATAAATCCCTTCGTTCGCGTGACTGCAAGACGTCCACGCACAAAGGGCGCTGAGACGTACAACGTTCGAGTATTGTACTCACGCAAACGCAAGCTGATATACCAGAAGTGGTATCTCAACTTAGATACCACTCGATGCACACACGTCCAGCCGGTCCAAACCACCACAAAGGTACCTGCCCCCTTCGTGGTGGTCGCGCTGGCAACAGCGTTTCCCCAGATAAAACCTGCCAAAATAAACCTGTCCCTTTTTGGAAGGTTTGGGATGCTACAATCTGGCTTGTACTTGAAACGCATCAAAGGGGCCGCTATGGCAAAGGTTAAAATCAGCGACGTCGCGCGCGAAGCCGGGGTTTCGTTGGGCACGGTTTCCAACGCGCTCAACCATCCCGAAAAGCTGCGCCCCGAGACCCTCAAGCTCATCAACGAGACCATCAATCGCCTTGGCTACCTGCCCAACCAAAGCGCCCGTCAGCTCGCAGGCGGCGCCACCAAGTCCTTTGGCCTGGTGCTCCCTCGTCTCGATCACGGCTTTTCGCTCCAAATCGCCAGCGGCGCCCACAACGAGGCCCGCAAGCACGGCTACGACTTGCTCATCGCCAACGCCGATAACGACGATATTCTCGAGGACCATTACCTGCGCTACTTTATGGGCACCCAGATGTCCGGCGTCATGGTTCAGCCCATGGCATCCCCCGACTGGCACCCCGCCATGACCAAGATGCCCGTGCCGATCGTCCATCTGGACATCCATTGCTCCGAGCCCGGCTACTACGTAGCGGCCGACAACGAGGCTCAGGGTCGCATCATTGCCGAACTTGCTATCGCCCGCGGCGCGCACCATATTGTCGTCGTCGGCCGAGCAGCATTTATGCAGCTCACCCTACGCGTGCTTGGCATTCACAAGGCCCTTGCCCTACATCCCGACATCAAGATCGAAGTCATTGACGCCGGCGAGTGGAACACGGCGGCCGACGGCTATGGTATCGGCAACCAAATCGCCGAGCGCCCCGCGGACGAACGTCCCGATTTTGTCGTCGGCCTGACCGATGTGTTGGCCTCGGGCGTCGTTTCGGCACTGGTCGACAAGGGCATCTCTGTCCCCGGGCAAGTACGCGTGGCCGGATGCGACGGCAACCCGCTCGCTTGGAGCGGATCGGTCCCGCTCACTACGGTAGCGCCCCCGGGCTACGAGATTGGCCGCAAGGGTGTCCAACTGCTGATGGAGCAAATCGAGAACAAGGCCCCGGCAAAGATCAAGCATATCCGTGTCGGCTCCGCAGCGCGTACCGTCACCGCAGTCGCCGCCGAGGATATCAACCGCCAAGAACTGGTACGTCCGTTCCTACTGGAACGCGCCAGCACCCAGGCAAGCAGCCAGACCGACGCCACGGCCATCAACCTCGGTGCGTATCTATAGCACGCCCGCGAGTATGCTAAGTCGCCGCTTAAGCAAAAGGGGCCCGACCAGGCTTATAGGACAAAATGTGTGTCCCGATAGAACATCCGTTTCTATCCATTAATCAAGCCAGAACGGGTACGGGT
>NZ_JBCOIG010000054.1:0-3382 GCF_040926405.1 Collinsella aerofaciens
CCTAGGATATCAACTGATTCCGGATATCGGACACAGGGGCCGCAAGGGCCCTTACACCAACTTTCTCGACACTACCTGGAGGGGAACACCTGCACGACGCGCGACCTGCGCTTTATCTCCCGGTTGGTCCTCTCCTGCACGTTGTTGGTGCGCAGGCGCTTCCAGTGGGTCGGAGGAAAGTCGAGGTAGGCCAGCGCGTCGGGCTCGGCCTCCTCCAGCACCGCCGCCACCCTCGGGCAGCACCCCGCCAGCATGTCGCACGCCGCGTGGTACATGGCCGTCACGGTGGCGGCTTCGCGCCCGCGGAACACCTGCGACACGATCCTGCCCACGCGGCGCCTGAGCTGCCAGGAGCCGGCCTCGCGCATGCAGTCGCGCATGAGGTGGACGGCGCAGCGCTGCCACGCGGCGCCCTGGAAGACCTCGCCGAGCGCCCGGACGAGCCCCGGGTGGGCGTCCGAGACGACGAGCCGCACGCCCGCTGCCCCGCGCGAGCGGATAGCCCGTGTTAGCGTCAATCTATTTTTCACCAGTTTCGCCAAACAGGCGCGCCGTTCGCGCAAAGGCGGTTTCACCGGTTGCGCTAACGTATTTTCACCGATTCCGGTCACGGCTTGACGGGCCCGTCCCTCGGCAGGTCCTTCAGCCTGCAAGACCTGCCGGTTATCTTGACCAGGTGGCAGTGGTGGCACACCCTGTCCGCGATCGCGCTCGCCGCCACGTCTATCTAAAGCCAAGCGATTGCCATCCGATGACACAAATGTCTATTGTCCCGATTGAGCTATAGAACATCAGCGCCCTCAACAACACAATCTTCGCATAATGAGAAGGCAACCGAGGGACTTAAAAGGGGGAACGATATTAATTAATGCTAAGCAAACCGCACTCATAAAACTGAAATAACGATTTTCCGACATTTCACTCTTTCTGTCGAATTAAAGCGTTGTCGTTCATCTATCAGATTCTTGGGCGGATTGCCTTCATTAAACGGACGCTAGGACCACGTTCTCATAATAAGATTTCCACCTGATCTCGAACGGTTAAGCCAATTAAGCGAAAGTAGTTACATAAACCAAATAATCAATACGTAACGACTTTTGTTCCATAAGGAATATTATCGTAAATCCATTTTGCGTTCTGGATCTCAAGACGTACGCATCCGGCAGAGGATGGGACCCCCATTGTAGGATCCATCACGCGATTGCTATTAACATAGTAGGGTGAGGAATGGAATAGGTAATCACCATAGAACTGCGTGTAGTAATAGCAAGTATATCCATGCCCAAAGGAGTATCCCTTACCGTAGACTTGATACTCCCCTATCACCGTAGGCGTGCTAGCTTTTCCCGTCGAACATACATATCGACGGTTTAAGGACCAGTTATTCCATGATCCAGTGTAAATACTCGTAACGCAACGTGACGTATCGACAAGTATTAGCCAATTTGTATTGCTTGAATAACTTTGAGCCTTAGCATCCATATAGTCTGACACCCACGCGCCGTTGGCCATGAAGTAATTCCAGGATCCGTCCACAACGCGCCAGCCAGTAGCCATGGCGCCACTAGCGTCAAGCCAATACCAGGTACCCCCCAGGTTAAGCCACCCTGTTTGCATATAACCAGACGAATTCAAGTAATACCAAGATCCGTTAACGGCAACCCAGCCGGTTTTCATAACGTAGGTAGATGGGTCCAAATAGAACCAGGAGCCATCCTTGTAAAGCCAGCCAGATCGTGCATAGCCAGCGGTCTCATCAAAGAAGTACCATTTTCCGTTAACGTTCTTCCATCCAGCGCAGGGGGAGCTATCGGTTGGATCAGCATAGAACTTGCACCCTCCAAGCGTCACAAACCCGTGAGCTTCGGCTAATTCGCCATCACCATTTGTTGTAAATAGCTTTCCACTACGCAACGCTCCACACAATGAGCAATCAGAACCAGCAAAAGCCTTAGACGGCTCATCCTGGACCGAGTCCTGGACATCTACCCATTCACGACTAGCAACAGCGCCTGAAGCTTTTGCATAATAGCTTTTCCCATTTACAGAAAAATAACCTAGCAGCATTTTACCGTCGGCGGCAGGATCGAGATAATAGTATTGGCTATTGTCCTTCAGCCATCCCGTCTTTACAATGCCCGACGCATGAGAAGGCTCAGCGTAATACCAGTCTCCATCGCTCATAAACCAGCCGAGTGACAGCGCTCCCGTTGAAGAAAAATGATATTGATTGGATCCGATGACAAAAAAGCCGGTAGCCATTCTATTGTCATTTGCGACATCGAGCCAATACCAAACGCCATTCACCAAACGCCAGCCCGATGCAAGTGCGCCGGAACCGTCAGCGTAATACCAGTCCGTCCCATCAAACGCCCAACCAACAGCCATTGCGCCGGAATCCGATAAATAGTAACGAGATGAACCGACAGAAACGATTCCTCTAGACATAACACCATCATTGGCGGGATCAAGCCAATACCAGTTATTGCCAGTTTGAAGCCAGCCGGTTAAGACTTCACCATTGCTACCCCAATACCATAAACCGTTATCAAGGCACCATCCATTAATCAGTCCATAGGTTCCAAGAAGATAAGGGTGCCCATCAATAACACGTCGACCAGTAGCCATAGAACAGCAGTTAAGGAAGTCAAACCAGTACCATTGGCCTCCAATAAACTGCCAGCCACTTGCCAAAGCGCCTGATGGATCCGCGTAATACCACTTATTTTCCGTAAAAATCCAGCCGCAGCTCATTGCGCCGTCACGAGCGGGGTCCAAGTAGTACAACGAGTCGTCAATATTCTGCATTCCGGTCAAACGGCAGCCGTCTAGATAGTAATACCAAGATGAACCGTTCCATTGCCATCCAGATAGTCTTTCTGTCGTCGACGGGTCTTGGCTTTCGACAACCTGTAGACTCGAATCTTCCGTTGTTTTGCCGGCACAATCACTGGAGTCTTGAGAGCAACCGCCACCGATAAGTGCTCCCGGCCCTCCTGTCGAGTCGCGCTCTACGGCACCGTTATCCACCCCCTCTTCCACGGCATAAGCAGTGCAAGAAAATGCGGGAACGGAAACTGAGAGCAAGGCGGAAAATAGCATCAAGCCAATTACTCGCCAGCAAATTCGATGATCAATCCGAGCATTCATTTCAGGCCCCCAACCGGTACCGACTGTCTTGCAGGGAATCTATTAAATAAACGGACGAGCTGCGCCGATTACATTTCCCCTTGCGCTAATAGGATGAATTCCGACACCTTGATGAGGCCAGGAATCAATCATCAAGCCGCCGCCAAGTGCAATTGCGGCTTATAGGACAAAATGTGTGTCCACGTTGGGGGCATCGGCGCAGGTCGATGCCCCTTTTTCAGCCGTTTAAATT
>NZ_JBCOIG010000055.1:0-2172 GCF_040926405.1 Collinsella aerofaciens
CCATCGCGCCGAGAGTACTGCGGGGTCAGCCCGTGGGAGGCCAGGGCGCCGCTGACCGGTGGACGGCACCGAGCCGTCATCGAGATTGAAGAAGGGGGAGGCCTCGCGGCCTCCCCCTTTTTTGCGTTACAGATGACATTCTCTAAGCAATTTAATCAATCCAATCATCCACCGGTGAATATAAACGTTCACCGTTCTGTGGCCGGTTCTCTGTTCTCAATGGACTAATATTTGCTTTAGCGCGCTGATGCGCTTGTCCTGTTTTATACGGGTTGTTTTATTGATTGTGACGGAAGGACTCACATGGCAGATGTTCATGAGCTGCTTGATACTTGGATTGCCAATGTCAAGGACGAGGAGCTCCTCGCTGAGCTCAACACAATGAAGGAGCAGGGTGACGAAGACGCCATCACCGACGCTTTCTTCCAAGATCTCGCCTTCGGTACCGCCGGTCTACGTGGCACTATCGGTGCAGGCACTAACCGTATGAATATTTATACGGTCGGTCGCGCGACGCAGGGATTCGCTGACTACCTCAATGCGACCTTCGAGCATCCGATGGTTGCCATCGCTCGCGATAGCCGCAATAAGGGTGAACTGTTCGTTAAGACGACGGCTGCCATTCTTGCGGCAAACGGCGTGACTGCTCTCGTGTATCCTAAGATTTCTCCCGTGCCGACGCTTTCCTGGGCCGTCCGTGACCTTAAGTGCTCCGGTGGCATTTGCATGACCGCTAGTCATAATCCAGCGCCTTATAACGGCTATAAGGCCTATGGCCCCGACGGCTGCCAGATCACCAGTGAGGCCGCCGATGCAATTTCTAGGGCTATCGCCGAGACCGATACGTTTACCGGCGTGAAGTCCATGGACTTTGATGAGGCTCTTGAGCAGGGTCTGGTTAATTGGATCGATGACTCGTGCCTCGAGCGTTATTATGACGCCGTTCTCGCCCGCGGCGTGACTAACCTTTCTGCCGAGGAGATTGCCGGCGCACCGCTTAAGCTCGTCTACACTCCGCTCAACGGCACCGGCCTCATTCCCGTCACGACGGTGCTCGAGCGCGCTGGCATCACCGATGTCACGGTTGTTCCCGAGCAGAAGGAGCCTAACGGCGATTTCCCGACCTGCCCGTATCCTAACCCCGAGATCCGTCAGGCCATGCAGAAGGGCATCGATCTCTGCGAGCAGGTTCACCCTGATCTGCTGCTTGCAACCGATCCCGACGCCGACCGTGTTGGCGTTGCCGTCAAGAATGGTGATGACTACCTGCTGCTGACTGGTAACGAGATGGGCGTCCTGCTGCTCGACTATATTTGCAAGACCCGTGCCGCCCGCGGCGAGGACCTCACCAAGAAGGTCGCGGTTACTACCATTGTTTCTTCCGCCATGGTCGATGCTTTGGCCGAGGAGTATGGCTTTGAGCTCCGTCGTTGCCTGACGGGCTTCAAGTACATCGGTGACATCATTACCTCGCTTTCCGATGCTGGCGAGGTCGATCGCTTTATCTTCGGTTTTGAGGAGAGCTACGGCTATCTGGCCGGCGACCACGTGCGCGACAAGGACGCGGTGAGCACTTCGCTTCTGATTTGCCAGATGGCGCAGTATTACAAGCTGCAAGGCAAGAACCTCGCCGACGCGATGCACGAGCTGTACGAGAAGTATGGCTACTATCACAACAAGACGATTTCGCTGAGCTATCCGGGTGCTGAGGGTGCGGCAAAGATGGCCGGTATCATGGCCGGTCTGCGCGAGAACCCGCCCGCGGAGCTCGCCGGTTCCAAGATCGAGGCCGTCGTGGATTACAACACCTGCGTGAACGGCCTGCCGAAGGCTAATGTCATTGAGTTCGATCTTGAGGGTGGCAATAAGGGTATTGTTCGTCCTTCCGGCACCGAGCCCAAGATTAAGCTGTACATCTTCGCTAAGGGCGCGGATGCCACCGAGGCAGATGCAGCACTTGACGCGATTGAGGAGTCCGGCCGCAAGCTGCTGGCCTAAGGCTTTGAAAGCCTATTTCTATAGATAGACAGAGGAGGGGATCTCGGAAACGAGGTCCCCTCTTTATTGCTGGCAAATACAGCTGAGAATCTCAAACTGTGTAGGAAATGTGTACGCCCAGATTCCCGCCCGCGGGGGCCCTCCGGTCTGGCAATATATCTCCTTGCCGCGCGG
>NZ_JBCOIG010000056.1:0-1915 GCF_040926405.1 Collinsella aerofaciens
AAAGGGCGCTGACCTTCTGGTCGCGCCCTTGAAGTTGAACGTCAGATTGTCCAAATGCGGCCCGCGCAGCGTCGAGCAGTTACGGCGTTTGGTAAAACGCCGTAACTAACGTGCTCCGTACTGCTCGTAGTAGGCGTCGATGGCGGTCTTGAGCTCGTCGTCGATGACAACCTTGCCGTCGATCTCGTGGTTGTAGAGGGTCTCGACGACCTCAGCCATGGAGACGATGCTCGCGACGGGGAAACCGTACTTGGCCTCGATCTCCTTCTGAGCGGTGGTCACACCGCCCTTGCCGACCTCCATGCGGTTGAGGGACACGATGAGGCCCTTGATCTCGACATCGGCAGCAGCCTTGACCTTGGGATAGGTCTCGTCGATGGACTTACCGCTGGTGGTGACGTCCTCGACCATGACCACGCGGTCGCCGTCCTGGGGCTCATAGCCCAGCAGGTTACCCTTGTCGGCGCCGTGGTCCTTGGCCTCCTTGCGGTCGCAGCAGTACTTGACCTCCTTGCCGTACAGCTCATGGTAGGCAATGGCGGTCACGACGGCCAGCGGAATACCCTTGTAGGCCGGTCCAAACAGCACGTCAAAGTCGTCGCCAAAGTTATCGTGGATGGCCTGGGCGTAATACTCGCCCAGCTTCTTGAGCTGATAGCCCGTCACGTAAGCGCCGGCGTTCATAAAGAACGGGGACTGACGGCCGCTCTTGAGCGTAAAGCTGCCGAACTTAAGGACGTCGGACTCGACCATAAACTTGATGAACTCTTGCTTGTAAGCCTCCATGCGGGCTCCTCTCGTAATCGCGTACGTGCCTTCCAGTTTAGCGCAGGCGAAGCGTAGATGCGGACGCGCTTTGGGGCCACGGCATTCTGTAAAGGCTTTGTCAGGGGGAATGGTTTTCCGAACAATGGGGTTGACATGTCAAACCCCCTCATCAAGAATACGGGCGGATTAAAAAGGGGTACGAGATACCCAAAGCGCACTGCGCTCAGCCTTTAGGAGGTGTGCCATGGAAGGCAGTCCTAGTCGAAAAACCTGCATGTCGCCCTCGGCACGCCGCGAGGACTCCGCACACGCATAAACGCCACCGGCAGATCGCCAAAACCACCGCAAAGGCGCGCTGCACCCTTTGTGGGCTCAAGAGCTTGACGTGAGCGACATCTAGGTTTTTTGAAGCAAATACGACACGTACGCTAACTCCCCTCAACAAGGAGGACCCTATGCTGATGCTCAAAACCGTCACGGTACTCGAAGCCATCTCCAAGCGCCGCCGCACGGCGCGCCCTGCCGCTCATACCGGCCTGTCCAAGAACACCATATTCGCCGCCACCCATAGTGCCGAGGACGCCCTCGTACTGCTTGACGCCACGGCAAACGGCCTCACCGTCGAGCAGGCAACTGAGCGCCTGAACGCCGTCGGCCCCAACACCATCGAGGCAACGACCAAAACGCTCGCCCGCCGCATCGCCGACGCGTTCATCGATCCCTTCGCCGGCATCCTCGCCGCGCTCGCACTGGTCTCGCTCTACATCGACGTGCTCGCCGTGCCCGAACCGCAGCGCGACCCCTCCACGGTCATCGTCATCGGCACCATGCTGCTGGTATCGGGCGGCATGAAGTTTATCCAGGAAGCCCGCAGCGGCAATGCGGCAGAGGCCCTCAAGGACCTGGTCTCCAACACTTGCACCGCCCTGCGCGACGGCGGGCGCATCGAGATCCCCTTCGACGAGCTCGTCCCCGGCGATGTAATCCGCCTCTCTGCCGGCGATATGGTGCCGGCAGACGCCCGCATCATCACCGCGCGCGACCTGTTTGTGATCGAGTCCGCACTCACCGGCGAGAGCGAGGCCGTCGAGAAGACCACCGCCGTCACCGTCGTCGAGGGCGCCGACGGCTCCGCACTGCCACTCTC
>NZ_JBCOIG010000057.1:0-1882 GCF_040926405.1 Collinsella aerofaciens
CCATGGTGCTGATCGTGGCCACCATGGTCGTGGGCATCATCGGCGCGTTCTTCGGCGTGCTGGCGTAAGGGCCCGGCCTATTATCTGCCCCCAAGGGAAACGGCGACCCATTGCGGTCGCCGTTTTTTATTACCGAAAGCTAGCTGGAGGTGCTTCGTGATTCGATCTGACAATCCACCCGATAATGGCGTGAGCGGGGCGATGTATCTATTTGGCACGGCGCTCTTATGGAGTTTTATCGGCATCCTCGTTCGCGCCAATTCGCAGTCAGCTCTTTTGATCGGTGCCGTTACGGCAATATTTATGGCGCTCTTTATCCTGCTCGTCGGTAGGCCCGTCTTCCGCGTCAGCCGTCTTATTGTCCTTGTGGCCGTCTGCAACTTCGTGACGGGCACCACGTTTAACTTTGCCAACCAGCTCACGACGGTCGGCAACGCGATCGTCCTGCAGTACACCTCGATGATTTTCGTTATCGTGTATCAGTCGCTCGCAACTCGCACGTTGCCCTCGCCTGCGAAGATTGCCTCCGTGTTGGTTGCTTTTACGGGTATGGGACTTTTCTTTTTAGGCGATTTGAGCGCCGAGGGCATGCTCGGCAACCTGCTTGCCGTCATTTCGGGAGCCACCTTTGGGCTGTGTTTCTTTTTGAACTCTCGCCCCGATGCGTCGCCCATGGTGTCCTCGCTCATCTCCTGCGGTATCTCGATGCTGCCGATCGTCTATTTTGCTGGCGCCCTAGACTCCGTGAGACCATTTGAGTGGGGGCTCATGCTGGTGCATGGCCTTTTTTGCAGTGGCCTTGCGAGCGTGCTGTATGCCAAGGGGATCGCGCGAACCAACGCGTTTGCGGCCAACTTGGTTTGCATGAGCGAGGTCGTGCTCGCTCCCTGCTGGTCGGCACTCTTCTTTGGCGAGGTTTTTCGCTGGAACGAGTTTTTGGGCGCGGCGATTATCGTTTTGGTGATTGTGGCCAACTTGGCATCCGATGCCTTTGGCGATGGCTTTCTGGTGGCGCTTGTCCGCCATCGAAACAAAGAGCGCGCCTGATGAGATACGTCTGCCGTTTACGGTAAAAACACCCCGCTGAGCGAGTGGTATTAAATAGTAAGAACCTGCATATCTATAATTGGTATCAAATCATTTGTGCCTGGCATGGGTGTTAGCAGCACACCAGGTACGCTTCGAGCCGTGGAATCGAACTCCCGGAATTGATATCAACAACGCGCGCGACGGGAGTGACGACGGTTCGAGATTCCTTATTGGGAGGAATTATGCTTGTCCAAGCAATCCTCGTCGGCTTAGTCGGAGCGTTTGGATGTCTCGACTACCAGCTCGGCACCCTCTACGCGTTCCGCCCCATCGTCCTGTGCCCGCTCGTGGGCCTGGTGCTGGGGGACCTGCAGACCGGCCTTGCCGTTGGCGCCAGCCTGGAGTTGCTGTTCATGGGCTCGATCTCCATCGGCGCCTACGTACCGCCTAACGAAACCGTCGGCGGCGTGCTCGCCTGCGCGTTTGCCATTCAGCTCGGTCAGGGTACCGAGACGGCCATCGCGCTCGCCATGCCTATCGCCGTCCTTTCGCTGACGATCGGCAACATTACGGATGCTGGATTCTCGATCATTGTTGACATTGCTGACAAGTGCGCTGCCAAGGGCAACCTCAAGGGTATCTACGCGGCACATTGGAGCATGGGCCTCTTTGGCTGCCTTGAGTACTTCCTGCTGTGCGGCGGCGCATTCTACCTGGGCTCCGATGCCATCCAGGGCCTGCTCGACTTCATCCCGACCTTTGTGATCGACGGTTGCGGCGTTGCCGCCAACATCCTGCCTGCCATGGGCTTCGCCATGCTCGGCCGCCTGGTGCTCACCAAGCAGCTCGTGCC
>NZ_JBCOIG010000058.1:0-1849 GCF_040926405.1 Collinsella aerofaciens
AACATCATCGACACCGCCGAGTTCGCGATCCCCGGCCTTGACGACGAGTTCCGCGTCATCGTGTCTCCGTGGATTCTGACGGTGCTCGTTACCGACCGCCTGGCTCGCTACTACGAGACGGTCACCAAGCACAACCTCAAGTATCGTCGCTACTATCACCAGTTCGACTACTAAAGAAAACGGGTGCGGGAACGTGCCGGGCTATTGAGAGGAACACAGAATGAGACAGTACATCATCGCCAGCCATGCGCACTTCGCTACCGGCATCAAGGAGAGCGTCGAGCTGCTCTCGGGCGCTCGCGACAACGTCCACGATCTTTCGATGTTCGTCGATGGCCGCATGGACGTGGCCGAGGAGGCCCAAAAACTGCTGGCAGGCATGTCTGCTGACGATGATGTCGTTGTCTGCACCGACCTCTTTGGCGGCAGCGTCAACAACGAGTTTACCAAGATCGTCCAGACGCGTCCCCGCACGTACCTCGTTACCAACATGAACCTTCCTCTCCTCATCCAGTTGCTGTTCTCTGACGAGTCGGCGCCGGTTGAGGAGACGATTCGCGCCATCGTCGCTGCGGACGATACGCGCGTGAAGTTTGTCAACGATCTTTTGGTCGATGACGACGAGGAAGAAGAGTTCTAATCCGCAGCACCTACTGACACGCCGTAAGACGGCACAAGACCTTTGGGGGGTCACATTATGATTCAGCTACTTCGCGTTGACCATCGCCTGCTTCATGGCCAGGTCGCAGTTTCCTGGGTTCAGGGCCTTGGCTCCAACTGCATCTTCTGCGTGGGCGATAAGGTCGCTAACGACCCGGTGTGGAAGACGACGCTCAAGATGGGCAAGCCTGCCGGCTGCAAGCTCGTCATCAAAGATATGGAGCATGCAATCGAAGCTATCAACTCGGGCGTGACCGACAAGTACAAGATGATCATCTGTGTCGCCACTATTGCTGAGGCAAAGCAGCTTGTTGAGGGCTGCCCGCAGATCAAGTCGGTCAACCTGGGCAACACCAAGCCCAAGGACGAGAAGCGTCCCGATGCTCGTCAGGTCTCTCATCAGATCTTCCTGACCGCGGCCGAGGAAGCCGATGTGCGCGAGATGCTGGATCGTGGCGTTGAGGTCGAGATTCGACCCCTGGCCGATGACCCCAAGGTTGACTGCGCCAGCGTGCTCTAGGCGTTCAATTTCGAAGAGTCTGAGCTCTTCGTAGTGTCCTATTAGGAAAGGGGGATATATGCTTACCCAAGCAATCCTCATCGGACTTATCGCCGCATTTGGTAAGTTCGACTTCCAGCTCGGTACGCTCTATGCGTTCCGCCCCATCGTCCTGTGCCCGCTCGTGGGCCTGGTGCTGGGGGACCTGCAGTCCGGCCTCGCGATCGGCGCCAGCCTGGAGCTGCTGTTCATGGGCTCGATCTCCATCGGCGCCTACGTGCCGCCTGATGAGACGATCGGCGGCGTGCTCGCCTGCGCCTTCGCTATCCAGCTGGGCCAGAGCACCGAGGCAGCCATCGCGCTTGCCATGCCCATCGCCACGCTGTGCCTTGCCATCAAGAACATCCTCAACGCCGCCCTGCCGATCCTGGTTGACCGCGCTGATGTCTTCTCCGGCCGGGGCAACCTTAAGGGTGTCTATGCGATGCACTTCCTGATCGGTTTGACCGGTATCATCATGGCGTTCCTGCTGTGCTCGCTGTCGTTCTATCTGGGTGCTGACGCCATCCAGGGCATGCTCGACTTCATCCCGCCCTTTGTCCTTGCTGGCTTTGGCGTTGCCGCCAACATCCTGCCTGCCATGGGCTTCGCCATGCTCGGCCGCCTGGTGCTCACCAAGCAGCTCGTGCC
>NZ_JBCOIG010000059.1:0-1581 GCF_040926405.1 Collinsella aerofaciens
GAATGTGGGAACCCGATACCCTGAGGGCCGGGCCGGCCGGCCCCGGGAGATCGGAGGACGGCATGTCCGGAAAGAAGAGAAAGGGCTCCGCGAGGGCGGTCCCGAGGTCCTACGGAAGGCTCACGAGGCACGAGCGGGACACGGTCCAGAGGATGCTGGAGCGCAGGGCGTCGTGCAGGGAGATCGCGAGGGAGCTGGGCAGGTCGCCCTCGACGGTGAGCGCCGAGGTGGCGTCGCACAGGTTCGTGACGGCGCCGAAGGCCAGGCGCGGCGAGCGCGTGGACGCCTCCGCCGACCTGTCGGCGGCCTGCCCGCGCCTGGCGGCGTGGCCGCGATGCTGCAACGGGTGCGGGCGGTACCGCGCGATCGGCTGCAAGCGCCGCCCCCACGTCTTCTACGAGGCCCGGGCCGCGCAGCTGTGCGCCGACTCGGTCCTCGCCTCGTCCAGGCGCGGGATAGACGCCGACGAGCCCGCCGCGGCGGCCAGGCTGGAGGCGATAAGGGACTGCCTGCGCCGGGGGCTGTCGCCCGAGCAGATGGCGGCGCGCAACGGCGGCCCGGTGGACCTGTCGCCGTCGACCATCTACCGCTGGGTCTCGGCGGGCTACGACGGCATGACCAACATGGAGCTCAGGCGCAAGGTCGGCTACAGGCCGAGGAAGCGCGCCGCGGGCCGGGCGGCCACGCGCCACTCCGCCCGCAGGTCGCATGCCGCGTTCCTCGCCCTCGGGGAGGACGCGTGCGCCGCGGCCTGGGAGATGGACACCGTCGAGGGGGCCCGGGAGGACTCCGCCTGCCTGCTCACGCTGCTGCACCGACCCAGCAGGCTCCAGCTCGCGCTGCCGCTGGAGGAGAAGACCGCCGGGCGCGTCGCGGACGCCCTGGAGGGCGTCCGGGCCATCCTCGGCGCCGACGGCATGGGCAGGGTCTTCCGCGCCGTGCTCACCGACAACGGCGCGGAGTTCTCCGACGAGGGCGCCATCGCGGCGCTCATCGGCGAGGGGCCGGGCGAGACGAGGCTGTTCTACTGCGACCCCGGGCGCAGCGACCAGAAGGGCGCCTGCGAGCGCAACCACGTCGAGATCAGGAAGCTGCTGCCCAAGGGCGCCGGAATCAGGTTCGACCGGCTCGCCCCGGCCGACCTGGCGCTCGCCATGTCGCACGTGAACTCCGAGCCCCGCGGCGCGCTCGGCTTCGCGACGCCCGCGCGCGCCTTCAGGGCGATGCTCGGGGAGGACGCGGCGGCGCTGCTGGACGCCTACGGCGTGGGGGACGTGCCGCTCGGCGATCTCGACCTGACGCCGGGGCTCATCGAGAGGGCGCGCGCAGAGAGGGGCGATGCCCCGCTGGCCTAGCCTAGAGGAAAAACGGAATAGACGGACCGACCGTCCGGCTGAGTCTGGGAAGAGGTGCCGGGCGGCGGGCGGAGCATGGCCACCGGACCCATCGAAACACATCTCCACCGTTCCTTCAACTGGGAAAATGCCGCCCCCGGGTCCCGGATGGGGCCTCGGGGGCGTTCGGCTAGCTGCGGGAACGGCCTATCCGCTCAAAGTGTTCGGCTGAGATCGGAAATCAACC
>NZ_JBCOIG010000060.1:0-1581 GCF_040926405.1 Collinsella aerofaciens
GCAGAGACGATATGAGCAGGACATAAAAACATTGAGAGCCCCTGCTGCATGAAAGACCGCGGATTAGGCCGACAATGGTGAGTGTCTAATTCAGCCGCGGCGGCCACGCCGCATTCATGGAAGGGGCTCCCATGCTCGATACTACCATCTTCGTCGGCCTCGACGTCCACGCCCGCTCGATAAAGGCAGTCTCCCTCGACGTCATGACCGGGGAGGTGCGCTGCGCGACCTTCGGCTACGACGCCGGCGCCGTCGCGGGGTGGGTGCGGTCCGTGGACCCCAGGGCCAGGTGCGTGTACGAGTCCGGGGTCACGGGGTTCGACCTGCAGAAGAGGCTCTCCGGCCTCGGGGTCGACTGCGTGGTCGGCGCCGTCTCGAAGATGATCAAGCCCAGCGCGGACAGGCGCAGGAAGAACGACCGCAACGACGCCGAGTTCCTCGCCCGCATGCTGTCGGTCGGCAACGTGGTCGAGGTGTGGGTCCCCGACGACGAGTGCGAGGCCGCCCGCGACCTGACCAGGGCGCTCGAGGACGCGAGGGACGACCTCTCGCGCTCGAAGCAGCGGCTCTCCAAGTTCCTGCTCAGGCACGGGCTCGTCTTCGACGAGAGGACGCCCACCGGCCGCAGGAAGGGCAACTGGACCCGGGCGCACTGGTCCTGGATCGAGTCGATAAGGTTCGCGGAGGGGGCCGACAACGACGTGCTCGCCTACTACGTCGACGCGGTCAGGCGGGCGGCGGAGGAGAAGGCGAGGCTCGAGGGGCTCGTCGAGGCCGAGGCCCGCAAGCCCAGGTGGAGGAGGAGGGTCGACTCCCTGCGCTGCCTCAAGGGCGTCGACACCGCGACCGCCGCCGACCTCGTGTTCGAGGCCGGCGAGTTCTCCAGGTTCAGGAACGCCCGCTCGTTCGCCGCGTGGGTCGGCCTGACGCCCTCCGAGCACTCCAGCGGGGAGAGCGACCGCAGGGGCGCGATCACCAAGGCGGGCAACAAGCACCTGAGAAAGGCGCTGGTCGAGGCCGCGTGGCACTACCTGACGTGCTCCGCGCGGCCGAAGGAGCCCGCCAGGGGCCAGGCCCCGGACCCGGGCGCCCGCAGGCATGCCGCCAAGGGCGTGCGGAGGCTGGTCGAGAGGCGCGGGACCCTGCTCGCGCGCGGGGTCCACAACAACAAGGCGAACGTCGCCACGGCGCGCGAGCTCGCCTGCTGGGTGTGGGCGGTCGGCCTCATGGCCGAGGAGGCGTAGGGGGGGGCGGTCCCCCGCACATAAGCCGATCACCCCGGAAGCGGTTGGATCCGAAGCCGTTGAGGCGAACCTCAGGTCCCTTTTCTGCGAGCGCCCAGGGCGCCACACGCGTGCACAGACTGTCGGTTCGACGTAGAAGCCTCAGCCGTAGCAACGGATTGCCCAGCGAGAGATCGCCACGGGCGGATATTAAACTGCAAAGACGAGCGTCGGGAAGACACGCCGAGGTCGCCGCGGACGGGTTGATATAGGGAGAGGGCCTGACCCCATATCGTTGGGGCCAGGCCCGATTTTGCCTCTTGACAATGTCCTGCTCATATTAAAAGGAACGTCCCCA
>NZ_JBCOIG010000061.1:0-1354 GCF_040926405.1 Collinsella aerofaciens
GGCTTATAGGACAAAATGTGTGTCCACGTTGGGGGCATCGGCGCAGGTCGATGCCCCTTTTTCAGCCGTTTAAATTCCGTGCCCGCTTTTAACCGCTCGGACAGAATGCGTGTCCGGTTGCCTATCGTTCCCGCAGGTAGATAACCTTTTCCGGAACCGTTAAATATCCTTTCGGAAGAGGTGCCCATGAAGGCCGTTTATTGCCCCTACTGCGGCGGTCGGACCAAGCGCAACGGCAGGACCTCATCGGGGTCCCAGCGGTGGAGGTGCACGGCCTGCGGCGCGTCGACGACGGTGAGGTACGACGACACGGCGACGAGGCTGGACGAGTTCCTCGGGTGGCTCCTCTCCAAGGACTCCCAGGCGGCGATGCCGGGCGGCGGGCGGTCCTTCAGGCGCAGGACGGCCGAGTTCTGGGAGGTCTGGCCGATGCCCGTCCCCGACGGCGAGCTGCACCGCGTGCTCCACGTCGACGGGATCTGGGTCGCGCGCGACCTCGTCGTGCTCATATGCTGCAGCGGCGAGAGGGTGGTCTCCTGGTACATGGCGAGGTCGGAGAACTCGAGGGCGTGGTCGGCCCTCATGTCGCCGATCCCGGCGCCCGAGGTGGTCGTCACCGACGGCGGGAGCGGGTTCGCCAAGGCCGTGCGCGAGACCTGGCCGCGCACCAGGGTCCAGAGGTGCACCTTCCACGCCTTCTCGCAGGTCAAGCGCTACACGACGACGCGGCCGAAGCTCCAGGCGGGGCGCGAGCTCTACCTCATCGCGCGCGACCTCATGGGCATCGAGACGCTGCACCAGGCCGAGCTCTGGGTCGAGCGCTACCTCGACTGGTGCGGGTTCTGGGCCGACTTCCTGGAGGACAGGACCGTGGTGGACGGCAGGAGGGTCTACACCCACGAGAGGCTGAGGCGGGCGCGCTCGTCGCTGTCGTCGCTGGTGTCGGCGGGGACGCTGTTCACCTACCTCGACCCCGCCCTAGCCAAGGCCGGCCCGCTGCCGTCGACCAACAACATGATCGAGGGAGGGGTGAACTCGCAGCTGAGGGCCGTCCTGCGCAACCACCGGGGGCTGACGTCGGTCAAGCGCGTGAAGGCGGTGTTCTGGTGGTGCCACGCGCACTCGGGGGACGCGAGGACGGCGCGCGAGAAGCTCGCCGCGATGCCGACCGACGCGGACATCGACTTCCTGTTCAGCGTCTACTCCGCCTCGCCGTCGCGCGAGGACGGAGGGCCGGAGTGGGGCGACAGGGCCGTGTGGGAGGACCTCCACCACAGGGACCCGTACCCGTTCTGGCTTGATTAATGGATAGAAACGGATGTTCTATCGGGACACACATTTTGTCCTATAAGCC
>NZ_JBCOIG010000062.1:0-1273 GCF_040926405.1 Collinsella aerofaciens
GGCACAAGTCCGTGGCCGAATACAAGGCCGAGAGCCGCCGAGTTCAGTCCGAGCTGGACGAGAAGGCCAACCTGCTCGAGTCGGCGAGGGCGGAGCTTGCTTCCGCCAATGCCGATCTTGCGTCAGCGCGGGCGCAGCTCGCCGAGTGCAAGGTGCAGGTCGAGAGCTTCGCCGCGAGGTTCGAGCGCATCAAGGCCGAGCTGGCGCAGATAGCCGAGTGCCTGTCGGTGAGGGGGTTCCTCGGTAGCTTCAAGGCCAAGCTCGCCGAGTTCGCCGAGAACCCGATTTGCAAGGCCGCGCTCGCGGCCGGTCGCGACTTCATGACGGCACGTGACGGCAGACGAGCGGAGAAGGTGCTCGTCAACGGTGCCAGGGAGAAGGTCGTGGAGATGGAAGGGCTTTCGAGGGAGATGGGCGAGTGGTCTCTGCTCGATGAAGTCGGGGATATGAGGGGTGCCAGAAGGGAGCTTGACGGCCACGAAGCCCCAGCGCGACCGCTCGATAATCAGGTGCTTTAATTAGGTATACCCATCTGGTATACTTATTAGGAAAGAAAGGAGAACGGCAGTGGTCAGAGTGCATGGGAACGCCCTCAAGCACGGGCTTACCAGCGAGGAAGTCGCGTATGCGTGGGAGAACCCGATTAGATGCCGTCAGCGAAACGGCACGGATGACCCGCCGCTCTGGATTTCGGTCGGCTCGCTTCCCGACGGTAGATTTGCCGAGCTGATTGGATTCATGGATATCGACGGCGTTTGGTGCGTGTTCCACGCGATGGTGCCGCCGACGAAGAAGTTCAAGCGTGAGCTGGGATGGAGGTAGACATGAACGGAATCGTTGCCGAGAACGGCAAGGTCGTTACCGATGAGATGATTGCCGATTGGGAAAGCGCCCTTGAGCGCGATGAGTGGCCTAGCGGATGGGTCAACGTTGGCGAGGTTGTCGAGGGCAAGCTCCCGAAAGCAGCGCCCGAGACCGTGACGCTGTCCCTCAAGGTTCCCGCCGCCATGAAACGGGCGCTTGAGAAGGAAGCGAAGGCCGAGGGCAAGTCGACGGGTGCGTATGCCCGCGGAATCCTCGCCGATGGTCTCATGGCCATAGCGTAAAGCAGCAGGGAAGCTAACAGAAAGGGGAGCCTTGAAGGCTCCCCTTTCCTGCCGGCGACCATGTTGCAATTTGGGTCAGAGCTTCATGGCTAGCCCCTCCAAGCCCTCCTGAGCCTTTGCCAGCGGCTCAGCTTCTGCTCGGTCGATTCCAGCGCGAGCGTCTGGGC
>NZ_JBCOIG010000063.1:0-1176 GCF_040926405.1 Collinsella aerofaciens
GGCTGGGTGCCTGCGTCTTCGCCCTGCTCTTTGGTGCCATTGAGCTGTGCTTCTTCGCCTCGTGCCTCACCATGTTCTTTGACGGCGGCTACGTCATGATCTTCCTGGCCGCACTGCTGTTTGGCCTTATGTACGTGTGGCGCCGCGGCACCGCCATCGAGCGCACGCAGACGATTCTGTTGCCCGTCTCCAAGTACATCGATCAGCTCAACCGCCTGCGCAACGACGAGACCTATCCCGTGCTCGCCGACAATCTGGTATTTCTCACCAACAGCCCCGACCCGCTCACGCTCGACCGCGACGTGCTCTATTCCATCCTGGATAAGCATCCCAAGCGCGCCAAGGCATATTGGTTCATTAACGTGCACGTTACCGACGAACCCTATACGCACGAGTATTCCGTCGAGACCTTTGGCACGGACTTCCTCTTCCGCGTTCGCCTGGACCTGGGCTTTAAAGTCAACCAGCGCGTCAACGCTTATCTGCGTCAGATCGTCGGCGACTTGATGGCATCGGGCGAGCTGCCGCCGCAACATCACATCTACTCCATCTACGAGACACGCGGCAACGTGGGTGACTTCCGCTTTTGTATGCTGCGCAAGATGCTTGCCCCCGAAACGGACATCAACCGCAATGACCACCGCGTGATGGCCATCAAGTACGCCGTCCGCCGCGCCTGCGGAAGCCCGGCACGCTGGTACGGTCTTGAGAACTCGGCCATCATCATCGAGTACGTGCCGCTGTTTGCCCGCATGCGCCCGGCCGTTAAGCTCGTGCGCACCCAGGTGCCGCTCGAGGTTCAGATCGAAGAGGCCGAGGAAATGGAAGTCGACATCTTCTCGGACGACTTGGTCAACGGCAACGAGGCCGGTAGGGACATGAACGTCGATCCCACCGAGCTGCTCGAGAGCGTCGCCGATACGCCCGAACAGCAACTGCTCGACGGCCTCGAAAGTGAACAACTCAACGACGCCAACTTCTAGCGACGTCACAAATCAACGAAAGCGGCCCTGCACCTCACGGGAGATGCAGGGCCGTTTTGCATTGCGGTAAAGCTATCGGCTACGAACGGCGCGGCTCGGGAACCACGAGCCTATCGGGGCTCGCGCCCTCGGCATCCATCAGGCTCACGTAGCGAATCGACGGATCCCCATACATCGCGTAGTAATAATTGCC
>NZ_JBCOIG010000064.1:0-1148 GCF_040926405.1 Collinsella aerofaciens
GACTTGGAGAGGATATCGGGAATAGCGATCCCGAAAAACAAGCGGAACTACAGGAAGCAGGCGCTGCACCTCAGAATGGCGCGTTCGAACCTTGAGATTCTGAGCGAGGATGCCGGTCATGCGTTGCAAGGTCGGCCGAAGGGAAGCGGTGAGAAGCGCGAGCTGATTCGCTCCTATGCCCGGGAGCACCCGGATGCCAACCACTCGGACATAGCAAAGGCGCTGGGCGTGTCGAGGTCTACCGTCATCAAGTGGCTGAGGGGTTGGAGGTGCGACACCGACGGCCTGCCCGACGGCGCGTGGTACGAGGACGGTCATATCCACGTCGATATGACGGAGCCGGAAATCAAGGCGGGTGAGTGATATGGCAATGGAACCTTGGCGCTTCACCATCGAGTTCGATGAGGAGAAGGCAAAAAGGAATGGCTACAACGTAGATGACCTCTACGACTGCGTGGGAGAATACGCGGAGCAAATGGGTAACGTCCGCATAGGCCTTGGCACTTGGCAGGCAAAGAGCCGCGAGGTGCAGTTCGGAGCGCAGTGCCCTGTTTGCGCCACCCTTTCTAAACAGCCTTGGGTCATGCAGAACATTAAGTCTTGGCGCACCTATGAGGATATGAATGAACCGGAGGGTGAAGACTACCTACAGGTAATCCGGGATATCAGCCCGAAACGCGTTTTCGATTAGGGACTGGGAAGGGGAACACCGATGTGCTTGAATACGTGCCATACACTTTGCCATACATTTGCCAGACAGGAGCCAGCACCTTGGCCAAGGTAAAGAAGACCTTCCGAATCGAGGAAGACGCATACGATGAACTGGTGGAACTCTCCGCCGGGTGGGGCGTGGCGCAGGGAGCCGCCGTCGAGCGTGCCATACGCCTTGCCAGACAGATGCCAGACACTTGCCAGACAGATGCCAGCACCCCAGACGGCGGCGATTCGGCGGCTGTCGCGGCGCTAATCGGGCAGCTCGCCAAGAAGGACGAGCAGATAGCCAAGCTCATGGAGACCGTGGCCGACAGCACCAAGGCCGTGCAGGGCGCTCAGGCGCTCCACCACGAGACCGCCCAGACGCTCGCGCTGGAATCGACCGAGCAGAAGCTGAGCCGCTGGCAAAGGCTCAGGAGGGCTTGGAGGGGCTA
>NZ_JBCOIG010000065.1:0-985 GCF_040926405.1 Collinsella aerofaciens
ACTTTAAGATGCTGGGCGACTATCTGGAGCGACATCCCGCACCAGAGGACGCCTCGGAATAATAAGGAGCATATATGTCCCTGGAGCGCCTGGGGGTAGGTACTTACAAAACGACTTGCGCTGCCGATACGGAGTACTTTGGCGAGCTAATTGCACCGTGCCTTGAGGACGGCGATGTGCTCATCCTGACCGGTGGCCTGGGAGTGGGCAAAACTCACTTTACCAAGGGCGTCTCGCGCGGGCTGGGCGATGGGCATATGGTTACGAGCCCTACGTTTGCGCTCATGGCCGTTCACGATCAAGGTCGTATTCCGCTGTTTCACTTTGATCTATACCGCCTGGAGCATGCCTACGAGCTCGAGGATACGGGCATTTTCGATGTGCTGGGCTATGAGGGTGCTTGCCTGCTGGAATGGGGCGAACAATTCCAGGACGAGCTGACGGATGAGTATCTTTCGGTGACGCTCAAGCGTGATGAGGGCGACAGCGATGTGCGAACGATAACGCTTGAGGCGCACGGTGACCGCGCAATGGAGCTTTCCCATTTGATTGATAGGGCTGTACAAGATGAGCTTGCATAACGACAACGCGCTGGTGGTGGCGCTCGATACCTCGACCGACATGCTTGCCTGCGCGGCAAGCTGGATTGATGGGCAGACGGGCGAGACGAAGCTCGTGAGTGGCGACCACATGTGTCGCCGTCACGCCAACGTTGAGCTCGTGAATACCGTTGATGGCGTGCTGGCTCAAGCCGGTCTGGATCGCAGCGATGTTGGTTGCTATGTGGTCGGCCGCGGCCCGGGGTCCTTTACGGGTGTGCGCATCGGCATCTCCACTGCCAAGGGCCTCGCGCGTGGTGCCAATGTTCCGCTGCTGGGCGTGTCGACGCTCGACGCTTGCGCTTGGACGGCGTGGAAGGCTGGCGTGCGCGGCAAGCTTGGTATCTTGGCCGATGCTATGCGCGGTGAGGTATATCCGGCGCTGT
>NZ_JBCOIG010000066.1:0-1018 GCF_040926405.1 Collinsella aerofaciens
CGCCGCTGACCGGTGGACGGCACCGAGCCGTACGCTTGAACTTTGAAGGGGGGAGGCCTCGCGGCCTCCCCCTTTTTGCGTTGTATAAACCGACATTTGCTCTATCTGCTTTAGGGGTGTCCGGATTGGCTTTAGTCGAGGGCATCTTTGTCGTCCGCGGTGAGGTAGAGCCGATCTTTGTGCTTATGCCGCTTTCTGGTGGCGCTCAGTCAGCTACAGGGTTCTGTCGCCACGTATATCCGGACGGATCTTTTGCTCCTTATTTCCAGCAAATCAATTCAGGAACGTTGTTTCAATCAAATACACTCCGCCAGCGGGGGCTCTATCTAATTGGTGATAGAGCCCCGCTGGCGTTTTATAGGTTTGTTAACGTTGTCCTTCAATTTATTACGGGCTTACTAGCGGAGACCGACGAGGGTATAAAGATGCTATGTCTACAGTGGACAGCAAGATTCCCGAGGTCATACGGTCTGTCCAAGGTTTATGACCATATTTGTGACTCTGAGCAACTCGGAGCCCAGTTAATTCATTTGTGAACAAAATATGGAGTGCGCGATTCCCGTCCACGGCGCCCCTCCGGTCTGGCAATATATCTCCTTGCCGCGCGGCCCGGTCGAACCGGATGAGCCGCAAGGCGTGCACCTTGAGAACCGGATACTGCGAGGATGGACACATTCAGTGTCGCATCCGGGCAGACATCGAACCATTTGAAATGGTCTAACTTGGATTTGTTTTTCGCAAGGCCGCCGAGAGGCGGCCCCGAGAAATTCCTTTTCCTATACTAGAACCATATGAATCGAACGGAACCGATCAGCGATGACTGAGAGGACCGGACGGGCTCGAAGCCCATTTATTTTGGACGGAGAGTTCGATCCTGGCTCAGGATGAACGCTGGCGGCGCGCCTAACACATGCAAGTCGAACGGCACCTGCCTTCGGGCAGAAGCGAGTGGCGAACGGCTGAGTAACACGTGGAGAACCTGCCCCCTCCCCCGGGATAGCCGCCCGAAAGGACGGGT